>CADDYV010000034.1 GCA_902810695.1 Actinomycetota bacterium | reverse complement strand
CCATCGCAGCTTCTACTGGACTGATACCTCATCCATGTCTCCAGAGTACCAGTCTCCACCACCACTCTTGGCTCCTATAGACAACGGCTGGGTGTTGGAGATAGACCCTATCGCCACCTGATTTGTGTAGGTTGTCCCGTCTACGGTAAGCTGAACACTCGTTGCACTCTTGGTGCAGCTTACGGTGTGCCAGCGGCCATCTGCGAGGTTGGGACCATTTATGATCTTGCCTACCTTTCCAGAGGAGTCCTTGAACAAACAGAAGCCTTTGGCCTTGGTGCGGTTGTTTCTGGCCAGCATCTCCATCTTGTAATCCCCGCCCGCAGAGTTAGAGAGTCCCTTGCGGATAACATCGTAATCACCCACCGCTGCGCTTGGGGGCTTGGTGAACCTGACGTGAACGGTCATCTGAATATCTGAAGTACCTGGATTTAGAGAGTCAGAGGATGGGACTGTTGCCATGGAGCTAGAGCCGTTGAAGTGATAGCCGTTACCCGCAAAACCATCGGTGCTGGTTATATCTGTAGTGGTGCCGTTATTGCCGTTGCCCGAGCTATCCACCAGCGTGGTTGGATCTTCCATGGACCAGAGGGCTCTCAGGGTTGCAGCATAAGCGATGCCGCCGAACGTTAGCAAGACCACCAGCGTAAAAGCCACCAACAGAATAGAGAACCTACGTTTTATCATCTGCTTTCCTTTCTTCTGGGGTTCTCGGATGTAGGGCAGTGGAGCGAAAGCCCTGTCCCGTCGGGTAAGACAACTCACCCCAGAAGTCGCCACGACACCTATCAAGTTTGGATGGCTCACCGAAAGCTGTATATGGGTATGGTGGCTATTTCTATTGGGTATTTCGACCTGGGTCAGAGGTGCTCTACAGAGAGTTACAAAACCTCTTTGTCTTTGGCACCTTTATCTTCTTCTTTTGCGCTCGGAGAGCAGGCCAAGCTCGATGGCTCTTATCGCTGCCTGGGTGCGATCCGAGGCTCCTAGCTTGGTGAGGATGCGTTGAACGTGGTTCTTTACGGTGCTGGTGCTTAGGAACAGTTCCCTGGCTATCTGGCGGTTGGTCTTCCCTATGGCTATGAGTTGCAGTACCTCAAGCTCTCGGGGTGAGAGCGCACCTGCATTGTTGTTACTATTAGCATGTAGGGGTGGGGTTAGAGCATGCCTTTCAAAGGGATCCTTCCCAGCTTGAGCATCTGATGATCTCTTCTCTAGCAGGTGCATCAAAAGCTGCATGGCGACTTCCTGGTTTAGGGGAAACTCTCCCCCGAGCGCCTTGTGGATCGCATCGGTTATCTGATGTGGGAGGGCACTCTTGAGTATGTAGCCCCCGGCCCCGGCCTGAAGCGCATCTGCGAGATGCTCAAGGTCCTCGGAGACCGTTATCACCAAGACGATGGTGCGAGGAAGCTCCGCCTTTATGGCGCGGGTTGCCTTGATGCCATCCATCCTGGGCATCCTCAGATCCATCAAAACCAGATCAGGCTTGAGACTGCGGCACAGTTGCAGAGCTTCCTGTCCATCAGAAGCCTTGGCAACTACCTCAAATTCCGGATGATCTTCCAGCATCCTGCCAAGCGCATAGCTGAACATAGGATGATCATCGGCTATGATGATCCTGGCTGCAGCGGGCTCTTTTCGATTACCACTCTTATCTTCGCTTTGCCCACTACTCACAACTCAACATCCTCTTCTCATGCCCTCTCTCCGAGAGACTCGGGATCACCTCAGAGAACACCTCTCTTTAATGCCAGCCTTAAAGCGAGAGGTGGAGCAAAGCTTCGGCAAGATAGCCTATTTTTCTGCGCGTCTGTATACGCAACGCATAGGCAACTCCCTTCGTGTTAAAGCCCCCTACTTCTCTTATTGTTTGTAGTTATAGATACTATCTAAGGTTGGAGGTTGGTACTATCCCTCGAAAGGACTATTTTTGGAGGTTTCTTGACAGGTTTTCGCAGGGGTTGGATGGGGCGGCGAGCGGGGTATATCGTGCTGGTATACTTTCAAACTGGTGCTTCCAGAATCATTAAACTCGACGCAGCTTGAGGCAGTAACCAATACCGAGGGGCCGCTCCTGATCCTGGCCGGAGCCGGGAGCGGGAAGACCCGCGTGCTCACGCACCGCATAGCCTACATCCTGGATCAGGGTCTCGCCGCGCCGGATGAGATCCTGGCGATAACCTTTACCAACAAGGCCGCCAAAGAGATGAAAGACCGGGTGGCGCTTCTGGTGGGACCGGACTCGCGCAAGATGTGGGTCTCTACCTTCCACGCCTTCTGCGCCCGCATCTTGCGCGCCCACGCCGACAAGCTCGGCTACAAGCGCGAGTTCACCATCTACGACCAGGCAGATAGCGTGAGGCTCGTCAAGCGGTGCATCGTCGAGCTGGACAAAGACCCCAAGAGGTTCAACCCGCGCTCTTTCGCGGCACAGATATCTTCGGCCAAGAACCAGCTCATAAGCCCCGACGACTTCCTGAAGAACACGGAGGGCTACATCGCCGAGAACGTCGCCGAGGTCTACGACCTCTACCAGAGGCGCCTCTACGAGAACGACGCGATGGACTTCGACGACCTCATCATGCAGACCGTCGCACTCCTGGAAGTCTTTCCCGAAGTCCGCGACCGCTACCAGAGCCGTTTCAAGTACATAAGCGTTGACGAGTACCAGGACACCAACCACGCCCAGTACCGCCTGGTGAACATCCTCGCCGCCAGACACCGCAACCTCTGCGTGGTCGGAGACGATGATCAGTCGGTCTACTCCTGGCGAGGCGCGGACATCCGCAACATCCTGGACTTCGAGCGGGACTACCCGGACGCTACGGTGGTGAAGCTGGAGCAGAACTACCGCTCGACGCAGACGATCCTCAATGCGGCGAACGCGGTGGTGGCGAACAACGCCTCGCGCAAGGCCAAGAGGCTGTGGACCGACGGGGAAGAGGGCGAGGGAATCCGCGTCTTTACTGCGGCAGACGAGTACGGCGAGGCGCGGTTCGTGGTCTCGGAGATCGAGCGTTTGCTGGACGCGGGGGCACGTCCTACGGAGATCGCCGTCTTCTACCGCACCAACGCGCAGAGCCGGGCCCTGGAAGACGTGCTGGTGCGCGAGGGCGTGCCGTATCAGGTGGTAGGCGGCGTGAGGTTCTACGAGCGGGCGGAGATCAAGGACACGATGGCCTACCTCGCGGTGATCGCCAACCCCGACGATTCGGTTTCACTAGAGCGGATCGTAAACGTCCCCAAAAGAGGGCTCGGCGCGACTTCTGTGGCGCGACTCTCGGAGCACGCGCAGCGGGAAGGGATATCGCTCTACGATGCCCTTTCCGAAGCGGACCGGGCCGGGCTCGCGGGCAAGGCCCAGAAGGCTTGCAGGACCGTGCGGGAGCTTTTCGAGGGCTGGCGGGTTGCGGCGCGGGAGGTCAAACCGTCGGAGCTGATAGAGGCGGTCCTGGAGGAGTCCGGTTACAAAGGAGAACTCGAAGCGGAGAATACCATCGAGGCGGAGGCGCGCCTAGAGAACCTGGAGGAGCTGGTCAACGCCGCCCGTGAGTACGAGGCCCTGGAGCCAGAAGCCACGCTCGAAGGTTTCTTGCAGGAGCAGGCACTCTACTCAGAGGCGGATAGCGCGGGAGCAGAGGGGAGGGTCGCCCTGATGACGCTCCACAACGCCAAGGGGCTGGAGTTCTCTCACGTATTCATCGTGGGGATGGAGGAGGGAACCTTCCCGCACGCCCGTTCACTGGACGAGCAAAACCTGGAAGAGGAGAGGCGGCTGTGCTACGTGGGGATCACACGCGCGATGAAGTCGCTCACGCTCTCCTACGCCAAGCTGCGCTCCAGTTGGGGCGAGCGGGAGTATCAGATACCCTCTCGGTTTCTCTCGGAGATACCGGAGGAATTCAAGGCGGGCACCCTACCATCAAGCAGCAGGTGGAGCGGCACCTTGCCGCGCAGGAGCGAACCGGAGAAAATCGGTTCGACGGCGGACAACTATCGGGCCGGGGAGAAAGTCCGGCACGCGAAGTTCGGGGTGGGGGAGGTCGTCGAGGCCGGTGATGGTAAGGTAGTTGTCAGGTTTGGGGGGGAGGAGCGCATCTTCGTGCCGGAGATAGCGCCTTTGAGCAAGATTTGAACCTTCTAGGAGGAGCGGATACGAAATGGCTCACGTATATGTGACCGGACATCGCAACCCGGACACGGACACCATAGCCTCGGCCATAGGTTACGCCGAGTTCAAGAACCTGGTGGACCCGAACAACACCTACACCCCGGCCCGGCTCGGGGAGCCGAACACCCAGACGCGGTGGGCTCTGGAGAAGAGCGGCGCCGAACTTCCCAAGCTCCTGAACCACATCATGCTGCGGGTCAAGGATGTGATGCACACGGACCTGGTTATCGCGAGGAAGGATGCGCCTTTACGCAACGTTGGGCTCGCGATGTCCAAGAACAACGTCAGCCAGGTGCCCATAGTGGACTACGACGGCTCGCTCATCGGGATCGTGACCGAGCGCAACCTCGCGCGCATGTACATCCGGGAGTCGCGCGAGGCTTCCACCTTCGAGGGGACGCCGGTCTCGGTGGGCTCGATGGTAGATGTGCTCGAAGGGAAGCTGCTGGTAGGAGAGGACAAGGAGACCACCGGCAGGCTGTGGGTCATCTCCATGGGCGTCGAGACCATGGGCACGTACATGGAGCACGGCGACATCGTGGTGGTCGGGGATCGCGAGCAAGCCCAGAAGCGGGCTATCGAGCTAGGAGCCGGGGTGCTGGTCATCTCCAACGAGTCCTATCCCGAGGATGAGATCCTGGAGATGGCGAAGAAAAACGGCACGACCGTCATCCTCTCGCCGCTCGACTCCTACGTGACGAGCCGGATGATCCAGCTCTCGGTCCCCTGCTGGGAGATCATGAGCGAGAACCCGCTGACCGTCTCGCCGGACGACCTCCTGACCGACATAACCGAGCAGGTGATGGAGATACACTACCGGGCGGCGATCGCGGTTGATGATGACAACGTGCCGCTGGGCATCATCACCCGCACCGACCTGTTGAACCCCGAGCCGCGCAAGGTTCTGCTGGTAGACCACGCCGAGACAGGCCAGAGCGTGCCCGGAGTGGAGAAGGCTCAGATCGTCGAGATCCTGGACCACCACCACATCGGCGACATCGAGACCAGCACCCCCATCGCCGCCACCTTCGATCCCGTGGGCTCGACGGCGACCCTCATCATCGAGCGCTACAAAGCAAACGGCCTGAAACCGGAGGAGTCCACCGCGAAGATGCTGCTCGCGGCCATCCTCTCGGATACCGTTATCCTCAACTCGCCGACCACTACCGGGCGGGACAAAGAGGTCGTGAAGTACCTGGAGGAGCTTCTGGATCTCGACGCCGAAAAGTTCGGGATGGAGATGTTCGAGGCGTCTTCTGATGTATCGGAGCTCTCCGCGGAGGAGATCATAGAGCGCGACTCCAAGGAGTACGCGCTTGGAACGGGCGAGAAGATGAGCATTTCGCAGGTAGAGACCGTCGGCTCCGGTCTGCTCGGTCGCAAGGACGAACTGCTCGGAGAGCTGGAGAAGAAGCGGGAGAAAAACGGCTATCTGCTCTCGGCGCTCATGGTAACCGACATTATCGAGGGTGGCACGGAACTGCTGTGCGCCGGGGAGCGCACCATCGTCGAGCGCGCCTTCGACACGACTTCCAAAGAGGGCGTCATTGACCTGCCCGGCGTCATGAGCCGCAAGAAGCAGGTCGCTCCCAAACTCCTGGCGGCATTCTGAGGCTTTGGTAGGGTACTCTGAGGGTTACACAAAAAATTACAGAGGAGCTTCGATGATATCCGAAGAGCAGGTACGGCATGTGGCGAACCTGGCGCGGCTGGGTTTGACCGCCGAAGAGGTGAAGAAGATGAGCGGGCAGCTCGGTGCGATCCTGGAGAGCATCGAGAAGATAGGGGAGCTGGACCTCTCCGACGTGCCGCCGACCTCGAACCCTCTAAACCTGACCAACGTGTTCAGGCCCGACGAGCCGCGCGGCGAGCTCTCGCCCGAAGAAGCTCTCTCCACCGCTCCCGAGACCGCAGACAACCAGTTCGCCGTCCCGAGGATAGATTAGGTTGGCAGGGTTGCTGGAACTGACGGCTTACGAGCTGGCGCAGAAGATACGCAGCCGCGAGGTCTCGGCGCAGGAAGCGGCAGAGGCAGCCAACGAGCGCGTCGAGGCTGTCGAGCCGGAGGTAAAAGCCTTCATCACCACCACGCCGGAGCTCACGCTCGCGCGGGCGGCGGAGGTGGATGCCAGAAATGGGAACCTGAAACCGTGGGACGGCGTGCCCCTGGCCGTCAAGGATGTGCTCTCCACCCGGGGCGTGAGAACGACGTGCGGTTCGCGAATACTGGAGAACTTCGAGCCGCTCTACGACGCCTCGGCGCTTGTGAACTTCGGGGAGAACCTGGTAATGGTCGGCAAGGCGAACATGGACGAGTTCGCGATGGGCTCCTCGACCGAGAACTCCGCCTACGGACCGACGCGCAACCCCTGGGACCTCTCGCGGGTTCCGGGCGGCTCTTCCGGAGGTTCGGCGGCGGCGGTCGCGGCGGGCGAAGGGTGGTGGGCGCTCGGCACCGACACCGGAGGCTCGGTCCGGCAGCCCGCCGCGCTGTGCGGCATCGTGGGGCTCAAACCTACCTACGGGCGCGTATCAAGGCACGGGCTCGTCGCCTTCGCCTCTTCTCTGGATCAGGTCGGGCCGATGACTCGCGACGTGCGTGACGCGGCGCTGCTCTTGCAGGCGGTTGCCGGCCACGATCCCCACGACTCCACGAGCGCCAACGTCGAGGTCCCGGATTATCTCTCGGAGCTGGAGGGCGGCGTCTCCGGGCTGCGCATCGGATTGGTGGGCGAGATGATGGGCGAAGGGATAGATCCCGGCGTGCGCGAGGTAGTCGAGCGCATCGCCGGAGAACTGGAGGAGGCCGGTGCGAGCGTCGGTGAGGCGCACCTGCCGCATCAGGAGTACGCGCTTCCAGCCTACTACATCATCGCCCCGGCGGAAGTTTCCTCGAACCTCGCCCGCTTCGACGGGGTGCGCTACGGTCTGCGGGTCCCGGCGGAGGGAGTGCACGAGATGTACCGCAGGACCCGCGAGGAAGGCTTCGGGGATGAGGCCAAACGGCGCATTATGCTCGGCACCTACGCGCTCTCCACCGGTTACTACGAGGCGTACTACGGCCAGGCCCAGAAGGTGCGAACCAAGATTATCGAGGATTTCCGGTCGGCTTTTTCGCAGTTCGACCTGCTGCTCTCCCCGACCGCACCTACGGTGGCGTTCGAGGTCGGGGCCAAGGTGGACGATCCGCTCGCCATGTACTACCAGGACGTCTGCTCCATCCCGGCAAACCTCGCCGGCATCCCGGCCATAAGCGTTCCCGGTGGACTCTCCGAAGGGCTGCCGGTCGGCGTGCAGCTCATGGGGGACCACTTCACCGAGCCCCTGATCCTGCGCGCCGCCCGCGCCGTCGAGGAGGTTTCGGGCTTCGAGTACGAGATGAAGCCGTAGGGCTAATCGCTGATCGCGTTACCGCCTGTGCGCTTGGCGCGGTAGAGGGCTTCGTCGGCGGCGTGGGTGAGCTCGATGGTGGTCTGACCATCTTCGGGGTAGGTGGCGACACCTAGAGAGATGGTAGGGTTTGCCGCTGTGCCGTTGTGCTCGAAGGCGTACTCCTCGACTTCGCGCCGGATCTCCTCCGCCGCTTCGAGAGCTTCCTGTTTGGTCGTGCCGGGCAGGAGGATCTGGTACTCATCCCCGCCGAAGCGGGTGGCGCAGCGTTCATGCTGTATGTGCGACTCGCGGATGATGCGCCCGATCTCACCGACTATGAACTCACCAACCAGGTGCCCGTAGGCATCGTTTATCTTCTTGAGGTTATCTATGTCGGCCATCAGGACGCTCAGGGGGAGGCCCTGGACGCGAGCCGTTTCCAGGGCGTGTTCGAACTCCTCGTCGAAGCGGTTTTTGACCGTGAGGCCGGTAAGGTAGTCCTCGTTGATGAGACGCTGGATCTCATTGTGGAAGTGCTCTCTCAGTGGGTCCTGGCTCACAAATTCTAAAGCGCTGTCGCCGATAAAGATCCGGTCCCCATGGTGTAGAGGTTGTGTCCCATCCTTAATGGGCTCTCCATTCACGCTGGTCCCTTTGCCGGTCCCGAGGTCCCGGATCACAAACCCGCTGGAATCAGGCTCCCGGCGTAGCTCGGCGTGCTCCGGCTCTACCTCTATGTCTCGTATGACCACATCGGCCCTGAAAGGGTCGTTGCCCAGGATCGAACTATTTCCCTCAAGCACGAAGAAATCACCCAAACTCGGCCCGCTCAAAACTACCAGATAAGGCCGCCCGGAACTCTTCTCAAGGGTTTTGTCTTCCATTTGTTGCATTGAGATCTTGTACTATGCTTCTCTCAGTTTAGCATCGAAAAGCTCATACGCGAGTGTGTGATTGCCTTGAAACCAGAGCAATCTGTTGTGAGTATCGTTTACCGGGTGGCCCGTAGCGGCGTCAGATAAAATAGAATAAAGGATAAGTCATCTGAACGAGGGCGAGGTGTAAGGACTCTTGGAGACCAAGGAGCGGAGGACGTACCAGGCGGTAATCGGGCTAGAGTTTCATGCTCACGTAGCCACGAGGACGAAGATGTTCTGCGGCTGCCGGGTCGCGTACGGAGACCCGCCGAACACCCACACCTGCCCGGTCTGTCTCGGGCATCCGGGGGCTCTGCCGGTCATCAACGAGCGGGCGGTGGAGCTCGGGGTGATGGCGGGGCTCGCGATGGGCTGCGAGGTTGCGCCCAGGGCGGTGTTCGCGCGCAAGAACTACTTCTACCCGGACCTGCCGAAGGGGTATCAGATCTCGCAGTACGAGGAGCCCATCTGCACTGGCGGATACATTGATGTGCCGACCTCGGAGGGGACGGTGAGGGTACGCATCCAGCGGCTGCATCTCGAAGAGGACACGGCCAAGAACGTGCACGTCGGCACTTCGGGCCGGATGCACGGCTCGACCGGTTCGCTCATAGACTTCAACCGCAGCGGCACGCCGTTGATGGAGATCGTAACCGAGCCCGACATCCCCTCGCCCGAAGCCGCCCGCGAGACGGCGGTGCGCCTGAAGGAGATCCTGCAGGCCGTCGGCGCTTCCGAGGCGGACATGGAGAAGGGCCAGCTCCGCTGCGAGGCCAACGTCTCCATCCGCAACCCCGACGGCTCCTTCGGGACCAAGACCGAGCTCAAGAACATCAACTCCTTCCGTTTCATGGAGCGGGGCCTCTTGCGCGAGCTGAGGCGGCAGCGCGAGGTCCTGGAGGCCGGAGGGCAGGTCCAGCAGAGAACCATGCATTACGACCCGGAGGGAGACGAGGTCTACGAGACGCGCTCCAAGGAGTTTGCCGAGGACTACCGCTACTTCCCGGAGCCAGACTTGCTGCCGCTGGAGTTTACCGAAGCCTGGATAAACGAGCTGCGTAGCCGCCTGCCAGAGCTGCCGGAGGCGATGCGCGCCCGCTTCGTCGAGCAGTACGGCCTCTCCGAGTACGATGCCGGGGTGCTCACTTCCGACAGAGAACTCGCCAGCTACTACGAGAAGGTCGCTTTCGAAGTAGATCCCAAGCAGGCGGCCAACTGGATCTCCGGCGACCTGCGGGCGCTTCTCAACGAGGCTGGTACGGAGATATCAGACACGAAGGTAACGCCGCAGCGTATGATCGAGCTGATCGGTCTGGTCGAGAACGGTACGATCTCCCGCTCGGCGGCCAAAGATGTTCTCGCCAGAATCTTCGAGAGCGGCGAGTCGCCCTCTGCGGTGGTCGAGCGCGAGGGCCTTGCCCAGATGGGAGCGGATGAGCTCTCGGGCGTGGTGGAAGAGGTGATATCCGCCAACCCCGAAGAGGCCCAGCGGGTGCGCGAGGGTGACAAGAAGGTCATAGGCTTCCTCATCGGGCAGGTCATGAAAGCGACCCGTGGCAACGCCGACGGCGGACAGGTGCGTGAGATCCTCATGGAGAGGCTGGGCTCCTGAGCGACATTCCGCGCATCGCGATCTTCTCGCCGGGCGCTCCCGATCACAAAGATGCTGTAAGGGAAGCAGGTGGCGAGCCGGTTCCTGTCCCCGCTCCGGAGGCGCTTGCAGGGGGCGTCGCCCTGGTACGGGAGTGGACCGCGGACCTTCTCGAAGCCAGCCTCGTCTCTATTGAGCCCCAGGCTCTGCTCTTCGACGCGGACTCCCCGGAGATGCTCGCTGCGGGTTTGATCGCCGCCATCCGCAGAGACCTTCCGGCGGTCTGCGCGGCCCGGCCAGAGACTCCGTTCACCGGGGCTCTGGCAGCAATGGGGCTATCGCGGTTCGGAAAGAGCCCGGCAGAAGTCGCCGTGGAGATCGCACGTGAAAACTGGCCGCAGGCCGACTACGTGGTCGAGAGCTTCTCTTTGACGAACGCGCTGCGGGCGGGGCTCTCGATGGGCGGGGGATCGGAGCTTCTAGTGCATCTGGCGACCATCGCCAGGGAGGCGCAGGTCTTCGGGTTCGAGGACACGATAAGGGTGGTAGGCCGTGAAACCCCGCAGGTCGCCGGTAAAGAGTCCGCGTGGTTCCGGGAGCACGGGCTGGAGGGACTGCTGGCGTATCTGGGCGAGGACATCCACGATACGAGCACCGTATCTGGTTTCCTGAAAGAGTCCCTGCCGCCCGCGCCGCCAGCCCCGGAGACTACCGGCGGGCGGCTTGTCTTCATGAGGGGAAGGGCATCTGGTATGGAAGCCGTCTGCCGGGTTCCAGGTGACCTGCCGGAGGTGGAGGGAGATTGCCGGGTCTTTGACTCCGAGGAAGAGGCGGCGCGGGCGGTGCGCGATGGCGAGGTAGATGATTCCGCCTTTATAGTGCTGCGCGGTTGCGGTCCGCGAGGCGGTCCGGGACTGTTGAGGCTCGTCCGGCTCCAGGAAGCTCTGGAGGAAGCAGGACTCGCTGGAAACGTTCCCGTATTCACCGACGGGATGGAACCGGAGGACGCGGCGGGGATCTGGGTATCCCTCACCACACCCGAAGCTTCCGAGGATGGGGTCATCGGACGCCTGGAGGATGGGGATCACCTGCGGATGGACTTCGAGAGGCGGCGCATCCGCGCGAACGTCAAAGCTGATGACCTGGATCTCCGGGTGCCTTTTGTGGGTGAGGAACCTACTGGAACAGCCTACGCCATCCGTTACGCTCACTCGGCGCTCCCGGCGCTCGAAGGAGCCGGCTTCGGATGATGAGCGGTATCACCCTGAGCCAGATAAACATCTACCCGATCAAATCCACATCCGGTATCTCCCTGGATACCTCAGAGGTGGACGAGCGCGGCCTGCGCCACGACCGCCGCTGGATGCTGGTTGACGAGGAAGGCGTCTTCCTCTCGCAGCGCAGGCTCCCGCGGATGGCCCTGATCCGGGTTGGCCTGCATCCCGATGGTCTCGCCGTGGACGCTCCGGGGATGTCAACGTTGTGCGTGCCCTTCCAGCCTGCAGCCCGTGAGCCTGTTCAGGCCAGTGTCTGGAGCGATGAAGTGAGCGTGCTGCCGGTGGGCAAAGAGGCCGACCGGTGGTTCGGTGAGTTTCTGGGAGTGAGGTGCAGGCTGGTCTATCTGCCGGAATCATCTGTAAGGATCGTACGCCAGGATTACGGGAGATCAGGGGATCAGGTCGGCCTCGCCGACGGCTTCCCGTTTCTGCTCATCTCCGAGGCTTCTCTTAAAAACCTGAACGGCAGGCTCCAGGAGCCGCTGCCCATGAACCGCTTTCGGCCCAACCTCGTCGTCAGCGGCTGCGGATCACACGCCGAAGATGGTTGGAGCCGCATCCGTATCGGAGAGATGGAGTTCCGCGTCGTAAAGCCCTGCGCCCGATGCGCGATCCCCACCATAGACCAGCAAACCGCCGACAGAAGCAAAGAACCTCTCCGCACGCTCGCCACATATCGCAGATTCGGCGGCAAAGTGCTCTTCGGGCAAAACCTCATCCACGACAGTCCCGGGAGGCTGAGCGTGGGTGACGTTCTGAAGGAGTTCTGAGCTTTACAGGGATCAGATGAGTAGGAGATCGAAATACAAAGCGTCAAATGATTTCAAAACCTGCTTCTTTTACAAGCGACGACATCCCTTGAAGATCGAATAGCTTGTTCGCGAGATACTCACCTTCAAGGTCTGCAGGAAGATACGGTTGGAACTTGGCCAGTTTCCCTCGCTGCTTCTTGGACACGATTCGAGCCAGATCTGAGGGAGACAGATGAGCGGCGGAACCTTGCAGCTTGAGTAGAGCTTTCCTGACGGTGGTTATGCCCAAAGCACTCTTTAGAGTGAGCCCTAAATCTCCAAGTCCTCGAACCTCGATTATGCCACCGTCTTCAAGCAGGGCTGCGATGGTGGCATTGATTCTCCCTCCTGCGTAAGTGTGAACATGAGCTTTGTCTTTCTCGACAGTGATGGGGCAACGATCACGAATGAGAATAGGTCGAAGCTCCTCGCTCATCTGCCGTATCTGCTCCCGGCCTGCATTGTCTACAAAAGGAAATTCCTCCTCTGAAAGCAGAATACATCGCATCTCCTCGGCGATCTCACGCCCGAGAAACCCGCCTGCGCCGTGCCATTTTGGAGCCTCTCCGCCAGCGACCGGGATCGCTACTACAACTCCATTAACCAGGTCTACGTCCACAGCCCGCCACGCTCTACCGGCGAGGAGGAAGCTGAACTCCTCGTTCTTCATCCGGCGTACGAACATGGTCTCGAGCGTTCCGATTACACGCCCGTCCTTTGTCTTCACCACTACTTCAGCCGGTGTCTCGAAGACGGAGTACAGGTTGAAGAAGTTCCTCCCGCCGAAGATGCGCTCACCTTCTTCTCCTAAGACGAGTCCCCGATCTAATAGCTCGAGGATTCCCGTCTTTAGGAGATGATCCACGACCTTATCGAAGTTATCGCGGCTTATGTCGCGAAAGGAGGTGGGACCCTGCAGGGCCTGCCAAAGTGCGTACCTTCTCACGTATGTTCGCTCGACAACCTGCGCCAGTATCTGGTGCAGAAAAACTGGGAAATTCTTCTGAGAGGGCTCGACCTTTTCAACGAACCTCCGCCGAGCCAGATTTACTATCGCTACAGCCTGCAGCAAACTCTCTCTGCTGGTCGTGAAGAACTCAATGTGAGGGTTGGTTCCTTCACGCCTGCCGGTGCGGCCCATACGCTGCAAGAAAGATGAAACGGTCAACGGTGCGTCAAGTTGTAGGATGAGGTCGAGGTCGCCAACGTCTATGCCTAACTCCAGCGTCGAGGTGCTGACTATGGTGGCGGCTCTCTCGGTCTCCATGAATATTCTTTCCGCTTCTTCTCTGAAGCTCTTGGAGACCGAAGAGTGATGGACGAAGACCTCGACCCCTTGACGTGCAAAAGCTTGCCGCACACGTTCGGTCTCTGCACGACCCTGGGTGAAGAAGATACTCTTGCGACCGTAGGCGACCGGTACAGCCGAGGCTGCAGTCTCTTCAGATTCTCCTTCTGCGTAGTGGATCTTTACCGTTCTTTTTCTCGGGATCTGAGGTGGGTCAACTACTGTCCACTCCCTCTCGCTGGTTCCCTGCATCCAGACGGCGAGGTCTTCGGGGTTACCCACGGTAGCAGAGAGCCCGATGCGTTGTATGTCCGTGTTTGAGGTTCTCTGAATGCGCTCTATGAGCGCCATCAAATGAGCGCCGCGGTCATCGGCGGCGAAGGCATGAATCTCGTCTATTACGATGAACCGCACGTTATCGAACAACCGGTACTTCTCACCCTGTCCGCTCATCAGAAGAACTTCGAGCGACTCAGGCGTGGTCATCAGCACGCTCGCCAGACTCTTGAGGAAGCGGTTCCTGGGACTTGCGCCTACGTCTCCGTGCCACTTGAAGGCATCCAGCCCGACCAACCCGGCGAGTTGTTGGATCCTGCCCTCCTGGTTGTTCAGCAGCGCCCGCAGCGGGGAGACGTAGATGCACCCGACACCTTCGACCGAGTCCAGGTGGAGAAGGTCCAGCACGGGGAAGAAGGCCGCCTCTGTCTTCCCCCCGGCTGTGGGAGCCAGGACAACTACATTCTTGTCCGCGAACACGGCCTCGATGGTGAGCTCCTGCACCGGACGGAAATCCGTCCACCGGAGCACCGACACGATACCCCGCTGAAGCCTCTCGGAGAGCCGGAAGTACGCTGACTCTGCCACTTACCAGGTAAGGTTGGCTTCCTCTATTTCCGTGAGGTTGTTGGAAGATAGCTGCCGGGAGAGCTCTTCGTCTATCCTGCCCAGAGGTTCGTAATCCTCGTAAGCCTGTATGCGGTCGAAGGTGTCCACGAACTGGCGCAGGAACTGCCGGGGTACGATCCCGACCTCTCCACCGAACCGGGCGGTCATCCGGTCCGCGAGGGACTCTAGCAATGCGTCCGAGGCCCTGGAGGAGTCCAAGGCGCCGTAGGCTATCTCATAGATCTCCTGGACACGTTTGCCTACAGTCAAGAGCTTATTGCGGTCGAATTCCGGGATCACGATCTGTGCCTGCCGGTAGTTGGGGTGCGGATCGTTCGGATCTTCCAGCCGGATGCGCTCGTCGAGTGGTCGGAGCGAGCGAACGCCCCTGCGAGCATTGTCGAAGAAGTCCGGGGTTCCGGTGAAGACGAAGTAGCAGCGGGGCAGGTGTCCCTCATCTACTGCGTCCACGATCTGGCGGATGGTCTGCAGGCTTTGCTCGCGCTCATATGCTGTTCTGAGGCGCGTGATCGTCTCGACCTCATCCAGCACCACAACGAAACCGGATCTTCCGGCTTGGTGGGCGATCTCTGCCAGGATGCGCAAGAAGGAGAAGACCATAGTTTGGTCTATGCGCCCTTTTACTCCCGTCTGACGCATTACCTGGGCGCTAACGTTCTTCTCTCCCGAGAGCCAGCCTAGCAGCCGCTGAGCCGATTGGTAGTCATCCTGAGCATTCGCCCTGTAGTAAGCACGAAGTACGGCCGGAAAGTCTGAGCGTTCGTTCGCCAGGATAGCGAGCTTGTTCTCGATCTCCTCTTCGGTCCGTTTGAGTAGGCGAGGATCATCTTCGCTGAAGTCTTCGACCCGGATCAGGTGGTCCTCCGTACGGAGGATCCAGTTGTTTATGAGGCCCTGCAGCGCCCTGGTCTTCTGACGTGGCGTACTCAGGTTGTTGACGATCTCATGGTAGACCTCTTCCATCTTGTGCAGGGGCGTGTCCCTGGAGATAACCACGTTGGAGACGACGAAGCGTCTCTTTAAGGCCGTTTCCATCAGGAGGTGCGAGAGGAAGGTCTTGCCTGCTCCATACTCGCCGCGGACGAACTTTACCCGTCCCCTACCCGCAGCTACATCGTCCAGGTCTTCGTTCATCACCTTCATGTGCTGATCGAGACCCACAGCGTACTCGTGCAGCCCTTCTCGCGGGACGGTCCCGTTGCGCAGAGCGCTGATTATGTCTCTGGCAGTGTTCCTGGTAAGCGCCATGCTGCTCCCCTCCTTACAGGTCTTGTAGCGTAGCGGGATCGAAGATGTAACGATTCCCGCTCTGCTTTACGATATCGATGTCTTCATCTTTGAGCCGGTCCAGTAACTCCTCCAGGTCCCTGACCGCGCGGTGCCGGGGACGCCCGGTCAGGGTCGTGATCTGCTCCGCCGTCAACTCGCCGTGCTCGGCGATTAGCGACAGCAACTCTTTTTCTTTGTCGTCCAGCTCAAAGGGCGATGATAGGGAGACCTGACCCGACGGGGTTTTGAGGACGAGTTTGCTGGAGACGCCGTCTGGATCCAGTGCTGGAGGAGTGCCGTCCGCAGACTGTTCGGACTGTTGTGTGCTGCCTGCTCCGAGAAGACGGCGGATCTCATTCAGGATACCGATCTCGGATTCCAGGTGTTGTCTCTTATCCCTTTCTAAGCGTAAGAGTTCTTCCGCGGACGATCTCCTAGCCCTCTCGTCCTCTAGGTGCGATCGCACCTCTTCCAGCTCTGCCTGTAGCGCTCTGTTCCGGGCTTCCAAAGCGCTACGCAGGCTCTCGAGTTCGGAGTCCAGCTTTTCCTGAGCCTTCAGGCTATCCTGCTTGCGTCCTTCCCGTTCTCTTTCCAACTCTCGTTGCAGATAGGCTCTGTCGGTCCGCAGGGTTACCTTGAGTGCCTTGACTTCGTCTTCTAGCTCCCTCTCTCTTTGGGCATCGGATGTTTGCGCAGTAATGAATCTACGTAGATAGCCTCGACCCGGCTTTGGATCCTGCTTATCGTCATCCTTGTCTGCTGAGTTCTTCTTCAACTCCTCGCGTAGAGCCTTGATCTGCTCGGCGTGGTTACGGCGCTGGTTCTCCAGCGCAGCATCGAGCTGGTTTATCTCGTACTGAGCGTCGCGAAGGTCTCTCTGGTGCCCCTCACGTTCTTGTTGCAGTTCTTCAACCAGACCCTCTTTTTCTTCTCTCGCGGCATGTAGTTCGTCTTGGAGGTCTCGTATCCATTCCTCGAGCTCGCTTATCCTCCGGGTATCAGGCTCGTTTTGAGTCCGTGCTTTGACATTCCTACCCGGTGGGATTGCCGGAGCCTTTCGCGCGACCCGATCGTCCGGTGAGGTATCCGAGCCTTGAGCGAGCGTAACCAGCTTTCCGCTATTCGGGTCCAGAGATAGATGCCCTTCAGCGATCATCTGTTTCACCTGGTTGATAGATTTGCCCAGCCTCTGAGCTGCTTCGATTATTCTGCCGTAGTCTTCAGCGGGTCTCTCTGTTCGTTGGTGTTTATCTCCCGAATGTTCCTTGCCAGAGACGGAGCCGACTTCCCTGGCTCTGGATGAATTTATGGGCCTGGGGGTGTTGCGGTTGAGCAAGTTGTCAACGTCTCTGGCGGGTATCACGCGTCTGTTGCCGATGGATAAGATCGAAAGCTCTTTCGAGGAGATCAGAGCTTCGACCTCCTGCACGGAACTTCCTAGCTTACGCGCCGCCTGTTCTACGTCGTAGAATATCCTTGCCATTTGTATACTACCTAGACTCTCGAGCCTGCCGCTATTGTTTCTATTATCGTTTCGAGAGGCTCCTGGCTTTAGTGCTCAGCGACGTTGTCAGGACTTCGCTGATGACTTGCTGCTGCGTGTCTCGTGGGAAACTCCTGGTCAGGAAAGCAACAGCTTGTAAACTCTCTGCCCCACTATGTAGCTTTCGTGAGAGGTTGTGTCTAAAATAGCCGGGAGTCAGACAGAGAGGAGCCTTCAGAGACCATGATGAACAAGTATCGTCTTATGTCGCCCGGTCCGACTCCCATCCCGCCGGAGGTGTCGGCGGCGGGGGCGCTCCCGATCATCCACCACCGCACGCCGGAGTTCGGCGAGGTCTTCACCAGGGTGAACGAAAACCTCAAGCGGGTCTTTATGACCGACAACGACATCTTCACCTACGCCGCGAGCGGGACCGGGGCTTTTGAGGGGGCGGTCCAGAACCTCTTCTCGCCCGGAGACAGGGTTCTCGTCGTGAACAACGGCAACTTCGGGGAGCGCTGGGTCAAGATGGGCCGGGCTTTCGGGCTGGAGGTTATCGAGCTCGCCTACGATTGGGGCCAGAAGGCGGATAACGACGAGGTGGCGGAAGCCCTCGCCACGGACCCGGAGATAAAGGCCGCCATCTGCGTGCTCTCGGAGACCTCTACGGGGACGGTCAACGACATCGAGGGCTTCGCGAGGGCTACGGAGAACGTACTTACGGTCGTGGACGCCGTCTCCGGGCTCGGCTGCTGCGAGCTGAGGACCGATGATTGGGGCGTGGATGTGGTCGTCGCGGGCAGCCAGAAGGCGCTCATGACCCCGCCGGGGCTCGGGTTCGTGAGCGTCTCCGAGAGGGCGTGGCGGGCGCACGAGGAGTCGCGGATGCCGCGCTTCTACTTCGACTGGACGGCGGCGAAGAAGGCTTATGAGAAGACCCCGCCTCAGACGCCGTGGACCCCGCCGGTGAGCCTCATCATGCAGCTTGACATAGCCCTCAGGCAGATCATGGACGAGGGCTTCGAGAACGCCCTCGCGCGCCACGTCCTGCTCGGCCGGGCGGCGCGCGCCGGGGTGAAGGGCATGGGCTTGAGGCTCTTCGGGCCGGACGAGGACATGAACACCGCGGTCACGGCGGCGTGGGCGCCGGAGGGCGTGGACGGCAAGCAGCTCGTCAGGGTCGTGTTCGAGGAACACGGGATACAGATCGCCAACGGCCAGGGCCAGATGAGCGGTAAGATCTTCCGTATCGGCCACTGCGGTTACTTCGACGCCTACGACATCATCTCCACCATCGCCGCCATAGAGCTGGCGCTCGAATCCCTCGGCCACCCGGTCGAGCTAGGCAGCGGCGTCGGGGCGGCGCAGCGGGTGTTCTCGAAGAGCGGGGTAACCGCTTGAGGGTACTCATAACCGAAAAGCTCGCCGAGCCCGGCATCGAGCTTCTCAAGGAGGAGTTCGATGTGGACGTGCTCCTCGGCCTCTCGCCGGAGGAGCTTCTGGAGAAGATCGGCTCCTACGACGGCCTCATCGTCCGCAGCGGGACGAAGGTTACGGCGGAGGTCATCGAGGTGGCACAGAACCTCAAGGCGGTGGGCCGGGCCGGGATCGGGGTGGACAACATAGACGTCGAGGCGGCGACCAAGCGCGGCATCATTGTCGCCAACGCCCCGGAGAGCAACACCGTTGCCGCCGCCGAGCACACTTTGGGATTGATGCTCGCGGTTGCCCGGCGCATCCCGGCCGCCGACGCCTCGCTGCGCGCCGGAGAGTGGAAGCGGAGCGCGTTCAAGGGCATCGAGGTCGCGGAGAAGACGCTGGGGCTGGTGGGATTGGGGCACGTCGGCTCCATTGTCGCCCGCGGCGCTCGCGGGATGGGGATGCGCGTTCTCGCCTACGACCCCTACGTCTCCGAAGAGAGGATGCGCTCGATGAACGTCGAGAGGGTCGAGGAAGTCGAGGATATCCTCGCCGAGGCCGATTTCGTCTCGCTGCACGTCCCGCGCACCCCGCAGACGACGGGCATGATAGACGAGGGGGCTCTGGCGAAGATGAAGCCGAGCGCCTACCTGCTGAACGTGGCTCGCGGCGGCCTCGTGGACGAGACGGCCCTCTACAACGCGCTCAAGGAAGGTGAGATCTCCGGTGCCGCACTGGATGTCTTCGCCGAGGAGCCGGTAACAGATTCTCCGCTCTTCTCGCTCTCCAACGTAGTGGTTACGCCGCACCTCGGGGCGAGCACCGCCGAGGCGCAGGACCGGGCCGGGATCACAGCCGCCGAGCAGGTCTCCATCGCCCTGCGCGGGGCGGTCCCGGTGCACGCCATAAACGCGCCGGTCCCGGTAGGCGAAGGGGCAGAGTTTGTCGCCCAGTTCTCGGGGCTTTGCGAGCTGCTGGGAAACCTGCTCTACCAGCTAACCGACCGTCCCGGAAACCACCTCAAGATCGAGTACCGAGGTGATATCTCCGGCTACGACACCAGGCTTCTGGATGTCTCCGCGCAGAAGGGCCTGCTTGCGCCGATGGTCAACGAACCACTGAACTTCGTCAACACCCCGGCGCTCGCCCGGGAGAGAGGTTTCAGGGTCGAGACCTCGCGCTACTCGGAGAGCGCCGACTACACCAACCTGGTCGTACTGCGGCTGGAGAGCGCAGAGGGGGAGAGCATGGCGAGCGGTACGCTCGTCGGACCCCGGATGAAGCCGCGTCTGGTCGGGGCCATGGGCTTCGACATGGACATCGAGCCCGAGAAGCACATGCTCTTCATCCGCAACGAGGATGTGCCAGGTATGATCGGGAAGCTGGGCACCGCTCTGGGCGAGCACGGCATCAACATCGGAAACATGGCCGTCGGGCGTGGAGAGCCGGGCTCCCGGGCGGCGATGGCCGTGACGGTGGACGAACCCGTCCCGGAAAGTGTGATCGAAGCCCTGCTGCAGATCCCTGGCTTCAAGGAAGCCCGCGCCGTCACCCTCAGCTAGAATGACCGACCTGGAAGAGATCCTGGCCCGCTACCGGCACTACGGCCCGAGCTACAAACCCGGGCAGAAGGCTCCCTTCTCCGGGACCTACATCTGCGACCGGGGAACCATGCAGCCCCCCGTCCGCATCCAGCTCTCCAGAGGCGAGGAGTTCCCCGAAGTCCCCGGCCTCGGCGAGCACACCCGCTGGCGTGGGACGAATATCCAGGCCTGAGCCTGGCTAACGACCAGCGCGCTGTCCTTCGGCGTCCTCATTAGCTGGTTTTGACAGCTCTTCTTGGGATCGGCGACCTGTGAGGTAGAGGGCCCCGCTTACGAGCAGGATGGCGGCAGCCAGGTAGAGAATATCCAGAGCATTGTGGTAGGTCAGACCCAATGCGCGCTGGAAGAACTCCACCACGAGAATGACGACGAGGAGCTTCGCGACGCGCTCTTTCAGCTCTTCTAAAGTTTCGATCTTGAGCAGGCGCGAGGCCACCTCGGATCTCTCGGCTACGTCTATCTTCCCGACGAAAAGCCCGTAGAGCCCGAATGCGACGATCAGGAGGGAGGATATAAGGAACACATCGAGCGCCTTGATAATCGTGGTTACGGCTTCACTGCGGACCTTCGTCTGGTTTGCCGGGCTAAGAAAAGCGTAATCGAACAGCAGATCGAAGAAGTGGGCCACGTCGGCGAGCGCGAGGTACAGCGCCCCTAGGGGCCATCGCAACGCACGCGGCTACCGGGATGAGTATGAAGAGCCTGATGCTCCAGAGGCCGCGTTCGAAGAGGCTCTCAAAGGTGTTTCGCCGGCGCTTCGTGCGAGAAATATGCCCGATAAATGGAGCAAACCGGCGGAAGCGTGCAGTCTTCGGTACCCGGCGGCAAGCCTGGCTGTAGGATGCAAGCCTCGGAAGTTGCCGGGGAGATGTGGCGAAAGCTGATCTGATCAGGGCATACCTGAGGGTCGAACCGCAAGAATCTCTACCCCCCAGATCTACCTTTTGACCGATCCCCCTCCGCCCGCTCCCTCTGTACAACTGTAGGCGCATGAGAACAGAGAATCGTTCAGCGGAGCAGAGAGAAAATCCGAGGGTGTACGAGACGATGCCGTGGTATGGGAACCCGGAGCAGGGGGCACGGATCTTATGAATCTTGGGAACCCCGGCTCATCGAGAGGCGCGTGCCTGCGGTTCGCAAACGGCGCCTACCGGATCTTCATCCGGGCCGACTCTTATCTGCGGGATCTCTACAGCGTCCGCTGTGAAAACCGGATGCTGGCGGTAAGGGAGCAAGAAGGTATCGTAGCGATCCGCTATCCCCGAACTTCGTCCTGTGACTGGCCGGGCTGCCCGTCGGAGCGTCCCGTCCAGGTTGCACTCAACGCGCGTATACCCTGGGACATCGAGGTTCGTGGCGGAGTCTCGAAGCTCGACGCCGACCTGCGCGGGCTTCATCTGGATTCGCTCTCTCTTAAAGGAGGCGCGAGCCGCCTGGAGGTAGCGCTTCCCGCTCCCTCGGGCACCGTGGGTGTGGTTATCCTCGGCGGCGTCAGCAACGCCGCCATCCGCCTCCCCGAAAGGGTGGCCGCGCGGTTGCGCGTGGAAGGAGGCGTCACCAACCTGAAGTTCGACGAGCGACACGTCGCCGCATCAGGCGGCGAACTCGACCTGCAGAGCACAAACTACAACGGCGCCACAGACCGCTACCACATCTCCATCACCGGCGGCGCCAACAACCTGAGCGTCGGCGAACAATGAGGTGTGAAAGGGGGCCACCGCAACCTGGTCCATAACGCGATTCGTAAAGATCTACCACCAAAGGAGAGGAGAGATGGACAACCGGAGCCAGCGACTGGAGGAGTTTGTTCAGAAGTGGGCTGCAGCCGAGCAGCGCGAAGATGCCGCGTTCCTGGAAGAGGCTCTGACAGAAGACTTCGTCGGTGTGGGGCCGCTCGGCTTCATGTTGAATAAGGAGCAGTGGCTGGGGCGGTACGCGAGGGGCTTATCCTACGAGTCTTTCGGGCTCGACGAGATAGAAATGCGCTTCTACGGTGAAGCTGCGGTAGCGACGGGTCGTCAGAAGCAGGCGGGCGAGTTCCAGGGCAACGACGTGGGCGGAGAGTTTCGCGCGACGCTGATCTTCGCTGAGCGGGATGGGCGCTGGCTGCTGGCCGGTCTTCATCTGAGCCCGATCGCGGGTGCGCCGTCGTTTTTGAACCGCTGACACCAGTGCAGCTACCCAGAAGAAGGAGAAAATGACCCGTGTCATAGACAAAGACGAACTTCCGCACAGCGGGAACCACTACAGATTCGAGGGATACCTCTATGGCGGTGCGAACGTCTCGTTCTTCCTTTCGGAGACGCCGTCCGGGCAGGGTCCCGAGTTGCACACCCACCCCTACGCGGAGGTTTTCGTCGTCCAGGAGGGCCAGCTCACTTTCACGGTGGGCGAGGCCACCATCGAGGCCAGAGGCGGCCACATCGTCGTCGCCCCGGCCAGCGTACCGCACAGGTTCGTCAATTCCGGAGACGGACAGGCCCGGCACGTAGACATCCACACCAGCGGACGCATGGCAGGTAACCGAGTGGATCGAGGGGGATCAGCTCCAGGTAGCCTGGCTCGTGCAACAGGCAGGAGGTGAGGTGTGAAGCTCGGAATTCAACTCAACAGCTTCGACTGGACGGGTGGTCCCAAGCGATTTGGGGCTACGCTGGCCGAGATCGCCCGGACCGCCGAAGAAGCCGGGTTCGACCGTATCGGTGTGGCGGACCACCTCTGGCAGCACCCGATCATGGGTGGTCCGCTAGCAAACGAACCGGAGTGCTATACGATGCTCTCGTTCATCGCCGCCAACACCAGGGCGATCAGGCTCACCGCGATGGTCTCCGGGGTGCACTTCCGCCATCCGAGTGTGCTGGTCAAGGCCGTTACCACGCTCGATGTGCTCTCTGGAGGCCGTGCCGCTCTGGGTATCGGTTCTGGGCACTACGAGGAGGAGGCGAGAGGGCTTGGTATCCCATTCCCCCCGCAGAGGGAGCGTTTCGAGATGCTGGAGGAGGTGATTCGGATAGCCCTGCGGATGTGGAGTGGCGAGCGGGGTGACGAGCACCCGTTCGAGGGAAAGCATTACCGCTTGGCGCGTCCGCTCAACCTCCCGCAGAGCATCGCGAGGCCCCATCCGCCCATCATGATCGCAGGTGATGGCGAGAGGAAAACCTTGCGCCTGGTTGCGCGTTACGCCGACGCGTGCAGCCTGCGCCCCGGCTCGGAGATACCGAAGAAGCTCGACGTGTTGCGAGGACACTGCGAGGCCGAGGGTAGGGAGTACGAGGATATAGAGAAGACCTGCGCGTTCGCCTTCGAGGTAGGCGAGCGGGGTGAGAGGGCAGGGGAGTTGATCGGGCAACTGCGCTGGCTTTCAGGCATGGGAATCGAGACGGTGATCGGGGCCGTCCCCAACGTGGAACGCATCACGCCGCTGGAGATTATAGGTCGGGAGGTCATCCCCGCAGTCGCCGAGTTCTAGATCCGGGGCTTCTTTCTCGCCGGTCGAGCCTGGGTTATGCGCTCTTCCGGCCAACCGTCCGGCTGTTCCGGCTGAAGGCGTCCGAGTCGAGGCCCCAGCTCACGATGCGCTCGGGGTGTATCCGGATCAACTCCGGAGCGAAGCCGGGGCCGATATCGCCTCCGCCCTCTCCGTGGATCTCCGCGCGACCCCTGATCTCCACGCCCCGCGCCTGCCACGGCGGCAACACGTCGTCAACCACGAATGCCACCCTTCCGGTAGAACCCGCGTCACGGTACTTCTTGGTCTTCGCGATGCGGTGCCCGCCGATGTCTACCGCGTCCGCCTCTTCGTTGTACCGGAAAGCCACCGGCACCACGTGCGGCTCGCCCCTCGCGTTCACCGTCGCCAGCCTCCCCAGCCGCTGCTCCCTCAAATACTCGATCTCCTTCTCGGTAAACACGCTCATGACTCCTCCACGACCGCCTCGCCCCGGTCCTCATGCCGACCGCGCTCCATCAGCCTCTCGTAGTTGAGCCGGAACAGCTCCAGCGCGCCCTCGACATCCTTTTCGCTCTGGATCCGATAGCTTACCCATCCCGTCTGCGGAAGGACGTGGTGTAGCTGCGCCTTGCCCTCCGCCACGAGCTTCTTCCTCATCTTCACTGGAAACGGAAGGTCCGCCAGCCTGTCGCCGTGCAGATGTCCGATCTCGTGACCCTTCACCCGAAACTCGACTCCGCCATACCGGTGCGATCTCACCTCCACCTCCTTCCAGCCCGCAATCTCGCGCTCTATCTTCTCCCTGATGCTTGCCATATCCGCCTCCGATCTCGTCTGCGTTATCTGGCCGGTTGTGCTTCGCGCCTTAACTATCCAGAAGAGCTGGCGTTGCTGCAACGGGAGAAAGGATGGTTTCCCATCTGTACGGAAGTACAGGTTACCCGTACCGGTCTGTGTGGTCGGGCTTCCTGTGTTGAATTGGGCGTGCAAATGAGCAGCCGCGTCTCGAAAACCAGGATCTGCAATATGGCATGTGAGACGATAACTATGTAAAAATCTGCTACACGAGAACGTCGAAAGAGTGGCTTTGAAGCGACGCTGCATCGTCGGGCGGCGGGGTGGTGTCGAGGAGCAAAGCTCACCGGAGGTGATCCGCGCGTTGGACCCGCTCCTGTCAACCAAGCTGCACCCTTCCCAGGAGCGTTCGAAGCTGGTTAGAAGGCTGCGCCTGATCGAGAGCCTGGCGCGCGAGCCGGGGCGCAGGCTAACCCTGCTCTCCGCCCCCGCGGGCTTCGGCAAGACCACTCTCCTCTACGAATGGGCCGGGGATCAGGCACGCAGCGGACGTCCCGTCGCCTGGGTGTTGCTGGATGAGGGAGACAACGATCCCGTCCGATTCCTCTCTTACCTCGTCGCCGCGCTAGGAAGTAACGTCGAAGAGGGGTTCGGTGAAGGGGTGCTGGCCGCGCTCCGCTCGCCCGAGCCGCCGCGGATGGAGGCGGTGCTGGGGGCGCTGGTCAACGAGCTTGCCGAACTTCCGGTGGAGATCACCATAATCCTCGACGACTACCATGTGATCGACTCCGAGAGCGTGCACCGGATCGTCTCTTTCTTGTTGGAGCGTCTGCCGGATGATGCTCACCTCGTCATCTCCAGCCGCGTGGACCCGCCCCTGCCGCTCGCCAGGTTGCGGGCCCGAAGCCGGATGAGAGAGCTGCATGCCGCCGACTTGCGCTTCACACCAGAGGAGGCGGCGGCCTTCTTGAAGGACGTGATGGGCCTTGACCTCTCAACCGAGGACGCAGCGGCGCTGGAAGAGATAACGGAGGGTTGGGTCGCGGCCTTGCAGCTGGCCGCGCTCTCGATGAGAGATCGCGAGGACATCTCGGGCTTCATCCGCTCCTTCTCCGGGGAGCACCGCGACGTCTTCGATTTCCTGGCTGAAGAGGTCCTGGAGAGGCAGATCGAAGGTGTGCAGACGTTCTTGCTCGAAACCTCGATCCTGGACAGCCTCAGCGGCCCGTTGTGCGACGCGGTAACCGGTCGCAGTGACAGCCAGAGGATGCTGGAGAGATTGGAGAGGGAGAACCTCTTCGTCGTCCCCCTGGATGATGAGCGACGCTGGTATCGTTACCATCACCTCTTCGCCGACTTCCTGCGTGGCAAACTCGAACGCGAACGGTCCGAGAAGCTGGCAGTGTTGCACCTCAGGGCCTCCGAATGGTGCGAGGAAAACATACTCGACGCCGAGGCGGTCCGGCATGCACTCTCCGCCGGCGACTACGAGCGGGCGGCGCGGCTGATGGAGCAGGGTATCGGCCAGACCTGGTATCGCGGCGAGGTGGTGACGCTGCTTAACTGGCTCAGAAAGCTTCCCAAAGAGACGATGCGTCGCCGACCGCTTTTGCTGGTCTGGTACGCCGCGGCGCTGATCCTGATCGGACGGTTCGATGGCGTCGAGTCTCTCCTGCGAGAAGCCGAGGGTGCGGGCAGAATGGCGAGGGAAGGTCGGGGTGAGAAGTCGCTCTCGGGCGATGAGGATCCCCAGTATCTGCAGGCGACTACCGAGGCTGTCCGCTCCCTATACTCCCGCCTCCAGGGGGATACGCAGGATGCCATCGAGCACGCCCGGCGAGCCCTCTCTCTTCTGCCCGAGGACAACCTGAACCCGCGTCCATTTGCCGCCATTTGTCTGGCTGAGGCTTATCGTGCCGCTGGCGACCTCGAGTCGGCGGGCGTAGCATTTGCCGAGGCCGGGGCTCTGGGCCGGGCCGCCGGACACGATTACATCGCGTTGAGCGCCATGGCATCCCATGCCCATCTGCAACTGGCACGGGGACATCTCCGCGAGGCCGACGACATTCTGCGGCGCGCCCTCGACTTTGCAGCCGGGCGGGGGAGCGAGCTTCTGCCGGCCATGGGGAGCGTGCGCATCGGGATGGGCGAGCTTCTCTACGAGTGGGACGACCTTGAGTCCGCGGCGATCCACTTGACGGAAGGCGTAAAGCTCGCCGGACGCACGGGAGAGTTCGAGATCCTCATGCGAGGATATATCGCCCTCTCGCGGGTAAGACAGGCGCAGGGCGATGCGGAGAGCGCCCTAGATCTTGCCCGCAGGGCAGAGCGGCTGGCGCGGGACTCGGGTGCTCCTCAGGCGATCGTCGGTGCTGCGCTCTGGAAAGCGCGGCTGCATTTGATGAGGGGATATCTGGCGGCTGCCACATCCGAGCACGAGCGGGCAGCGGGTGGGATCCAGCGCAACTTGCGGGAGCTGGAGCGTCTGATCCTGGCGCGACTGCTACTCGCCCGAAACGAGCCAGACGAGGCGCTGCGGCTGCTGGCGCAGCTTTACGAGACGGTAGAGACGACAGGCAGAACAATAGAGACACTTGCGCTAAAAGCACTGGCCTTGCAGGCAAAAAGCGAGAAAGAGCGAGCCGTGGGCATCCTGGAAGAAGCACTCGTCCTCGCCGAACCAGAGGGCTACGTCAGGACCTTTGCCGACGAAGGTCCCCGGATGGTCGAGATCCTCTCCGCGACACTCGAAGCTCGGCAGCGGGGAAGATTAGATTTGCCTGGCCGCGTCCCGACGCACTATCTCAGGAAGCTCCTGGCGGTGCTGGAGCGGGATGCCTCGGGTGCTGCGTCAGCGATCGCGGGGCTCCCCGAACCCCTGAGCGGGCGCGAGATCGAGGTTCTCCAGCTCATAGCCGCCGGCGAGAGCAACCGCCGGATCTCCAGAGAGCTTTTCGTCAGCGTGGGCACCGTCAAGACCCATATCAACAACCTCTACCGCAAGCTCGGGGTCAACAGCCGCACGCAGGCGGTGGCGCGAGCAAGAGAACTGAAAATCCTCTAGCAACCCCTCACCAGCATCTCCACCCCCTGGATCCACCTTTGGGTAGATGTCTTTCCACCTGGTCCTGCAATACCATCATTGCTCGACCAGGAGGTGATGCTATGACCATAAACATCCCCACCTACCCTGACCTCGCTGGCAAGGTAGCTGTGGTCACCGGTGGATCTGGCGGCATCGGTGCCGCAACCTGCCGCCTGCTCGCCGCTAACGGCGCAAGGGTCGCGGTTAATGGCCGGGATGAGGCCAGAGTCCGCGCTGTGGTGGACGAGATCCGCTCCCGGAGCGGCCAGGCGATAGGGGTCGCCGCCGACGTAACCGACTTCGCGGCGATCGAGCGCATGCGCGAGCGAGTGGAGCACGAGCTGAGTCCGGTCGAGGTACTGGTCGCGTTCGCAGGGGGCGGCGGACCGCCCCCGGGACCGACTGCCCAGATCACCGAGGCGGAGTGGCACTCCGCCATAGACGGCAACCTCACTTCCACCTTT
The DNA here is from genome assembly GCA_902810695.1 of Actinomycetota bacterium. GTDB lineage: Bacteria > Actinomycetota > Rubrobacteria > Rubrobacterales > Rubrobacteraceae > CADDYV01. The sequence continues at coordinate 9,932 of CADDYV010000034.1, read as the reverse complement.
CTCACGCTGAAGAGCTTCCTGCCGGCCATGATCGAACGAGGAAGCGGCTCGATCATCACGATGGCTTCCAGCGCGGGGCGTGTTCTTACCCGCGCCCCAACGGCCTACGCGGCGGCCAAGGCGGGGGTGGTGATGCTCTCCCGGAAGGTGGCGGACGAGGTCGGCGCGCACGGCGTCCGAGTCAACTGCCTGGCACCGGACTCCATCCTGACCGAACGCATACAGAACTTGATGACAGAAGATCAAAAACAGCAGCGGGCCGCCTCGTTCCCGTTGGGACGGATGGGGACGCCCGAGGACGTGGCGCTGGCTACCCTGTTCCTCTCCTCAGAGAGCTCCTCCTGGCTTACCGGCCTCACCCTGGATATGGCCGGAGGCAGAATCATGCTCTGAGTAGAACAGAGAAGGGTGGCGATTGGCCGCAATTGGTCGAGATTGCTTGTTATATACAATCTGCTAGTTGTTTTTCAGGACTACTGCTGTATGCTCAGGCCAGCCTGTTTTGAGAAGGGAAAGGATCATGAACGACATTCAGCGGCAGGTCCAGGAAGCGATAGACGAACTGGTCGAGTCCGGAGCCGAGCGGGGACTACAGGTCGCCGTCTACCACCGCGGCGAACTGGTGGTAGACGCCACGGCAGGAGTTGCCGACCACGAAACCGGACGTCCGGTCACTTCGGATACGCCATTCTTTAGTTTCTCGATCGGCAAGGGCGTAGCCGCGACCGTGGTGCACGTGCTCGCCGAGCGTGGGGCGCTTGACTACGACACCCCGATCGTGGAACTGTGGCCGGAGTTCGGCGCCCACGGCAAGGAAACCGCGACCGTGCGGCACGCGCTGAGCCAGTCGGCGGGCGTGCCGGGCTTGCCTGCTGGCCTCACGGTAGAGGACATGTGCGACTGGGAGAAGATGTGCGCGATCATCGCCGACGCCGAGCCCTGGTGGGAGCCGGGCACCAAGATCGGCTACCACGCCGTGACCTGGGGCTACATCATCGGCGAGATCGTGCGCCGCGCTACCGGCAGGCCTATCTCAGAGGTGCTCCGGGAGGAAGTAGCAACACCTCTGGGAGTCGAGGACGAGCTGTTCTTCGCCGTTCCCGCCTCCGAACAGGGCAGGCTGGCCCGGCTAGAGGAAGCCGAAGGCAATCAGGAGATGTTTGCCGGGATGCCCGAGGACTCGCCGGTGTTCAAGCTAGGGCCGCCGGAATGCACGACGGCAGCTTACGGCAACCGTGCTGACGTGCTGAAGTCCAACACCGCCGGTGGCGTCACTGCCCGCGCCGTGGCGCGCATGTACGCGGCGCTGCTGGGAGAGGTGGACGAAGTACGCCTGATATCGCCAGGGAGGCTGCGCGAAGTCTCGGCTGTGGCAATGAGCGGCATTGATGAGATCTTCGGATTCCCTACCTCGTGGGGGCTGGGCTACTCCATCGGACAGGACACGCCGACCGTGTTCGGGGTAGGGGGCGTCGGCGGGAGCAACGCATATGCGGACACCGCCACCGGGACCACGTTCGCGCTGACCAAGAACAGGCTCACAGCCCATTTCGACGCCGCCGAGCAAGTCGCAGGGATCGTCACAAAGTCTTTTGCTGGAGGTTGATCAGCGGCGCGATCCACAATCGAGAGAGATGATAGCTGATCCAGAAACGATGAAGCGCAGGACCACACAAAGGAGGACTGACGTGAGGAAAGTAGTCGCGGCGGAGTTTTTGTCGCTGGACGGGGTGATGGAGTCGCCGGATCGGTGGCAATTCCCTTACTGGAGCGACGAGATGGGGCAGGCGATCGAGGAAGGATTCGCCTCTTCTGACGCGATGCTGATGGGGCGGGTGAACTACGAAGAGTGGGCGGCGTACTGGCCCAAGCAGGATCCCGAAGAGAACCCGATCGCCGCGACTATGAACAGCCTCCAGAAGTACGTCGTCTCCACGACGCTGGAGGAGCCCCTGGAGTGGAGCAACTCCACGCTCATCAAGGAGAACGTCGCAGAGGAGATCGAGAAGCTCAAGAACCAGCCGGGCAAGGACATCGTGATCTCTGGCAGCGGTACTCTCGTCCGGTCGCTGTTGAGATACGGTCTCCTCGACGAGCTCAAGCTCATGATCCACCCGATCCTCGTAGGTAGCGGCAAACGCCTCTTCGATGACGAAGCGGAAACAAAGCCCCTGGAACTCGTGGACTCGAAGACCTTTTCTACGGGCGTTCTCTACCTCACCTACCGGCCGGCGAGTGAACAGAGTTCTTGAGGTGGAAGCTCTCGATGAAGGAAAGCTCGGCGTGGACTTCGAGTACCCTGACCGTGCTACATCCGATTGAGATCGGAAGGAGAAAGGGGTATGCAACAAGAGGACGCTATCCAGATAATGAACGATCCGCTCGCCCAGGAGTTGCTGCACTCCGCGATCCCGGCGCGGATGGCCTACAACGGCACGGACGGAAACCCGCGTGTGATCCCGATTGGGTTCCTCTGGAAGGACGAGCGGATCGTCGTGTGCACCGCCTCCAACGCCTACAAGGTGAAGGCACTTGCCGCCAACCCTAAGGTGGCGCTGACCATCGACACCGACGCGCAGCCCTATCGTGCGCTGCTGGTGCGCGGCACGGCGAGCGTGGAGATCTTCGACGGCGTGCCCTCCGAGTACCTGGAAGCGTCCAGGAAGGTCATGAAAGACGAGCAGCAGTTTCGGGCGTTCGAGGCGGAGGTGCGCTCGCTCTACAAGCAGATGGCGCGCATCTCCATTGCGCCGGAGTGGGCGAAGGTGTTGGATTTTGAGACCAGGCTACCGAGTGCCGTGGAGGAACTCCTGAGGCGCCGTGACGAATCGTAGTCAGGATCCAGCCTTCAAGGAATCTGACTCACCGTCATCTCGGGCTCTTCGGACGTAGCTGCAAGAAAGGAGAGAGCAGATCATGGACTGGAAGATAGAGGTGGTCACGGTCCCGGTCTCGGACATAGATCGCGCCAGAGACTTCTACGCGGAGAAGATGGGCTTCGCGGTGGATATTGACCACAGAGTCGGCGACGGGATCCGCCTCGTCCAACTGACACCGCCCGGCTCGGCGTGTTCGATCCACCTGGGAAAAGGGACAGTGGATATGGAACCCGGCTACCTTGATGGCGTGTTCATGGTCGTTCAGGACCTGCGCACTGCGCGCGCTCAACTGGTCGAGAGAGGCGTTGACGTTGGCGAGTTCCAGATCTTCGACGAGGGCGCGTACCGCCCGGTCCGCGAAGGGGAGGAACTCGACTACGTCGGGTGCGTCTTCTTCAGAGATCCCGACGGCAACCGCTGGTGCATCCAGCAGATACCCGCCCGAGATTAGCGGGTAGTCTGGAGGAGATGAACGTGGGTAAAGTTTCTACAGGGCTCACGATGTCGCTGGACGGATTCATCGCCGGTCCGAACGATGGCCCCGAGCGGCCCCTTGGGGAGGGCGGGGAGCGGCTCTTTGAGTGGTACTCCAGCGGCGACACCGAATACAGGCTGCCGGGCACCAATATGGTGTTCAAAGTCTCCCCACAGAGCGCCCAGCTCCTTCGGGAGGCGCACATCAGGATAGGGGCCTTTGTGACGGGACGCAGGACTTTCGAGATCACTAACGGGTGGGGCGGCAACCCCCCTTTGGGCGTACCAACCTTCGTTGTCAGCCATACCGTCCCGCAAGAATGGGTCTATGAGGGATCTCCTTTCACTTTCGTCACAGATGGCGTCGAGAGTGCTGTAGAGCAGGCAAAGGAGGTGGCAGGAGAGAAGGACGTAGCTGTGGGGGCTGCGAGCATCGTGCAGCAGTGCATCAGGGCCGGGCTGCTTGATGAGATACACATAGACCTTGTGCCCATACTGCTCGGGGCGGGTATCAGGTTGTTCGAGCATCTGGGGAGCACGCCCATAGAATTGGAGAGTACAGAGGTGATGGAGGGTGATGGGGTCACGCACCTTACCTACCGAGTGCTAAAGGAGCCCTGATATAAAAAGACAGGTGCTGTTTATCCACGGCGGAGGAGAAGGGGCATACGAGGAAGACAGAAAACTGGCAGCGAATCTCGGGGATAAGCTTGGGGCCGCATACGATGTGTGGTGTCCAGAGATGCCTGATGAAGAGAGCCCCGAGGCATGGAAAGCCCGGATCTCGAAAGAACTTGCCGCGATGGATGGCGAAGTGATCCTCGTCGGGCACTCTTTAGGCGCGTTATTCCTGCTCAAGTACCTTTCCGAACAGGAGGTGGAGAAGTCCGTCACAGGACTCTTCCTCGTCGCTACGCCCTATGTGGGAACCGGGGGCTGGGAGGTCGAAGAGCATGTGCTGCCAGAGGACTTCGCCTCGAAGCTCCCCGGAGGAATTCCGATATTCCTTTACCACAGCCGCGATGACGAAGTCGTGCCGTTCGCGCACCTCGCTCTGTACGAGGCGAAACTCCCCGAGGTGAACGTTCGCGAGTTCGATGGGCGCGGACATCAGTTTGACGACGATCTCTCCGAAGTCGCTCGGGATATTCAGAAAATCATAAAGGAGGACCACCATGCGTAGGGTAGTCGTATCGGAGTTCGTGTCGCTAGATGGTGTGGTGGAAGATCCAGGCTGGACTTTCCAGTTTGCAAGCAAAGAACAGGAGAATTTCAAATTCGACGAGCTCTCCACCGCCGGCGCTCTGCTGCTGGGAAGGGTGACCTATGAAGGTTTCGCGGCGGCCTGGCCCCACATGAGCGAGCAGGCCGGGGAGTACGCCGACATGATGAACGGCTACCCCAAGTACGTGGTCTCCACGACCCTCGAAGAGCCCCTGGAGTGGAACAACTCGACCCTGATCGGGGAGAATATTGCTGAAGAGGTATCCAGGCTGAAGCAAGAGCCTGGCAAAGACATCCTCGTCTTCGGTAGCGGCAGCCTGGCTAACACGCTGATGGAGCACGACTTGATAGACGAGTACCGGCTTATGGTCTTTCCCATTGTCCTGGGAAGCGGAAAGAGCCTCTTCAGGAGCGGGCTCGATACGAAGATCCTGAAACTCGTAGAGACGAAGACGTTCAGTTCGGGCGTCGTGGTCCTTACCTACCAGCCAGCAGGGAAGGAAGTTAAGGGATGACATCGCTACTCCAGGACAAAAACGCCGTGATCTACGGGGCGGGTGGGAGTATCGGTGGCGGCGTCGCCCGGACCTTCGCCCGTGAGGGCGCGAGAGTTTTCCTTGCGGGACGCACCAGGAAGTCGCTTGAGGCGGTCGCCGCAGACATCAGGGCCGCAGGCGGCCTGGTCGAGGTTGCAGAACTCGACGCCCTCGACGAGCAGGCCGTCGAAGAGCATGCAAGTGCTGTAGCTGCTCAGGCGGGCAGCCTTGACATCTCCTTCAACCTCATCTCGCGCGGAGACGTTCAGGGGGTGCCGCTCATCGAAATGAGCACAGAAGACTTCACCCGTCCCATCACGACCGGGATCACCGCGAACTTCATAACCGCGCGGGCGGCTGCGCGGCAGATGATCGAGCAGGGATCGGGCGTCCTCCTCGCGCTGGACAGCGGATCCGCCAATGGAAGTCCGATGATGGGCGGCACCGGTCCCGCCGATGCGGCGACCGACACCCTCATCCGCAACCTGGCAGCCGAGGTTGGACCGTACGGCGTGCGCGTTTTAGGTATCTGGGCGGCTGGAGTTCCCGAGACGCTCTCGCCAGAAAAGCTCGCCGCGGTCAACAGCAGCATGGAGATGGATGAGGAAGCCTTTCAGGGCCTGCTCGACCGTCTCGATGAGATGAGGATGCTGCGCCGCTCACCCCGGTTGGAGCAGGTTGCGGAGGTGGCGGCGTTTCTGGCATCCGACCGGGCTGCGGCCATCACCGGAACGTTCGTCAACGTTACCAGCGGGACGTTTCCCAGCTAGAGAGCCGCGACCGGGACGAAGACGGCCGAGATGGGCAGGATCGAAGGAGAAAGAGTTCTCTGTGAATTTTGAGGACTGGTGCTCCTGACCGGCGGCCTTACGGGCTGAACGAGGTTTGTGAGACGGAGATCCTGCCGTTGTTGTAGGCAAGCCTTATGGTGCCGGAGGTGATCTGTTGCGAGGTGTGGTCGTTTCCGGCATCGAGAGTGAGCTTGAGAACCCCGCCGTTGCTCTGCTTGTAGATCCGGCACGCAAGCCCTTGGCCGTCCAGGTTGTAGACGTAACGTGCCGGAACCTGCCCATTCAGGTCTTCTGCTTTGCCTGCCGCGGCGCAAGCGCCGGAGAACTTCGTGCCCGGTGTGCCCTCTATCCTGAGCGTTGCCTTCCGGGCGCTCGCTTGTCCGGCGTTGGAGCTTTGCTCCGCAACCGAGCTGCTCGTCTGTGTCGCTCCGCCGGAGTTGGTTATCGTGAAGCTGCTGGTCTTCGCTTTGGTGGTTCCGTTTTTGGCCGTCGTCTCGCTCGTTGCAGAAGCAGAAGCCTGTTGCGTGGAGGTCTGTTGTGCGGTGGTCCCGCTGCTATTGCTGCCGGAACAGCCTGTCAGGATGGCCGCCAGAAGAAACGCTGGAACGAGCCAGAAGACACCGCCCCTGGCGGATAACCTGGATCCCCCTGCCTGCTGGTGAGTTTTCGAGACTATCTTCATCAGCTTCTCCTTATGAGGATAAATCAAGAGAAGCCGGGCCGGAAGGGAGGGGGATGATAGGTGGCCGGCCCAGCTTCATCGTTAATACCTACGCACGAAGGTCTCCAGGGTTTCACACCGGGACATAAAATTCAATAGCCTCCATTAACCGTTCGGCACCAGCCTGAAATTTTGCATTATGGCGCATTCGACGTTGTGCTCTTGCAAACTTGGCCTTGTGAGACCTCCAGAGAGTAGCTAATCTTCTGATCAAGCGAGTTGGATGGAAGGGAGCCTGTTGAAGACCGAAAGACCTGAAGCGCGGCATGTATCGGAGCTGTTCGAGAAATTTGGAGGCAGCGTTGCGGACGGATTTCCGGCCATCCACGCGCCGACCTTCCGTACGCAGAACGGAACGCCATACCTCAAGGCGCCCGGCGTCGTCATGCTGGCGCGGCCCCAGACGAACGTGGCGGGCCTTGCAGGATTTCTCGAAGGCTTCGACCCCGAGCTGAAGTTTCCAGAGTACCTCGAGGATCCAACCCCACTCCCCGGATCCTCCCAGCTCTGCAAGACGGCCGGACAGACGTGCTACATGTCTTTCGGCCCCAGGAGGACGAAGAACGAGAACGCCGCCGCCTACTTCGAGCGCCTGACCTCCGCCGGGCATGGCTCCGTGCTGGAGCACGCGAACTTCAGCTTCCTCCTGTACGGGATCAGCCGCAGCGTCACCCACGAGCTGGTGCGGCACCGCGCCGGGATGGGTTTTTCGCAGGTAAGTCAACGTTACGTTTCCGGGACTGTGCTGCGTTTCGTGGAGCGCCCCGAGTACCAGGAGGACGAGAAACTCCACCGGCTCTTCGAGGAGCGCGCCGACCGGGCTGCGAAGGAGTACCAGGAGATGGCCGACAGCCTGCTCGAGCGCCAGGAGGGCGGCAGCGCGATGCTCTCCGCAGACTACAAGACCGACGCCCGCAAGAAGGTGCAGCAGACCGCCCGCTCGCTCCTGCCCAACGAGACGGAGGCCCCGATGGTCCTGACCGGCAACGTCCGGGCCCTGAGGCACATCATCGAGATGCGCGCCGACGCCCACGCCGAAAGCGAGATCCGCAACCTCGCCGTCAGACTTTTTCTGTGCCTCGTGACCGCCGACCCGATCCTCTTCGGTGACTACGAAATATCAGAGCTTCCCGACGGCACCTGCACAGTTACGACCGAATACAGGAAAGCCTAGATACGCTGAACCTCCGTTCCGCCAGGTCGTAGCTCTGGTTTATTATCCTGCTTCTTCCGGATTTGCTTGCGGTGCTAACATGATCGCTGCAGGTGATCCGGAGGAGGTTCGAGAGTGCCGAAGAGCTATGAGGATCTGGTAGAAGAAGCCAGGCGGGAGACGGAGCAGGTAAGCGCCGGTGAAGTTCACGACGCCCTCGAATCTGGTGAGGAAGTAATGGTGCTGGATGTGCGGGAGCAGAACGAGTGGGATGAGGGACACATCGGCAGTGCGACCCTGATCCCACGCGGCCTCCTCGAGTCGCAGGCCGCTGCCCTACTGCCGGATAAAAACAGGCGCATCGTTGTCCACTGCGCCGCCGGGGGCCGTGGTGCTTTGGCCGCGAAAACCCTCAAGGAGATGGGCTACACGAACGTCGCCAACATGGAGGGCGGCTTGAGCGCCTGGCGTGAGAGGGGATATGAGATCGAGAGCTAGATCCAGTACATAGGTGAAAGACTACGGGCCCGACACCTACGGCGAACGCATGGCCGGAGTGTACGACGAGTGGGCCGGCGTGCCCCAGAATGCGGAAGAGACGGTCGCCTTCCTCACGGAGTTAGTCGGGCCCGGACCGATTCTGGAGCTCGGCGTCGGCACGGGCCGCATCGCGCTCCCGCTCGCGCGGAATGGGTTCGAGGTCCACGGGATAGACGCCTCCAGAGCCATGACAGACAGGCTGCGAGGGAAGCCCGGCGGTGAGAGTATTCGCGTTACGATAGGGGATTTCGCGAACTTCGATACCGGGCTCCGCTTCTCGCTCGTTTACGTAGTCTTCAACACTTTCTTCGCCCTACTTTCGCAGGAGGATCAAATCCGCTGTTTCGGGTGCGTGGCCCGGCATCTCGATGAGAATGGGGTCTTCGTTATCGAGGCTTTCGTGCCCGACCCGGCGCGATTCACCAACTACCAGTCTGTCCAGGCCAAGCAGATCGAGGTAGACCGCGCGGTTCTCGAAGTCTCCCGCCACGACCCGGTAAACCAGCGCGTGAGCTCCCACAACCTCGCGATGAGCGAGACAGGGATAGAATTCTACCCGGTCGAGATACGCTACGCCTGGCCTTCGGAACTGGACCTCATGGCCCGCCTTGCGGGGATGCGATTGCGCGAGCGATGGAGCAACTGGAGGCGCGAGCCTTTTCCGCATCGAGCACGGGACACGTCTCAGTCTACGGAGTATAAGTAGCAGACGCGCAAGATTATACGCTAAGCTCCAGAGGAATCAGTATCAGTCTCTACCCGCCTCGACCACCTGAAGGTCTCGTCCCTGGAGCTGGCTTGTCCGACGGACGTTAGTCTAGCCTTCTCCCGAAGGCCTATCCCTCGCCTTGCGGATACCCGGAGGCATCCCTTTGAAGATCCCCACTACTCGAAGCTGGCCCTCTCGGCGTACTCTATTTAAGGTCGCGCCCCCGGCGAGCATTGCTCTGAATAGGTGTATAACACCATCCAGCTCAGACAACATTGACGGGTCTCAATTATTCAATTAATATATAGATTATATGAACAAGGGTTCCTGTCAGCCGAAGATGGTGCTGATGAAAGGGCGGGAGGATCTCTAGCGATGGTGGACCAGCTAAAGCACAGGGAGTTCAAGGACAGACTTTACGAGCAATTCGCGCGGGTGGGCAAGGCGTTCTCCAGCTCCAAACGTCTGGAGATAATGGATCTTCTGGCCCAGGGGGAACGCAGCGTTGAGGAGGTGGCTAAAGAGACCTCCACGCCGGTCGCGAGTGCTTCCCAGCACCTTCAGGTCTTGAAGGCTGCGCGGGTGGTGGAGGTTAGGCGCGAGGGTCTCTACGCCTATTACCGGCTGGCCGATGAAGCGGTCTTTGAGGTGTGGCGTGCGATCCGTGATCTCGGCCGCTTACGGCTGGCGGAGATCGACCGGATAGTGAGAGATTACCTCGAAGATCGCGCCTCGCTGCGGGAAATGAGTGCCACAGAGCTTTTGAAGTTGATGCAGAGTGAGGAAGTCATTGTCCTGGATGTGCGTCCCGAAGAGGAATACCGCGCCGGACACATCCCTGGCGCATTCTCCGTACCCGTGGCGGAGATCGAGGAACGACTTGAAAGGTGCCTGCGCGAGCTTCC
>CADDYV010000033.1 GCA_902810695.1 Actinomycetota bacterium | reverse complement strand
GTTAGAGGAGTAGGCGCCTCGGATGAGGAGTGCTCCCATCTCCTCGGCGATTCCTGAGAGGGCGTGCGAGAGCACCGAGAGGGTTACGGGGTCCATCCTCTCAGCCATCTTTTCTCTCCAGAACCAGCGTGCCCGCTTCGTCTACCTCCCCGCGCCAGCCGGGACGCACCACGCAGGTCGCCTCGGCGAACTCGACGATGGCCGGCCCTTCAACTTCAGAGCCGCGCCCCATCCTGCCTCTCTCCAGAACCGACACCTCGCGCCACTCCCTGTCGAAGTTGGCCTGGCGGCGTCCGGTTAGAGCTTCGCCTTCCGGTTCGGGCTCACGCAGCTCTGGTTTCTCGACCGGGGTGGTCGCCGTCAGGCGCAAATTTACCAGCTCGACCGGTTCTTCCTCCATTCGGTAGCCGTAGCGCCGCTCGTGGGCGGCGTGGAAGCGCGCGGCGAGCTTGCCGAAATCGCTGGCCTCGACCGTAAGCTCGAAGGACTGGCCTCTGTAGCGCAGGTCGGCCCGGCGGCGAAAGCTGGCGGATTCGAGGTCGTTTCCGGCGGCGCTCTCCATCTGCGCAAAGGCTTCTTCCAGATCGCTTTCGTCGGCATCATCCAGGGGCGAGAGAAACGGCGTTACGTAGTCGCGGCGCGGGTCGGAGACGGCGAGACCCAGGGCGGAGAGGACGCCGCTGGCCTTGGGGACGAGCACGGTGCTTATGCCCAGTTCCTCGGCAAGGGCGAGGGCGTGCATGGGACCGGCCCCGCCGAAGGCGACGAGGGCGAAGTCGCGGGGGTCCAGGCCCCTCTCGACGCTGATCACTCGCAGCGCCCCGACCATCTCCGTGTTCGCTACCTGTACGACCCCCAGCGCGACCTCCAGGGCGTCCATGCCGAGTTTTTCGCCCAGCCGCCCCAGCGCTTTCTCCGAGAGATCGCGCCTCAAGACGACCTCACCGCCCAAAGTCGCGCCGTCCGCGAGATACCCCAGAAAGAGGTTAGCGTCCGTAACCGTGGGCTCCTCACCACCCTGGCCGTAGGCCGCGGGACCGGGGTCCGCTCCCGCCGAGTGCGGACCGGCGCGCAGGGCTCCCCCGGCGTCCGCCCAGGCGATGGAGCCGCCACCCGCGCTCACCGTGTGCACGTCTACCATCGGCAGCTTTATGGGTACTCCCGCCACCGTCGCCTCCGTGGTCGTGAGCGCCTCCCCCCCGATGATGGGGGCGACGTCGGAACTGGTCCCGCCCATGTCGAGCGTGAGGAGATCCTCGTAACCGCTGGCCTGCGCGACGTACGCTGCGCCCACCACCCCGCCAGCCGGTCCCGAGAGCACGCACGCCGCGGCCCCGCGCGCGGCGGTCTCCACGTCCACCACCCCGCCCGAGGACTGCATGACCATGAGTGGGGGCAAACCGGCCTCTTCGGCCTTGCCGGAGAGGTTTTTCAGGTACGCCGCCAGCCTGGGCCCGAGGTAGGCGTCGGCAGTGGTCGTCGAGAACCGCTCGTATTCCCGGAACTCCGGCAGAACCTCGCTGCTCAAAGAGACATGGACCCCCGGAAGCTCGCTCCTCAAGACTTCCCCGACCTGCTGCTCGTGCTCCGGGTGCAAGAACGAGAAGAGAAAGCAGACGGCCACCGCCTCCACCTGCGCTTCTTTCAGAGCGGCGACGGCCTCTTCCAGCGACCGCTCGTCGAGGGGTTCTAGCTCTCCTTCGGGGCCCATCCTCTCGCGCACGGTGAACCGCAGCTCGCGCGGCACGAGCGCGGGTGGACGGTCGCGGGTCAGGTCATAGAGGGATGGGCGATTCTGGCGCGCTATTTCCAGCACGTCCCTGAAGCCCTCGGTGGTTACGATGGCGGTCCTCGCCCCCCGGCGCTCCAGCAGCGCGTTCGTGGCGACCGTCATCCCGTGCGCGAAAGCCATGACATCCTCTGCACGGATCTCCGCCGCCCCCAGGCTCGCCATGACGCCCTCGGACTGATCGCGCGGGGTGGAGGGGACTTTCGCCGTAAAGATGTCGCCATCTCCCAGGGCCACCAGGTCGGTGAACGTCCCGCCAACGTCTACTCCGAGGCGGCTCACGACATCTCCTGATCGGTCAAGGGCGATCTGCCTCTCGCCTGCCCGGAAGGTGCGTTCACGGCGATACTTCCCTGCTGCTCGTTTTTTCGGTTGGCAATCCTTCGTTCTCCTTCTTCTCGTTTTGGGATAGTATTCTGGACGGTGATTCGACGTCAAGCTCGCGATGGAAAATCACACTCCCGAAGGAGCGTGCATAACGTCGCAACGTGGAAGAAGGAGAGGATCACGTGAGGCTGCCTGAAGGAACGCAAATCTTCGACCTCGAACAGCCGCGCACGGCGGAGATGCCGGTCTATCCTGCTCACCGGCCAGGGTACTCCTACCTGCTCCACCGTCGCCACGAGGACGAATATGACCCGGAAGGAGGCGGCCCTCGCACCAGCGCCTCGGGGATAATCGTCTGCACCGAGCACACCGGAACCCACATAGATGCGATCTGCCACCAGTCTGATGCCCTCAAGCTCTATGGGGACCTTATGACAGAAGATGTGGCGACCTCACGCGGCTTCACGCACCTCGGCGTAGAGACGATACCCCCGATCTTCGCTCCCGGAGTGCTGCTGGACGTGGCCTCAAAAGAAGGTGTCGAATCCCTGGAACCAGGGTACGCCGTAACCGCCGGAGACCTCGAAGAGTGCTGCGAGCGGCAGGGTGTCAATGTCGAGGAAGGGAGCGTCGCGCTCGTCCGAACCGGCAACGCCCGCCGCTGGGACGACGCCGAAGGCTACCTGGCGGGACCGGGGGTCTCGGCGGAGGCTTCTCGCTGGCTCGCGGAGAGAAGGGTCTTGGCGGTGGGGGTGGACAACATGGCGTGGGACGTTCCGGGCGTCAAGGATCCAGAGCTCGGATGCCTGCTGCCGGGACACCTGATCCTGCTGGCAAGACGCGGCATCTACATCGTCGAGAACCTGACCCTCGAAGAGCTTTCCGCCGCGGGAGCCTACAGCTTCCTGTTCGTGTGCACGCCGCCGAAATTCGTGGGAGCAACGGGGGCTCCGGTAAGGCCGCTGGCGGTCGTCTAAGGTGGTAGCTAGGCATAGTAGCTGAAAGGAATCTCGATGGCGCAGAATCCTCTGGCAGAGGTGTTCGGATTTCCCACGGACGACCTCTCACCCGAGGCCAAACGATACAAAATCAACAAGCTTTGTCCTTTCAACAACAAATCTCCCAACTGCACCAAAGATAAGGCTAACGATCCTCTCGGAGTTTGTAGTGTCATGGAAGGCAACACTCCCGCGATCACTTGCCCGATACGCTTTCGGCAAGACTGGTTGATCGCTGGGGACGCAGCCAGGTTTTTTCGGCTTCTCTTCAGGAAGTTGGACTTCTTTGCCAGAGGTCAGGCTTACGGACAAAAACGGTCGCTCGGCGGGAAACATAGACGTAGTGATAGCTTCCTATGACGAGAAGGGCCAAGTTAACGATTTCGGTTCTCTGGAGGTGCAGGCCGTTTATATCTCGGGGAACGTGCGTCGTCCTTTTGAGCACTACATAGCCGACATGGAGCGTCGCAAGAACATGGTCTGGTCTGATACCAACGTTCGCCCAGACTACCTCTCATCTTCCAGAAAACGCCTGCTACCACAGATGGTCTACAAAGGAGGGATTCTCAAGGCCTGGGGCAAGAAGCAGGCGATTGCCATACACAAGAACTTCTTCGCAACGCTTCCCGCCCCACCAACAGTCTCTCGGGAAGAAGCCGAGGTTGCCTGGATGATTTACGATCTCAAGAAAGATGAGGATACCAACCGGTACAATCTGGTTCTGGATGAGATAGTCTACACAGAATTTGAACCAGCCCTGGTAAAGATTACTTCTCCAGAGGCCGGACCGATTGAGGATTTTGTAGAAGTCCTTCAGGGTAAACTCAATGAGGAGTTAGACAATCCTCCTGATGCTCCAACAATGGGAGACATCATAAGCAGTTAATCTATTGAGCACCTAACCAGCAGAGGTCTCGACCTATTAGCAGCTCGGTCATCCTGGCGTGGTGAGTGTTTTTCATAGCCACTTCCCTGATCTGGAGCTCATGAGTGGCTGCCAGAGAGCGTATCAGCTCATCGTTGTCGTAAGTCATCAGGAAATCACCCGCAAGCCCCTCTGCTGTTCTGAACAACTCTTCGTGGTCCAACTTCCACTGACTGTATAGTCGTCTGGCGGCCAGTGTGTATGGGGGGTCTATAAAGAAAGAGGCATCTTTGCGATGGGCGTTCTGCCTCATCACTTCCATACCATCGCCCTCGATGAAGGTAATGCGGTTGCTTATGTGAGCAATATCCAGAATCCTCTTTTTGAGAGTTTCCGGGTACCAGCGAGAAGATAATCCCTTCCCATTTTCTCCACTCTTTACCAGGCTGGCTCCGGGAGCGAGTATTCCGCCCCGGTTGACTCTATTCTTCAAAATGGTTGCAAACGCTTGATCCAGTAGAGAGTTAGCGGGTGAGTCAAGTACCTTCTTTACGGACTCGGTGGACAACTCGAACGAGGCGATCCTGTTAGCGAGTTGCTCACCGTAGCCGTACAAAATAGCCCGCCATACGGAAGCTACCTGGTCATCTAGTTCGACCATCGTCACGTGGTCCGCAAGGCCCTCGAAAGCAGCCGTGAGTCCTACTATCCCGCCGCCGGCAAATGGTTCTATGAATTCTTTGACTCTAGTCTGTCGGCTGAGTAACCATTGTCTGATGTATGGGACCAGCCATGTCTTCCCGCCTGGATACCTGAAAGGACTGCGCATCGGCACTGTAGCTACGTTGAAAATCTTGCCACCCCCAACTTCAAATAAATGGGGATGTTCTCCAAATAAAGAAGGCTGATCCATACCTAAATTCTACTCAAAAGCGAGATTACTACACACTGATTTGCGCTAGTGAGGATGCTTACTTAGAAAGCTACGTCAGGTGCGCCCGGAAGCGGCGGTTGGCCGCTATCTTGCGGTAGGCGGAGAGCGAGGGGCTGGAGGAGTTGACTCGCCAGTCGGTCTCCTTGTCGGCGTCGAACCAGACGATGGCCTTCACGCGGGGGAATTTGTAGGGGATCTCCCTGAGGAAGGCGTCCAGGATCCAGCGCGCCTTGTTACCGCCGTGCTCGGTTGAGGCTACCTCTGGAATCATTACGGGTTTGCGGGTCATACGGGTGAGCATCCGGTAGGACTGGCCGAAGATATCGCCCGCGCTCTGCCAGTGCGACCAGGACTGGAGATTGCCCCAGTTGTAGCCGTCGAGCCCGACCCAGTCCACGTAGGCGTCGCCGGGGTAGACGGCCTTGAACGGCGTCGAGCCTTTGTAGTAGACGACCGGGCACCAGACCCACCGCGCGTTGGTTGCTCCGGCCCGGCGGAACATCCTGTGCACCTTTCTCCAGACGGCGATGTACTCGGATGAGGTATTGCCGTTGACTTGCGGGCTCCAGGTGTCCCAGTCGGCGTTCATCTCCGCCGCGAACCGCAGGTAGAAGGGCCTGCCCCACGCCGCTGCGGCCCGCGCCCACCGGCGAATGTAGGCGTCGTGGTCTCCCCGCAGAATCGCCCGGAGCGAGTATTCGGGCTGGTTGGTCCTATCTCCGTTCCAGTCCCAGGGCTCCCAGCTTACGAGCGGCATCGCCTTTCTTAAAGCCGCCTGGTT
The DNA here is from genome assembly GCA_902810695.1 of Actinomycetota bacterium. Lineage (GTDB taxonomy): Bacteria > Actinomycetota > Rubrobacteria > Rubrobacterales > Rubrobacteraceae > CADDYV01. Next base: position 33,600 of record CADDYV010000033.1, on the reverse strand, counting down.
CATGTAGTCCGGATCGAAGTCCATCGTCCAGTCCTGGAACCAGTGGATGATGGCCGGATTGTGCCCCGTCAAAGTGGAGAAATTGTCTATGTCCTCGAAGCTCCAGGGCAGACTGGGTGCGAAAGCGCCCAGGGCTATGCCGGAGCTTCCGGTAGCGGCTTCCGCTTTCTGATCAGTTACGAAGTTTGGCAAAATAGTCGAGAGCGCCATCGCTCCAAGTCCCGCGCCGCCAGCCTTCAGAAAATCCCGGCGGCTTATCCTGCGATCGAGTATACCGGGGGAGTACCCTCTGGTTGAGTGAGAGATTTGCGCTTTCGACATCTGCGTTCCTCCTTTCGTCGTCAGGAGGAACGCACTTTGGCAACCCGGCTGCCTCTTTTTCAGGAGGCCCGTGGCTTTGCGTCCCCGCCTCGCGACGGGTTTGCCTTTTTCTGAATACCTGGATTATCGGATTGGAAGCGCGAAAACTTTAGCTTCTCTTTGAGAAAATGTGAAAGTTTTTGTTCATGCTGGGCAACGTTGCGGGATTTGCACTACTCTATCTAGTGCTAGCATTGATATACGCAGATGATGAGCAAGCTGCGACGGGAGATGCACAGATGAGCGAAACCAAGCCGAAGGAGCGCGCTGATCAACAGAACGTGGCGGAGGATGAGGCCAGGAAAGGTGGCTTTGCCCAGAGCCCGATCCACAAACTGGTTATCCGAATGTTTACGCCGGGCAAGAGGCAGTTTTTCGGGTATGCGTTCCTGTACGCCCTCTGCCGGATAGTGCGTGCCCTGATCAACGCTCCTTGAGCCGCAGAATCGGCCTGTAGGCCGCCAACTACGGTTTCCAGTAAGCCTCTGATGGTCTCCAGGCGGCAGGGGCCTCTTTGCCGCCTGGACTTCTTGCACTGTATATCTCTGGATGTAGGCGAAAGATAAATCTTCGGATAGACGTGGAATAAACCGCCGGTAGACGACGTTTTCCTCTCTGCGCAGCAGACTTTGCTGTATGAAAGAGCAGAGAGAAAAGTCCACCGAAGCAAGCCACAAAGAAGACCGTTCCCAGGTAATCGTCCTGATACCAGCCCACAACGAGGAGGCGGCCATAGCGCGGTGCGTAGAGCACGTGCTAAGCCAGAGCCGGACTCCCGACAGGGTAGTGGTTATAGCGCACAACTGCTCCGACGGAACCGCCGGGAGAGCGCGAGAGACCGGAGCGGAGGTGGTGGTAGTCGAGGGAGGAAACTGCAAGGCTGATGCTCTCAACGAGGCGTTCGAGCGTCTGGACGGCACGCTTGAAGGCGACGACGTGCTGATGGTGGTGGATGCCGACTCCTATATCTCCTCTGGATTCATCGCAACCGGCGAGGCGTGGATGGAGAAAGGCTACTCGGCTGTGGGAGGGGTGTTCCGGGGCCGTGATGACATCAGGGGAGGCCCCATGAGCCGGTACGTGGCGTTCTGCGAGCAGCAGGAGTATCTGCGCTACGAACGCGACGTGGCCCGCAAGCACGGTAAGGCGCTCACGCTTACTGGCACAGCGATGATGATCCGGGTAAGCGCGGCGCGCGATGTGCGGGACTCCCGTCCCTACCGGAAACTCTACACTAGGTCGAGCCTCGTCGAGGACCTGGAGATATCGGTGAGGCTGGTCAACCTGGGACACCGGGTCGTAGCGCCCGTGGCCTGCTCGCTCACTACGGAGACGATGGGGGGATGGAGGAGGCTCTGGAAGCAGCGTGTCCGTTGGAAGGAGGGCGCGGTGCGCACGGTGCTGGAGTACGGCCTGGTGCCCGGAACCAGGACGCTGGGGCTGATGCTCGCCTGGGGAGCCGTGGGGATGGCGGCTGTAGCCACTTACCTCGCAACGCTTCTCTGGGGTATCGGGACCGGGCACTTCACGCTCTACCCGATATGGATCGCAGCAACCGCCGTGTTCGCGCTGGAGCACGCAATAACGGTATTCAGGAGAGGAGGTGTGGGACGTGCCCTTATAGGAGCTACTTTGCTGTTCGAGATGCCCTACGAGTTTTTCCTGCTCGCGGCCCACGCCTACAGCTACTACAAAGCGTTGTTCAGAAATTCGACCGAGTGGTAAGAGAAGACGGATAGAGGAGGATAGAGAGGTATGTACGGAAAAGTTGCTGGAGTAGGAGTGGGAGCGGGGGGCGTGGCTGCGGCCCAGACGCTGCCGGACACCGGAGGATCGCCGCTGGCGATGCTGGGACTGGTCACGGACCCGGCGAGCATATACTTCTGGCTCGCGCTGTTCGCGCTGGTGTGCGTGACGTGTGCTGTGTGGAGGATCGTGCCGCGCGGGGAACACAGCGGATGAGCGGGATGCTGTTGCAATATGACAGAGGCGGGTTAAGAATCTCGCTGCCGTTACTGATGCAGAATCCGGGCCGGGAGAGCACTTCGTGGAGACGGGATCGGAGGAAGGTGAAATTGAGATGAAGCTTCTTCTAGCGGAGGACGACGCCGTCTCCCGTACCATCCTGAAAAAGTCCGTCGAGAAGCTGGGCCACCAGAGCGTGGTCGCCGCTGACGGAGAGGAAGCCTGGGATCTGTTCCAGAAAACGCCAGATCTGGACGTCATCATAAGCGACTGGATGATGCCCGGCATGGACGGTCTGGAGCTTTGCCGCAGGATACGCGCCTCCCAGATGGATCGGGAACGCTACCCGTACTTCATCTTCCTGACCACGATGGACGAGCCGGAGCATCTGGCCGCCGGGATGCAGGCCGGGGCCGATGACTACATGCTCAAGCCCCTGGACCGCGAGCGCCTCCGGCTGTGCCTGATCTCCGTAGAGCGCGTAACCTCTATGCACAGGGAACTCGCCGAGCGGACCCTGCGCGACCCGCTCACAGGACTCGGAAACCGGCGCCGCCTGGCCGAAGACCTCGCGGCGCTGCGGAGCCGGGCCGGACGGTACGGGCACTGCTACTGCCTCATGACGCTCGGGATAAACTCCTTCGAGGAGTACAGCGGCAGCTACGGGCGGGCCGAAAGCGATGCGCTCCTGCGCCGGGTGGCGGAGGTGATCTCCGCCGGCTCCAGAGCCGGAGACATTGCCTACCGCTACGGCGACAGCGAGTTCATCCTGGTGCTGCCGGAACAGAGCATCGAAGGTGCGGCGGCAGCAGCCGAGCGCCTGCGCCAGAGCGCCGGAAGAATCCTCGAAGGCAACGGAGCGGGATACGTCACCCTGAGCGTCGGCCTCACCAGGTTCGCCCCCGCCGAACGGAAATCCGCTGGCGAGCTTCTGAGAGAGGCGGAGCGGGCGCTGCGCGAGAGCGAGAGGAGATGGCGGCAGTAGCGGAGCCGCGAGGTCCGCTACGGAGAGACGAGCCCCAGCCGGATCGCGAGCACAGCGGCCTGGGTGCGGTCGGAGACGCCGAGCTTGGAGATGATGCGGTGTACGTGGGTCTTGACCGTGCCGACGCTCAGGTATAGCTCCTCCGCTATCTGCTGGTTGCTCCGCCCGGCGACGATGAGCGAAAGAATCTCCCGCTCCCGCCCGGTGAGATCCCCGAGCACCTTCTCGCGAGACTTCCTGGCGCTGGCATCGTCCTGCGGGGCGGACGGTTTCTGATCCTCCGAGATGCGCTGCAAGAGCTGCATCGCCAGCTCCTGATCTAGCGGCGACTCGCCGTTTATGATTCGGCGGACCGCGCCGGGAACCCGCTGGAAGGCGTTCTCCTTGAGCAGATAACCCGCCGCCCCCGCCCGCACCGCATCGAGCAGGTACTCGGGCTCGTCGTGGACAGTCAGCATCAGAACGACGGTCGAAGGAAGCTCGCGCTTGATCTCCCTGGTCGCCGAGATCCCATCCATCCCCGGCATCTCTATGTCCATCAGGACGAGATCCGGCCTCAACCTGCGGCACACCTCCACAGCCTCCTCGCCCGTGGAAGCCTCGCCGACGACCTCCACACCCGGCTGGGCAGAGAGGATGCTGCGGATGCCGACCCGGATCAACTCCAGGTCGTCAGCGAGCACTACTCTGGCGCTCCTCGTATCCTTGCCGGTTATCTCCGCCATAAATCGCCCGACATCGCATCCTGCGACGCCGGAAGCACCTGCTCCCCTCCGAAAGCTCTCATAACGCTCCACGAATATCTTATCCCATCTTCTCTCATCCCCGCCCGTAGAGCGCCGAAGAGCCGGGAGAAATTTCTAAAATCTTCTCCGAGAATTGGTAAGCAACCCGTTCCGGATATTCTTGGCTTTGAGGCCGGAGGCACTTTTGTTGTACCGGGGAGAGAAGCTAAAGGCTTGTCCCGCTCCAACCGATAACCAAGGTATGCTAACCTTGAGGTCATCCGGCGCGAGAGGAGGAGAGTAATGGATATTCGTTCCTGGCCTGCAAGCCGCTGGGTAGCCCTGACTATCCTGGCCGCGGCCTGCGTGTTTACTTTTCACGTTGGACTACAGTACGCGGGACCCGCTCTGGCTCAGAGTTCGAACAGTAGCTCCTCCAGCGCCGCTTCAAGCTCCTCAAGCTCTAGCGGTAGCAGTTCGAGTTCTCTAAGCTCCTTCTCGTCTCCTTCGTCTACGGCGTCATCCACGTCGGCTTCTTCGTCTCCGACATCGTCCACACCGGCGTCTTCCTCTCCGGCCTCGACATCCCCCGCTACTTCCTCTCCGGCGACATCGAGCCCCGCGTCGAGCACCGGCTTCAACTCTGGCGGCCCCAGGCACGGGCCTGTGCCCTTGATGCCAAACGGAAAGTGTCCGAGGGAGTATCCCAAGCACAAGAGTTCAGGCTGCTGGCGCTAGAAGAAACGCCAATCTGCAAACAAGAGTAATAAAGGGGCTGCCTGAAGAGGAGATCCTGTGAGGCAGCCCCAGAGCCAGAACGTTAACGAAAAGAAGCGGTGATGATTAGATGTCGCCTCCTGAATCATCTCTTCCATGGCCGCCACCATGGTCATCAACTCTGGAACCCTCTCGCACAACCTTCTCGCAATCGCTCGCTACGCGATCACCAGGATTGGCTCTCACCCGATCAATGCCGGCACCGCAAGAGATTGTGTCTTCGCTTTTGTCCACCGCTCGAATGTGATCCGCCCCCCGACCTCCGAAGATGCTATCCTCGCCAGTACCGCCGATCAGGGTATCCTGGCCTCCTCGACCGAAGATGCTGTCCTGACCGCCACGGCCATCTATGGTGTCGGCGCGATTGGTGCCGGTGAGGGTGTTCTCACCATTGTTGCCGATAATCGTCTTGGCCAGTGCTACGCTCGTAAATAAAGCTGACAATAATACTACCAATGCGAATAGGGCGGGTATCCTCTTCATATATTCCTCCTTTTTGGGGAAACAACAACGCTTGCTCTGCCGGGTGGTTATACGCATCCTTAACTCAAGCGGTTCCAGCTTGGCTTTTTGAGTGGATGAGAACGATAACGAAGAAAGCTGGCAAAAGGTCGTATCTGGCGAAAGATGAAGTTTCAGGTGTTCCTGTCCTGCTGATGGAAGCCTTAACATACGCTCTGATTTTTCTCTTGTGAGAAAAAATTAGTCCATTTGGGGGATGTTTGTTCCGGTATTCCCTGGCATGATGATTTGGTTTTGATCGCCAGGTTCCTGGAACGGAAGGGAGTAGGGAGAGAATGAAGAAATTGATGATGCTCGCGGTGCTGCTGGCGCTGGTTGCGGCCCTGGCCGCCCCGGCGATGGCCCAGGCCAAGATGAGACCGCAGGTAGGCTGCTCGGGAAATGGCTGCTGGCCTCGCTACTCTTTCGGGGATCAGGATACCGACGTGACAGCCGTGCAGTACTTCCTCATAGACCGCCACTTCGCAACCTTCAAGCCCAACGGCGGCTACTACGGCGCGCAGACTGTCTCTGCGGTAAAGAGCTTCCAGAAGGCCAACAACCTGCCCATGAGCGGCGTGATGTTCGCCGGAAGCTGGCAGAAACTCGTGGTTCCGGTTCACTTCGGCCAGACAAACTCCGCGGTCAAGGCTCTGCAGACCGAGTTGCAGCAGCAGTACGGCTACAACATCCCCGTAACCGGCTTCTACGGCAACATCACTCGCTCTGACGTTGCCGACTTCCAGAAGAAGCACGGGCTCAAGGTCAACGGCTCTGCGGTAGGCCCGGTGACCTGGCATTCGATCATAAGCAGCCGCTAGTTCGACAACCAGGCGGAGTTCTCAGGGCGCTACCGGCTTCGAAGCCGGTAGCGCCTCTTTCGTTGTAAGGGCCGACTACTGCCGAATTATTCCTCCCACCCGGCTTCTTCTGTGTGCTGGCCGAGGGTCGGCGGGGGACGCCGGATGGGAGGACGCTCGCCGTCCACGAGCACGGGCGAGGCGAGCATCCTCAGCGTTCCAGCGGCGGGGTGCTCGATATTCTGCAGGATGCCGGAGCCTAGCGTGTGCTCGTCCGAGAAGACGTCCGCGAGGCTGTTTACGGGACCGCAGGGGACGCCCGCTTCCCGGATCGCCGCGACCCACTCCTCAGCGGGTCGTTTCGAGAACTCTTCCTGCAGGGCGGCAGTTAGTTCTTTTCTGTTCTCCACGCGGCCCGGGTTGGTGGCGTAGCGTTCGTCACGGGCGAGGTCTTCGTGGCCTATCGCATCGCACATCCTGGCGAACTGGGTGTCGTTGCCGACGGCGAGCGCGATGGGTTTGTCGGCGGCGCGGAAGGTCTGGTAGGGGACGATGGAGGGGTGCTCGTTGCCCATGCGCCCGGTGTCCTCGCCGGTTACCAGGTACTCCTGGCCCCGGTTGGCGAGCCAGGAGAGCGTTGACTCGAAGAGCGGGACTTCGATGCGGGCTCCCTCGCCGGTCTTCTCGCGGCGGCGCAGGGCGGCGAGGATGGTCGTCGCTGCGTGCAGCCCGCACACGATGTCCGCGACCGCTACGCCCACCTTCGTCGGCTCGCCGTCCGGGTGGCCGGTTATGCCCATGATCCCGGCCCGCGCCTGGATCAGGAAGTCGTAGCCCGGCTTGCCCGCGTCCGGCCCCGGTCCGAAGCCCAAGATCGAGCAGTAGATGAGGCCGGGGTTGGACTCCTTCAGCGACTCGTAGCCGAGCCCGAACTTCTCCAGGGTTCCCTGGCGCAGATTTTCTATGAGCACATCCGCGTCAGCCGCCAGGCGCTTTATCTTCTGCAGGTCGCCGGGATCTTTGAGGTCCGCGCCGACGGAGCGTTTGTTGCGGTTGACGGAGAGGAAGTAGGCGGACTCGCCGCCCGCGAACGGCGGCCCCCAGTGGCGGGTGTCGTCGCCGCGTTCCGGGTGCTCGACCTTGATGACGTCCGCCCCGAGGTCCGCCAGCACCATCGTCGCGTACGGCCCCGCCAGGACGCGCGAGAGATCCAGAACCCTCAACCCTTCAAGTGGTAGCACGGCTGGCCTACTCACCGGTCGCGCTGCGCTCGGTGACGAACTTCTCCGGCGTTACCCTGATGAGCAGTTCGCCTGGCACGGCGTTCCTCTTGCCGTAGGCTTCGGCCTTCTCCTCGCCCACGTAGCGGGCGGCGATGCGGGTAGCCCACGGGAGCATCTCGTCCAGGTCTTCGGAGATGGTCACTGTACCTTCGATGATGATGTGGGCGTAGGGCATCCTCGGCTCGTCCACGCAGAGCGCCACCCGTCCCTCACGGCGGATGGTGCGCCCCTTGACCGTGTCGCGTCCGGTGGTGAAGATCACATCGTCCCCGTCGAGGACGAACCAGACCGGAGCGACGTGCGGCCTGCCGTCCTTGCGGGTGGTGGCGACGATGGCCGTGCGCGTGCCCTCCACGAGAAACTTCCTGCGTTCGTCGTCGCTCATCTGCGGCATGGGTTCTCCTGCCTTCTAGGAGATGATCTCTTTTTTCGTCGCGGGAGACCTGCCGTTGAGGTGGCGGTAGCCGAGGGCGTGTTCGGCCTGCATCATCTTGTGGATCTGGGTCGTGCCCTCGTAGATGATCGGGGCGCGGGCGTTCCTGAAGTAGCGCCCGACCGGGGACTCCTCGTCGGAGTAGCCCGCGTTGCCGTGGATCTGGAGTGCGTCGTTGGCCGCCGCAAACGCCGACTCGGTGGCGTGCCACTTCGCTAAAGAGACCTCGCGGGTGTCGCGCCTGCCCTCGTTCTTGAGCCAGGCGTCCTGGAGGACCAGCAAGCGGCTCGTCTCGTAGTTCAGCACCATCTTGGCGATCATGTCCTGCACGAGTTGGTAGCGTCCGATCTCCTGCCCGAAGGTTCGGCGCTTCTTCGCCCGCTCGACCGAGAGATCCAGACACGCCTTGATGGTACCCAGAGCGCCCGACGCTACGGTGAAGCGACCCATGTCTATGGAGTACATGGCGATCTTGAATCCTTCGCCTTCTTCGCCGAGGCGGTTTTCTTCCGGGACGCGCACGTCCTGCATGAAGATCTCACCCGTTGAGGAGGACCAGAGGCCGAGCTTGTTGGGGATGTCGCGGGTGGTGATCCCGTCCATGTCCTGTTCGAGGATGAAGGCGCTTATGCCCTTGTGGGCGGCCTCGGGGTCGGTCTTGGCGAAGACGAGGAGATGCCCCGCCATCGTGGCGTAGCCGATCCAACGCTTGTGCCCGTTGAGGATGTAGCTGCCGTCGGAGTCTTTGCGCGCGGTCGAGCGCATCGAGGCCACATCGCTTCCGGCCTCGGGTTCGGTCAGGCCGAAGCAGGCGAGGACGCTTCCTTTGGCCTGCGGCGCGAGGTATTTCTGCTTCTGCATCCCGCTCCCGAACTTCAAAAGCGACATCGAGTTGAGCCCGAGGTGGACCGAGAGCAGCGTCCTGAAGGCCGCGTCCCCGCGCTCTATCTCCTCGGCGATGATCGCTAGAGAGACGAAGTCGAGCCCCAGGCCGCCGTACTTCGGGGGGATAGTGGCCCCGAGGAGGCCCATCTCCGCCATCCCCTCGATGATGCCCACGTCCACGTAGTGGTTCTCGTCGTTCTCCTTCGCGACGGGCAGGACGCGCTCGTCCACGAACTCCCTGACGCGCTCCTGAAGCTCCGTCTGTTCCTTTGTCAGCGAGAGATCTAGCATAAGCGTTTACTCCCTTTCCATACCGCGTGCGCCCCAGTATACCGGACGCCGCAACCAGTCCGGCGCGCGAGCGTTGGTATAGTCTGCTGCGCGAGAAGTCTACAAGCGGAAGGAGTCCTGGATGCCGCAGATGAAAGCCGTGCTCGTGGAGGAGTTCGGGGAGCCGGAGGTGCTCCGCTACACCGACGCCGAGAAGCCTGCGCCGGGTGAGGGCGAGGTCCTGATCGAAGTCCGCTCCATAGGCGTTAACTACGCGGATACGATGCGCCGAAGAAACCAGTACCTCGTCCGCCAGGAGCTGCCTTTCATACCGGGGAGCGAGGTGGCCGGCATCGTCTCCGAGGTTGGAGAGGGCGTGGAGGACGCGAACGCCAGCGACCGGGTGGTGGCGCTCGTCGGAACCGGCGGCTACGCGGAGTACGCGCTCGCTCCGGCGCGGGCTCTCATACCCGTCCCCGAGGGTCTGGACTTCGACGAGGCTGCCGCGGTTCCGCTCCAGGGCCTGACCGCCTACCACGTCCTCAAGACTTCCGGGCGGCTGGAGGAAGGAGAGAGCGTGCTCGTCCATGCCGCGGCGGGAGGCGTGGGGTCCCTGGCCGTCCAGATGGCGAAGCTCATGGGCGCGGGAATGGTGATCGCAACCGCCGGCACCCAAGAGAAGCTGGAGCTGGCGGAGTCCCTGGGAGCGGACGTGCTGATCAACTACACGGAGGAAGACTGGCCGGAGCGGGTCAGAGAGGCGACAGACGGGCGCGGGGCCGATGTCATCCTGGAGATGGTCGGCGCCGATTTCCCCGAGAAGAACCTCTCGTGTTTGGCTACCTTCGGGCGGATGGTGGTCTTCGGGGCCGCGAGCGGGGAGCGGGGGACCATCGTACCCGCCAGCCTGATGTACAAAAACCACACCGTAGCCGGCTTCTACCTGCCCCGCATCATGTCGCGTCCCGAGCTATCCGTCCCGAGCCTCAGAGAGGTTGTGCGCTGGATCTCGACCGGAGATTTGAAGCTGACCATCGGCGCCCGCTATCCGCTGGAGCAGGCCGCCCGGGCCCACGCGGACCTCGAAGGGCGCAGGACGACCGGCAAGATCATCCTGAACCCCTGAAACTACCGCTGTACGACCTTGACTGCGTCGGCGATTATGTAGCCTTTCGCGCTCGTCCAGCGCGAGATAAGAACCTTGTTGTCGTCCCCCGCCGCGAGATTGAAGGTGCCGAGGAGGACCCAACTGCCGCCGTTCCTAGTCTGGTTGACGTTCACCCACTTCAAACCCGAGGTTGTCTTGATCCCATACGGCACGGAAGGGTTGTACCGTGCGTTTGCTGGCCAGCGAGCGTAGACGGCGTAGTTGCCGGTCTGCGGAATTCTGATCTTGAAGTACGCGGCGTCCGAGTTCTTCTTCGGGGTGGTGTAGCGGTAGTTCCAGTAGTAGTGCTGCGGGTTCCAGTTGGCGTATCCCCATTTGCCCGAGGCGTAGAACCTGCTGGAGCTGGCGTTGTCCACGACCTGGGAGTATCCACCGTTGCCAGAGGTAGAGGGGCCATCGTACCCGCTTACGTAGCGCATGTAGAGGTTCCAGTCCCAGTAGGGGCCGGGGTCCTGGTGGTCCGAGCCCGGTACTTCGTTGTGCCCGATTATGTGGTTGCGGTCCGCCGGTATGCTGTACTTGTCGCAGAGGTAGGCGGAAACCCTGGCGGAAGACTGGTACATCGCGTCGGTGAACCAAGAGGAATCATCAATGTAGCCTTCGTGCTCGATGCCGACCGATATCTGGTTGTAAGTCCAGTTGTCCGCGTGCCAGGCGATATTCTGCTCGCTCACCGACTGAGCTACCTGGCCGTCGGAGGAACGCACCACGTAGTGGGCGGAAACCTGGGCGTTCGGGTTCTCGAACCAGTTGACGGTCGCCGACCACGAGCCCTGGGTTACGTGGATTATGATCTTGTTTATGGGGTTCGAGTAGGGACGGTTGGCCCCGCTGTAGTTGTTGGAACTGGCCGGGTACCAGACCGCGTTCGGATATCCGGCGCTCATGCGACGGCCTCCTTTGCGCGAAGGTTTATGTGCTCCCCGGTGTTTAGCAGCTTCGTGGCCCCGCTCTGGATCGCGGAGAATACCTGGTCAGCATACAGGGTGCCACCGCCTACCCCCGCCACGGCGCTGTAGACTGTCCCGTATCCTCCATTGCCGGAGACGGCCCCGTACCAGCCGCCCAGCGTCGAGGGCTTGGGCGTCCCTTGTGAGTCCGCCAGAAGCGCTGCCCCACCAAGTATGTTCGAGAAGCGGTCGGTGATGAGGCTCTCCTCCGAAAGCCCGGTGAGCCTCGCCGCTGCGCCTAAAGTGTCCGAAGAAGGGTTCTGAACGAGGGCCATCATCCCGTAGGTGCCGCGACCTTCGGGATTGCCCCTCCTGTAATATCCGGAGCCGGGATAGGGCATCTCCCATCGCGTGTTGATATAGCCCATCGCGAGCAGAATCTCCACCGGCACTACATACTGCCTGGCCGCTCTCGTGAACTCCGCCGTCAGACCAGAGAGCAACGACTGCTGCGCCGAAGCCCCGCCAGGAACCCCCCAAATCACCGCCGCTCCCGCGATGAAAGAAGCGCCTAGCTTCAGAAAGTCGCCGCGTCTCATCATTCTGGACTCAGAACCAGACGAGCCTTGAGAATGCCTGAAAGAATCCATCCTCCCCCTCCAGGTTTTGTGAAATTCATTCAACACTATACATTAAGTTATCTGCATAAAGCAACAAGGCTTAACGAAATAACCTAAATAGACACAAATGTTTCTGCTTCTACACAAGATGTAGGACTGACTTTACAACCGGGTTATCTAGATTATTTATTGTTAATCGGCGATTAAGAACGTCGTTTTTTCGTTGCGCGTTGGGAGTTGGGGAGCCTAAGATGAGGTTTGGTTCTATACTACAGACGGGGAGAGGTTTTGCGAGTAGAAGAGAGTACCCAATTATCCGGGCCAGTACGACGCTCGCCCCGCGGGAGAATGCCTTATTACTGGCTGATAGTCAAGTATACGCATGGTCAGATGGAAGTTCTGAGCAGGAGTCTTGCGAGCGGTGGGGCGGTCCTGCCGGTATTCAGCAGTGAAGAGGATGCCAGAGCTTTCCTCCCGTCGAGAGGTGGGGATGACTGGTGGGTGAGGAAGACCGGTGCTGGGGAGCTTATTTCGGTGCTCTTCGGGCCTTGCAGGGGTTGCAAGCTGGTTGCTCTCGACCCGCCGCAAGGGATCGAGACCGAGGCGGCACTTGAGCTGGTAAGCGTTGGCCGGGAGAGCTTTATGGAGCCGATTCTGGGCCGCGGAAAGTCCTGGTTCGAGGTTCGCGGCGCGGAAACGTCGGGCTTCTAGGGGCGAGGCTCGCTGGCTGAGCTTTTGCTGCGGCTGCAAGCTCGATTTGCGGTTGCCAGCTTGAACTGTCGGGGCGCGGGGTTGTTCCTGCGCTGATTTGGAATGTTCGAGAAAACAGTAGCGATTTCCGTTTTAAATGAGGGTGGCATGTTATATGCTTCCCTGAAACAGTGATACGCCTGCGTGAGGAGAAAGGAAGATCCATGGGGGAGAATGGAGCACAGGCGGGGGGACCAGGGATCAGCCGCCGGAACTTTCTGAAGGCCGGTGGCGCGGGACTTGCGGGCGCTGCCCTGCTGGGGGTTGCTGGGTGCGGCGGTAGCAGCCAGCAAGGCGGCTCGCAGGGCGGCGGAAAGCCCATCAAGGGTGGCACTATCAAGACGAGTTTCGACAGCGACCCACCCACGCTCGATCCGGCGCTCGCCTACGACTTCGTGAGCTGGCCTCTGATCCACGCCATGTTCGTTACGCTCATCACCTACGACAAGAGCGGCAAGAGCTTCGTGCCGTGGGCAGCGAAGTCCGTGCCCAAGCCCCAGAACGGCGGCAAAAGATACGTCTTCGACATCCATCCGGGCATAAAGTTCGTTGACGGGGAGCCCACCGACGCGGCGGCGTTCAAGTACGCCATCGAGCGCATCATGGACCCCAAGACCAAGAGCCCCGTAACCGGCTTCTACACCAATATCGTCGGGGCAAAGGAATACCAAAAGAACCCCAAAGGGGAGATCAAGGGCATAAAGGTCCTCTCTCCGACGAGGATACAGTTCGATCTGGAGAAGCCCGACCAGACCTTCCTGCAGACGATGTGTGTGCCCTCGGCCTCGGCGGTCCCGAAGAAAGCGGTCGAGAAATACGGTCCGAACTTCGCGACCAACGCGGTTGGGAACGGACCCTTCAGGCTCAAGGTATGGAAGCATGGCTCGAAGCTGATCCTGGTGAAGAACCAGGGCTACAAGAACCCGAGCGGTGCTTCGGAAACCGCCGCTGCCAGGCTGGACGAGATAGACTTCGACATCGGGGTAGATCCGCACGTGGCGCTGCTGCGCGTGGAGCAGGGTTCATCACAGATTGCGGGTGGAGGCATACCATCTGCCGACTACGCCTCCGTCAAGAACAATCCGAAGTGGAAAGACTACATCAGGAGCGGCACGCTCAACGTGCTGGAGTATTTCTATGTGAATACTCAGAAGAAGCCCTGGAGCAACCCGAAGGTGCGCCAGGCGTTGCAGTACGCCATAGATAAGAGGCGCGTCATCCAGGTTATAAACGGGCGGGCAACTGTGGCGAACCAGATCCTGCCGCCCAACATGCCCGGCTACGACAAGAGCATCAAGCAGACTACCTTCGACCCGAAGAAGGCCAGGCAGATGCTCAAAGCAGCAGGTCTCCCCAAAGGGACCAAGATGGTGTTCTGGACCGCCAAGGACCCGGACGGGGATAAAATCTCCCAGGTCATCCAACAAAATCTGTCGGATGTCGGGATCAAGGCGAGCATACGAAATGTCTCCTTCAGCGAGTACCTGAGCCAGACCAAAGCCGGGAAGACCGATGCCGGGCTCGCCAACTGGTACCAGGACTACCCGGACCCCTCGGACTTTCTGAATATCCTGTTCAACTCGAACCAGATCCCGGCCAACAACTACGCGAAATACTCCAACCCCAAAGTAGACAAAGAGCTGGAGAAGGCGCAGTACATGCTGGACAGAAAGAAGCGGCTCGTGCTCTACCAGAAGATCCAGAAGCAGATCCTCGCCGATCATCCGATAGTCCCGCTCTACTATCCGGTGGAGTATGACTTCGTATCGCCCAAAGTGGGAGGATTCAGCGTGCATCCGGTGTGGACCGGGGCTGTATATGCCGACTGGTATCTGAAAAAGTAAAAATTGAAGTCTTGAAGAGCCTTAAAATGCCACAATTTGGGGCTAGACATGGTATGCTGCACGATGTTGTGCGCCAAGCGACTAAAGGGCTTTGGGGGGAGTCCTGGTCGCGGCTCTGAGTATATACTTACTGCTTGATGGGGAGGATGATGTCAAAAGGCGGTAAGGCACTGGATCGCAGGCTGGAAACAGCCCTCGTTGGTCGTTATCGGGTGCAGAGCATGATCGGCTCCGGTGGCATGGCCGTCGTCTACCGGGCAGAGGATACGGTTCTGGGCCGTCTGGTCGCCCTCAAGACTCTGAGGGACCGTTACGCCGAGGACCCGATCTACAGGATACGCTTCAGGCAAGAAGCGAGGGCGATGGCCCTGCTGGACCACGAGAACATCGTCAGGATCTACGATATCTACCGGGACGGCCAGCTTCCCTTCATCGTCGCCGAGTACGTTGACGGCAACGACGTGGGGACGCTTATCGAGAAGAGAGGACGCCTGAGCGAGTTGCTCACGTTGAGCCTAGCCGAGCAGGTCCTGCGAGCCCTCTCTTACGCCCACCGGCGCGGGATCGTCCACCGCGACATAAAGCCTTCCAACATTCTTAATACCTGGGACGGCACCGTGAAGGTCGCCGATTTCGGTATCGCCCGCATGATTGAAGACGAAGAGAGCGAGACGGGGGAGATCGTGGGCAGCGCGCGCTACATGTCCCCGGAGCAGCTCTCCGGCAAAGAGGTTACCCCGCAGAGCGACATCTACTCCGTTGGCATCCTGCTCTACCACTGCCTGACCGGAGAGCCGCCCTTCGCCGGAGACCTCAAGAGCCTGGTCAAAAGCCAGCTGCACGAGGCTCCCCGGCCACCGCGCGAGTTGAACAAGAAGATATCTCCGCACGTCGAGACGGTGATCCTGAAGGCCCTCTCCAAAGATCCGAAGGACCGCTACCCTTCGGCGGATGCGATGTTGGACGCTCTCCGGGGCAACAGTACCGGCCCGCTGGGTAGGCGCGCAACGGGCGGGAAGAAACTGCTTGTCGCCGCCGCTCTCGCCCTGCTCGTGGTATTCGGGGGCGGAGCCTCGCTCGCAGCCGGACTCGGGCACGTGGGATCTGATTCCGGGAAGAGCGAGAAGGCCGCCGCTTCATCCGGGGCTGTGAAATCTCCCAAAGGAAAGGCTCCTGAGACTCCCGCAAAACATTTGCAGGCTTCGGAGAAGCAGAAGAATACTGCCTCGGCGGAAAAGAAAACCGCGAGCAAGGACACCTCTAACTACGTCATGGTGCCGAACGTGCGGGAGTTCTTCGACTACTCGGCGGAGAATATCCTGGCGAGACGTGGATTCAGGGTTAGATTCGTCTACGACCAGCATCCGGGATACGCGAACCGGGGCGTAACCTGGGCGACCGACCCGGCTATGGGGACTCTGGCTCCTCCCGGTTCCACCGTAACCATCTACGCGACACCCAAACTGCATCCCCAACCACAGTCCTAGAGATTTCTAGACCAGGCCGCGCCGCCCGGCGTCTATCCTGTCGGCTATGAGCGGGTAGCGGAAGTCCGAGCCCCGCATCACCCTGTAGGCGGCGTAGAGCTGGTGCGCGAAAGGTACGAGGGAAAGCAAGAGCCCCAGGGGTACGATCAGCAGCAGCGCGAGCCCCAGCGTGAGGACCGTGAGGATGGTCGCGAGTATCCCCGCAGCCACTCCGATGATGAGCCAGGCCGTCTGATAACAGAGAGACTGCAGCGCCTGAAACCCGATCCGGGGGGAGCGGTCCCTGAAGAGCAACCAGATGATCAGAGGCGCCACCGGCAGAAAACCCGTGAAGGGCCACACGAGCACGCTGGCGTGGGAGAGCGCGGCCCAGACCTTCTCATCCTGGACGCTCAAATCTCTCTGCGGTGAGCCCGGCCCGCTATAAGCTTTGCCCGCCCTGTCGGGTTCTCGCTGCCTGCCGTAGTTTTGCTCGTCTTCGGGCCTCATGGCTTGTTCCCTTACTTCATCTTCTTCGGGGATTGTAAACCCCCGCGTCCCGGACGGGCCAGATAGATTCTCTTGCGGGCGGCTGCGACGTAGAAGAGCAGGAAGACGGCGACCGGCAGGGAATCTGAATACGACTTGTTCAGTTGCGCCCGGTAGCTTCTTCCAGAGAGGTTGCCGGTAAGGAGCACAATGTTGTGCCCGCCGTGCTGGGCGGATGCCGTGTTGCGGAAGAAGTTAATTCGCGCCTTGTAGCGGCGATCTCCGGCGGCCAGATCCAGAGTTCCCGAAAACCGCTGGGGAGTTGCAAAAAGTGTTTCTGTGTTACCGGTCCACATCCGGTAACCGCCGCTCGCGCCCTCGATGGTTCCCCGGATTTCTCCGGCTTCAAAACCTGCGCCGGATATATCGAGATGCCCGAACTTTCCGCCGTCCGGTCGCAGAAGATCGAAGTTCTCCGAAAACAATCCTCTGGAGCGGGCCGTAAAAGCTTCAGGCAGGCTATTTTGCAGATCATGCCAGGGATTTGGCGTTGAGTCTCGTGATAGATTGTCCATAGCAACCTCTCATACGCCAGAGTAGCGGTAGAGTTTCTGCCGTGGAGAGGGTAAATTGTGCAGAGAGCTTTTTAGGAGGAGCGAGAGGCTTTGGAGTTAAGAAACAAAGAGGAGCTTAGGAACGAGATCCTGCAATCCTGGCTCAGGAGCGCCTGGGTTTATCCAGTACAGGGGCCGGAGAACAGGGTCTTCCTGCGTCTGACCCCCGGCGGGCGGCTCAAGATGCGGCGCCGGATCGGTGAGCTGGAGAACACGTTGGGCGCGAAAGGCGAAGACCTCGTCAAACAGGAGCAGGAAGGCACCCTACCTGTCGAGCGTGACCGGCTCGAACTGGTGATGATGGTCCAGGCTTACACTTCAGAACGCCGATTCATAGAGAGCCAGGGGATGTCCCTGGGCACCCCTGCGGTCGAAATGGAAGAAGAGACCGAAGAGGAAGAGGGTTCGGAATAGCCCGGAAGGGCGTGTAAAATGGCCCGGCGTAAGAGCGCGAATGTGGCGTGGAGGAGTCTTGGATAGTCTTTTTGATACGGCAGAAGGCGGAGAGGACCGCGGGGAGAGGCTTTCGGAGCTCGCCCGCCAGGTGTCGGTGTGCACCAAATGCGAGCTGGCGATGAGCCGGACGAACACGGTCTTCGGGAGCGGGGATCCCTACTCGCCGCTGATGCTCGTCGGCGAGGGACCGGGCGAGAACGAGGACGCCACGGGCCTGCCGTTCGTGGGCCGGGCGGGAAAGCTCCTCGATGACATACTCGCTGCGGTGAGCCTCACCAGAGATGATGTCTATCTGACCAACATCGTCAAGTGCCGGGCGGCGGTCGAGGAGAACGGCAGGCTCAGAAACCGCCAGCCCAGGACGGGAGAGGTAAATGCCTGCAACCCCTATCTGCAGGCGCAGATAGAAGCCATAAAGCCGGAGATCATACTCTGTCTTGGGGGACCCGCGGCCAAGACGCTCATAGACAAGAACTTCAGGATCACCAAGGACCGCGGCAAGTGGTATGAGGTCTTCGGGGCGAAGGCGATGGCGACCTTCCACCCGGCCTACGTTCTAAGGCAGCACGGCGAGGATCTCCAGAACACCAAGCGCCTCGTCTGGAAGGATATCCAGAACGTCTATGCCGAGTATCAGAAGGCGATGGAGAGGCGTGGCTGAGGAAACAGGGCTCTTTCGCCAGAAATTGGGCTTATTCAAGCGGTTTTGACACCGAGAAGTAAAGTTTTCACTGGCTTATCATCAGGTGTGCCTGATATTATCTGTTTGCAAAGCGGAAAACTTTGAGAGGGATTTGTAGCTTTGGTTAGCATAGCTTCGAGCCGTATGATGGATACCGCAGACAAGGAAATACTTAATCTCATTCAGCGGGAGCTTCCGCTCGTCAGGGAACCCTTTTCCGCGCTGGGGTATGAGGTGGGGATGACCGACCATGAGGTCATCCGCCGCATAGAAGCCTTGAAAAGGGCCCGGGTGATACGCCA
This sequence comes from Actinomycetota bacterium, assembly GCA_902810695.1. Classification (GTDB taxonomy): domain Bacteria; phylum Actinomycetota; class Rubrobacteria; order Rubrobacterales; family Rubrobacteraceae; genus CADDYV01. Next base: position 15,335 of record CADDYV010000033.1, on the reverse strand, counting down.
GATCAGCGCGATCTTTGACACCCGCGTGCTCGGCTACGAGTCGAGCCTGGTTGCAGCCAGTATACCCCCGGAGCATCTAACCAAGGGTGCAAAAGCGATCAACTCCCACCCCGGCGTCTCGCACAACTACGAGCGCGACAACGACTTCAACCTCTGGTACACCGTCGCCGTGCCGCCGGACTCGCGGCTCGGGCTCGAAGGCACCGTGGACGTATTGCATAAAATCAGCGGCGCCGAGAAGACCCGCATCCTGCCTACGCTGAAGCTGTTCAAGATCGGGGTAACGCTCGACATGAAGGAGGGCGCTACCGTGAGGAAGGAGGTACCGGCCTACGGCGAGCCCAACCGGGAGAAGGCCGACAGGAATATCTCGGAGGATGACAAGGCTGCCATCCGGGTCTTGCAGGAGGACATACCGCTCACGCCGAGGCCGTTTGATCTGTGGGGCGAGCAGGCCGGGATGTCTCACGAGGAGCTTCTGGAGCGGGCGCGCGATCTCAAGCGGCGTGGGATCATGCGCCGCTTTTCCGCAGTTCTCTACCACCGCAAGGCGGGCTTCAGGGCGAATGCGATGGGTGTGTGGAAGGTTCCCAAGGAGAGGGTGGACGAGGTGGGGACGATGTTCGCCAACTACCAGGCCGTTTCCCACTGCTACGAGCGTCCGGTCTACGAGGACTGGCCGTACTCGATCTTCTCGATGGTTCACGGCCGTTCGAAAGAGGAATGTGAAGCGGTGTTGCGGGTGATGTCCGAAGAGAGCGGCATCACCGAGTATGATTCGCTCTACTCGACACGCGAGTACAAGAAGAACCGGGTCCGCTACTTTACGCCCGAGATGGACGCCTGGGAGCGTCTGTACGCCGGCGCTCTCCGGTAGGAGCTACCGGGCACCGAGCTTTTCGGCAAGCTCGATGAAGTCTCTGGCTACGAGGTCGAAGGAAGGGTCCAGCGTCTCCACTCTACCGTGGGGGCCAAACTCCAGGGGGCGGGGTACGTAAGCGGTTCTTAGCCCTGCTTCGCCCGCGGCCTGCAGGTCATCGGGATGCGCCGCAACCATCATCACTTCTCCTGCTTTGAGGTCTAGCAGCGAAGGGACCATCAGGTAGACTTCCGGATCCGGCTTGTAGCGGCGGACAAGCTCGGCGGAGAGTATGAGATCCCACGGCAGGCCGGCGCGCTTCGCCATGTTCGTGAGCAGGGCGATATTACCGTTGGAGAGCGGGGTTATGATATAGCGGCTCTTGAGCCGAACCAGACCTTCTACCGCATCGGGCCACGGATCCAGGCGGTGCCAGACCCTGTTGAAGTTCTCTTTCTCGCTCTCCGATAGATTTTCTATCTGAAACTCTTCGAGCAATTTTTCAAGGGAGGCGCGGTGCAACCCGTCGAGGTTGGTCCAGGGAATATCACCTTGCCGCACCCTCCCCATCGAAGGTACATACCTGCTGCGCCAGGCGTCGGCGAAATCCGCCCAGTCTATGGATATGCTCTTCTTTTTGCCGAGTTTTTCGCCTTCTCGAATAATCGTCGAGCGCCAATCAACCACGGTGCCGAAAACGTCGAAGGCCAGGGCTTTTATGTGCGAGCCTGTGTTCAACTTTCTTCGCCTCCTCCAGGAGCGGTGAGGCTTCTCAAAACGAGGTCCACGAGCGGCTCCGGCCAGTTGACGGGGAAGGGTTCCCCGGACAGGTAGCGGGCGTAGTAGGCACCCAGGAGCATGTCAATCGCGGTGTCGATATCTTCATTGACGCGGATATCTCCTTGCTCCTGGGCGTGCTCCAGGATCTCCTTGAGCAATCTCCGGTAGGGCTTTGAGGTGCGTTCACGCCAGAGCTTGAGCAGCTTGGGGGTGTGGCGCTCCTCCATGAGAACCGTGCCGAGCATTGACATACCCGAGAGCTCGCCGAAAGTGTGCCGGAAGTGGCGCATCTGCTCGATGAGGTCGCCGCGCACATCGTTGTGGACTCTCGGCGCCTGCTCGATGCGCAGATAAGCCAGGGCTGCGGTGGCGAGATCTTCCTTGGAGTCGTAGCGGAGGTAGATGGTGGGCTTGCTCACCCCCGCTTCGGAGGCGATCCTGTCCATAGACATCCGCGAGTACCCCTCCGAGGCGATCAAACGTAATGTAGCCTCAAGGATCACCCGATCCGACTCAGGACTGCGGGGCCGGCCAGGCGGGGATTTTCCCATCGGTTTTTCTCCTTTTTTATTTTTTGTTACTTGAATAATCGCATTATATTACTATACTGTATAGTATAAAAATGTCTTCGTTAAGCGAACGGGGATTTTACGCGAGACGGGAGTTGCGGGAAGTGGAGCGGGATCAGAGGCCCAGGTTTTTAGGTCGGTGTTATCTCTGTGAGGAAGATGAGGAGAAACCGCCGGTGGCAGTGTGCCATCGTTGCGGCGCTTTTACGTGCCGGGAGCATGTAGTGACGGTGGTACATCGTTCTTACCGCAAACCGGTTGGGATCATGTCTCCGTCGTCGAGCCGGGAGGAGGGTGAGCAGATAGAGATGGTCTGCGAGGTATGTCGTCTGAACGAGTTGACCTCCGCCAGGAATTTGAAACGCAAAAGAAGCAGTCTCTTCCGGCTACATGAGAGGATCTGAGGCGGGGCTCGGAGTCAGAAGAAAGGGGTGGTTCCCCATGGACAGGCTTTGAGTGGACGTTAGATCTTGTTGTTAACGGAAGAAAGGAGCGTTTCGTGGATAGATCGGCGACAGGGGCGGCTGCGAGAGAGGTGCGCGGCGAGGTGAGAACGAACGGGAGCTCGCCCGCGCGTGCATTCCTGCAGCCCATAGCGGCGCCCTCGATCCTGGGTCTCTTCGGGTTTGCCGCCTCCACATTCATGGTTGCTGCCAACCTCGCTGGCTGGTACGGGGGGGCTTCGACCCCAGAATACCTGTTCCCGTTTGCCTTTGCTTTTGGGGGTATCGCCCAGTTTCTAGCCGGCATGTGGGCCTACAAGGCCCGCGACGCAGTAGCAACCGGAATACACGGGACCTGGGGAGCATTCTGGCTCGGCTATGGCATCCTGTACTGGCTGGTTGCCAAGGGGACGCTGAGTGCTTCGGCGGCCAGTGTTCCCCTGGGATACTGGTTTATAGGGTTGACCGCGATCACACTCATGGGCGCGCTTGCCATAGGTGGTGAGAATAAGGGCCTGGCTACGGTTCTAAACACCCTGTGGCTGGGATCCGGATGTCTCGCTGTAGGCCTGCTGACCGCTACCACTTTCTGGGTAGTCATAGCGGGCTATCTGCTGATCCTCTCCGCGATAGCGGCCTGGTACACAGCCGGAGCGATGATGCTCATAGGGGCTGGCAGGCCGCTTCTTCCTCTGGGCTTGAGCCAGAAGGCCAGGGAAAAGGCAGAGTTCAGCGCGGGACTTGGTGAGCCTGGCGTCCAGCGCGGACAATAGCTACACCAGCTTGGGAGACGTCCAGGCATATCAGGTTTCGGTAGAGGTCCGTTCCTTGAGAACGGACCTCTACCGCCTTGATGCTGGCTGTTCAGCCGATGGTGGCATTGAGGCAGTCAAGGGAAAAGGAGGATAAATTGTGGCGGAAGAAAAAGCATCATCACCCCTGACAAACTGGGGGCGGACGATCTGGGGCGAACTGTCGGCAGAGTTATTGGGGACGTTTATCCTGGTACTCATCGGCGACGGGTCGGTGGCGATGGCGGTTGCGGCCCTCAATCAGTCCGGGCGCGGTACCGCAATAGGGGCGGGCTCCGGAGGCGCGCTCTGGCTCCTCATAACCTGGGGCTGGGGGTTTGGCGTGGTCTTTGGCGTATACGTGGCAGGTGCCGTAAGCGGCGGGCACATCAACCCGGCGGTTACCCTGGCGCTGGCGGTCAAGCGGGACTTTCCCTGGCGGAAGGTCGTGCCCTATTGGGTGGCGCAGACCGTGGGAGCTTTCGCCGCGGCGGCCCTGATCTACCTGGTTTACAACGCAGCTATCTCCAGCTACGAGCAGGCCCACCACATAACCCGCGGTGCGACCAACTCGATTCCCTCCTACAGCATATTCGCCACCTTCCCGGCCCCTTACTTCACCAGTACCCTAGGGCCTTTTATTGATCAGATCGTGGGCACGGGCCTCCTGGTATTGTTCATCTTCGCGTTGCTGGACACTATGAACCAGCCGCCCAGGGCCAACCTGGCCCCGTTTTTGATAGGGCTGGCGGTGGTAGTCATCGGCATGTCCTTCGGGGCGAACGCGGGCTACGCCATAAACCCGGCGCGCGATTTCGGTCCCCGGGTCTGGGCCTGGCTCGCCGGATGGGGGAAGGTAGCCTTCCCGGGTCCGCTCGACTACTGGTGGGTGCCGATTGCGGGGCCCCTGATCGGGGGCGTGCTCGGCGGCCTGTGCTACGACTTTTTCATCGGCAACGTGCTAAAAGCCCGCCAGCAACAGCCCGAACCGGGCGTCGAGGCTCGTGGCCGGACGGTCGCCGAGGACCCCTCGGAGAACGAGGGAGATCAATAGGAGCCCCTGGATTGATCCGACAGCCCAGAGAGCCTCATAATCTGGTAGCGTAGTTCGGAAATACGAAAAACTTGCGCTTCTGGAAGGAGGGGCTCTGGATGACGGTACGAGTCGGGGTGCAGATCCACCCGCAGCAGGCGAGTTGGGCGCAGATGCGCGAAGCCTGGCTTCGAGCCGAGGAGATGGGGGCGGATACGGTCTTCAACTGGGATCACTTCTTCCCGCTCTACGGGGATCCCGATGGCAAGCACTTCGAGTGCTGGACGGTCCTGGGAGCGATGGCGGAGATCACCGAGCGGGTCGAGTTCGGGGCGCTGGTTACGTGCAACTCCTACCGCAACCCGAACCTGCTCGCGGATATGGCGCGGACTGTGGATCACATCTCCGGCGGGCGTCTGATCCTGGGTATCGGCTCCGGATGGTTCAGGCGGGATTACGAGGAGTACGGCTACGAGTTCGGGACAGCGGGAAGCAGGCTCAGGGATCTCGACGCCGCGCTGCCGGTCATCGAAAATCGTCTGAAGAAGCTGAACCCGTCGCCCACGCGCGGGATCCCGATCCTCATCGGAGGCGGAGGTGAGAGGGTGACGCTCAGGATCGTCGCCGAACACGCCCACATCTGGAACGGCTTCGGAAACCCGGAAGAGGCATCCCGCAAAAGCCGCATACTGGACGACTGGTGCCGCAAGGTAGGGAGAAACCCGCGGGAGATAGAGCGTTCCATCGTCGTCGAACCCGAGCATATACCCCGGGCCGACGAGTACGCCGATAATGGCATCACACACCTGCTCGTTGACTGCGGCGGCCCGGACTACGACCTCTCGCCCCTGAAAAAGCTCATCTCCTGGCGCGACGAACGCCGCAAGCGCGAGGGGGCTGCCTGAATGCTCCCGAACCTCTGGAGCGGCGACCGCGTTGCGGGAGGGGTGGAGCTGGCGATCTGGCGCGCCGGGCCGGACGGTGATCCGCTCCTCTGCCTGCACGGTATCACCGCCCAGAGCCGGGCTTTCAACGCGCTGGCGCTGCATCTCCGGGACTCGCGCGGCGTCGTGGGCGTGGATTTGCGCGGCAGGGGCGACTCGGATAAGCCCGGTCCCGGCAGCTACGGCCTCGAAGCCCACGCGAAAGATGTGGTCCGGGTTCTCGACCGTCTCGGGCTGGAGCGCGCGACCCTCGTCGGGCATTCGATGGGAGCGTTTGTGGCGCTGAAGGCGGCCCTCTCCCACCCGGAGCGCGCGCGGGCGCTGGTCCTGCTCGACGGCGGCTGGCCCCGCGTGGAAGCTTCGCCAGAAGATATCTCCGAGAAACGGAAACGGGAGGCGGAGGCTGTCGCGGAAGGTCTCGAACGGGCGTTCAGCCGGCTGGAGATGACCTTCGAGAGCCCGGACGATTACCTGAAGTTCTGGTTCCCGGAGCAAAACTTAAAGATGGAAGACCTGCCGCCCGAACTCGCCGACTATTACCTCTACGATCTCGAAGAGACTGCTGAGGGGTACCGGCCCAAAGCCTCTCTCGCAGCCGCAAGAGAGGACGCGCCCCAGATCTCGCAGCACGCACCAACGCTGGAGGAGATGCGGGAGGTGGGCTGTCCGGTCGCGCTCGTGCGGGCTTCGCAGGGATTTTTCCCTGGCAGCGAACCTCTCATCCCGGACGAGACGCGCACGGCGATGGCGGGTGCGCTCGACCTGCGCTCGGAGGTCATTCTGGAGGGCGCCAACCACTACACTATGTTATGGCCTCCGTACACGCAGCAATGGGGCAACCTCCTGCGTGACGATAGCTGGCCCGCACGTTATTGAACCGGGCAATATGTTTTATCGGGCGGTGTCCGATGTCTCTTCCGTCAGTATCCGGCGGATCACCACCGCCTTCTGCCTCGCTTCCTTAGCCCGCCCCTCAAAGCGAGCCGCCGCATGGACCTGGCCGCGACCCCGCGCCCGCAGAGCCATCCTATCTGCCATGATCGCGCTCTCCTCCAGGGTGTTGAGCGCCACGTAGAGCGCGTTCTCCAGCGCCTGGGATTTCTCATCGAGCAGGTCGTCGGCATTATATGCGTGGCCCACCCGGCATCGAAACCTCACGAATTTCGTCCTCGCCCAAGAGGTGATCCCCGAGCCAGGCGCTACGCTGTTCCTTGATGCGTTTACCACAACCGACTCATATACCCGCTGCCGTCTACGCCGCATCGCCTGATTTCTGATAAACGATGCTCCTTTTGGAGCACTTTATAGAATTTATATATACATAAGTTTATTAAAGGCTAGTATGTGGTACTTTAGTACCTCGTCTCGCAGGCAAGCAAGAAGGAGGTTTGGTGATGAGTAACGGAGAGCGGCAGACGGGCATAAGTGATGCTGTCTTCGACCTCACCAGCGTCTTCTACCACGCGGCGGAAGGCGGACAGGTCTATGCCAAGTACATCGAGGATGCTGAAGGAGAGGGCGATCAGGAGTTGGCGGACTTCTTCCGCGAGGTACAGAGACAGGATGCCGAGCGCGCCCAGAGAGCCAAGAGCCTGCTCGGGCAAAGATAGGGCATGAGGCGTGAGGAGCTAGTAGGGGAGGTGGAAGGCCAGCTCGGTCCGGCACAACTGGACCCCGTCGATCCGGGACAGGCCGAGCGGGCCATCGAAGCCACCCTGGCCACGCTCGGGGAGCTGGTTGGTGGAAGGGAGGCCGCAGATCTGGCCTCCCAACTCCCCGATCCTTTCAAGATACCTATCGGGCTGAAATCTGAAGAAGGCGGGGAGAGCTTTTCGCTCGGGGAGTTTTACCGCCGCGTTGCGCAGAAGGAAGATGTGGAGATAGCGACAGCTAGCATACACGCTGCGGCTGTCATGAAGGCTCTGGAGAGGGCGATAAGCGGCGGTGAGCTTGAGGAAATCCGGGCCCAGCTTCCAGAGGAGTATGCTCCGCTTTTTAGCGGCACAGAGAGCGGGTAAGGAGGGAGAGCAGTAGATGGAGTTCGTAGAGTTTGTGGAGAAGGTCGAGGACAGGATAGCAAGCCCGGGCCCCGGTGAGGCCGAGCGGGCAGTGATCGCCACTTTCGAGACATTGGGAGAACGCATAAGCGGCGGGGAGGCAAGCGATATTGCGGAGCAACTTCCAGAAGAGCTGCAAGGTCCTCTGCGCCGCGCCTCGGGCAACCCCGAGGGCTTTGGCCTGGAGGGATTCTTCCGAAGGGTGGGCGAAAAAGAAGGGGTGGACATAAACAAGGCCACAGATCACGCCACGGCCACCATGCGGGTGCTAGGACAGGCGATCTCTGACGGAGAGCTCTCCGATGTACGTTCGCAGCTACCCCGCGAGTTCCACCCACTTTTGCAGGGTTAGGTGCAGGAGGAGATCTGGATTTCAGAATGTTCGTGGTACAGGAGGTGAAGGCGTGAGCCGGCACAAGAGGCCGAAGAACAATCCCGAGATAGCCAAGGAAGCCGCAGACCCCGAGCCAAAGCAGACGTCGCACCTCGGGCGTGGGTCGAAAGGAGATAAGTCCTCGCGGGTGGGGGCGTCGGAGGAACCCGGCGAGGATGAAGAGAAGCGCCGGGTTGCTAGAAAGCTCCGGGAGCGAGAAGAGGATAGTTAGCTGAGGCTTCAGGAGATTGAGATCATGACCAATGACAAACCGGTGCATGTTGTCCGCCGCGCCGATGAGTGGGTGGTGCTCAGGGAGGGCAACAAGAAACCATCCTCCGTGCACTCCACCCGGGAGCAGGCAGAAAAACGCGGCAGAGCAGATGCTGAGAAAGACAAGGTAGAGTTCTTTATCCACAACGAAGAGGCCAGCGAGCAGTAGGAATATCTCGCTGCGGAGACCAGAAAGCTTAGAGTAGAAGGAGGAGCGATGAAGTATCCCGAGTTCATCAAAGCGGTTCAGGAGCGAGCGGGAATAGCCTCGCGCGAAGAGGCGGAGAAGGCCGCGAGTGCTACGCTCCGTACCCTCGGCGAACGCCTGGCTGGTGGGGAGCCCCACGATCTCGCCTCCCAGCTTCCGCCCGAACTGGCGGAGTACGTCCGCTACGACGAGGAGCAAAAGGCAGATCCCTTCTCGCTAGAGGAATTTTTCCAGAGAGTATCTGCGAAAGAAGGAGTAGAAGAACAACAGGCGATACAGCACGCCAGGGCGGTGATGAGCACGCTCAGGGAGGCTATCACGGCGGGCGAGTTCGGCGACGTCCGGGCGCAACTGCCGGAGGAATACGCGCCGTTGTTCCAGACCAAATAGCGGGAACTACCGGTGGCTATCCGGGTAAACAGCAGTGCGGTGGAGCGCGCCGAGAGGTTGATCAAGGGTCGCCCGGAGTACAGATTAAGGAGAGCACGTGGTGAGTGGAGATCGGAGCAGGGAGCAAAACCCAACAGAGAAGTACTCGCAACCGGAGTATCCGCAGCAGGAGCAGGCCCATCCCGGGCTCGAATCGCAGATGGAGCCCGAGCCCGATTATGGAGAGAGATCGTACCGCGGCTCTGGTAAGCTCGAAGGCAAGGCAACCATCGTCACCGGCGGTGACTCAGGAATTGGTCGTGCTGTGGCGCTGGCCTTTGCCCGCGAGGGGGCCGATGTACTCTTCACATACCTGGCGGAAGAAGAATCTGACGCCCGCGAGACCATCCGGGTGGTAGAAGAGGCCGGCAAGAAGGCTGTAGCGGTTTCGGGAGATCTTCAGAGCGAGTCATACTGCAAGGAGATTATCGAACGCGCTACCGAGGAATTTGGCAGGATAGATGTCCTGGTCAACAACGCTGCTTTCCAGATGGCCCGGGGCGGTATAAGGGAGATCTCCTCGGAGCAGTTCGACAGGACCTTCAAGACGAACGTCTACGCGATGTTCTGGTTGTGCAGGGCCGCCGTGGAGCACATGCTGGAGGGAGCCTGCATTATCAACACCGCTTCGATCGAGGCCTACCAGCCAAAGCCTATACTCCTGGACTACGCTGCTACCAAAGGGGCCATCGTTACCTTCTCCAAGGGACTTGCCCAGGAGTTGACCTCTCAAGGCATCAGGGTTAACGTGGTTGCTCCGGGCCCGGTCTGGACTCCCCTGATCCCGGCTACGATGCCCACCGAGGGGGTGCCAGAGTTTGGGGGTTCCAAGCCCATGGGACGCCCGGCCCAACCTGCCGAGGTAGCACCTTCTTATGTGTTCCTGGCCTCGGAGGACTCCAGCTACCTCTCAGGAGAGGTGATAGGAGTAACAGGCGGCGGTTTGATGCCATAGCAATTCTTTGAGGTGCCAACTATGTCCTGTGTAGCGGGGCTACAATTGTAGAAGTAGAGCCAGATCTTGTGTCCATGTGACTGGCATTGACAACCATTCGTGGCGGGGGTATACATCCAATCGTTGCAGGATGAGAGCCTGCGGCGTTACGCTTCCGAAAGGGGCCAGGAGAAAGGGTAAAATCAGGGCGATATGCCAGAGATTTCTCCGTTTGATGCTCCTCGCGAGCGATTCCTGCCCGGTCTCTGTGTGAGGCTATCGGCCTTGATGGGGGATGGCTGTGGCTAAAACGGTGGATTCTACGAAAGGCCAGGCCAGCCGTTTCAGGCGCTGGTTGCTCGAAAATCGCGTCGAGGAGGTGCAGGGCCCGCACGTCAAGGAGAGTCGGGAGCAACATGCCTGGTGGCAGGTCGTGTGCCTCACCGGCGTGGACTACTTCTCTACTTTAGGTTATATCCCTGGCATCGCGGCGCTCGCTGCGGGAACCCTCTCTCCCATAGCCACCATGTTCATAGTGCTCCTGACGCTGTTTGGGATGCTGCCGACCTACCGGCGCGTCGCCGTGGGCAGCCCTCACGGGCAGGGCTCCATCGCGATGCTTGAACATTTGCTCTCGTTCTGGAAAGGCAAGCTGTTCGTGCTGTGTCTTTTGGGATTCGTGGCGACCGCGTGGCTGTTCACGATCACCCTCTCCGCATCGGATGCTGCGACACACTTGGCCGAAAACCCGATCGTGCCGAAGTTTCTAAACGGTCAGGAAGTTATCATCACCCTGGTTCTGATAGCCATTCTGGGCGGAGTCTTTCTCAAAGGATTCAGAGAAGCCATAGGAATTGCTGTCGTTCTGGTCGGCACCTACCTGCTACTCAACCTGATCATCGTAGCCTTCAGCATGTACCTCATCGTGACTGACCCGAGCAATCTGGCGCACTGGAAGGATGGATTGCTGAGAAACTATGGGAGTCCGAGTGCCATGATCGGGGCTTCGATCTTGATCTTCCCGCAGCTCGCCCTGGGGCTTTCGGGGTTCGAAACCGGTGTCTCGATGATGCCGCTCGTGCGCGGCGCTCCCGACGACGATCCGCAGCAGCCGAGGGTGCGTATCCGCAACACGCGCAAGATGCTCGCCGTGGCCGCCATCATCATGAGCTTTTTCCTGATCACCACCAGCTTCGTCACGGCGGTTCTGATTCCGCACAAGGAATTTGTAAACGGCGGGCCCGCCGCCGGACGCGCGCTCGCCTACCTGGCGCACACACACCTGGGCAACATCTTCGGCACCATCTACGACATCTCGACTATTGCGATCTTGTGGTTCGCGGGGGCTTCGGCGATGGCCGGGCTGTTGAATATCGTGCCGCGCTACCTTCCGCGTTACGGGATGGCTCCAGAGTGGGGGAGGGCGGTAAGGCCCCTGGTGCTGGTATATACGGCCATCGCTTTTGCTATCGTGATCTTCTTCAAAGCGGGAGTAGACGCCCAGGGCGGCCCGTATGCGACCGGCGTTCTGGCGATGATGACCTCGGCGGCCATCGCGGTTACGCTGGCCGCCAGACGCACGGGATCAAGGCGCGGAGTAGTCACCTTCGGCATAGTTTCTGTAGTGCTGATCTACGCTACCGTGGCAAACATCATCGAGCAGCCGGATGGCATCAAGATCTCCATATTCTTTATCGTCGCGATAATCTTCGTCTCGCTGTTCTCGCGGGTGATGCGCACGACCGAGTTGCGTCAGGAGAAGATAGAGATTGACGAGATGGCCCAGAAGTTTATAGACGATATCAGCGGCGATGACATCCACATCGTCGCCAACCGCAGGCAGTCGGGCAAGAGGCGGGAGTACGCCTTCAAGGAGAAGGAGCAGCGCGAAGACAACCACATCCCGCCGGACGTACCGATCCTCTTCCTCGAAGTTGATGTTGCAGACCCCTCGGAGTTTACCGACGTGCTGGAGGTGAAAGGGGTGCAGGTCGGCAAATACCGGGTCTTGCGGGCGGAGAGTTCGAGTGTGCCCAACGCCATCGCCTATCTCCTGCTGTACCTGCGCGACACTACCGGCAAGAAGCCGCACTGCTACTTCGGCTGGACCGAGGGTAACCCTATCGTCTACCTGTTCCGCTACCTGCTGTTCGGGGAGGGAGATACGGCCCCCGTTACCCGTGAGATCTTGAGGGAGGCGGAGCCAGACCCCAGACTTCGGCCCGCGATCCACGTCGGCGGTTAAGCTCGTGGCGGGTATCGAGGAGATCCTGAATTTCTGGTTCGGTGATGAAGATGGCTTCCGGGAGACCTGGTTCCGGGGCGGGGAGGCTTTCGACCAGGAGATCCAGTCGCGCTTCGGTGGTGACTACGAGCGGGCAGCCGCCGGCGAGCTTGACGGCTGGAAGTCTTCACCGCGCGGGTGCCTGGCCCTGATACTGCTCCTCGACCAGTTCCCGCGCAACATGTTTCGCGGAGACACCCGCGCCTTCGCCACGGACCCGCAGGCCCGCGAAGCAGCAAAACACGCCATCGAGAGCGGCTTCGACCGTAGCCTGCGCCCCATAGAGCGGATATTCGTCTACCTGCCTTTCGAGCACAGCGAGGATCTGGAAGACCAGCGTCGTTCCGTGGAGCTATTCCGCGCGCTGGGGCGGGATCTCGACTCCGACGAGCTGCTCGATTACGCCATCCGGCATAAGAGGGTTATCGCCCGCTTCGGGCGCTTCCCGCACCGCAACGAGGTCCTGGGCCGCAGCTCGACACCCGAGGAAGAGGCGTTTCTCGGAGGACCCGATGCTCCTTTCTAGTGCCCCTAGCCCGAACTCCAGTGCTGGGCCCGGATCGCCTTTTCCTTTCGGGCTTCGATAGCTCGCTTGAAAACATCATCGAGGGTTAGCTCCGGGTCGTCTTCGTCGTAGGCATCCAGCACCTCGTTGAACTCCAGGACGTAATCGCGCGTGTTCACGTCGCTCAGGAAACGTGACGCTTCGCTCTGGTCTACACCCTCGTACTTGGCAAACTCACTGATGGCGGCGTTCATCAGGGACATCAGGAAACGTTGCTTCTCTTCCTGTCTCGGACCTGGAGGGTTTTCCGCCATCTTCTCCTCGAACTGACGCCCGAAGATGATGGCCGCGAGCACGATCCTGCGCCGGTCTTCGGGAGACCTCTCTCCCCACGCGTGGCGCATCGTCTCTTCGTCAAGCTCATCCAGGTAGGCTAGAGCCAGGTTCCGATCCTGCTGTATGGGATCCTCCTCGCTCAACTGGTACCTTCCTCCGTGCAGCGGGATACGCGAGGTCATGGTATCACCGGCTCCACGGGCAAAGAATTCGAGAGAGGAAGCGTGATGCGAAAGAAGTTGAACAATCCGGGTTAGAAGTCTCCTTCTTTTGTATACGGCTGGCTCCAGAGGGTTACGTGCAGAACCACCGACTTGAACCACGCCTGGAACATCTTTTCCACTTCTTCTTCGGAGTGGCCTTTGTTCGCCAGAAACGGTCGGAGCGTCGCGGTGATTGGGTAGATGAAGGCGATCATGTAGCGCAGCCCGATGTGCTCTGGCGCAGAAGGGACATCGTCCGTCTGATTCTTTTTCTCCCGCGTATGCCGCAGGGCGATCTCCTGCTGGTAGTCCAACCATTCCTGGTCGTATGGCCGGTTGCAGGCATCCAGAACCCACTGCTTGAACCTCTCGCGCACGCGGGAAAGGTAGTTCGTATCCGGCTCTCCGTCGGAGTCGGAGAAATAGTAAACCAGATGCGGATGGGAAGCCACGAAGTCGTACCACGTGTCGAGTACGTCATCTAACTGATCTTCGAGCACCTGGCCCGCCAGATGCAGATAGTTTTCGTCTTCTTCGGTAAAGAGCACAGTCTGCTTGAGCAGATCGAGTTCGTCCAGATCTATCGGCGATCTGGCGATAGTCTGGGCTCCAAAGTCGTAGCCCGGAAGCGCCCTACCGGGTCCTTCAGCCATTTCGCAACCTCCTGTTATCCCTTGGCCTCAGAGCGTACTGTCGCCCGGTTTCGATTTTACTTATCAGGTGCTACAGGCACGGATCAGCCCCGGTCAACCCGCCGGGTTTTATCGGGACGGCTCTAAAGAGAACCGGCGCGGATTTTATCCGCGCCGGTCTTCTGGATTCTTCGGGCTCTGAGAGTTCCGACGTTAGCCTAGCGCACGAACTTCTGGGCAAGCTCGTTCACGTCCTCGGCGTTCACGCCGGGAGCGAACATCGCCGAGACCTCGCTGAGGTCGGGGACTTCGCCGCCCTCCGGGAGATCGTCAACGACCTCGCGCGGCTGGCCGTCGTCCGCCTGCGGGCCGTTCCAGATCTTGGACATCTCCCTGTAGTCGTTGGGGCTGAAGCGGTAGAGGAAGCGGTGGTAGCCTTTATCCATAAACTTCTTTGCGTGCGGGAACTTCTCGCTCTTTATTTCCGGTACCGGGAGCAGCTTGGTCAGGTCTACGCCGTCAGAGAGATCGGAGAGTGCCTTGGCATAGGCCTCCTGATGGACGCCGCCGCGCACAATCAGGTATCCGATCATCTCCCTGGCGACCGGGTTGTCGGTGGCCTCATAGACCCGGATCTTGCCCATGCGTGCGCCGGATTCAAGGAAGAAGTTGTGGAGAAGGTCGAGTTTGAGGTTGCCCGTGGAGAAGACGTAGTCTCCGCTCCACTTCGCTCCTCCAGCCCCGGCGGCCATCGTCCCGAGACCGGCGTTGAGGAAGTGATCGGGGTAGGAAGCACCCTCGGCCATCCCGAGCGGCGCCGCTCCGTCCGCGCCGTCTACGTCGTCCGCTGTCCTGTCAAGGAGCAGATTGATCGTGTTGGAGACGAGCTCGATGTGCCCCATCTCCTCGGCGGCGATGTTGGCGATGAGGTCGTAGTAGGGGCGGATCTTGCTCTTGTTGCGGAAGTTGAACGACTGGTAGGTGTAGTTCATCAGGGTGGACATCTCACCGAACTTGCCCCCCATCAGCTCCTGCACCGTTGCAGCCGCGTCCGGGTCCGCACTCTGTGGCCGGGGAAGTTCTACCTGTAGCTTGTCTATCCGGAGAAACATAAACTACTCTCCTTCTAGTGGACTCTTGCTCTGAAATCTGCGGGCGAACGCCCGCAGCGAAAGGCTGATTAACTGGCTCTATCTACCAACTACTGGCTTTGTCCATCACCCCCTTCTTCACGGACTTCCTTGTTCTGCTACTCTTCGGTACCCCGCGCCAAATTTTCTACCCGTTTAGTGTGCCCTCGAAACGGTGTCGGAGGCCTCGACATACGGTGATGAACTATTGTTTAGTAGTTGCCGCCCGCGGGTAACTTGTCTCCAAAAGCACAGGGACGTTGCTTGAAAGGAGGAAGAGCGCGTATGTGCTACGGCTACAGGGACTACAGACTAGAGGAAGAAGCCCGGCGGATGAGGCTCGAAGAAGAGAGGGCCCGCAGAAGCCGCCAGCAGGAAGAGAAGGCTAGGAAGCCCGAGACCAGGGAAGACAAACCGCTAACCAGGAAAGTCCGCGAGTTGGTGGGGGCCAGGTAAGCCGAAGCTCTTACCTGAACCGCGGGAAGGAGGGACCCCGGTGTTCTTCACCGGGGTTTCTTCTTGGCTCTGTGTCTCAGAAACCCAAGAATGCTT
>CADDYV010000032.1 GCA_902810695.1 Actinomycetota bacterium | reverse complement strand
TCCGTTTCACTTCCCGGCCAGCCAGGTCTCTGGATGGCTCTTCTGAAATTATAGAGCGAGTTATCTGAGCGCGACACTTTACGAGAGACCGGTTTTCACGCTACCTTGACGCCTGTAGCTACCGGCTTGTTGCAGAGAACTTCGATCACAATCCAGTTGTACGCTTCCCAGAAGCTCACGGGGCGAGCATTCGAAGGAGAGCTGTTGCCAGGCTAGGTAACCACTTCGGGAGATTTCGAGTATCTTTGAGTATGTCGCGCAATACCGCACGTTGAAAATCTCGTCGAGTCCATCGTTCAAGATCCTGGGTCGGGTTTGCAGTAGCGGTTCTCACATCTCTTGACTCACCTTCTACTCGCCCCAGGTCTTGCGCAGGACACGGACCCAATTCTCGTGAGCGAGTTTTCGGAGTGCCTGGTCGTCGTAGCCCCGCTCCCTGAGCGCCGACATCAACCTCGGCAGACCTGTCACATCACCTATCTCCTGCGACACCGAAATTCCATCGAAGTCCGAGCCGAAGCCGACCCTCTCGATCCCGACTCGCTCTACCAGGTAGTTTATGTGTCGGACCATCACTTCCAGAGGGGTGTTTGCGTCCTCGGCCCCGTCTTCGCGGAGGAAGTGGACCCCGAAGTTGAGGCCGATCATTCCGTCGGAGGCGGCTATGGCGTCGAGCTGCGGGTCCGTGAGGTTTCGGGTGGAGGGACAGAGGGCGTAGGCATTGGAGTGGGTCGCAACGAGCGGGGCATCCGTGAGAGCCGCCACATCCCAGAAGCCTCGCTCGTTCAGGTGAGAGACATCTATCATGATGCCGAGGTCGTTGCAGGCGTGAACCAGCTCTCTGCCGGCTTTGGTTAACCCCGGCCCCGTATCCGGTGAGCGCCCAAAGTGCGCAGCGACCCCCTCGGCGAAGGCGTTCGGCCGGCCCCAGACGAGGCCCAGCGAGCGCAGCCCGGCCCGGTAGAGCACGTGCAGCGCGTCGAGGTCGGTGTCAATGGCGTCGCCGCCCTCGAAGTGGAGCACCGCTGCCATTACTCCCTCGTCCAGGCACCGCTGCAGTTCGGCGACGGTGCGGACGACCCGGAACTTCCCGCCCGAGCGATCCTCGACTCTGAACAGCATGGCAGTAGCGGCTAGCGAGCGGCGCAACGCGTAGGCGGGGTCAAGTGCGGGTGGAAGCCCCCTCGGGGTGCGTTCGGACGTTTTGGGTGAGGGAACCCAGACGGCAAAGAGGCCGCCCCCGAATCCCCCCGCCCATGCCCTGGGCAGATCGAGGTGACCCTTCTCGCCGCGCTCGAAGAACGCGCCGGGTCCACCCCCATCAGGCCCACCGAGCCTTTCGAGCACATCGTTGTGGCCGTCGAACACGACCGGAAATACATTCCGACCCATACTGGCATCTCCTCCTTGGCGACACACTCCTGTACGCGATTGCAAAGTAAACCAGGAGATAAAGTACCAGACGAGGGTGGTAAGGCTTCCCCAACCGAGCGTCACGCTTGAGGCTGGTGAGTGCTTTGAAGAGCCGATAGGAAAAGAGGTGGTCCTGATGACACGATAACGAGTGAACTATTTCTTGGAGGAAATTACAGAAAATGCGGGGGCGTAACCTTGAAAGAAGGTGTACAAGACCTTAGTATGAGTGCGGGGAAAGGAATAATAAGAGATTGAAACCAATATATTTACAAGACACCTTTGCACGGCTATGGGGAAAGGAGGTGAGATTTGCCTGTACCTGTAAGGGGTTGAAGCTGTCTTATTAAGCCCAGTTCTCGGTATTAGGAGGTGAAGCTGATGGCGACCACCGGAGGGGAACTATCCGGGGTGATGAGCGAGTTAGGGCTGGACAGGCAAAACAAGGGGACTCTGGGACGGCTGCTCGCCCACGGGAGTCTCGCGCAAGCCGAGGAGGGACCCGACGGCCGCATGCACGCCCAGATCCGGATCCCACCCGATGAGCTAGTCTGGGAGCCCTCGATCCTCGTCTTGCCCCATGGTGGAGATCTCGAGCTCGAGATCTTCAACGACGACGACAACACCCACTGCGCGGTCTTGCCGAGCAATGGTGACAACCAGTTCATCTGGTTGGTGAACCATTCACGAGGAACGGCCAGCCTCAACCTCGACGGCCCGGGCTACTACTGGTACGGCTCCCGTACGGGCAACGATGAAGGGCGGGGCCTGACCGGCGCGATCGTCGTGCTAGGGGACGCTCCACCGGAGGCTCGTCTCGACCGACCGGAGCAGCCACGGCCGTAGAAAGGAGCAGTTGATGACAACCGAATACGTAGACGCAGGGCATGCCGTCAGGCACGCATCCCTGAGCAGCATGGTTGGGAAGGCGCCGCCGGTCGTCCGGGGCGTCACCTACGAGCGTATTCTCAACGCCCGTGAGCGAGAACCGCAGAACTGGCTCACCTACTACGGCGCTTACGACGGGCAGCGCTACAGCCCGCTGGACCAGATCAACACGGAGAACGTCAAGCGTCTCACTCCCGCGTGGGCCTTCCAGTGTGGCTCGGTGGGTATGCACTCGGGCGCGTCAACGTACTCGTTCGAGGCCGCCCCGATCGTCGTGGACGGGGTCATGTTCGTCTCGGGCTGGGATGGCTGGGTCTGGGCCCTCGACGCCAAAACCGGGCAGGAGCTGTGGCGGTACAAGCATGCGATCCCGTACGACGTGTCGCTCTGCTGCGGCAACGTCAACCGCGGGGTAGCCGTGGCGGAGGGGAAGGTCTTCGTCGTCACGGGTAACGCCCATATCCTCGCGCTCGACGCCGAGACCGGCGAATGTGTCTGGGACAAGACCTACGGCGATGTGCGGGCCGGTGAGAGCGCCACGGTCGCGCCCCTCGTCGTGAAGGACATGGTCATCGTAGGTAGTTCCGGTGGGGAGTTCGGCGTTCGCGGCCACCTCGATGCCTTCAAACTCGAGACCGGAGAGCACGTCTGGCGCTGCTACATGATACCCAAGCCTGGAGAGCCCGGTTCTGAGACCTGGCCGTCCGAAGGTGAGGCCTGGGCGCGGGGCGGTGCGAACTGCTGGGTTACGGGCACCTACGACCCGGATCTGAATCTCCTGTACTGGGGGACCGGCAACCCGGCGCCCGACTTCGACGGAGAAGTCCGCGAGGGCGACAACCTCTACACCGACAGCGTCGTCGCCGTGGACGCCGACAGCGGCCAGATACGCTGGCACTACCAGTACAACCCGCACGACGTGTGGGACTACGACAGCACGATGGAGAACATCCTGTTCGAGCAGGGTGGACGCAAGCTGCTCGCGCACTTCGACAAGAATGGGTACTGGTACGTGCTGGACCGCACGAACGGCGAGCTGGTGCGGGCCGCGCCCTTCGTCGACCGCATCACGTGGGGTGAGGTCACCCCGGACGGTAAGATCACCCGCAAGGTGTACCCCGAGAAGGAGGGGGAACCGGTGCACTTCTGGCCGGGGCCGGCCGGCGGCAAGGAATGGACGCACGCGGCCTACAGCCCGAGGACGCATCTCTTCTACGCCCCGGTACAGGAGGTCGGTGCGACGGCCACGCGGCGACGCAGGGAGTTCAAGGAGAGCATCCCATACTGGGGAGCCGGCGTCGAGGTGGATATCCAGGACATGTACGGCTACGTGGGCGCGTTCGACCCGACGAACGGCAAGGAGGCGTGGCGCTGGCGCAACGAGGTGCCGATGTGCGCGTCGGTCTTGGCTACGGGCGGCGACCTCGTGTTCGCTGGCGAGCCTACGGGTGAGTTCAACGCGCTCGACGCCCGCACCGGAGAGCTGTTGTGGCAGTTCCAGTGCGGGAGCGGCCACCACAGCAGCCCGACGACCTACAGCGTAGACGGGAGGCAGTACATAGCCGTGCCAGTCGGGTTTGGTGCCTGGGCCGAAGGGTTCGCGCCCATGATGCTCGGGGCACCCCAGGGAGACGCGCTCTTCGTCTTCGCGCTGCCGGAATAGGAACATCCCCGGTTCAGGACACGAATCCGCACAATAAGGTCCATACGAAAGGAGGTGATAGCCATATGGAGTGGCAGACCCCCGAATTCGAGGAGATCGGGACCTCTGCTGAAGTGACCGCGTACGCCGGTCGCTGGGAAGAGTAGTCAGCCAGGGCGGGCGCCGGACGAATGGTCCGGCGCCCGCATGATCACCATCTTG
Organism: Actinomycetota bacterium; assembly: GCA_902810695.1. Classification (GTDB taxonomy): domain Bacteria; phylum Actinomycetota; class Rubrobacteria; order Rubrobacterales; family Rubrobacteraceae; genus CADDYV01. Next base: position 35,777 of record CADDYV010000032.1, on the reverse strand, counting down.
CCGTGGGGCGATCTGGATGGAGGATGGGTGTGTGGGTGCGTGTGCTCGGAGCAGCAGCGGGAGGAGGATTTCCGCAGTGGAACTGCAATTGCCCTCAGTGTCGGGCCGTGCGCGACGGCTCGCGGCCCTGCCATCCGCTCACCCAGTCGTCGGTCGTGGTGAGTGCCGACTACCGGCGATGGTTTTTGCTCAACGCCTCACCCGACATTCACGCTCAGATCGAGTCCTTCCCGGCCCTGCACCCACGTGGGATCAGGGATTCTCCGTTGCAGGCCGTCTTGCTTACCGACGCGGAGCTGGATCACACTTTAGGTCTGCTGCTGCTGCGGGAGGCTGCCCGTCTCGAGGTGCATGCCACCGAGGCGGTTCACGAGACGCTCTGCAGAGGCACATCGCTACTCCAGATACTCGGCGCATATACTCATGTCGAGTGGCGGCAGGTTGCTACGGGGACAGAGGTCTCCCTGACGGATGGTCTGTCCTACCAGGCGTTTGAAGTTCCTACGGACAAGCGGACGCGTTTCGGGGTGGGAAAAGAGAGCGTGGTGGGGTACCGGATCACCGACGAGCGTACTGGTCGGGTACTGGTGTACCTGCCGGGTGTGCAGGAGTTGACGGCATCGGTGCGTGCTCAGTTGGAAGGCTGCACATGCCTGCTCTTTGATGGGACCTGCTGGCAGGACGACGAGCTGATCCGGCTCGGCATCGCCGGTAAGACGTCGCGCGAGATGGGACATCTGCCGATCGGCGGCGCCGATGGCAGCCTGAAGCAGCTAGCCTCGCTTTCCATCGAGCGCAAAATCTACATCCACATCAACAACACCAACCCCATCCTGCTTGAGGATGCGCCCGAGCGGCGCATCGTCGAGGAGAGTGGCCTGGAAGTGGCCGTGGATGGGCTAGAGCTGGAGATCTGAAATTGGTGGTATCCGACACCGAAAGCTTCATCGGGGCCCTGCGCGCCCAGTCGCAGAGCTACCACAGCCGGCATCCATTCCACGTGAAGATGAACGAGGGGCGCCTGAACCGACGCCAGATCCAGGGCTGGGTGGCCAACCGCTTCTACTATCAGAAGAACATCCCACGCAAGGACGCCGCCATCCTCTCCAACTGTCCCGACCGCGAGGTACGGCGGCGTTGGATCCAACGCATCCTCGACCATGATGGAACAGCGGAGGGCGAGGGGGGGATCGAGGCGTGGCTGTGCCTGGGTGAGGCCGTGGGGCTGACGCGGGAGGAGGTGTGGGACGAGCGGCACGTCGTGCCCGGGGTGCGGTTCGCCGTAGATGCCTACGTCAACTTCGCCCGCACCCGCCCGTGGGTCGAGGCGGTGGCCTCCTCGCTGACCGAGCTATTTGCGCCGGATCTGATGGCAGAGCGTCTAAGGGCGTTCGAGCGACTCTATACCTGGATAGATCCCGACGGACTGGCCTATTTTCGCGCCCGCCTTACGCAGGCCCCGCGCGACTCGGAGCACGCCCTGGAGGTGGTGATAGAGCACTGCCGGACGCCCGATGAGCAGGCGCGGGCCGTGGCGGCACTCTCCTTCAAAAATGATGTGCTGTGGAGCATGCTGGACGCTATCGAGCGGGCTTATTCGAGCAGCACTCGAGAGGAGGATGCATGAGCACCGGGATACTATCTACGAATCGCCCTCATCTGGCGCGGCAGGTCCGGCTGGAGTGGGACCCCGTGCGCGAACGGCAGGTGCTGCTGGCGCCGGAGGGGGTGCTGGTCCTGAACCAGACGGGCGCGGACATCCTGGGCCTTTGCGATGGAGAGCGGACGGTCGCTGATATCGTGGAGGAGCTGCGCGGACAGTACAATCGCGTGGACAGCGATGAGGTGCACGATTTCCTCGCCCGGCTAGTTGCCAAGCGATGGGTGGAGCTTGGCGATGAATAGGCCCTTCGGCATGCTGGCCGAGCTCACTTACAAGTGCCCGTTGCATTGCCCGTACTGCTCCAACCCTCTCAACCTCTCAGACTACCATGAAGAGTTGACTACGGCGGAGTGGCAGCGGGTGTTAATCGAAGCGCGGGAGCTCGGCGTCCTACAGCTTCACCTCTCTGGCGGTGAGCCGCTCCAGCGCCGTGATCTTGTAGAGCTTGTGGGAGACGCCCGCGACCTGGGTCTGTACACCAACCTCATTACGAGCGCAATAGGTCTCTCGCCCCGGCTGGCACAAGAGCTAAAGGACGCTGGGCTCGACCACGTACAGATCAGCATCCAGGCCGACGAGCCCGCTCTCTCCGACCGCATCGCCGGCACCCGTTCCTACGAACGCAAGATCGCGGCATACCGTCTGGTCAAGGAGCTGGGCTGGCCGCTCACAATGAATGTGGTCCTCCACCGCCACAACCTCGACAGAATCGGGCGCATCCTAGATCTGGCCGAGGAGTTGGAAGCCGACCGGATCGAGCTGGCCAATACCCAGTACTACGGCTGGGCCTGGCGCAACCGCGCAGCCCTCTTGCCGAGCAGGGCTCAGCTCGATAGGGCCGAGGAGATAGTACGCGCCGCACGCCGGCGACTGGAGGGGAAGATGGAGATCATCTACGTCATCCCCGATTACTACAGCAAGTACCCGAAGCCCTGCATGGGCGGCTGGGGTCGGCAGCAGCTGACGGTAACACCCAACGGGGATGTCCTGCCCTGCCCCGCAGCGCACACCCTAAATCTTCCTCGGGCCACCGTGCGCGAGCACTCGCTGGCCTGGATCTGGGAGGAGTCGCCGCTCTTCCGGCGCTTCCGGGGAACGGAGTGGATGCCGGAGCCCTGCCGGAGCTGTAATCGTCGCGAGGTTGACTTCGGCGGTTGCCGCTGCCAGGCGTTTCAACTCACCGGAGATGCCGCGCGCACCGATCCGGTCTGTTACCTCTCCCCGGACCACGGGATCGTGGAGGAGGCGGTGCAGGCTGCCAACGAGGGTGCAGAGTCAGGCGAAGAAGATCTCGTTCCCCGTACCTATACGGCTCGCCAGACATAAAGGCTATGGATGCCCTGATATCCCTTCTCATCCTCGGTTTCGTCCTCAGCCTGGATAATTTCCGGCTGTCGATCGCGCTAGGAACCTTTAAGCTCGGCTGGCGCCGGGCACTCCGGACGGCGGTGGTGTTCGGGTTCTGGGACGGTCTCTCGCCCCTGGTGGGTGTGCTGATCGGACGCTACTTCGGGCAGGCGATCGGCCCGGCGGCGGATACTCTGGGGCCGATCGTGCTGGCTGCGTATGGCCTGTACCTCGTCGTTCAGGGGCTGCGAGCCGAAGCTCCGGAGGATCTGGATGACCGCATGGCGCTCTTCGGCATCCCTCTATCTCTGAGCCTGGACAATTTGCTCGCGGGCACCGGCCTGGGGATGCTCGGCTTTTCCCCCGTGTTCACGGCAATAGTCTTCGGTGCCATCACGGCCTTGATGTCGCTCCTCGGCCTGAAGCTCGGGGGAGCCCTCGCCCGCTTCATACCCGTCCGCTCCGATCTCCTCTGTGGCGTGGGGCTCCTGATCACGGGCGTCATGCTGGTACTGGGATACTGAGAGTCAGCTCTTCTGGGATCGGGAAGGATAGCATGATCTCAGAGCCTGTTTTATAAAGGGCAAACTTGCCTTGTCAGTCGCCACAGTATTAGACGGCTCATCGCCACCTCGATGAGCCTGTGCTCCGTACCGGGCACGGCCGCAGCAGTGTTTTGGAGGTTTCTTCTTTATGAGTAGAAGGCCCGAAGTACAACGTAGGCGATGTAGGCGGCGACGAGCACCGCTCCCTCCACCCGACCGATGCGTCCCCGGACGAGGAAGAGTGTCGCCAGCCAACTTACCCCGATCAGATAGGGCCAGTCCAACTGTATGATCGCCAGGTTTACCTGCACGGGCGCGAACAGGGAGATCAGACCCAGGTTGAACCACAGGAAATACAGGAGCGTGCCCACCAGATTTCCCGCCGAGACCTCCGGGTGGCCCTCCTTTGCCGGGACTGCTTGCCGGATGACCTCCTCGATCTCTATGGCTGCCGGGGTTATTACCATGCCGACTAACAGTGACGGCAGACCCACCGTGGATATCATGCCCGTAGCTCCCTTGTTGACTAGCTCTCCTCCCAGAGCGATCGCGGCTATACCCAGAGCCGTAAGACCACAAGCTTTCCATGGGGTAAACTGCTTCTCCGAGGCCTCCCGTACCTCCTCGGAGCCGAGCAGAGTCCTCCTTCGCGAAGCGAGGATGAGATAAACGAGGGCTGCAGCAAAGGCTAAAAGCAGCACAACACCCGCCAGGCGGGAGGTTTTTCCTCCCAGGAGACCCAACCCGACGAGCACCGGGCAGGATGCCATAAGCACCAAAAAGCCGCGCGGCAGCCGCACCCGCAGCGGATAAATGAGCGCCCCCAGCCCGAGCGCGATGCACACCACAAAGATCGCCCCTCCAAAAACCGTACCCAACGCGACCACCGACGAGCCGCCCCTGGCCGCTACCAGCCCGACGGCAACATTCTCCGCCTCCAGGCCGGAGAGAATGGCGGCCACGGCGAAGGTCGAGATCCGGACGAGTCTGGCTACCCCTACCAGCCCTTCCAGAAGACGCTCGGTAGCCCAGATGACAATCAGAGCGCCGATCAAAAAGAGGGCAAACGGCCACACCAGAGAAAGCCCCACCTAAATTACTATTCCTTTCCCGAACTGGGGCTGCGCTCGGCCCATGCCAGGGAAACGTTTCCCGAAAGAAGGGGCACTCGATGCAGCCATGTAGTCGCGCAGCGTGTCGTCCACCTCACTCTGGACTCGTCAAGGGCATCTCAAGGTATTCCTGTCTCGAAAGTTCCGGATTTAGATCTGGCCCTCCAGGACACGAGGATGCTCTGCAAAACCTCAGTTGGTGCAACCGGACTCTGGTAAGCCTTACCGCTTCTTCGACGAACTCTGTCTTGCCGCGCAACACCTCTCCTTGCTCAATCTCGATTACTCTCTCAGTATAATGGTTGTTATACTAAGAATATAATGGAAGATAGAACAAATCGCGGGCATGAGTGGTTCGTTCTGGTATACAAGCTTCCGCCGGAGCCGACCCGCTACCGGGCGAGCGTCTGGAGGAAGCTCAAGGGTGCGGGCGCGGTCTACCTGCAGAACGGGGTGGCGGCGCTTCCGGCCGATCCGGGGGCCGAGCGGGTGATGCGCGGTGTCACCCAGGAGATCCGCGAGTCAGGAGGTATAGCCTCTCTTCTGAGAGGAGAGGCGGTTGTTGACGAGGTGGGGTTGATCGAGGCCTTCGACGAGGCGCGGGATGCCGAGTACTCAGAGGTTATAGAGAGGTGCCGGGAGTTTCACGCCGAGCTAAAGAAGGAGCGCGAGGCCAGCAAGTTCAGCTTCGCCGAGCTAGAGGAGAACGAGGACGATCTAGCCAAGCTAGAAGCCTGGTTTGGCAAGATCCGAGCCCGCGACCGCTTTGGGGCGCCGCTCTTGCGGGAGGCCGAGCAGGCACTCATATCGTGCCGGGAGGATCTGGAGGACTTTGCCGCCTCGGTGTATGAGGCGGCCAACCATAGCTCGGCCAATCCCTCCTCGTCCACAGAGCGTTTCAGGCGAAGGAAGGTTTGAGGCGTTTCAGACAGAGTGGATCCTGTCCTGCCGGCAGGCGGGGTATCTTCCCTCGCTGTGCAACATCCACGTCGAAGCCTTTCACGAGCGGAAGGGACTACCCGTGCTCGTCAGGCAACGCTCGAATCTCTTCAGAGACTTTATAACCAACTGTCGAGAGTAGGCTTAACGAAATCAGTGCTTTGTGCCCAGTCCCAGTTGCTCAAGGAGTTCTTCTGTATCCGTCTTGCCTCCATGCTCTACCAGCTTGCCTCCCTCGAAGCGGTCCGTGAAAGTAGCCGAGAAGGTAGCATGCCTGTTGGTAGGCGGGTACCACAAAACCCCGCCCCGATCTGTTCCCGAGAGTACAAGGCTTGTTCTCACCAGATCTTCCTCTGCCTCCTGCCCCTCGACTACCACCGCCAGGTCGGGGAAGCTCCCTCTGAGGTTTGTAATGATTTCTCTCATTCCTCCTCTGCCACGCCCACCATGCCTGAGGTCGTGGAAATCTTCAGAGACCAGCTCCTCCAGTACCGAGAGATCTCCTTGACCTAGCCCTTCCTCGTACAGACGGCGGGCCTTCTTGAGATTCCCTTTAGCCTGCTTGCTGGCAGCCTTTTTCAGCGCCTGTTCGCGGGCGCCGGTCAGGAACATGAGTCCCAGAAGCGCCCAGAGAGGAATCTCCGCTATGCCCACCACACCCCCACCCAGTAGTCCGGCGAGCAAGGCGGCGGTGCGCGCGGAGATGAGTGGATTGGGGTAGAGGTACCAGAAGAGAAGGGGGGGCAGAAACCCCAGCCCTAAAAGCACAGCCCCGACTCTTCTTTGCGAACTGAGGAAGGCGGATGCGGCGAGCAGGAGAGCACCCGCGGGCAGAAGAAAGACAGAAGCCCATTCGCAAACCGAGAACAACAGCGGAGGCCTGCCGTTGGCTGAGGACGGATTCAACCGCCCGAAGGTCCACAACCACGCGTAGAGGGTAAAGGTAAATGAGCAAACTACAAAGAGGAGTATCAGGCCTACCCCCGCATTCGTTGCGATCCTCCCTCCTCTTTCAGGCTTCACCAGGGCTGGGACTCCGAGCAGTGAGAGTGCTAGGAGAAGACCTCCGAGAAAATCTGCTGGGAGCACCACCAGCTCGGTGAATTTGCTCGGCATGCTCAGAGGGCTGAAGGCGGCGGCCAGGCGCAGGGTGCCAAAAAGGCCCACCGCGGCACCCACGAAGACGGCTCCAGCCGCCCAGAAAAGCGGCTCACGCAAAAGTGCCGGAAGTGGGGCGCGGAGTGTTGGATCGCGCGAGGAGCTCATGGTCAGACCACCTTTATCTCTAAAATCAGGGAACCACGCTTCACGGATGATCCTCTGAAGAGAACCCGATTTGCAGACTTCTCTCTAAAGACCTCGTCTTCTCTACCTTGGATCTCATGGGGCTTTTCATATACCGGGAGGCCACTAACTCCCACCCTGTCCTGTTGGCCAGCCAGCGTGGTGCCATCTCACCCTGGCCATCTACTCACCTTACGACAGTAGCAGAAACGTGTCCTCGACTGCTAACTAATCCGATGTGTGAGTTTTTCAAACGAGCAGCTTCGAGGGCTGAAGTGGTTGTTACCCATCCGGTGGTTGAGCAGAAGAGGCACGGTGTGCGAGAGAGAATCTTTCGCAGCAGCCTACTTGCCAGATACCACAACAGCTCACGCGCCCATACCTACTTTATAGAGTAACGTCCTATAGGCTGGCTGAAAATGGTGTCGAGGTACGGTAGTGGAGCTCTCTTGAGTTCTTTCTTGAAACTTTTGGCGAGTGGTAGTTACGATCCCCGATGGTCGGGCCAGAGGTGGGCTCGTCGTGTTCGGGGGGCGTTGGCCGGAGCTACTTGTTGGTCTACGTTGACGTTATAACTTGTGACCCGGCATCGTGGTCCAGCAGGTCGTGTTACCCGAGAAAGCGTATAGTAGACTCGGCCAGATCAAAAGGGCGTTGCGGTGGATAGTGGTGAAACAGTAGACCGGAAAATCCTCGGAAGGAAGATCAGTCGTCGGGAATTCGTGAAGCTGGGCGTCGCCGGTGCTGCCGGGGCGGCCCTGCTATTGGAGAGAAGTACGTCCTGGGACCTGTCGGACAGCGATTCGCCAATCGCGACTATCAGCAGAAAGCCTTCACAAATTATGCAGGGATTCGGGGTTTCGGGAGCGTGGTGGCCCAACGACCTCGTCAATTTCGACCCGGCGGTTCAGAAGAGGATCGCCGAATTGCTGTTCAGCCGCGACAAGGGCATCGGCCTGAGCGTCTACCGCTACAACATAGGCGGCGGGGGACACGGAGTTTACATTCCCTCGCACGCGCCGCAGACCTTTCTGGTTCGTCCCGGCGTCTACGATTGGAGTCGGGACCCCGGCGGCAGGCTGTTTTTGAGGCTGGCCAACCAGCACAAGGTCCCTGTGCTTCTGGGCTTCGTCAACAGCGCCCCCGTGGTCTGGAAAACCAACCATCTGAACACCGGGGGATACCTGATCCGGGGAGCAGAGCGAGCCTACGCGAAATATCTCGCGGACATAACGGTGCATTTCAAGAGAGCCGAGGGCATAACCCTTTCGTACATCAGCCCGATGAACGAGCCCGATTACGTGTGGGGCGGCGGCGTGCAGGAGGGGATGTCCATCCCGATCATACAGCGCGCCGAGATCGTCAAGGAGTTGGGACAGGAGCTTGCCCGGCGTGCGCCCTACTCGCGCGTCGTCGCCGACGAGTCGAGCCAGGTCGGAAGCCAGTTCATCCCGGAGGTTCCGGCGTGGATGAACGTTCCTGCGGCCTCGAAGTGGGTGGCTGCGCTCGCCCACCACACCTACGACTACCCGAGCGGCAGGGTGTTGCGGCAGGCGAGAAGACAGATAGGGGACCTCTTCGGCAAACCATTGTGGATGACCGAGATAAGCTGCTGGGATAGCAGGACGAAGTTCTACGGCCGGCAGTACGACCCGACGATCACCAACGCCCTCTGGATGGCTAACGACATCTGGGCGGATATCACCCAGGCAAACGACGCCGCCTGGCACTGGTGGATAGCCCTCTCGCCTACCCTCGGCTGCGATCCGCTCAAAGACCCCGAATGTCCGAAGCGGATAAACTACCTGGGCTACAACAAAGGGCTGCTCTACTACGACCCCAACTACAGAAGAAACAACAACCAGGAGATCTACTTCACCAAACGTTACTGGGTGATGGGCAACTTCAGCCGCTTCGTGCGCCCCGGCGCGTTGCGCCATGATGTCAGAAGCGTACCGCGAGGTCTCCGGACGCTGGCCTTCTCCGAAAAAGGTGGCCGCTGGATAGTCGTGGCCATCAACAACTCTCATTCGCGCAAAACGTTCCGGCTGAAGCTGCCCGAAGATAACCTGAAACCCACCGGAGCCTTCGAGACGAGCGCGGAGCGGGATCTGGAGCAGGTGGGCTTGCCCGGAGTGGGTAGGGGAGGAACGCTTTCGGCTCTCCTCGGTGGCCGCAGCGTAACGACCTTCGTGCTTTCCGGCGGTAGCCGCCATCACAGGGAAGGGTAAGGATTGGACAGCGGGACGGCATCAACCACGACCATCCAGCTCAACAACGGGTGGCTGTTCGGGGGAGCGTTCGCCTGGGGCATGGAGCAGCCAGGCTTCGACGATTCCGGCTTCGAGCGCGTAACCCTGCCCCACGCCAACGCGGTGTTTTCCTGGCGGGACATAGACCGCCAGCGTTACGAGTACGTCTCGATCTACCGCCGCCACTTTACCCTGCCCGCCGGGCTTAGACATCAGCGCGTATTCGTGGACTTCGAGGGGGCCATGGCCGCTTCAACCGTATACCTCAACGGTGAGATCCTGGGCGAGTACCGCGGCGGCTACACGCCTTTCTACTTTGAGCTTACGCCCCACATCAACTGGGGTGCGGACAACGTGCTTGCGGTGAAGCTGGACTCGCGCAGGACCCGCGGTGATGTTCCGCCTTTCGGGGGCAGGCGGCTCGACTTCGATACCTTCGGGGGTATCTACCGGGAAGTCTCGCTGAGAGTGGTCCCGCAGACCTTCATCGAGGACGTATTCGTCAGGCCCGCTGACGTGCTCGATGAGGGAAGACAACTGCGGGTGCGTTGCTTTCTGGAAGGCATCGGGAGGGCAGACGGTGCGCTCTCGGTGGAAGCCCGGCTGTACGATGGCAGACGAGCGATCTCGGAGGCCGGGGTTGCGGCGGAGTATTCGAGGGTGGACCTCTCCCTGGAAGGGCTCGGCGAAATCGAGCTGTGGGATCTGGATCGCCCCAGGCTCTACGATCTGGAGGTACGTCTCTTCCGGGATGGCCTGCCGCTGCACTCCTACCGCACCCGCACCGGTTTCCGGGAAGCGAGATTTACCCCGGAAGGGTTCTTCCTCAACGGCAGGCGCGTGAAGCTCTTCGGGCTAAACCGCCACCAGTTGTTTCCATATGTAGGGAACGCCATGCCCCGGCGCGCGCAGCGCAAGGACGCGGAGATCCTGAAATACGAGCTCAACTGCAACGCGGTCAGAACCGCCCACTACGTGCAATCGCGCCACTTCCTCGACGCCTGCGACGAGCTGGGGCTTCTGATATGGGACGAGATGCCCGGCTGGCACCACGTCGGGGGCAGGGAGTGGAAAGAGGCCGCCTTCGAGAGCGCGCGGAAGATGATCCTGCGAGACAGGAATCGTCCCTCGGTCGTCTTGTGGGCGGTTCGCATCAACGAGTCGGACCGCGACCATCGAGAGTTCTATGACTCGCTAAACCGCCTGGCGCACGAACTGGACGGCTCGCGGCAAACCACGGGAGCGTATCACAAGAAGAACCATCCCCTGCGCCAGGATGTCTGGGGACAAAACGACTACAACTTCCCCATCAGTCCTCCAGGCCAACCGCTCTATCTAGTCTCCGAAGCGGTCGGTCAGAAAGAGCCGGGCAGGGGACGGGGCTTCAGGCGCTACTACCGGCGTACGGACCCACAGGGGATCCAGCAGGTCCAGGCCAAACGCCACGCATCCGCCCACAACGTAGCAGCTTCCGATGAACGCTACGCCGGCGTTCTCGCTTGGCTGGCCTTCGACTACAATTCCCCGGTCAATTCCTTCCAGGACATCAAGACACCGGGGGTGTGCGACATCTTCCGTATCCCCAAGCCGGGGGCGAGCTTCTACCGTTCGCAGGTGGACCCGGCGATCAAACCGGTTATAGAGCCCGCTTTCTACTGGGACTTCGGGCCGAACTCCCCGCCGGACGGCCCTGGCGAGGACGCGATGATCTGCTCCAACTGCGAGCGGCTGGAGCTGTACGTCGGCGGCGAGCATTTCGCCACTCTCCAGCCAGACCGCGAGCGATACGGTAACCTGCCCTACCCGCCCTTCTTCGCGGATCTGAGGGCGGATGGGAAAACCCTGCCCGAACTAAGAATAGATGGCTTCGTCAGGGAACAGAAGGTTGTCTCGCGCTCTTTCTCCGCGGAGACCAGGGAAGACAGGCTACTTCTGGAAGCCGACGACCGGAAACTGGTGGCCGACGGCGCGGACGCAACGAGGCTCGTCTTCCGGGCGACCGACCGTTACGGCGCGCCAAGGCCCTACGTCGGGGGCGAAGTTAGGCTGGAGCTGGAAGGTCCCGGAGAGATCATCGGGGACAACCCCTTCGATCTCGGTCCCGCGGGGGGAGCGGGAGCGGTCTGGGTCCGCAGCATCGAAGGAGAGGCGGGCTCCATCTCCGTGCGGGCCGTCCACCGCTCGTTGGGCTCGGGCGAAGTCACGATAGAGGTCGAACCTTGAAAAGGTTCTGGTGAAATATTCCCGCAGCCTTACTACTTTCCAACCGAGGGCAAAACTATTTGCCGGTCCGGTAGTACGCTAACCCCTCCGTTCTGGACTTTCCTGTTCTTCGCCTTCGATGGTGCTGCTTACAACCTCCTGGGGCGTCTGGGAAACAGAGGCCCGCTTGGCGAGGTCTTCGGAGACTTCTTCGAGAGTTCTGCCCTTGGTCTCGGGCAGGCGGCGCCAGAGGAAGATGATCCCCACCACCACGAACGCCCCGTACAGCCAGAAGGTGCCGGTGGGGGTGATGCTGTTGAAGAGGTAGAGCACCGTCGAGGCGATTATGAAGTCGAAGACCCAGTGGGTCATGGCTCCAGCCGCCGCCCCCTTGCCTCTCACCTCCAGAGGATATATCTCCGAGTTCAGCAGCCAGATGGCTATCCCCAGGCTGAAGGCGAACGCCGCGATGTAGACCAGAAGGCCCCCGAGCAGGAGGTAGTTGGACAGGGAAGAGCCTCCGGGGAGCAAATATGCTACCCCGAGTCCGATCAGGGCGAGGAGAACTATGCTCATGCCCGTGAACAAAAGCGGCCTCCTGCCCACCCGGTCGATCAGGAACAGCGCCGCGATGGTGACGGAGGTGTTGACCAGCCCGATGCCGGTGGTGGCGAGTATCGAGGCCGAGCTGCCGAAGCCCGCGTCGTGGATGATGGTGGGCGCATAGTAGATGACCGCGTTCACCCCGGAGAGCTGGTTGAAGAAGGCGATACCCACGCCGATCAAGAGTGCCGGCCTGACCGCCGGGGCGAGCAGGTCCCGGTAGCTGTAGCGGGCCTCAGCCTTGCGCACCCGCTCTATCTCGTCCGCCTCGGCCCCCACGTCGGTCCCTACGGGCCGCGAGCGCCTCAGAACCGATAACGCTTCCTCGCGCCTGCCCTCTGCCAAAAACCACCGGGGGCTCTCGGGCAAAAACAGCATCCCGACGAACAGTGCCACCCCCGGTACGACCCCGGCGCCTAGCATCCAGCGCCATCCCCCAAACCCGGAGAAGGCGTAGTCGACGAGGTAGGAGAGCAGGATGCCCACCGTGATCATGAGCTGCTGCAAAGAGACCAGAGCCCCCCGAAAACGGGGAGGTGATATCTCGGCTATGTAGACCGGCACCACCTGCGAGGCGGCCCCTATGGCGAGCCCCAGGAGTATGCGCCCGACGATGAGCCACCAGAATGCCTGCGCCGTGGCGGCGACGAGGGCCCCGACCACAAACAGAATCGCCGCGCTGGTCAGGGTCCGCCTGCGTCCCGCCCCATCGGAGAGCGGTCCCCCGGAGAGCGCCCCGGCGATGGCGGCCAGGAGCAGCGCGCTGACCACCGCCTGCTGTCCGGTGGCCGAGAGATGAAACTCCGGCTTGATGTATAGCAGGGCCCCGGAGATCACCCCGGTATCAAACCCGAACAAAAGACCACCCAGCGCCGAGACCACCGCCGCTACGATTACAAAGCGATTCGGCCTCAGTGCGATTATTTGTGCGTGCGCCCCCTGCCCACCCTCCGGTACATTACTTTCCATCCCGGATCACTCCCCATTCTCTAGCTTTTTATTACGGGCATGATCGCCTCGATCCATGCGCCTTGCGACAAGAGTACTACCTTGTTCGGACTAGATGCAACTTCAGGATCAAAGTTCACCCCCGCGCACTTCGCATACTGACCAAAATCAACGTTATAGATGGATCGCTGCTCGTTATGTTGAGAGCGGCCACTACGGTCTGCCTTAATTGCGTTTCCGTTCAGAACGAGCGGGTAGAGATTAAAAAGATGGAGCAGGACGGATGTCCTGTGGTTTTAGAAGGAGGTAATTATGAGCGGGTCATCTCGGGATCGGGTGCCGCAGCCGATAAGGGGGAATGCTGGTGCGACCGACCCCGGTCCCAGAAACATTGAGAGGGATCTCCAGAACCCGGACCTCTCGGTTCCCCCGGAGACCGACTCGGGCACGTTCTACAACCTGAAGTTCTCTTACTCCGACACCCACCGCCGGATGGAGGAAGGTGGCTGGTCGCGCGAGGTAACGGTGCGCGAGTTGCCGATCGCAACGACGCTGGCGGGAGTGAATATGCGCCTGACGCCGGGCGGAGTCAGGGAGATGCACTGGCACAAGGAAGCCGAGTGGGCCTTCATGCTCCACGGGCGGGCCCGGATCACGGCGGTGGACCAGGAAGGACGCAACTTCATAGATGATGTCGGGGTGGGAGATTTGTGGAACTTCCCTTCAGGCATCCCGCACTCGATACAGGGCCTCGAAGAGGGAGCCGAGTTCATCCTGGTCTTCGACGATGGCAGCTTCTCCGAGAACAGCACCTTCAGTATCACCGACTGGTTCGCGCACACCCCGAAGGACGTGCTGGCGGCGAACTTCGGCGTGCCGGAGGGCGCCTTCGCGGATATTCCTTCGGGTGAGCACTACATCTTCCAGGGCGAGGTGCCCGGACCGCTCGAGAGCGAGAAGGTCTCCGCCCCAAACGGCACGACAAACTTCAGCCATCGGATGCTGGAGCAGGAGCCGATCCGGACGAGTGGCGGACAGGTGCGCATCACCGACTCCACCAACTTCCCCGCCGCTACCACCGTGGCGGCGGCGCTGGTAGAGCTTGAGCCGGGCGGCATGCGCGAGATGCACTGGCACCCCAACAACGACGAGTGGCAGTACTACATCGAGGGCAAGGGGCGCATGACCGTCTTCGCAGCCGAAGCCCATGCCCGCACCTTCGATTGCCAGGCGGGAGACGTGGGCTATGTGCCCTTCGCCATGGGCCATTACATCCAGAACACCGGCGAGGGACCGCTGCGTTTTCTGGAGATGTTCCGTAGCGACCACTTCGCCGATGTATCCTTAAACCAGTGGATGGCGCTGACCCCGCAGAAGTTCGTGCAGGACCACCTGCACGCGAGCCAGGAGTTGATGAATTCCCTGCATAAAGACAAGCGGCCCGTCATCCGCTGACTGGCGCATCCCAGCGGGTCGATAACCGGGGTTTGCCTCCTCACGGCTCCGGTGTCGGCCCGCTTCGCTCCTTGCGCCGAGTGGCCCGCCGTCCGGCGGATTCCTTGAGTCGCTCGTAGTTCATGCGGAAGAGCTCCACAGCGCCGGGCACGTCTTCCTTGCTTCGTATCATGTAGCTTACCGTCGTCCGGCTGTTCGGGAAGGCGGGATGGGGGATTGCGCGTCCGGACTGGATCAGCTCATCCCGGACCTCTCTCGGGAACCGGAAGTCGGCGTGGCCGTTGTCGTGGATGTGCCCGATCTGGGGTCCCCCGGTCTCGGGATATCCGTACCTGTATCCGCTTACGCCGATTCCGCCCACGCCATCTTCGTCCCTCTTTTTCCAGACTCCGGGCCACCCCAGTACCTCGCGCTCTACCTGCGCCAGCAACTCGTTATTCTTCATCCGGCACCTCCACCGCGGCTCGTTTCGTGCAGGTATTGTGATACGCAATGGCGTTTTGCCCATCGTGCGAGGGTACGGTTTTCGGCCTGTACCTTCGTACGGTTTGGTGGTTTCTCTCAGCCCCGGCTCAGGCTGTGGCCGATCTCCTGGGCAACCTCTAGCACGTGTTCGACCTCCTCGAACGTCGTGCGGAAGTTAACGAAACATGCGCGCAGGCAGGCCCGGTCGTCAACAGAGGCGGGGGCGAGAAAGACGCGCCCGTCGCGCTGCATCTCGCGGGCGAGCCGGATGTTGTGCGAGTCGAGGTTGTCAACGCCGGGCGGCGCGTGCCGAAAGCAGACGATCGAGAGCATCGGGTCGTGGAGAAGCTCGAACTCGGGCGTCGCGCGCAACAAGTCGGTGAAGTGGCGGGCGTTGGCGAGGGCACGCTCGATCCAGGCTCTATACTGGACGGCACCGTGGACGCGGAAGGCCATCCACAGTCTCAGGGAACGAAACGGGCGCGAGTACTCGAGCGTTCGGTCAACCGGGTTGGCGACGTCGCCGTCGTGCGGCATGTACTGCTCCTCGTGGCCGAACGCCGCCTGCAGCCGCCCGGCTTCCCGCATCAGGACGGCGCTGCAGCTCTTCTGCACGCCGAGCCACTTGTGCGCATCAACGGTTGCCGAGTCGGCGCGCTCCAGACCGGCAAATAACGATGCTGTACTCGGCGCAGCCGCCCCCGGAAGCCCGTACGCGCCATCAACGTGCAGCCATGCGCCGTGGCGCGTGCAAACATCAGCTATCGCACTAAGTGGGTCCACGGCTCCCGTGAGCGTCGTCCCCGCGGTCGCCACCACGGCCACGGGCACGACTCCGGCGGAGATGTCTGAGGATAACGCCTCATCGAGCGCCTCCGGCCTCATTCGACGCCGGCTGTCAATAGGAATGCGGCGGACGGCACCACTTCCCAGCCCGCAGACCTCGACGGCACGGACCACCGAGTGGTGGGCCTCCTCGGAGCAGTACACCGCCGCCCGCCGGCCGTCGAGCCCCTGGGCGCGGGACCCCGGCAGCGCCCGCTCGCGCGCGGCGAGCAGCGCCGTGAGGTTCGACGTCATGCCGCCGCTGGTGAAGGCGCCTTCCGCGAGCGGAAAACCAACGAACTCCGCGAGCCAGCGCAGGGTTTGCTGTTCGACCAGGTCCGCCCCGCCAGCAGAGGTGGCGAGGTTCACGTCGTAGGTTGCCAAAAGAGCGGATGCCAGCACCCCGATCTCCAGTCCCGTAGAGCCGATATAGCCGAGGAAGAGCGGCCGCGAAGGAGAGACACTGGCATCCAGGATGCGGGCCGCATCCTCCAGGGCCTCCTCGGCGTCGCCCGCCTCTTCGGGGAGCGGCGCTTCGAGACGCGCAGCCAGGGCGTCGCTGAGCTGCGGCTCGGAAGATCGTGGCACATCGAAGGATGCCCAGGCGTCTGTGATGACGCGGCTCAGGTCGGTCAGAACACCTTCGCGGTTGGCGAGTGCGGGGAGGTCGGCCTGCTCGTGTTGCGGCGCAGATCCCATCCGCGCCGCATCTGGCTGCGGGCTCACTGCTGCGGTGGCCGCTCGGCTTCCGCGCCCGCACCGATCCGGCGGTAGACGTCGGGCCGGCGGGACCTCAGCACCGAGCCGACAACGAGACCGGCGAGTCCACCCCCGAACAAGATTATGGGGAGTATGATCGTCATGATGTTCGTCGGGGCCTCGGTCGAGCCCGTGATGAGGACGTTGAAGTTCGCCACGCCGAGCACGAGCACGATCAGCAGGAGCACTCCGGCGACCGATGGCGCGATGGCCGACGCCCAGCGGCTCAACTCCTGCTCGGGGTGTCGCCTGAAGTAGCCCACGACCGCAAAAGACGCCGCCGTCATCAGCAAGAGCACGCCCAGGGCACCCAGGTTGGTCAGCCAGGTAAAGAGCTTGAGCAGAGGGTCCGCCCCGATAATCGCGAAGATGCCGAACACTACAACCGCCAGGACCGACTGGGCGAGCGAGGAGATCACGGGCGCCCCCGTGTTCGCGTGCACGCGACCGAACACCGGCGGGAGCACGCCCTCCCGGCCCAGGGCGAAGGTGTAGCGGGCGACCGCGTTGTGGAAAGAGAGCAGCGCGGCAAACAGGCTAGTGGCGAACAACAGCGACGCGGCGTCTCCCCAGATCGCACCGAGGCGCTGCTGCCCCGCGATAAACAGAACCGTCGTCGGGTCCGGGTTGCCGGCGGTAGCGTATCCAGCTTTAAGCATGGCCTGCGGGTTGACTATCGTGTCGGGGCCTGCGGCCACCCCAACCAGCCAGCTAGAGGTGGCGTAGAAAAAGGCGATCAGGCTGACGGCCAGGATCGTTGCCCGGGCGACCGTCCGGCTAGGGTTGCGGCACTCCTCGGAGTAGATCGCCGCCGACTCGAAACCCACGAAAGAGGCGACGCTGAACGTGAGCGCAGAGCCTGCCGCCGTGCCGAACGCGACGCCCGGGTTGAAGCCGACCATATCAAGCCCCTGGGGACCGGGATGGCCCAGAACCGCGAGGTCAAAGAGCGCGACGACGAGCACCTCGAGGATCAAGAGGACGGCCAGCACCCGGGCGTTGAGGTCTATCCGGAGCACGCCCAGAACGGCGATGATGGCCCAGCCGAGCAGACACCACACCCACCACGGCTCGTTGATGCCGAGCCTGCCGGACATGAACGCGCCGAGTGCCACGCCGAAGAGGCCGTAGATGCCTATCTGCATGGAGTTGTAGGCGATGAGCGCCACGAAGGCGGCGCCAACACCCGACAGCTTGCCGAGACCGCGGGAAACGTATGAATAGAACGCGCCCGCGTTGGCGACGTAGCGGCTCATCGCCGCGTAGCCGATCGAGAACAGCCCGAGCACGATCCCGAGCGGAATAAACATGAACGGAACGGCTTTGTTGCCCGTTACCAGGTAGGTAGTTGCCTGGCCGCCTGCTACAGCGGTCAGCGGCGCCGAGGCGGCGACGATGAAAAACACGAGATCCGGCACCCCGAGTGCCCGCCGGTGGAGCTTCCCGGACTCCGCCGCACCTGGCGTTGGGGTGGCTGTTGACTCGACGTTGGACATTACTTTCTCTCCTTTCGGTTCGACTCTCGGATGAGGCCGCACCAGTCCCTGATGAAGAGCCCGAGCACCTGCGCGGACTCGATAACCGAGCGCAGCGAGACGCGTTCGTCAATACCGTGGATCTGCTCCGCACGCGGGCCGAAGCAAACGGCAGGTATTCCCGCCCTTATGAAGTGGCGGGCATCAGTCGTGGCGGTCGTAGCCAGCAGCTCGGGCCTCTCCTCATGCACGCGCGAGTACGCATCCGAGAGCGCGGTGACGACCGGTTCGTTACGATCCACGATAGATCCCTCGCACGAGAAACCCTCGTAGCGCACCCGCGGCGGGTTGTTGGATAGCCGGGGATCTGACTCTGCAGCTTCGGCGACCGCCTCTTCGACCAGGGTGCGCATCTCCTCGGGCTCCTGCCCAGGATACAGTCCGATCCGGCATGAGAGCGTGCAGGAAGCCGCGACGGTAGAGGGCCAGTCGCCACCCGATATCACACCCGGATTGAGGTTGATGGGGTGCTCGAATGTGTCGAAAGGCGCCGGTGGGTCCACATTGAGGTGCTCCTCCAGGTTTCGGAGCGCCGCCAGCACACCGCACGCGGCGTCAATGGCGTTGAAGCCGAGCCGGCTCGCGCGGGCCGCGTGCGCCGGAATGCCGGCGATGTCTACGTGGAACCACAGCACCCCGACCTGGGCCACGGTTATGTGGTCTGGGTGCGGCTCGGTGATGATGCACGCGTCCGCATGCGCCCCGTCGAGCAGGCACTGCAGGGCGCCGTGGCCCGTGCACTCCTCCTCCACCACGGACTGCAACTGGAGTGGGGCTGCAGGTGCGTACCCGGCGCGGATGAGTGCCCGCACCGCACCGGTCATCGCGGCGAGACCCGCCTTCATGTCTCCGGCCCCACGGCCATAGACCCAGTCGCCCTCGCGTACCGCCTTAAAGGGCGGGTGCGTCCACAACTCCTCGTTGGCCAGCGGGACGACATCCACATGGCCGTTGAGGATCAGCGAGCGCCCGCCCTCGTCGCCGGGTTGCCAGTCGGCCACGACGTTGCGCTTGCCGCTCACGTCCCAGGTAAACGGGGAGGAGCCCGTTGCGGTGCGCAAAGCGCTGGCGTCGAGCGGCACGCTGCGCGCTTCGAGCCCGCAGCCGGCGAAAGCTTCCTCCATGATCTCCTGTCCCGGCTCCTCCTCTCCGAGGACGGTCGGGGCCTCGACGAGGCGGACGAGGAGGTCCTCCATCCACTTCGCCTCGGCGGCGACGGCGGCGAGGAGGGCCTCGTCGTTCATCGGGTGCTGCCCTCCAGGATCTGGAGGGTCTTCAGGTCGGAGTAGAAGTCCAGCGCGTAGTCGCCGCCCTCGCGCCCGATGCCGGAGATGCCCATCCCACCGAAGGGGGCGGTCAGGTCGCGCACCAGGAAGGTGTTGACCCACACCACACCCGCGCGCACCGCCCTCCCGACGCGGTCGGCTCGGCCGAGAGAGGAGGTGTAGACGATGCCCGACAGACCGTACTCGGTGGAGTTGGCCAGAGCGACGGCCTCCTCCTCGTCGGCGAAGGTCTGGAGGGTGAGGACGGGGCCGAAGACCTCGCGCTGGACGATCTCGGCGTCGTTCGAGCGCGGTTCGATCAGGGTGGGCTCGTAGAATAGCGGCCCCGCGTCCGAGCACCGCCCGCCGCGCACGACGTTGTGCCCCTCAGAGCGGGCGCGCTCGACGAACCCTTCGACGCGCTTGAGGTGGTCGGGGTGGATGAGCGGCGAGACCGTGGTGGCGTCCTCGCGCGGGTCGCCGAGCACGTGCGCGTCCACCCCGGCGTGGAACCGCTCCAGGAACGGCTCAAGGACCGGCTCCTGCACGAGCAGTCGCGTCCCGGCGAGGCAGACCTGCCCCGCGTCGTCGTACTGGCCGGCGGCCTTCTGCGCGGCGGCGTCGAGGTCTGCGTCCTCGAAGACGATCAGGGGCCCCTTCCCGCCCAACTCGGCGGTGAACGGCACGAGATTCTTGGCCGCCGAGACCCCGATCAGACGCCCCGTCTCCGGGGAGCCGGTGAAGGATATGCGCCGCAGCAGCGGGTGCGCCACCAGCGCCGCCCCGGCCTCCTCACCGGTGCCCTGGATCACGTTGAAGACCCCTGGCGGGAACCCGGCCTCTTCCGCGAGGTCCGCGAGCAGCGAGCACGAGAGCGGCGACCACTCGGCGGGCTTGAGGACCACCGTGCACCCGGCGGCGAGGGCGGGAGCGGTCTTCCAGGTCGAGAGCATGAACGGGGCGTTCCACGGCGTGATCACCGCCGCAGGCCCGGCGGGCATCCGCTGCACCCGGTTCCAGGTGCCCTGCGAGCGCCAGTCGCGCTCCTCGTACGAAGCGGCGAGGTCGGCGTAGGAGCGGTAGTTGCGCGCCCCGCGTGATATCACGCGCGCCCGCAGAGAGCGCAGCAGCATCGCCATGTCCTCGCACTCGACCGCGGCGAGCCTCTCGACGTTGGCATCGATCAGGTCGGCGAGGCGGTGCAGGTAGGGCGAGCGGCCCGCCGGTCCCAAAGCGGCCCACTCCGGGAAGGCGTCGCGCGCGGCGCGCACCGCCCGGTCAACCTCCTCCTCTCCGGCGCGCGAGACCTCCGCGATGACCTCGCCCGTTATCGGGGAGATGTCCTCGAAGCGACGTTCGCTCGCCACCCGCTCGCCGCCGATGAAGTGGTCGGGCGAGACCTCGACTCCCGCGACCTTGATGCGTTCCGTTACTGAGGTCATACGAGCTCCTTTACGGTCTCGAGGTCGTCTACCGTGTAGCCGAACGTGAAGCGGTACCCGCGGTCTATCCTCACCGGAGCTAAAGTGTCGTGCTCCTCGCCGGGTGCCGGATGCAGGGTGAGCGTCGCCGGCCCGGCGACCACCTTCGACATCGCCCGGTCGCGGCTTACGGCGCGGACCAGCTCGTGCACCTGCGGGTCGTCGTGGTGCCCGGCGGCGAGCCGCGGGAAGTGGCGCACGTTGACGATGGGCGGGGCGTTGTGGCGCGGGCCGTCATCGCTCTCTCCCTCGATGGTCAGGGTAGCTTCGGCTATCTGCCGCCCTCGCGCCGAGCACGTCGCGCCGTGACGAGCCCCGGCTTTGAGTCCGGGGTCGGCGGGCAGGTCCAGGCCGAAGGTGCGGGTCATCCAGATCGAACCGAGCTTCTTGGGGAAGCCCTGAATCCAACCGCGCGCGAGCGCGAAGTCCTGGTCCACCCAGATGAACGGGCAGGTCGTAACTTCCTCTCCGTTCAGCAGCGCGTTCGCCACGATGAAGAACTCGCGGTAGTGCGACCGGACCGGGTCCAGCAGCTCCTCGCCGCCGTCGGAGCACGACTGCCAGTCGGCGAAGACCGCGGCGCAGCGGCCGGGGTCCGGGTGCGGGTCGAGGTCCTCGGGCAGAACGGCGCGGACGGCGTCGGGGTTGGCCCAGTAGTCCACGACGAGGAAGTCGCCCACGTAGTGCCACGGCGGCGCGGGGACGAGGCTCGCCCGGCCGGTGCTCGTGCGGGGGATGGAGTAACCTTTCAGGATCAACTGGAAACCTCCTGTGGTAGCGGCTGGCCGAGCATCTCGAGGCTCTCGCACTCGGAGGCGATCGCCGCCTCATCGAAGCGGAAGTAGGAGCGGGGCGGCAGCGGCCCCCAGGTGTTGGAGGAGAAGCGGTTGTCGGGCCAGCGGCGTGGCTCGTGGTCGGCTTCTAGCTGCTCCATGTCGCAGTAGAGCTCCACGAAGCACTCCTCCTCGACGATCCGCACGTAGGAGGCGATGTTTCCGCCCACGCCGTGGCGCGTCGGGCCCCAGCCCAGCCAGCGGCCGTGGCGCCCGAGGTGATCGAGGGCGACCCGCATCTGGCCGATGTCCACCACGTCGAAGGCGAGGTGGTGGAAGTGGGAATATCCTTTGTCTACCAGCGCCATCACGTGATGGTCGCTGTTTACGTGGAACCACACGCCGCCGTCGCCGAGCCAGTCCGTGACCCTCATCCCGAGCACGCGGGTGTAAAAGTCCACGCCCTCGGAGATCGCACCGGTCAGGAAGTTGACGTGGCCGAGCTTGCGGGGGTGGCCGAGGATCTGATCTCGGGCCGCTCGTGCGTGCGGCGTCCAGCGCTCCTTCGGCTCCCGGTAGGGGAGCACCCGCACGCGGTTGCCCTCCGGGTCGGCGACCTCCAGAGAGCCCTCCTTCTCCTCCCACGCGACCCCGAGCCCGTCGAAGTGCCTCCTCGCGTCGTCGGGGGTGCACGACCGGCGCAGCTCGTAGGCGACGTGGTCCAGGCCGGGAGCTTCGGCGGCGACGAGCTCCAGCGAGAACGGCTCGTCATCGCAGGCTAGGCGCGCCCGGCGCTCGTCGCGCTCCCGCTCGACGAGTCCGAACTGGAGCGACCAGCGCCGGGCGGCGTCCGGGAGGTCGGTTGTACTTAGGCTCACGTGGTCTATGCGGCGCAGCGAGATCACGCGGCCTCCACCCGGACCGGCATCTGCTTGATGCCGTTGAAGAAGTTGGAGCGCAGCCGCTTGACCGGCCCGGCGAGCTCGACGGAGCGCAGGCGCGGCAGGAGCTCCTCGAAGACCACCCGTACCTCCAGGCGCGCCAGGTGGGCGCCCAGGCAGAAGTGCTTCCCGCCGGGACCGAAGGTCATGTGCCGGTTCGGATCTCTGCCGACGTCGAAGGTGTCCGGGTTCTCGAAGACGGTCTCGTCACGGTTGCCCGAGGTGAACCAGGTCGTCACCTTCGCCCCGGCCGGGATCCTGGTCCCCGCCAGCTCGGTCTCGCGCGTCGTGGTGCGCCGGAAGTGGTGGACCGGGGTCGCCCAGCGGAGCATCTCCTCTGCGGCCGCGGGGTAGAGGGAAGGGTCGCGCCGCAGGCGCTCGAGCTGGTCGGGGTTCTCGATCAGGGCGAGCAGGCCGTGGGTGATGGTGTGCCGGGTGGTCTCGTTGCCCGCCGCCGCGAGCAGCACGAAGTTGACGTCGTACTCGCGCTGGGTGAGCCCCCCGAACGCGAGCTGGGTGATGATGTCGTTTCTCGGGTTGCGGCGCCGCTCCTCGGCGAGCCTGCGCCCGAACTCGAACATCTCCAGCGCCACCGGGCTGGAGAAGGGCAGCAGCCGGTGCTCGGGTTTCTCCGGAGGCCGGGCGAACTCCGGGTCCTGGTTGCCGAGCAGGTGGTCGCCGAGCTCGATGATGTAGCGGCGCTCCTCCTGCGGGATGCCGAGGATCTCGGCGAAGACCTGCATCGGGATCTCCGAGGAGACCTCCAGGACGAAGTCGAACTCGCCCTTGGGCAGCGCGAGGTCTATCACCTTGCGGGCGATAGCGCGCACCTGCTCCTCCCACTCCCTCACCGCCCGCGGGGCGAAGCGGCTCTTGATGAGGCCCCGGATCTCGTCGTGTCGCGGCGGGTCGAGGTCGATCATGGACTTGCGGGCTTCGATCTGGTCGGGCTCCAGGTCCTCGAGCGAGGTCCCCCCGATCTCGGAGGAGTAGATGTCCCAGCGGCGGTGGACCTCCCGGATGTCCCAGTAGCGGGTCACGGCCCAGAAGCCGGGGCCCTCGGGCTCGGGGTTGAAGTGGACGGGGTCCTCCCGGCGCAGGGTGCGGAACCACTCGTGGGGGACCCGCTCGGCGAAGGCCCCGGGGTCGGAGAGGTCTATCTCCTCCAGCGGTACGGTCTCTGCTACGTCTGTCATGGCCCTCCTCCTAGAGGTGGTGAAGGTACTCGGCGATCTCCCAGTCCGAGACCCACGCGCGGTGTCGCCCGGCCTCGAAGCGCTTGACGGCGAGGAAGGTGTCGACTATCTGCGGCCCCATCGCCTCGCGCAGCACCTCGTCGGCCTCCAGCGCGTCCAGCGCCTCCTCGAGCGTGGCCGGGAGCTTCCCCCCGGCCTCCTCCCCGGACAGGTCGTACGCGTCGCCGCCCACCGGCGGGCCGAGCGGCAGCCTCTCGCGCACGCCGTGCAGCCCGGCGAAGAGGACTGCGGCTATGGCAAGGTACGGGTTGGCGCTGCCGTCGCCCACGCGGACCTCGGTCCTCGTGGCCCGGCCGCGCTCCGGCGGGATGCGGACGAACGCCGTGCGGTTGTCCCAGCCCCAGTTGGCGTGGGTGGGCGCGAGCGAGTCGGGGACGAGCCGCCGGTAGGCGTTGACGGTCGGGTTCAGGAAAGCCGTCAGCCCCTGCGCGTGGGCGAGCACGCCGGCCGTGAAGTGGCGCATCTCCGCCGAGACGCCCTCTGCGCCGGAATCATCGGCGAACGCGTTCTTACCCTCTCGCTCGAGCGAGAAGTGGATGTGGAAGCCGGAGCCGCCCTGGTCGTTGAACGGCTTGCCCATGAACGTGGCGATAAGCCCGCGCATCGCGGCGACGTCCTTGACGGCGCACTTGAGGCGGAAGGCGCGGTCGGCGGCGGTCAGGGCGTTCGCGTGTTGCAGGTTGATCTCGTACTGCGAGTTCATGAACTCGTGGTTGGCGGCGAACGTACCCATGCCCAAACGTGAGAGCGCCTCGGCGATCTGGCGCACGACGCCGCGGGGGTCGGCCTGCGGTCCGACGGTGTAGACCATGCTCAGGTTGTCCACGTAGCGGCGCACCCCGTTCTCGGCCTCCGGGTCGCGCTCGCACAGGAAGAACTCGAGCTCGGGGCCCACGACCGGCGCGAGGCCGAGTTCCTCGAATCCGGCGACCGCGCGGCGAACCGCTCCCCGCGGGTCGGCTGGCGGCGGGTGCTCCCCGACCGGATGCAGGTCGGCGATGCAGCACGCCAGGCCGGGCTCCCAGGGAACCAGGGTCATCGTCGAGAGGTCGGGGTAGGCGATCAGGTCCGGATAACCCTCCTCGCCGCCAACCACGGGGGTGTGGCGCAGATCGGTGCCCATCACCGCCGAGCAGAACGCCAGCCCGTGCTCGATCGCGCGCTCGAACTCGCCGATGGGTACGTCCTTGCCGCGCGCCACCCCGTGCAGGTCGGCGTAGATCACCCGCACAGATGTCAAAGAGGCGTCGGATAGCTCGGGCGGCCGGGCTCCGAGCTCCTCCTTTTGAACCACGATTACTCCTTCCTGCCGGCATGGCCGGCTGATTCTCTGGGACCGTCCTCCACTGCGTCGGCCAAGAACGCGTCAAAGAGATGGAAGGCGGCCTTCCTGGCCGTCTCCCGACGCTCGGGCGGAGCGGAGATCAGCGCCGCTCCATCCTCGATGCCAAGCGCCGCCAGGCGTTCGGTATCCATGCTCGCCCACCGGGAGACGATCTCCACGGTGCTCTCCGGGTGGAACTGGAGCCCGAGGTGCGGCCCGAACCTGAACGCCTGCACCGCGTCGGGCGTACGCGCCAGCTCGACGGCGCCGGGCGGCGTCGTGAAACGCTCGTAGTGCCATTCGAGCCACGGACCCGCCGGGATCATGGCTGGATCGTCGGTCTCGATCTCACGCCAGCCCAGCTCGGGCGTCGGGGCTTGCTCCACACGCCCGCCGAGAACTGCAGAGAGCACCTCTCCGCCGAAGCACAGCCCGAGCACGGGCACTTCACGCTCTACCGCATTCCCGATCAACTTCAACTCTTCCACGACCGCAGGCTCGTGCGTGTCGCGCGGGCTGTACGGAGCGCCCAACGAGGCCACGAACGAATAATTCGCAGGATCGGGAGCTTCTGTCTCATTCCAGGAGTGCTGGACCTCGAACGGAATGCCGCGCTCTCGCAACCAGTCCACGAGCAGGCCGGGCGGTGTTGTGTCGTCGTGCTGGCGAATCAGAACGGGTCTCACCTTGCTACCTCCAGGGATCTGTGCCGGAGAGCTCATACGCCAGCTCCTCGCTCCACCATGCGCTCGGCCTCCTCCTCGGAGATCGCCAGCGCGACGTGCAGCGTGTTCGCCGAGGTTTCGGGCTGCTCGCCCGGCCCCGACAGGTCTACCTGCCACTCCTCGACGGTGTTGCTCAGGCGCCCTATTCCCTCGATCTCCACCTCGACGAGATCGCCCGGCTGCATGGGCCGGGAGTTCGCGGGCGTGCCGGTAAGGATGACGTCACCGGGTTCCAGGGTGATGAGACGGCACACGTCGGTGAGCTGGTAGGCTACGCTGAAGATCATATCGTCGGCCCCGCCTTCCTGGACGACCTCGCCGTTGAGATACGTTCGGAGGCTGAACGCCGTGGGATCGAACTCGGACGCGGGCACCAGCTCGGGCCCCAGGGGCAGAAAACCATCCTGGCCTTTGACGCGTAGCATCGAACCCCGGTCCGCGTGCCTGAAGTCATGCAGCCCGACATCGTTGGCGCACGTGTACCCCGCCACGTAGGAGAGAGCATCCTCGATGGCTACCCCCTTCATGCGACGGCCGATCACGACGGCCAGCTCACCCTCGTAGTTGAGAAAGCGCGTCCCCCGCGGGCGCCTCACCACCCCGCGGTGGCCGTTGAGGGTTGTTGGGGGCTTCAGGAAGTACGAGGGCTGGGCCGGTGGACGGGCAGCATACTCCTCCAGTCGGCTTCGGTAGGTCAGGTGAACGGCGATGATCTTCGTAGGCTCCGCCGGCGCCAGATAGCGCGCCTCGGCCTCGGGCAGACGAACCCCCGATTCGAGCAGGATATCATCCCCCGCCCGCCGTCCCCACGTCGGTACCCCATCGTAGAGTACACACACCGTATTGCCGCCCTCAACAGCCTCGATAAACCCCATGCTACACCCCAAATCTCCACAATTGTTTGTGTAATGGATACATTATCCATTATGGTGTGGCTTGTCAAGGGAACTCCGCCGAATTATTGAATAATGTATCCACAAGATTTATTATCGCTTCATGGATGGCGCCTCTCGATCTCGGAAGAACACGGATCCGATTCGCGTGGACTCCGTTGTGGACCTCGCTTACCGGCGCATCCGGGACCTGGTTCTCAGCGGCGATCTAGCGCCGGGTGCGAGGCTCGGGCAGGTCGAGCTCGCCGAGCGGTTTGGGATCTCGCGCACGCCGGTGCGTGAGGCGCTGCGCCGGCTCGCGGGCGAGGGGCTTGTGGATCCCCTTTCCAACCGCGGCTTCCGCGTCGCGGACCTCGGCCTCGACG
The DNA here is from genome assembly GCA_902810695.1 of Actinomycetota bacterium. GTDB lineage: Bacteria > Actinomycetota > Rubrobacteria > Rubrobacterales > Rubrobacteraceae > CADDYV01. The sequence continues at coordinate 8,820 of CADDYV010000032.1, read as the reverse complement.
CGGTGCTGAGACGTCTGGAAGTACGCTCCATATTAGAGCCGGGTATCGCGCGGCTGGCTGCAGAACGGCGGAGCGAGAGCGACATCGAGGAGCTGAATGCCTCGATCGCGCGCGAGGAGATTGCGCAGGATGGGATCTCTGTCCACGACGCCAGCCGTGACTTTCACATCGCGCTCGCACGCGCCACCGGCAACGCGGAACTGGTGCGGGCCATCGAGTCGCTGTGGCTGGTTGAAGTAGGACGGCGGCTGCTCTCGCGGCGCAGCGCGGTGTCAGACTGGCAGTACGAGGATCTCGAAGAGCACCGCAAAATCGCCGCCGCGATCGCTGAAAAGCGTGCCGGGGATGCTGAGCGGCTGATGGTGGATCACATCCGAAGTGCCGTGCGCCACTGGGAGCCCGAGCGGCGCAGGTTTGAGGAGGCGAGCACCGGGTAGCGAGGGGAGCGATACCGCCCGCGAGGCGGTTGTTCACACGCCTAGTAGTTCGGGGGGAAGTTATACGATGCCGGAGGCTTGCCCTTCATCTGGCCGATGACCAGTGCGATCTCCTCGTGAGACTCGATCGGTATCTTGCGCGGGTCTCCGTGATAGCGCTTCCCGTTTATATAGATACGCAGAGGCTCAGAGGAATTGATGTCGAAAGAGAGAACCTTGTCCCTGGAGAGCGGGGCTCCCCAGATGTCGAAGAAGTTGCCCAACGTGTACTGGCGCTGCACCGGAGACTCGACGTGGATGATGCCGCTTTTATCGTGGGTGTGCAGCCAGTAGATACACTGTCCGGGGATGCCTATATCTTGCGGCACCTTGACCTTCTTGCCGTCCACGAAGATGTCGCGGTGGGCGTGGATGTGGAAGGCGAGCTGCTCTGAGGTGGCGCACTTTATGCCGTCTACGGGCTGTCCGGTGCCGCCGTTGTTATCAAAGTTGGCCTGGGGCTTGAGCGGGTCCGGACGCGAGGCCCAAGCGAGCCCGCCGATGAGCACGGCAATGGCCACGACCACTGCTGCTATCCAGATCCAGAGCGACCTTCTCCTGCCAGAGCTTCTTGGATTGCTCCGTCTTCTGGTTCTACCCACAGTGCTCTCTCATTCTAGAATCTACCAGTCTTCAACTGCCTGGTTTCGGGGGAATGTACAATACCGAATAATGGTAGCCTCGAAATCACGGGGAGTATACCGGGAAAAGGGCTTTTACCTTGACCACCGAGACGAGGCGGGGTAGCATAACCTGGACTTTGCAGCAGTTGGTTGGAAAAACTTATGCGGGCCCACGGAAACTCTTTCCGTGGGCTTTTTGCGTACCTGTTCACGACGATAGGAAAGGACCTTTTTACTCATATGGAAATTGAGATCGGCAAAGGAAAAACCGCCCGCAGAGCGTACGGCCTCGATGAGATCGCCATAGTACCCAGCAGGCGGACGCGGGACCCAGAGGACATAGACATCTCCTGGTCGCTGGGCGATCTCCGGCTAGACCTGCCGTGTCTGGCGAGCGCTCTGGATGCGGCCGTGGACCCGAAAACGGCGGGCATAATCGGATCTCTCGGCGGGCTGGCCGTGCTCAACCTGGAGGGCATCCAGACCCGCTACGAAGACCCTGAGGCCGTCTTCGAGGAGATAGCGAGCCTGCCCGACACCAAGGCCACGCGCGTCATGCAGGAGATCTACACCGAGCCCGTCAAGGAGGAGTTGATCTTCCGCCGCGTCCAGGAGATAAAGGACAAGGGTGTGATCGCCGCCGCGTCTCTGACGCCCCAGCGCGTCGAGAAGTATCACCGGGCGGCAATAGAAGCCGGGCTCGATGTGCTCGTGATCCAGGGCACCGTCGTAAGCGCCGAGCACGTCAGCAGCCAAGTCAAACCCCTGAACCTGATGGAGTTCATCCCCTCGCTGAACGTGCCCGTCGTCGTCGGCGGGTGCGCCAGCTACTCCACCGCGCTGCACCTGATGCGGACCGGGGCAGTCGGCGTACTGGTCGGCGTGGGACCGGGGAGGATCTGCACCACCCGCGGAGTTATCGGGGTAGGAGTTCCGCAGGCGACGGCGATAGCCGATGCAGCGGCAGCCCGGATGCGCCACTACCTGGAAACCGGAGAGTACGTCAACGTCATCGCCGACGGCGGGATGCGCACCGGCGGTGAGATCGCCAAGGCCATAACCTGCGGCGCCGACGCCGTCATGCTCGGCAGTGCCTTCACCAAAGCAGAAGAAGCGCCGGGACGCGGTTACTCCTGGGGCATGGCGACCTTCCATCCGACTCTGCCGCGGGGAACCCGAATAAAGACCGGCACGACGAGCACGCTAGAGGAGATCCTGGTCGGCCCCGCCCGCGAGAACGACGGGACGCTGAACCTCATGGGCGCTCTCAGGACCAGCATGGCGACCACCGGATACCAGAACATCAAGGAGTTCCAGAAGGCCGAGGTCATGTACGCGCCCTCGCTCGCTACCGAGGGCAAGATGGAGCAGCGCTCCCAGAGAGTGGGGATGGGAAGGTAGTTTGATCCTCGTCCTCGACTTCGGCGGCCAGTACGCCCAGCTCATAGCCCGCAGGGTGCGCGAGTGCAGGGTCTTCTCCGAGCTGATTCCCTACGACACCCCGATTGAGGAGATAAGAGCCAGAAACCCCGAAGGGATAATCCTCTCCGGCGGCCCGAACAGCGTCTACGACGAGGGGGCCCCGAGGGTGGACCCGGCGCTCTTCGACCTCGACATCCCGATTCTGGGGATCTGCTACGGGATGCAGTTGATGGCTCTGGATCTCGGCGGCGAGGTCGGGGCGGTCCAGATCCGGGAGTACGGCCGCTCGACGCTCGAAGTAAAGGACCATAGCGGCCTTTTCGCCGGTACAGCGGAAAAACAGCGCGTCTGGATGAGCCACGGCGATGCGGTGTTCTCTCCCCCGGATGATTTCGTCGTTACCGCCGAAACCCCGTCCGCCCCGATAGTCGCCTTCGAGGAGCCGCACAAGAAGCGTTACGGGGTGCAGTTCCACCTGGAGGTCAGGCACACCGAGTACGGGATGGAGATCCTCAAGAACTTCCTCTTCGATGTGTGCGACTGCAGAGCCGACTGGACACCGGTCAACATCATCACCGACGCGGTGGAGAAGATCCGGGCTCAGGTCGGTGATGCCAGGGTCATAGCCGGTCTCTCCGGTGGGGTGGACTCTGCCACTGCCGCCATGCTCGTCCACCGGGCCGTAGGCGACAACCTGACGTGCGTGTTCGTGGACCATGGCCTCTTGCGTAAGAACGAGGCCGAGCAGGTAATAGAAGCGTTCCGCGAAAGGTCGGATATACCCCTGATCCACGTTGATGCGACGGGACGCTTCCTCGACAAGCTCGCGGGCGTTACCGACCCGGAGGCGAAGCGCAAGATCGTGGGCGAAGAGTTCATCCGCGTCTTCGAGGAGGAGGCGCAGAAGATCGAGGACGCAAAGTTTCTGGTGCAGGGTACGCTGTACTCCGATGTGATCGAGAGCGGCACCCGCGACGCCGCCCGCATAAAGAGCCACCACAACGTCGGAGGGTTGCCCGAGGTGATGGACCTGGATCTGGTGGAACCGTTGCGCAACCTCTTCAAAGACGAGGTGCGGGTGGTGGCGGCGGAACTCGGGATGCCGGAGAGGATGGTCTGGCGGCAGCCGTTTCCGGGGCCGGGGCTCGCCATCAGGATCATCGGGGATGTTACCGCCGAGCGGCTGGAGATCCTGCGCCAGGCCGACGCCGTGCTGCAGGATGAGATCCGGAACGCCGGCTTCTACCGGGAATTGTGGCAGAGCTTCGCGGTTCTGCCCACGATACATTCCGTCGGGGTGATGGGCGACGCGCGCACCTACGCCTACCCGGTGGTGATCCGGGCCGTAACCAGCGACGACGCAATGACCGCCGACTGGGCGCGCCTGCCCTACGATCTCCTGGAACACATCTCGAACCGCATCATAAACGAGGTTCCCGGCGTCAACCGGGTCGCCCTGGATATCACCAGCAAACCGCCCGGCACGATAGAGTGGGAGTGAAGAGGTATCGGCCATTAGCTTCTCGGCCGTCAGCTTTCAGCCGTCAGCTCTCAGCCTGCCAGGTTCTTTCCTGAACGCTGATAGCTAATGGCTGATACCTTCAAAATAATGACTTTCAACATCCGCGGCTCCCAGAGACCCGACGGCGCCAATGCGTGGAGACATCGCGCTCCGCTCAACGTGCGTACCATAAGGCGTTACTCGCCGGACCTGATCGGGTTCCAGGAGTTCCAGAACGGGAACCTGCGCACCTACAAAAGAGAGCTGTCTGCCTACGAACACACCCTGGGACCGGAGTACGAGAACCGCAGACCTTACGCACACAATGCCATCTTCTGGAACCCTTCGCGCCTGGAGTTGCTGGACTCCGGCGGCTTCTGGCTCTCCGAGACGCCAGAGAAGCGTTCGCGTTCCTGGCAGACCAACCAGGTTCGCTCCGCCAACTGGGCGCGTTTCCGGCTCGTAGAAAACGGCGTGGAGTTTTTGCACCTCAACACCCACCTCGACCACAGGAGCGGGGAAGCCCGAATGCAGGGGAGCAAGCTCATTACCGGAAAGCTCGCAGAGATGGGAAATGAGCCGGTGGTGCTGACGGGGGATTTCAACTGCAACCCCGGCTCCAAGAGCTACCAGATATACGCCCGTGCCGGGTTTTCCGACGCGCATCTCGCCTGCGGCAATCCGCCTTCGAATACTTTTCACAGATTCCGGGGGACGGATTTCAGGCCTAAGGTTTCTGGCCGGGAGGCGCGTCTGGACTGGGTCCTCTTTCGTGATGGTGCGAAAGCGCGGTGGGAAGCTCGCTCGTGCAGGGTCGTCCGCGACGCCGAGCAGCCCCTCTACCCCAGCGACCACTACCCTGTCGTGGCGGAGCTGTTCCTGAGCAGATCTTGACCGGAGAGCCAGTAGTAATCATGCCATACGATCCGCGCTGGCCTGAGATGTTTGAGGAGGAGCAGAAGCGCATTGAAGCGGCGATAGGTCATTATGTGGTAGAGATCAAGCACATAGGCAGCACCGCCGTGCCGGGCCTCGCCGCCAAACCGATCATAGACATCATGGTCGGTGTGAGGACGCTGGATGATGCCCCCGCGTGCATAAATGGACTTGTAAACATAGGTTACGAGTACGTCCCGGAGTTCGAGCGGGAATTCCCCTTCAGACGCTACTTCCGCAAGCTCCGGGATGGAAAGAGAACCTACCAGATCCACCTCGTCGAGCGGTCCAACGCCGGGTGGTGGGATCGCCACGTTCTCTTCCGCGACTACCTGTGCTCCCACCCCGATGCGCTGATAAAATATGAGAGGCTCAAGAGAGAACTTGCCCGGCGCTTCCGCGATGATCGGGGCGCCTACACTGAGGCCAAGACGGGCTTTATCTCCAAGGTGGAAGAGCAGGCGAGAGAATTACAGCGTTGAGCCATACGGGCCAGTAAGCATTTAACATGGATTTAAAGACAAGTTTACGAAGCGGAAACTCAATCATGCTGCCCGTGCTCTATGATCCAGATCAGTGATAGAAGTCGGATACGAGGAGTAAGAAACAGAGATGTCTAATAACAATCAACAGCTTCGGGAAACTCTGGGTAAGAGGTTCAGGTCGCTCTCTCTCATTCCCCGCGAGCGGCGTTTCTACGACCTCTTCGAGCGGCAGGCCACTACGATTGTCCGCTCCGCCGATCTCCTGGAGCAGGCTCTCACTGATGCAGCGGAGCTTCCCGCACGGCAGCGGGAGATCAAAGACCTCGAACATCTGGGAGATGAGATCACCCACGAGATCGTTGCCGCGCTGCACCGGACTTTCGTAACCCCTTTCGATCGCGAGGACATATACGCGCTTGCGGCTGGCATGGACGACATCATTGACTACCTCGAGGAAATTGCCGACACGGCCAACCTGTACGGTATCACCTCTATTCCCGAGCCCGCGCACGAGCTGTCGAAGCTTCTTGTGCAGGCTACGGCGCAGCTCAAGCAGGCGGTTGGCAAGCTCGAGTCCGGCAGAAAGAGCGGGGAGCACGTCATCGAGATCCATCGTCTGGAGGACGTGGGGGACTCCGTATCGCGGCGTGCGATCGCGGAGCTCTTCAGCGGCCAGCATTCGGCGCTGGAGGTTATCAAGCTGAAGGAGCTGTACACCCTTCTGGAGGACGCGCTCGATCGCTGCGAGGATGTGGCGAACGTGCTAGAGGGAATCGCGATCAAGAATGCCTGACTTCCAGATTCTCCTGCTCGTCCTCACCATCGTCGTCGCGCTTGGCTTCGACTTCACCAACGGCTTCCACGACACGGCGAACGCTATCGCGACGACGGTCGGAACGAGAGCACTTCCGCCGCGCATCGCCGTCATCTTCTCCGCCATTCTCAACCTCATCGGCGCGGTAGTGGCGACGCAGCTCCTCCATGCGACGGTGGCGAACACTATAGGCAGCCTCGTGAATCCTGGCGCTGGCGTTGGGCTTTCGATGATCATTGCCGTGCTCTTCGGCGCCATCGCCTGGAACCTCATCACGTGGCGGGCTGGTCTCCCATCGAGCTCCACGCACGCCCTGATCGGGGCGCTCATAGGCATGGGGATCGTGGCTTATGGCACCGGCGCGGTGGAATGGTCGGAGGTCTACCCGATTATCATCGCGCTTGTTACATCCCCGGTCATTGGACTCGTCCTCGCCTACGCCGTTACCGTCCTGCTGCTCAACCTGTTCCGCAGGGCCAGGCCGAGCCGCGCCAACAGCGCGTTCCGCAAGCTCCAGATCTTCTCCAGCGGTTTCGTCGCCTTCAGCCATGGCGCGAACGACGCGCAGAAGACCATGGCGATCATCACCCTCGCCCTCGTCAGCTCGCACCAGCTCACGGCGTTCGCCGTCCCGTTGTGGGTCGTGCTCGCCGCCGCAATTGCGATCGGTCTGGGGACGTGGGCTGGCGGCTGGCGCATCATCAGGACGATGGGCAGCAGAATCATCCGCATGGAGCCCGTTGACGGGTTCGCCGCCCAGACGGTCGGTGCGGTGGTGATCCAAGTCGCCACTTCGTGGGCGCTTCCCGTAAGCACAACCCACGTCATATCGGGCTCTGTCATGGGAGCAGGCGCGACGCGCCGGTTCAGCGCCGTGCGGTGGGGTGTTGCCTGGCGCATCGTGTGGGCCTGGATCCTCACCATCCCCGCCTCTGCTATCCTCGCCGCCATCGCCACGCTCGTAGCGGAAGCCGATCCACTCGCGCTCGCGCTCGTAGTCCTCATCCTGATTGTGGCAACACTCACCTTGCTCGCGCGGCGAACGCGGCGTAAGCAGCCAACCGTTGGCCTCGATTCCGGACATTAATCCTGGAGATTTTCCGACGAATTCCGCCGCATCTGGTATCATTTGAGGCGTAGTTTCGCTCTTCGGGCGAGGAATGGAATACAGGTGAGGCTTACGAAGAAAAGCAAATACGCGGTCCGGGCGCTGGTCGAGCTTGCGGTGAGCGGTTGTGAGTCGCCGCTGGGAGTAGCCGAGATCGCGCGCACCCAGCGTATCCCCGAGCGATTTCTGGAGCAGATTTTCGGGGAGCTCCGACGGGCGAATATTTTGGAGAGCCACCGCGGGGCGCACGGCGGGTTCTGCTTCGCGGTTCCGACCGAGGAGGTTACCGTCCTGGACATCGTGGAGATCCTGGACGGCGAGGTCAGGCCCGCCCGGTGTTCCGCCGGGGGCACCTGCTATATCGAGGACGCTCCACTCTGCGCCACGAGCCGGGTCTGGGATGAGGCCCGCGTCGCTCTCGAAGATGTCTTCGGACGTTACAGCATCGCCCAGCTCGCCGCCGCAGAACGCGAGATCCGGGCCGGAAACGAAGCTGCTCCTGTTGGCCAGTAGACGGCCTGTTCTTTAGATAACCTCTTCTCTCTGTGGAAAAGCTCTGGGAGCACCTTGCCGGTAAGACCAGGTTGACGGAGTCCGATCTGGAGGTCGGCGACAGGACGTACCGGATCGTGCGCCCCGCCTCGCCGGAAGCTTTGCTGGACGAGCAGGACTTCGAGGAGGACGAGAGACTTCCGTACTGGGCGGAGCTCTGGCCGAGCGCCATCGCCCTCGCCAGGTACATCGCCGGGCAGGATCTTACCGGAAAGCGCGCCATCGAACTGGGATGCGGCGTGGGGGTGCCGTCCGTTGCGGCTCTCGAACGGGGGGCGGACATCCTCGCGACTGACTACTACGAGGCGGCCCTGGACTTCACGGCATATAACGCCAGGGAGAACCTGGGGCGCGAGATCCAAACATCATTGCTCGACTGGCGCACGCCGGAGTTAGACAGTCTGGGACGCTTTGATCTGGTGCTCGCCGCCGATGTGCTCTACGAGCGCGAGAATGCTCGATTGCTGGGTGCTCTGGTCCCCGAACTTCTGGTGCCCGGCGGTGAGGCCATTATCGCCGACCCGCAGCGCAAGAACGCTGCCCGGTTCCTCGAAGCAATGGCGGAGCAGGGACTCCGACGCTCGACCACGACACTCCCGGTCGAGCAGAGCAGAGAGAGGGTGGAGGTACTGCTGCACCGGTTTTCAAAATCTTGAGCTGTGAAGAGGGCAGGGTATCCGGGAAACAGAAGAAGAGCAGAACCCGGCCTGGAATTGAGCAAAAGGCCGGAGTCCTTATCAAGACTCCGGCCCTGCATGGCGACGATTTCCTCTTCGCCATCGCAGCTTCTACTGGACTGATACCTCATCCATGTCTCCAGAGTACCAGTCTCCACCACCACTCTTGGCTCCTATAGACAACGGCTGGGTGTTGGAGATAGACCCTATCGCCACCTGATTTGTG
>CADDYV010000031.1 GCA_902810695.1 Actinomycetota bacterium | reverse complement strand
GCATGGTAGGAAAGGAAGAGAGCAGATGATTCTCAAAGAGAACAGCTGATTGGGCGAACTCATCAAGGTGGGGGGTATGTATCCAGGGGTTGCCGTATGCTCCCAGGTGATCCCGACGGAATGTATCCGAGACGATAACTATGAAGTTAGGGTAGGCTTGCATGATAATCCTCCTGCACCAGAGGTTTTTAGGGCTCGCTACTGATGCGGGTTAAGAGGCGGTGCGCGGCGGCCGGCGAGGTACTGCCCGCCTTCCAGTCGGCCTTTGCTGCCGAAGGCCCCGAATGACCACCAGCGCAAGTGTCCGGAGAGCTCCAGGATGAAGCGCCTCAGAGCACAAAGCTCGTCAACGGCGCGCAGAAAGATGCGCAGGAACTGGCGGAGCTGGCCGAGGGCGGTGCTCCGTCCCTTGTAGTGAATCGTGGAATTCGCGCCCCAGCGATCCGGAGCGCCCCGGAAAATTCCGCTCCAGCCTCGCCTTCTTCTATCAGGAGTGTTGCGCATAGTAAAAACGTCTCCTCAAGCACAACATCTATCACAGCGTGCCCGCAGATGCAATCCTCTAGAGTACAATTTTGTATTTGCCCGCACATTAAGTAGATTGCCAGAACCTGACTAGCGCAGTGGGTATAATTAAAAGCCTTGTGCTAGCTCTGCCACGGAGGTGGTTGCGCTGTTAAAGGTCATTGTATTGTACAATGCGAGCAAATTAGATCACTGGAAAGGGCAGGAGAGTACTGCGGACAGGGATGCTGAGTCGGCATCTCCAGCAGCTACGACATGAACAACGCAATACGGGCCGATGTAGTCGAGGAAGCCCGCCGCGTCGCCGAGGAAGCGGAGCGGGAAGGCTTGAAGCTCCGCATCCTGGGCGGGGTGGCGGTGAGGCTGCGTGCCGGAGAGCGTTTCAACCCCGCTTTCGAGCGCGAATACGCCGACCTCGACTGCATCACGGCCAAAGGAACCTCGGCGAAGGCGCAGAAGTTCTTCGAGAATCTGGGGTACGTGCCCCAGAAGCGCTTCAACACCATCTACGGCAAAGAGAGGCTGCTGTTCTTCGATGAGGGGCACGACCGGCAGGTGGATGTGCTGGTCGGGACCTTCAGGATGTGTCATGAGATCCGGATCGGAGACCGGCTGGCTTTAGAACCGCTCACCATTCCGCTGGCGGAACTTCTTTTGACCAAGCTCCAGATCGTCGAGTTGAACGAAAAAGACGTCAAAGACTCCCTGGCGCTGTTGCACAACCATCCCGTTGGGGATGAGGATGGGGACTCGATCAACGGCGGGCGGATCGCCGGGCTTTGCGCTGCGGACTGGGGGTTGTGGCGCACCTTCACCGCCAACCTCGACTCTTTAGGCGGGCATATCGGGCGCTACGAACTGCCGGAGGAGAGCAAGCAGCGCATAACCGGGCGCATACAGGAACTGCAAGAGCGCATCGAGCAAGAGCCCAAGACATTTGGGTGGAAGATGCGCGCCAAGATAGGTGACCGCAAACGCTGGTACGAGCTACCCGAAGAAGTCGCAGGAGGACCGTAAGATATGATCTCCAAGCTATTCTCCAAAAGCCCCACGACGCGCCTGTTCTTCGCAACCGACATTCACGGTTCGGAGACCTGCTGGAAGAAATTCCTGAACAGCGGTAAGCACTACGAGGCCGATGTAATGGTCCTCGGCGGCGACATGACGGGCAAGGCGCTCGTGCCGATAGTGAAGGAGGGCTCGGGACGCTGGCGGGCGACGCTCCTGGAGAACAGGCACGACTTTGAAAGCGAGGATGAGGTCAAGGAGTTCGAGGAGAGGGTGCGGCGGCGCGGCTACTACCCGTTCCGTACCACCCCGGACGAGATGGCCGAGCTGGAATCCGACGAAGCGCTGCGGGACAAGCTCTTCCACAAAGAGATGCTCGGGACCATCGAGCGCTGGATGCAGATGGCCGACGAGCGGCTGGGAGACAGCGACATCGAGTGCTTCGTGTGCCCCGGCAACGACGACCAGTTCGAGGTGGATGATATCATCTCCTCTTCCAAGCGCGTCAGGCTTGCCGAGGGGCGGATCGTGGAGTTCGGAGACTTCCAGATGGTCTCGACCGGCTGGTCGAATCGCACTCCGTGGGACACCTACCGCGAGGAGGACGAAGACGCTTTAGGCGAACGGCTCAAGAAGATGACCGCGCAGGTAACGGTCCCGCCGGAGCGCACGATCTACAACTTCCACTGCCCGCCCTACCATTCGGGCCTCGACGACGCTCCGGAGCTGACCGCGGACATGCGCCCCAAGGACGCCGGGCGCTCGACCGTGCCCGTAGGCTCGAAAGCGGTAAGGGAAGCGATAGAGGAAGGCCAGCCCACCCTCTCGCTGCACGGGCACATACACGAAGCGAGGGGCAACACGCGCATCGGGCGCACGCTGTGCATCAACCCCGGAAGCTCCTACGAGCAGGGCCAGCTTCTGGGGGCGATGGTGGACCTGGAAGGTGGAAAAAAGGTTAAGCGTTTCCTGCTGACCAGCGGATAATCAGGAAGGAAAAAGAGAATGGCTAGCGACCAGACAGCAACTTCCGGCACTTCTGCCGGGGATCTCTTCCAGAGAAGGGCTACCGGCCTCCTGCGCGGGTGGTCGGTAAGAGATGCGTTTATCTACTCGGCGTTTTCGATCAACCTCATTACGCTGGGGCTATATATCTTCTCCTCGGCTCCCTTCCTCCCGAAGGGGTCGCTTATCTGGGCGATCATCCTCTCGGGTCTATATTTGGTCTTCCAGGCCATAACGTACGCCTCGCTGATCGCGGTGATGCCGCGCGCGGGCGGCGACTACGTGTGGACCAGCCGTGTATTAGGAGGCTTGCCGGGATTCGTCCTGGCGGTAACCGGATGGTGGTTCATCCTGTGGCACTGGGTCCCCATCTACGCGAACATCCTCAACATCGAGGTCTTCGTGCCGCTGGCGACCATCCTGAAGCTCAATGGCGTCGCCGGGTTCTTCAGCAACCACACCGGGCTTTTCGTCTCCTCGATGATCGTGGCCTTCCTGGCCTCGCTCTACATCTCTCTGGGGATGCGGGCCTACGCACGCATCCAGAAGTTCTGCTTCTACGGCGGACTGGTAGGGCTCGTGGTCATGATCCTTCTCCTGCTCTTCCACTCGCACGCTGACTTCATCTCGGCTTTCAACTCGCAGGCGAAGGAACTTTACGGCGCGAGCGGTAACGCCTACCAGAAGACCGTCTCCGCCGGAAAAGTCCCGGGAGCCAGCCCCGGCGGGTCGGCGTTCGCCCCGACGTTGCTTTTGATTCCGATGGTCGTCTTCTTCAACCTGTGGTCCAACTGGGGAGCCACCCTCTATGGCGAGGTGCGCGGGGCCTCTGACTTCCGCAAGAACATCTACGCGATGGGCGGCGCACTCATCGCCACCACCGTCGCAGCCGTCATCCTGCTGCTCCTCTTCGCCAAGACTTTCGGCTGGGGCTTCTACTACGCATCCAACAGCGCCTACTGGGGTGGGAAGGGGCCGATCTCCTCCTGGCCATATCCGGGGATGCTCGCGGCGTTCTTCTTCAACAACCCGGTGCTCCAGTTCATCCTGATCGCACTCCTGTCGCTGTGGTTCTTCGGCTGGGTCGGGACGGTGTTCCTCTCCTCCACGAGGGTCGTCTTCGCCACGGCTTTCGACCGGATGCTCCCGGAGGCCGTCGCCAAGACCTCGCGCAACGGCGTGCCCTACGTCGCGCTCATGCTCATGCTGATCCCCTCTATCCCGATCAGCTACTTCTACGCCTTCGGCAAGAGCTTCGCTACCTACACTCTGGACGCCACGCTGGTGATCTCGATAACCTTCCTCGGCTCGGCGATAGCAGCGGCGGTCCTGCCGTGGCGCAAGCCCCAGATCTACAACGCCTCGCCCATCGCGGGCTACAGGATCTTCGGCATCCCGCTCATCACCGTTGCGGCGAGCGCCTTCGCCATCTTCCTGTTGTTCTGCCTCTACGAGTGGATCATCCGCCCGGTATACGCGGTGAACGCTACGTCCTCGATCGTCTACATGCTGATCCTCTACGGCATAGCGCTCGCGCTGTACATCGGATTCAGGATCCTGCGCCGCTCGCAGGGCATGGACCTCAAGATGGTCTACGACGAAATCCCGGAGGATTAGAGCCTGGAGGAACGCTTCGGGCGCTACCACCCCGACCTGGAGAAGCCCTGCACCACAGGTTCCGGACGAAGCCGTGCTTCATCTGCGAGATGGTGAGGCACGGCACTTGGTCTTCCGAGAACATAATCCACGAAGACGACAGATTCATCGCCTTCCTCGACGGCTATCCCCGGGTGTACGGCTACACTCTGGTTGCGCCGAAGGAGCACCGCGAGCAGGTAACGGAAGATTTTACCGTCGAGGAATATCTGGAACTCCAGCGGCTGGTCTACCGGGTTACGGAGGCCGTGCGACAAGAGCTTGGCGCCGAATGGATGTACATTTTCACGTTCGGCAGCAACCAGGGAACTCACACGTCAACTGGCACGTCGTTCCCCTGCCGCCCGGCGTGCCCTACGAGGAACAGCAGGGCGCGTGGGTGAGCTGGAAGAAGGGTGTGCTCAAGATCCCGCAGGCAGAGATGGCGTCTCTAGCCGGACACATCGCACAGGGGATGAAGCGCCTGGAGGGTGAGATCCGATAGCTTCCATAGAAATATATGACGTATGGTATATGGTAAGATTTATATGAAATGGAAAAGACAACGGTTTACCTGACCCCGGAGCTTCGGCGGGCTCTCAAGGAAGCGGCGAAGGTCCAGAAGCAACCTGAAGCGGTTCTGATCAGGCAGGCGCTCGAAGAGTATTTGTCTCGAAGAGAGAATCCGCCGCTACGTTCGTTGGGGCTCGGGGAGGATAGAGATCTCTCGGCGGCAGATTCTGAGGACTGGCTAGCCACTGAATGGGGGCGCGACTGATCACGCTGGACACCTCGGGGCTCTTCGCGCTTCTAAACCGCAAAGACAAAGACCACAACCGGACCAGGGCAGCCTTTCTGGAAGACGGAGGGCCGTATCTGGTTCCGGCGGGTATCCTGGCGGAGATTGCATATCTGACCGAACGTAGGCTGGGAGCGGAAGTTTTAGACGCGTTGCTCTCGGACCTGGAGTCGGGAGGTTTTGTTCTCGAATGCGGGGAGGAAGATTTCGGCAGGATCAGGGAACTCATCACGCGCTACGCTGACCTTCCTCTCGGCTTCGCAGATGCAAGCGTCATATCCTGCGCCGAGCGCAACGGCGGCATAGTGCTCACCCTCGACCGGCGCCACTTCGACGTTGTGTCCGGCGAAGGGCGTATCTCGCTGCTGCCGTAGCCCTTCGTTCTAGCTGGAGATCAAGTCTTTCAGCCTGTCCCGCACGGCTTTTATCGGGATGCGCTCCTGCTCCATCGAGTCCCGGTCGCGGATGGTGACCTGCCTGTCGTCTAAAGTGTCGAAATCCACCGTGATGCAGAATGGGGTCCCGGCCTCATCCTGGCGCCTGTAACGCCGCCCGATGGCTCCCGATTCGTCGTAGAAGATGCGGTAGTCGCCTTTCAGGTCCTCGTAGAGTTCGCGGGCGACCTTCGCCACCGGCTCCTTGCGGGTAAGCGGGAAGACGGCGGCCTTGGTGGGCGCGACCCTGGGATGGAGCTTGAGGACCACCCGCTGCTCGCCGCGCACCTCTTCCTCGTGGTAGGCGTCTACTAGAAGGGCGAGCATGATCCTGTCCGGCCCCGCCGCGGGCTCTACGACGTAAGGGACGTAGCTCTCGTTCTTCGCCGTGTCGAAGTAGGTGAGGTTCGCGCCGGAGAACTCCGCGTGCCTCCGCAGGTCATAGTCGGTGCGGTTGGCGATGCCCTCCAGCTCCGACCAACCGGCGAACGGAAAGTTGTACTCGATGTCCACCGTGCGCTTGGAGTAGTGAGAGAGCTTCTCTTTGGGATGCTCGTAGCGGCGCAGGTTCTCCTCTTTCAGACCGAGGCCCAGGTACCAGCGCCAGCGCTCCTCGATCCACCTCTCGTGCCACTCCTCGTCGGTTCCCGGCTCGACGAAGAACTCCATCTCCATCTGCTCGAACTCGCGGGTGCGGAAGATGAAGTTGCCCGGTGTGATCTCATTCCTGAATGACTTGCCGATCTGGGCTATCCCGAACGGGACTTTTACCCGGCTGGTGTCCAGCACGTTCTTGAAGTTGGTGAAAATTCCCTGCGCCGTCTCGGGCCGCAGATAGGCGATGTTCTCCGGGCTTTTGACCGGGCCGGTATAGGTCTCGAACATGAGGTTGAACGGGCGGACCGGGGCGAAATCCCGCCCACCGTCTACCGGGTCCTTTACCCGCTCGTCCTCCTCGATGATCCTCGTCATCTCCTCGGCGCTCATGCCCTCGGCGTCTATGCCGGTGGCCTCTTCGATAAGGTGGTCTGCCCGGTAGCGGCGCCCGCTCGTACGGCTCTCGACGAGCATGTCGTTGAAGGTGTCGAGATGCCCGGAGGCCGCCCACACCCTGGGGTGCATGATGATGGCGGCGTCTATGCCCACCACGTCGTCGCGGGCGTGGACCATGCTGCGCCACCACTCGTCCTTGATGTTCCGCTTCATCTCGACACCCAGAGGGCCGTAGTCGTAGGAGGAACGGATGCCGCCGTAGATCTCCGAGCTCTGGTAGACGAATCCTCGCCTCTTGCAAAACGCGACGATCTTCTCCATGCTCACCTGCGACATCCAGAAACCTCCGAATTTGCGAGACTGCGAATCCTGCAGGCCAGTATAGCTCAGAGAGACCAGGGGATCGGGGGCTGAACTAACCATTTCCGGCTTTGCTGGTGGCGTTGGCAGCTTCACTGACTGTGTTCGGGTGTCCGCAGTGATCTTCGACGGCCTTTTGCTCTGATTGGATAGATCAGCCAAAATAAACCTGTACTATACATTTACTTTTACTTGAAGTTCAGGATTTGCTGGAATCTATAATCAGGTAGTAGCTGCATTCTCCCTGGCCCGCGTTGTCGAAGCGGTGCGGAAGGTCGGCCTCGAAGAAGATCACATCCCCCTCTTCGAGGGTATACTCCTTACCATCAAGTATAGCTTTAAGAATCCCCTGCTCCACCACGATGTACTCCTCAACCCCCTTTTCATAAGGAGGAAATTCTCCCGAAGTAGAACCTTCGGGGATGACGCTGCGGATGAACTCCACCCCTCTTTTGGCGAATGCGGGTGAGAGGAGTTGCCGCTCGAAACCCGTATCGGGGTCGCGCATCACCATTCTTCTCTCTTTGGGGACCACTACCACTTCGCGCCGCTCTTCCACGCCCACGAGCTGTGAGAGGGTCAGCCCGAACCCTTCCGCGACCCTGGCTGCCACCACCAGCGTGGGGTTCTTCTCGCCACGCTCCACCTTGGAGAGCATCGCCCGGCTTACCCCCGAGAGCTCCGCTAACTCCTCCAGCGTCATCCTCCGCTCTTTCCGGAGCTCTCGCACCCGCGCTCCCAGCCTCGCAGCTGAAACAGCTTCCACCATAGCGGAATTTTTTCTTGTACCGTCATCGCTCATTGTTAGAAATTAGTCTACCATGATAGAAAATTGTGATGTCTGGCGGTACTGGGTGGATTGTGACCGGATTATGGTTTGGTGCAGAGGCGGGAAGCTATACAGGTTATAATTGCCCGCATGGAAACGCTTGTAGCGGTGGGAATCGGGATCGGGCTTTCTTCGGTCGCTGGGATTCGAGCTTATCTGCCGGTGTTGCTCGTGGGACTTGCGGCGCTGGTTGGGATCTTCGGCCTGGTAGCGCCGTTTGGTGTCCTCGATGACAGGGTGGCTATTATCGTTCTGGCGGTGCTCGCTGTTCTCGAAATTGGTTTCGACAAGTTCCGCTCGTTGAGCGGCAGGGTAAACGTTCTGCAGACGCCCGTCAGGATCGCTGCGGGGGCGATTCTCTTCGCGATTGCACTCAAAGCCGGGTTGGACGCCCAGGCCGTGCCGGAGCTGGTGGCTGGAGGCGTTATTGCGGGGGCCGCCGCGGTGCTCAAGCTGATCTTGCGTCCGTCTGCGAGCGAGACATCGGGCGGGGTTTCGCCGAAATTTCTCAGCTCGTGCGAGGACGTGACGGGGTTGGTTGGCGGGATCGTGGCCTTGTTCGTGCCGTTCGTGTCGCTAATTCTGGTGGCGTTCTTGCTATTCTTCTTCTACCGGGTCCGGCGCCGGCGCGGGAGGAAATACCAGGGCCTGCGCATCCTCAGCGACTGAGGCAAATACTCTGAACGCCTCTGGGGGTTCTTATGGAAGAGCGGGAGATCACCATAGTCAAAGGGGGGAGAGAAGCCCCCTTCTCCCGTGGAATCCTGGCGCAGACTCTGGCGCAGGCGGGGGCTCGTCTGCAGATGGCGCACCGGATCGCAAGCGAGGTGCGCGCCGAGCTTCTCGCGGAAGAGCGATACGTGGTGGAAGAAGAGGAGGTCCTTGCGCGCGCTAGGGCCAAGCTGCAGATCTACGACGCCCTGGTGGTCAGCCGGTTGGACAAGTGGCGCATCCTGCGCGAGACGACCGAGCCCGTGGTGGTGCTCATAGGCGGGGCGACCGGGGTGGGGACGAGTACGCTCGCGGCGGACATCGCCCGCCGCCTCAACATCCAGAGCGTAATAGGGACAGACTCGGTGCGAGAGATTCTGCGCCAGGCCATAAGCCCGGCGCTGTTGCCGATGCTGCACAAAAGTTCCTACATGGTCAGCCGGGAGGATATCCGGGTGCCGGTTGACGAGGAAGACCTGGTTCTCTACGGCTACCGGGCGCAGGCTTCTCAGGTCTCGGTCGGGGTTCAGGCGCTGGTGGAGCGAGGGCTCAAAGAGGGAACCAACATGGTCATAGAGGGGGTGCACCTGGCGCCGGAGATCATCCTCGACAAGTACCGCGACCACCCGAATGTCTGCTCGCTGGTCGTCTACCTCTCCGACCCGGATGCTCACAAGGACCGCTTCCACATGCGCGCTCTGGGAACCTCGATGCGCCGTCCGGCGGAGGAGTACATCTCGCACTTCGATAAGATACGTCAGATCCATGACTACATCTACGATAGCGCTGTCAGTAGCGGCATCCACGCGGTCGAAAATCTCTCCATAGAGGCAACCTCGGATGCTGTAGTCGCCTTCGTTGCGAACCGAGTTTCCGGGATAGCCGAGAAGGCCCGCGGCAAGCAGTCTTCTCTCCTTCTGGATTCCAGCAACCGGTCCTGAAAGGCAAACTAGCACGCCAGAAGCGGTTAGAATACACAGAAGAAATTTTCAGGAGGTAACCTGAAATGCTGGACAAGCAGCGGCTGAAGACCTTCTTGCTCGGCGGCGCTGCGGGCGCCGTGGCCGGTGTGCTCCTCGCTCCCCGGAGTGGGCGTGAGATCAGGAACACGATCGCCAACCGGGCTGAGGAGTTTCGCGAGAGAGGAAACGAGAGCTACTTCGAGGCTCGGGAGCGCCTGCAGGATCGCCTCGCGGACGCTCGCAATTTTCGGAGGCATTCAGCCGCAGATGAAGCCGATGTTGGACCGGATGCCGGAGTTGTAGATGGCTCTGAAGGTTCATCGCCGCGTGGAGTCCCGCATCTACGGGATGTTTCGGCAGGAGACCAGCGTGATGCGCAGGATGCGAGGACGGAGGAGTTACGCAAAAAAGTCCAGGAGACCCGCGCTCGTATAAGGGCCCGGCTGGAAGGTGGCCCGTCTAACCGTGATTGAACCTGCAGTTCAGGAGATATTTTGAGCGGACGCAAGCTGATAAGAAAGCCCGACTCGTTCGTGCCGTCGGTAAAGGAGATCCTGCCGGGCGGCGTTGAAAAAGTGCCGAACCTTGAGGCGATACTCTCGTACTGGACCGAAGGCGCTTACCCGGCCAAAGAATGGTTCTGTGAGCTGAACGAGCACTGGGGAACGGCGGGGTTCGCGCTGTGGCGGGGTGGCGAAGTTCAGGGCTTCGTGATCTATGGTCCGCAGGAATATCTGCCCCGTGCCAGGAGCTACCCGTTCGGAGCCCTGGATGAGGACGTCGTGCTCCTGGCGTATGTCGGGGGGGATACGCGCACCCGGCGCCATCTCCTGGTTCGGATGCTGAGAGACCTTAGATCCAGGAACATCGGGAGCGTTGAGGCGATCGCGAGCGACCTCGGCCTGCCGAAGCACATCCCTACCCGATTCCTCCTGGAATGTGGCTGGAAGCCGGTGCGCCAGGGTTGGAAGCGGGGCATGCTCTACACCCTGTTACGCACCGATTTAGGGAGCACCGTCGAGGTGGGAGAGCTGGCGCGTGGTTTGTTCGGGCGGGTAAGGCTGCCTGCTTTGAAGCCTCGGGGTTTCGTTCCCGGAACCCTTGTCCAGGGCAAGCCCGCCGGGAAGCGCCTTGGAGAGGCGGACTCCCGACCCTAGTTCACGTCGCGGAGCGGGGGAGAGGGGATTTGGGAAGCCGGACGACGAACGTCGAACCCGCTCCGACCTCGCTCTCCACGGAGATCTTGCCTCCATGCAACTCTACGATCTTCTTGCTGATGGCGAGGCCCAGGCCGGTCCCTCCGGTAGTTCTGGAGCGAGACTTGTCTACCTTGTAGAAACGCTCGAAGAGTCGTGAGAGATCCTCTTCCGGAATACCTACCCCCGTGTCTCGAACCCGCACGGTTATAGAGGAGTCGTCTTCCTCTATAAAAATATCCACCCTGGCTCCAGAATCGGAGTATTTGATCGCGTTGTCGAGAAGGTTGAGGAATACCTGGTAGAGCTTTTGGGCGTCGCAGACGCAGCGGTGCTCGGAACGCTCCTCGAAGTGGATATCTATGCCGAACCTCTCTGCTTTGGTGCTCACGCTGTCTATGGAGTTGCGGATGATCGCCCCGAGGTCCGCTGGTCCGATCTCCAGCGAGTATTGCCAGGAGTCCATCTGAGCCAGGGAGAGGAGTTCTTCTACCATCTCCCGGATGCGTTTTAGCTCTCCCTGCGCCAGCTCCAGGGCCCGGTGCTCCATTGGGGTGAGCCTTTCTCCGGCACCCCCGATCAGATCCGCCGCGCTCTGGATGGTTGTGAGCGGCGTCCTGAGCTCGTGGGAGACGTCGGAGACGAAGTCGGTTTTCGTCCTCTCCAGAAGCCGTCTCTCGGTAATGTCCCGGGCGGCGAAGATAATGCCGGAATTGGAGAAATCTTCGCCTCCCATGCGTGCCGCGTAGGTCGCGTAGATCCTTTCTCCAAAAAGAATCTCGCGGGTGGCGGCTCCGTTCTTTGAGGCTTCGCCCAGGCACCACAAGATTTCCGCTGGCGCGCCTAGCTCCTCCAGGGTGCGGCCAGAATCCGCTTTGCCGATGCCGAGCGTACTTGCTGCAACGTGGTTTGCCACCTTCACGCGGCCTTCCAGATCGGTAGCGATGACTGCTTCGGGAGAAGCTTCCAATACCGCCTCAAGAAGGCTTTTTTGACCCTGGATCTCCCCTACGTATTGCTTTATCTCCTCTGCCATGTAGTTGAAGGCCCGGATCATCTCTCCCAACTCGTCCTTACGCTCTACGGGGACGGGGGCATAATCGCCTGAGGCAAACCTTATCGCTGCGTCGCGGGCTTCGGAGAGGGGTCGCGTGATCCGGCGCGTCAGGAGCAGACTCGCGCCGCCAGCGAAGAGCACGCTCGCCACTACAGCACCAATTATTCCGTAGCGCAGGTAAGAGAGCGTCTGGTTTAGCTCGTCCCATGGAGCCTCGTAGATCATGGTTCCTCGTACTTTTCCGTCTGCTGCGAGCGGCCAGACCGCAACACGGCTACGCTCCAGGATCTTTGCTCGCGTCGAGGATTTGCCGGCTTTCTGGAGCAGGTTGTTGCTCAGGTTGAGCTTTCGATAGACGGCCCTGGGATCCAATGTAGCACCGGAGTCGCTCCTCGCCGCCAGAGGCGTGCCATCGGGAGCGATGTAGAGTAGGCCGAGCCCCGTTGTCTCCGACACGGAATTGACCATCCTGGCGGCGTAAGAGCGGGGAGATGGGAACTTTTTATTGGATGAACCGTGGAGGTTTTCGAGGAAGTTTTTCGCTTCTTCGTTCGCTGCCCTGGAACGCTGGATAAGGAGATGGTTCTCGATGGAGATCAACCGGCTTTTGGCGGAGTAGTAGAAGGCCAGCCCGATGAGCAAGCTGGCGGCGGCGGAGATGCCCACCAGGGCGAGGAAGATCCGTGCCCGAAACGACGAAACCGGGAATGCTCTCGTCTTTTTCATGCGGTTCATCTCGCTCCAATCTTACCGTCCTGGAGCTTTGGCGGCCCGGTAGCCCACACTCGGGACGGTCTGGATGATCCGGGGGTTGGATGGGTCGTCCTCGATCTTGGAGCGCAGCCTGGAGATATGAACGTCTATGTAACGGCTCGCCAGGTAATGCGAGCTGGTGGAGACGGCGCCCGATATCTGGGTCCGCGTAAACGCCTGCCCCGGACGCCTGATCAGGAGCGCCAGTATCTTGAACTCCGTGGGCGTGAGATCTACCGGCTTGCCGTTTTTGGTGACGATGTAGCCGTCGAGATCCAACTCCAGCGAGCCGTGCTTCAAAACACCCTCGCGCCCCCTGCCCTCCTGCCGCCCGAACCGCCGCAGGATAGCCCTGATCCTGGCCAGAAGCTCTTTGGTATCGAACGGTTTGGTTATGTAATCGTCTGCCCCTAGCTCCAATCCCACCACCTTATCAACCGACTGGCTCTTGGCGGTCAGCATGATCACGGGCACATCACTCTGCCTGCGCAACTTCCTCAACACCTCGAACCCGCTCACCCGCGGCAACATGACATCCAGGATAACCAGATCCAACCCCTCCCGGCCAACAACTTCCAGAGCCCCTGCCCCATCCTTGGCCGTAAGCACCTTGTAACCCTCGGACGAGAGGACTATGGACATTACCTCGAGTAACGCCTCATCATCATCCACTATCAGGATTTTCTCTTGCAATGCCTCTCGAAACCCTCTTTATCTTTATATATTGAGAGCCTATCTCCTCACACGGTGCCAGAGAATCCACCAACCCTCATTATATATAGACTCATCCGGGATAAACTTGAATGCAGTGCACTGAGATTTTATACTTATCGCGATTTAGATTAATTAGTAAGAACCGTGGGAGGTTTCAATGGCCAAGAGCATCGGGATAGACCTTGGGACGACGAACAGTTGCGTTGCGGTTTTGGAAGGTGGCGAGCCGGTTGTGATCCCCAACGCCGAGGGCGAGAGGACGACGCCTTCGGTTGTGGCCTTCGACAAGCGGAGCGGGGAACGGCTGGTCGGTCAGCTCGCCCGGCGGCAGGCCGTAACCAACCCGGAGCGCACGATCTACTCGATCAAGCGTTTCATGGGCCAGCGTTACAACCAGGTCAAGGAAGAGGCCGAGCGCGTTGGCTTTAATGTCAGCCAGGGTTCCGGTGGAGACCTGCGGATAAATGTCGCGGACAAGCAATACTCTCCGCCGGAGATTTCGGCCATGATCCTGCAGAAGCTCAAGAGGGATGCTGAGGAGTATCTGGGTGAGGAGGTAACCGAGGCGGTCATCACCGTTCCCGCTTACTTCGAGGATGCCCAGCGCCAGGCGACCAAAGACGCTGGCAGGATCGCCGGTCTCAACGTCAAGCGCATCATCAACGAGCCGACCGCGGCTTCTCTGGCTTACGGTTTGGACAAGGAAGAGGACCAGACGATCCTCGTTTTCGATCTCGGCGGCGGCACCTTTGATGTCTCCGTCCTGGAGCTCGGAGATGGGGTCTTCGAGGTCAAGGCCACCAGCGGCAACAACCATCTCGGCGGCGACGACTTCGACGCCAAAGTCGTCGAGTGGATGGTGCAGGAGTTCAAGAAGGCCGAGGGTATAGACCTCTCGCAGGACAGAATGGCGATGCAGCGGCTGGTCGAGGCCGCAGAGAAGGCCAAGAGGGAGCTTTCCTCCACGACCACTACCAACATAAACCTGCCGTTCATCACCGCGGATCAGAACGGCCCTAAGCACCTCGATCTGACGCTCAGCCGGGCGAAGTTCAACGACCTGACCGCCGATCTCGTCGAGGCGACGGCCGGACCGGTACGCCAGGCTATGGAAGACGCCGGACTCCAGAAGGGCAGCGTGGACCAGGTGATTCTGGTCGGCGGCTCTACGCGCATCCCGGCCGTTCAGGAGAAGGTTAAGGAGCTTGTCGGCAAGGAGCCGCACAAGGGTATCAACCCCGACGAAGTCGTAGCCATCGGGGCGGCGATACAGGCCGGCGTCCTCGCGGGTGAGGTCAAGGACGTGCTCCTCCTGGACGTTACGCCACTCTCGCTCGGCATCGAGACCAAGGGCGGGGTGTTCACCAAGCTGATCGAGCGCAACACGACTATACCTACACGTAAGAGTGAGGTATTCACCACCGCCGAGGACAATCAGAATTCGGTGGAGATAAAGGTGTACCAGGGTGAGCGGGAGATAGCGGCCTACAACAAGTTGATCGGCAACTTCCAGCTCGTGGGTATTCCGCCCGCGCCGCGGGGTGTGCCCCAGATCGAGGTTTCCTTCGACATAGACGCCAATGGCATCGTCAACGTGGGTGCGAAGGACCTCGGGACCGGCAAGGAGCAGCGGATCACGATCACCGCTTCCAGCGGCCTGTCGGACGAGGAGATCGAGCGGATGGTCCGCGACGCGGAGTCTCACGCCGATGAGGACAAGCGGCGGCGCGAAGAGGCTGATGTCCGCAACAACGCCGACAACCTGGTCTACTCGATAGAGCGTAACCTCAAAGATGTGGACGGCAAGATTGACTCGGCGACCAAGGAAGAGATAGAACAAGCCTTGAAAGAAGCCAAGGACGCGCTCGCTGGGGATAACATCGAGGAGATAAAGCAGAAGCAGGAAGCTCTCCTGAACGCCTCTCACAAGCTCTCCCAGGTGCTCTACCAGCAGGCCCAGGAGCAGCAACAGCAGGCCCAGGCTAGTGGCCAGAACCCCGATGAGGATGTGGTCGAAGATGCCGAGGTCATAGACGAAGACGAGGACGAGGAGAAGAAGCGCAGGGAGTAAGATCCTGGATAGGGGCCGGGTGTGCTACTTTCCCGGGCCCCATCGGTTGCGCGGCAGGAGGGTGATGTAGAGCTTTGAGCGACGAAGAAAAGAACCGCAATCCAGGCGAGGAACCGGAGATTGAAGACCTCGGGGAAACGCCAAATCGCGGAGAAGAAAAAGCGGAAGAGCAGATCGAACCTGTCGAGGAGGCCCAGGGTTCGCCCGGAGATCCGGCTTCCATAGAAGAAGTTCCCCCAGAAGCCGAAGAATCCTCGGAAGAGGAAACCACGAGACAGAAGCTGGAAGCTGTCGAGGAGGAATTGGAACTCGCGCGAAAAGAACGTGGCGAGTATCTGGATTCTCTCAGGCGGCTGAAAGCCGAGTTCGAGAACTCGCGCAAGCGTCAGGAGCGTGAGAAGGGGCGCATCCTCCAGATGGCTTCCGAGGAGTTGGTAAAGGAGCTTTTACCCGTACTCGACAACCTGGAGCGGGCGCTGGAGTCTGAGGGGGACATCCGTGAGGGTGTGCGGGCGACCAGGGATCAACTCGTCAGCGTGCTCGAAAAGGAAGGGCTTATCTCTGTTGCATCCGACGGTCAACACTTCGATCCGACTGTGCATGAGGCTGTCATGAGCCAGCCTTCTGAGGAGCACGAGGAAGGCACCATAGTGCAGACTTTCCAGCGCGGATACGTCCTCAACGGCAAGCCTATACGCCCGGCGAAGGTAGTGGTCGCAAGGAAAGTGTAAAGAGGCAATGGAAACCAAGGATCTCTACCAAATCCTCGGCGTATCGAAGGGAGCCTCGCAGGAGGAGGTCCGGCGCGCGTACCGCAAGCTAGCGCGCAAATATCACCCCGACGCTAACCCCGGAGATCCCAAGGCCGAGGAGCGGTTTAAGGAGATCCAGCACGCCTACGAAATCCTCTCCAACCCCGAACGCCGCCGCCAGTACGATCAGGGTCCCCAAACTTTCTTCGGAGGTTCTCAAGATTTTGGCGGTAATCGCCGCGACTTCGGAGATTTCTCGAACCTCTCGGACCTGTTCGGCAACTTCGGAGATATATTCGGAAGGTCTACCCAACAACGTGCGAGTACCTCGTTGCGCGGAGAAGACGTAACCGTGAGCGTGAACTTGAAGTTTAGTGACGCGCTCAAGGGGGTTACTACGCGGGTCGGCGTGCCGGTGGAGGAGGAATGTGGGCAGTGTCGTGGAACGGGGGCCGCGCCGGGGACGTTTCCGAAGACGTGCTCGGAGTGCGGCGGGCGGGGGACCCGCAGCCAGGACCAGGGATTTTTCGCATTTTCCTCGGTCTGTTCGAGGTGCGGAGGAACAGGCAAGGTAATAGAGAGACCGTGCGCTGGATGTGGGGGAAGCGGCCGCGTGCGCCGAGCCCGGCAGGTTACGGTGAGAATACCGGCTGGCGCAAGGGACGGCATGAAGATACGGGTTCCTGGCAGGGGAAGCGTCGGAAAGCAGGGCGGTCCCGCCGGAGACCTCTACGTGGTAACGCGGGTCGAGGAGCACCCCGTCTTCAAGCGGCGGGGGGATGATTTCGTGGTAGATGTGCCCGTTAGCTTCGTGGAAGCGGCACTGGGGGCGCGTATAGAGGTGCCGCGTCCAGATGGAGGAACGGTAAAACTGCGTCTGCCTGCCGGAACCCAGGATGGCAAGCAGTTCAGGGTGCGTGGAGCCGGAGCCCCGAAACCCAAGGGGGGGAAGCCTGGAGATCTGATCGTCCAGGTCTCGCTTGTGGTTCCCGACAAACTCACCCGGCGGGAGCGTGAGATACTGGAGGCGCTTGCGGAGGAGAGAAACGAGGACGTGCGCGCAGAACTGTTCAGGAAGACGAGGAGATTGTAGCGGGAAGAAGGTACGAGGTCGTGAATATGCGAAAGCGGCCGGTATTCATGATCGGGGTAGCTGCGGAGCTTATCGGGGTGCATCCGCAGACCTTGAGAATGTACGAGCAAAAGGGCTTGCTGCGTCCCCGCAAGAGCATAAAGAACACCCGTCTCTACTCCCAGGAAGATGTGGAGCTCGGGCGTTACATACAGAAGCTTACCCAGGAGATGGGCATGAACCTGGCGGGGGTGAGGAAAATCCTGGATCTCGAGCGGCAGATAATGGAGTTGAATGCCGAGAACCTGAAGCTGCGCGAGGAACTCGAGAGACAGAAGCTGGAGCATAGTCGGGCCATCCGAGAGGTGCATCGCAGCTACAAACGAGAGCTCGTCGTTATGCCGCGTGGCGAAATTATCAAGCGGAGCATGTAAATGGCCGAGATAATGCATTGCTACCGCCACCCTAAAAGGGAGACGCGGGTTACCTGCGCCACCTGTGGGCGACCGATCTGCACAGACTGCATGGTTCCCACTGACGTTGGAATAAAGTGCCCCGAGGACGCCCGGCTCCCCCGAAGAGCCCGCGTCGGCGCGATGAAATCCAGCCAGGTCATCAAAAGCCTTCTGGCCGGAGTCGCGGTCGCGCTTATCGGCCTTGCGGTGGTCTACTTCTTGTCGCGGATTCACTTCGCGAGCATCATCATCTCCATTATCGCCGGTTCCGCCGCCGGAACCTTCATCAACCGTGCAGGCGGACGCAACGGGGGTTGGGTCGCGATGGTCATCTCCGGCATCGCGGTGTTCATAGCCTACGTACCCTTCCTGGTTCTGCCGATCCTGACCGGAGCTGGAAACCTCCCCACTTTCATGCTCATCTCCGCCGCTATCGCTATTATCTCCGCGGTTGTTGCCAGCAACCGCTAGCCGACGTGAGAAAGTAACCCTTTGTTCAATAACTGTGCAGGTCGAACTATCTAAACCATCAGTTGAATCTTTGGTGTAACGGTTCACGTCTGGGTATTTCGAGAAAACCCCATTACCAAGCCAAAAACTTCGCGATCTGGAGACAAAAAACGTCCAGTTGATTTAGAGGAACAACTACACTTAATTTCCAGGTTAAATTGCATCTAAAGTTCAGATAAAGCTGCAAAAAAAACTTTTAGAAATGCTGGCATAGCCTCAAAATGCGTGCTAGGGTTGGTATCCATGATGAGAGGAGAGGTAACGCACATAAGCGAAGTGTTGGATGAGTTGGAGGCGATCTGTCAGGAAGCATCCGGCGTGCCTATGCGCAGGAGCAGGGCGGTTGTTGACCGGACTGACATGCTGGTGCTGTTGGATGAGTTGAGGGGGATGCTGCCTGCGGAGCTTACGGAGGCAGAATCCGTCCACCGGGAGTGTGGTGCCGTGATAGCCGGGGCTGAGGAGGAAGCCCGGCGTATCGTCGAGAATGCGCGCGAGCGGGCGGAGTCTCTCGTATTGAGTACAGAGCCGTACCGGCGAGCGCAGCAGGATGCGGAAGAGGTCGTCGAACGCGCGGAGCGATATGCGGAGGAGGTTGCTGGAGGCGCGGAGGCGTACCGTGATCGTATCCTGGGACAGTTGGAGGACTGGTTTCAAGATTCCCTGGCTTCGATCGACGAGTCTCGCCGGGAGTTGAACAACGCCGCTTTGCGCCAGCCAGTGCGCTACGATCCATCGTCAGACGAGGATACAGGGGAGGGATGGCGAGCGAGCTCTGCTTAACCAGAGCGGCCTTGAAGTTCCGGCACTAGTGCTCGGGGGACTGGTCTGGCGGAGACAGGGTTTCCCCAAGGGCATCGAGCCGGGCATTTAGACTATCCAGAGAAAAATCCAGCTCTGCGGCCGATGCCCGGGCCTCGCTTCCATCCTCGATGGAGATGCGAACGATCCGGGCTCGAAGTTCGAGAAACCGCTCCGACATCCTGGAAATTTCCGTATCCGCCGCCTGTATCTCGTTTTCTAAACCCTGGATCTCTCGCTTACGTCCCTCATCAGACCCGGAAAATTCGGCTGAGGAACGTAGATTCCGAATAGCTTCCGCTGCTTTTTCCTTTTTGTGGGCGACATCAACGAGTCTGTCCGCCGCCGCGTGTAACTTGGGAACCGAGTCGCTGAGTACGGCCCGGGTTACCTCATTCGCCTGCTCGATGGCGGTTACGACCTTCCGGTAGTTCGCCAGTGCGTCCTCGACTTTCTCGCGGGTCTCGCCTCGCGGGAGCCAGTGAGCCCTGCGTTCCGGTGATATATCGGGAGTTTTTCGGGGTGTAGCGCCGGGTGGAGCCGCATCTCGCCCTTGTAAAACGCGGCGTTTGAAGACGGGATCTTTTGCAGCTAGGGTGGCGAGGGAGGCGTATGTGAGAAGGGTCAGAAACAGTATTACCCACGCCAGCGAGCTTGCTGTCAGCGTGGTGGCGAAGATAACCCCCCCGACCACCAGCATCAACAGGTTTACGGGGCGCAGGAGCGCGGCGCTTACCACCCGGCGGCGTTCAGCCGGCGAGAGGGCGTGGTGATCCGAATCGTCCTGTCGCTCAGGAGTATTCATCGGTGGTGTTTTCAAGAAGCTTCAGGTGTACAGAGTCGCCCGGTTTCAGGGAGAGGGCGCGGGATGCATTGCCTTTGTTTATAGCGAGGCTCAGGCGCCAGTGGGAGTCGGGGATCAGGATCAACTCCCCGGCTTTTGCCGCCCCGAAGGTCTTGACGTAGCGGACTTTCATGCCGCCATCTCCCGTATCAACGATCAGCGGAGAACCGTAGCCGACTTTGATCTCCTCTTGCATGATGGAGAGCCGGGCGTTGCCAAAACGATCTACGGAGATGATCCTGGTTTCGATGTCTTTACCGGCATCTGTCTTTCTGCTTTCCGGAAAGTGGGTACGCGTTAGAGAATCGGGGGTAATCGGCTCTCCCAGGGCTTCGAGTTTTACGCCCACGGCAAGATGTGCCGCCGCTGGTGCAAAGATGTCGCGACCGTGAAATGTGCTGGAAACCGGGTGGAGATGGTAGCGGCTGTCGGTCAGCGACACTGCTTCAGAGACGCCACCCAGGGAGTCGGACGCCGGGATCAGGAGCCCGTTGTCGGGGCCTACCATGAAGGCCCCGCTTTCGGTTTGCAGCGCGATCTCCCTGCGTTCTGTACCTACTCCCGGGTCCACGACCGCCAGGTAGATGGTATCCGGGGGCATATAGCGGGTGGCGTGTTGGAGCATCTCCGCTCCGGCCTGTATCTCGAAGCTCGAAACCTCGTGGGTCAGGTCTATTACCCGGGCGCCTGGCGCTATTTTCGCGATCACTCCCTTGCAGGAACCGACGAAGTCGTCGGCAAGCCCGAAATCCGATAGAAAGCAGATCGGTCTCATACAGAAGAGTATAAAACGCGGTGGAATCCATGACCCAAGGCGTTTCCTAATCGCTTATCGGGCCTGCGCTCTTTCCGCGCAACTTCTGGAGCGCATAGTAGCCTCGGAGTCCGGCCCGCGCCAACCGCGAGCGAGCGGGGTCGAGGTTCTTTTCGTAGGCTCCGACAAAACGCCTCTCTTCCCCGCCAAACTTCTTCTTGAACTTGTAGACGCCCCAGAGGGGATCTTCTTCGTGCGGAGCGCATGGAATACCCCCCATGTCGTACCATTTTGCCCCTGCTCTCCGGGCGGCGCGCATTGCCTCGAACTGCACGAGATAGGAGGCGTAGGGGTTCTCGCCTCTGCCAGAGGCGCCGTGCAGGTAGTGGGCCTCATCCCCAAATACGAGGATTATCGCGCCGACCAGAAGCGGCCCGTCGCCGCCGGGACGTGCGCACACCAGGGTAGCTGGCAGGTCCCTTACGAACTGGCGGTAATATTCGCGAGACCGGAGGGCAAACTTTTGCCTACCGGCGGTTTCCTCGAGAAGATCCAGAAACTCTTCCAGATCCTGCGAGACGCTCGTCGTCGAAGCGTAAGCTTCTATCCCGTCACGGTGAGCCCGCCGAACAGAGTAGCGGGCATCTTTGGGGAAGGCCGCGAGCTGCTCATCCGGATCTTTGAGCAATGGAACCATGAACGTGCATCGAGGCTGGACCGGGCTCTTGCTCCTGACAAACCCGCTGGCTTTGAAGCCTTGTTTCTCTTCTACCCGCGGTTCTACCTCGATTAAGCTCGCACCGCTTTTTTTGGCCCGGGCAGCAATGGACTCGGCAGCTTCCTCAAGACCCGAGGAAGCTCCAAAGAGAGGACCGCCCGGCACGTAGGCGAAAGAGCCGAGCCCTGGCAGGCTCCGGAGCAAGACCTGAGCTGCGATCCCGCGCTCCTGGTCGAGGATTCTCAGGGGTTTCCAGCCGTGGCGGAGCCGGAATTCTCCCCATTCCCAGGACTGGAACACGGTTCCCCCGAGCTTCTTGACCTCTTCGTTCCACAACCGCTGCTCTGAAATTTCCTGAAGGATGTGCCAAACCTCCCGCACTATGCAAGCCCGCGCAAGTATAGAGCACCCAGAAGACGGGTTTTACCTCATGCGGACGAGATTATCCTGGAAGGCTGGAACTTTATCAACGGGAGACGCCGAGACCTATGGACTGTACCATCAGGCGGAAGTCCTGCGGACGGCTCGAAACCTTGAGAGCTTCCTCGTAATCAACACGGCCTTCCTCGACGAGCTTCAGCAGGGCCTGATCAAAGGTCTGCATTCCGTAGTATTCACCTTCGGCGATGGCCTGCTGGATCTGTCCGGTCTGGTTGGGGTCCAGGATAAAGTCCCTGATACGCCCAGTCATTACCATGACCTCGCACGCAGCCGCCCTTCCTTCGCCGTCTTTGGTTCGTATGAGCCTCTGCCCGATAATGCCCTTGAGGGTGCCTGCGAGCATGGCCCTCACCTGTCCGCGCTCATGCGGCGGGAAGAGATCTATCATCCGGTTTATGGTTTCGGTGGCATCCACGGTGTGAAGCGTCGAGAGAACCAGATGCCCGGTCTCCGCCGCCGAGAGTGCTATCTGGGCGGTCTCGGTGTCCCGGATCTCACCGATGAGGATTATGTCCGGATCTTGCCTCAAAACGCGCCTTAACGCTCGCGCGAACGAAGCCGTATCAGAACCAACCTGACGCTGGTTTATGATGCTCATGTGATCCCGGTGCAAGAACTCTATCGGGTCCTCTATGGTAACGATGTGCTTTGCGGTGGAGCGGTTCACCAGATTCAGCATCGCCGCGAGCGTCGTTGACTTTCCGCTGCCGGTGGTTCCGGTTACCAGGATGATCCCGCGCTCTTCGAGGGCGAGCTTGCGTATGGCTTCTGGCAAATTCAGGTCCTCGAACCTCGGCACACCAAACGGTATGAAGCGCATGACTATGGAGATCGAACCCCGCTGCCGGAAAGCGTTCACCCGGAACCGCCCTACCCCGGAGACAGAGTAGGAGAAATCCGTTTCTCCTTCTTCCTCGAACTCCGAGGGCAGCCCTTCCGGGATGATCTCCCGCAGTATCTCCTCTGTATCAGCCGGGCGTAGGACCTCATATCCTTCAAGTCTCTCCAGTTTCCCGTGTATCCGGACCGTCGGGGGAGCACCAACCTTGAGGTGTAGGTCACTTCCCTCCAGACCTATCAGCTTTTGCGCCAGAACGTCTATCTTTTTCCCGCTCATCCAGATCTCCTGACCGTGAACTTCGTCAAACATGTCTCCGCTATCTTTATCGAAAGAGGGAAGGCAATACTTTAGCCCCAAGTGAAACACCCTCGGAAGAGCCTCACTTTCCACCAGTGATCTTTGTGGAAAGAAATCTGTTAAGCTAAACCATAAATATATCTAAACTTAAAGCTTAGAATTATTTAAATCCTGCATAAACTTTAAATTTCTGGTTAAAACTCAAGAAGCTGTGTGGCATGGATAAGCTGTGACGTATATGTTGTGTAGTTAGAGGGGGTAGATATGCTGCGGGATCCGGTTGAATACTGGATGTAAGGTTGCGGGGTGAGTGTGATGGTGCTAGTTTGCCGGACGACGCGTTCCCTGGATTTTGGGGCTCGGTTCAAGAGCTACGGGGAACGCCTCATGGTCTCCACCGATTGGGAGGGGTAAGGTGGAGTCCGAAAGGTCCATTTAGGACCGCGAGCCCGGAAGCCAGCTGGCTTCCGGGCTCGTCTCTTTAGAGGGTGAGGATGATGTGAAGCGTCTCTATCTAATGTTGGCGAGAGTCCATTTCAGGCAAAAATTGGAGCAGCGGTGCTGGCGTAGTCGGTGAGCCAGCGGAGATCTTCTTCGTTAAAGGGTTCTGTCGAGTTACGGCTAGCGTAAATTACGCCCACCGTCTGGCCGCCGCTCAGCACCGGTACGGCCAGGAAGTTGGTCCAGCGGGTATTGGTGCGCGCTTGCGGGCGTGGCGGGCCAACCACGGTGAGAGTTGGATGCGCACTCCTGACCACGAACTCCACGACGCCCAGATCCAGGTCGGAGAGCTTGCCAGCAGCGGTTTTCTGCAAAGGCGTCAACTCGGGAACCTGGATGAGACTCACCCGATCGGCTTTTAGCTCGCTCCGGATCTCCTCTGCTATCCGTTCCGCAGGAGCCTTCGTATCGAGCGTTTTCGGAGCAGAGGGCCTGAAAACAAGCCTGGAGCTAAGAATGAAGTTCACACTTGTGGCCGCGACTATCCCGAGAAAGTTGAAGATCAGGTAGTAGGGGAACGCGTCGGTTACGTATTTGATCAGGGGGTAGTAGACGGCGAAGTTTGCCCCGATGCCGATTATTGCGACCGGGTAGGCCAGAACGCCGCGCATTAGGAAGTGGATGCGGCTGGAGTGTCTGACATCACGCCAGGTGAATGCGTTGTTCAGGAGGAAGTTACTCAGGATGCTCACTCCGACGGCGAACATCCAGGCTATGACCTTATCGGCGTGTAAGATCTCGGCCAGCACGATCAGGGTGAGCATGTTTACCAGCACTCCCGAGGCCCCGACCATGGCGAACTTCCAGAAGCGCCCCGCCGAAGGGACATACCAGAACAGGCTCGCGATGTGCGCCAGATATTCCAGGCCCTGCTTCATGTTCGCCTTCGAGACGCCAGAGTTGCGCACTTCAAAATCGAATGGGACCTCGACCACCTTCAACTCCGGCGCGCAAACAAGTATCTCCAGGAGCACCTTGAAACCCGTCGGGCGGAACTGGATGCCGGAGATCGCCTCGTTTTTGACCAGAAAGAAGCCCGTCATCGGATCGCTGGTTTTGCGGGATTCCTTGAAGACAATCTGCGCCAGGAACTTGCTCCCCAGGGAAACCCCGCGGCGCGCCAGACCGCGGAGGCCCGAGTAGCTGCCCCCCGGAGCATAACGGCTCGCTACCACCACATCCGCCTCCGATTCCCGGGCGACCTCCAGCATCTCGCGTACCTTATCTGGAGGATGCTGAAGGTCAGCGTCCATCACGCAGATATAGACACTCTCGCCGGAGACCGTTTCTATTCCGGTTGTGACCGCCGTCGAGAGCCCGCCAGCCTGCTCGCCTTTTTCGCGCCGGATCAGGGTGATGCGTCTGTTTTCCTTTTCGAGTTTTTCGATGATGTTCGGTGTTTCGTCCGTAGAATCGTCAACGAAGACCAGCCTGTAATCAACCCCGGTGAGGCTTTCCTCCAGCTCTCGCGCGAGCTTCAAGATGTTATCCGCTTCGTTGCGGGTGGGGATCACGAGCGTCAAGAGCGCCTTCTTGTGCGCCCAGACGCCGGTTGTGATCTGACCTTCCACTCCCATAGCCGCTCTAGGCTAGCATATCGCATGGGTGCCCCCAAGAACGGGAATAAACTGTTATGGATGTTGTGGAGTAAGGGAGGTAAGAGCATGACAAACGGAGACCACAAGCGGGCCCACGTTTACATCTCCGGGATGGTTCAGGGCGTCTTCTTTCGAGACTCCACGCGCCAGCAAGCCGAGAGTCTCGACCTCGCCGGATGGGTAAGAAACCTCCCTGATGGTCGGGTCGAGGCTCTTTTTGAAGGTCCCTCCGATAAAGTTCACCAGATGGTGCAGTGGTGCAATGATGGACCGCCGCACGCCGGGGTCGAGGATGTGGAGGCTGACTACGAACCTGCTCGCGGAGACCTCAGCGGGTTCGAGGTCCGTTGAACGCCATCCCCGAAGACCTCAGCCGCCTGCTCACCGAGCACGGCGTGGAAATCGCGGGCCAGCGGGAGATCGAACACGCCACCCAGTACCACCTCATCCGGGGACCAGAGAAGGCAACCCTGAACGTCTACCGCACCGGGAAAATTTCAGAGGGTGGCGAATCTCCCCGATTGCGGGAACTGCTGCGCGGCTGGCGGGTCGCCCACTCTGGTTCCAGAGCCAGCACAGAACCGAAGTTGACGAGGCCCGCGCTGGACGCCACGCCCAGGATCGGGATAGACGAGGCGGGGAAAGGCGACTACTTTGGCCCCCTGGTCGTGGCAGGGGTGAAGGTTTCGGGCGAAAAGGTCGCGTGGAGGTTGCAGGAGATAGGAGTGCGGGACTCCAAGGACTTGAGCACCGCCCAGGCCTTGCGATTCGCCGGAGATATTCTGGAAAGCGTGGGACCGGAAAATGCGTGCCTGGTAGTGCTCTCGCCTATCGAGTACGAGACGAGGCGGGAAGCTGCGGGCAACGTCAACCGTTTGCTCGGTGAACTTGATGCAGAGATCATCTCTAAACTCAAGGATAACGTTGAGAAAATTGTGGTGGATGAGTTCGCGAGGAGCGCGTATTCCTACCTGGAGACGTTCGTGCCGGAGGGGGTGCGTCTGGAGGTGCGGAAGAGGGCTGAGGATGATGCGGCGGTGGCGGCGGCTTCGATCCTTGCCCGCGCGCGACAACTGGAGGAGATGGAGACACTCTCCGGGCGAGTCGGATTCGAGCTACCTCGCGGGGCCACAGACGTGGTCGAAGCTGCACGGCAGGTAGTAAAAGAAAGAGGAGAAGGAGGGCTCGCCGAAGTGGCCAAGATCAGCTTCGCGACCACGGGGCAGGTGCTTGGAAACTAGAAGGTTGGTCAGAAGGAGGTAGAGAGATAGTGATAGATCTCCGCAGCGATACGGTAACGAGGCCCACGGAAGCCATGCGCCAGGCCATGTTCGAGGCGCCGGTCGGGGATGACGTCTTCGGTGAGGACCCCACGATCAACCGGCTTGAAGAGTATGTGGCGGAGTTGCTCGGCAAAGAGGCCGCGATATACGCGCCTTCGGGGACGATGACCAACCAGATCGGGGTTTTCGTAAACACCCGGCGCGGCGATGAGGTGTTCGTGCACGAGGGGGCGCACATCTTCAACTACGAGGCTGGAGCTCCGGCCCTGATATCAAGCGTCCAGGTCCGCACCCTCCCCGGTGCGGGTGGCGTTATTCTCCCGGAGACGCTCCGCGCTGCCGTCCGGCCGGAGAACGTACACTTCCCGCACCCGAGCCTGCTGTGTCTCGAAAATACTCACAACGGGGCCGGGGGCAAGATATTTCCGCTGGAAGACTTTGCGGCGGTAGCGGCAGAAGCCCGCGAACTGGGGTTGAGGGTACACCTCGACGGCGCGAGGCTCTTCAACGCGCAGGTGGCTACCGGCGTCCCGGCTCGGGAGTGGGCTGACCTCGCCGATACCGTCTCGGTTTGCTCGTCCAAGGGGCTCGGTGCGCCGGTAGGTTCGCTGCTCGCCGGTGATGCAGAGACGATCCGGGAGGCTCGCAGGGCGCGCAAGGCGTTCGGAGGCGGAATGCGGCAGGCGGGTGTGATCGCCGCCGCCTCTCTGTACGCCTTTGAGAATAACATCGAGAGGCTCGCCGAGGATCACAGGCGAGCCAAAAGACTGGCCGAAGGGCTGACCGAAGCCGGATACACCGTCGAGCCGCCCGAGACCAACATCGTGCTCGTCGAGGTCGGCGACGCGGAGGGTTTCTTGAAAGCCCTCGCCGCCGAAGGAGTGCTCGTCACGCCTCGCAGCGCCTCGGCGGTGCGCTTCTGCACGCACCTCGATGTAGGCGATGAAGAGATAGAAGCGGCTATCGAGGCAGCCGGGAAAATCAGTGTCGAGACTCTCAAACAGTAAAGTGCCGGTCGAGGTGCAACCGGTGTCAGCGGAAGATATGCGAGAGCCCTTGCGGCTCCTCGAGGAGTTCTTGAGAGATGGCGAGCCTCTGCCTGCAGCCTTCATCGAACGACTCCGCGAATCGGTGGAGAGTGGTAACACGGAGATACTCGACGCCAGCCTTCAGGGAGAGACGGTCGGAGTCGCCGTGATCTCCTACAGGCTGAACATCGCCGCCGGAAGCCGATTTGCGAGCATCGAAGACCTCTACGTGTGCCCCAAAGCGCGCCGAAAAAGTGTCGGGAGAGCACTGCTCGAAACCGTCGAAGAACAGTGTAAGACCCAGGGTATATCTTACATTGAGGTTCAATCAGACGATGATTCCGAGGTGTTCTATACGGCGCTGGGGTACGAGATGGAGCCTGGGGTGAGCGTACTCTCGCGCTCGTACGCCTTCTAGCGCAAACTGGGTGTTCCTAGAACTCCAGCACCGCGTAGACAGAGACTTCGCGGAAGCCAAGCATCTCGTAGAACTTGCGCCCTCTCTCGTTGGCGACGGCGACCTGCAGGGAGATACCGCTTGCTCCTCTCTCCCTGGCCCACGATTGGGCGCTCTCCAGAAGCGCGCGTCCCACGCCGAGGCTCCGGTAACCTTCTGCTACGAAGATGTCGTCAATCGAGGCCCAGGTCCTGGGGCTGAACGTTGGCGAACCCTCTCTCAGCTCACCCGAGACGAAGCCGATGACTTCTCCTTTCTCTGGGTCTTCAGCCGGGACTGCTACCAGAAGGAAGGAGTGGCTGCTGGAGGCGAGGTCCATCAAGAAGCGGCGCATCGTCTTCTCGGCGTCTGGAGAGGTGGCGTAGATCGGGTCGTAGGCGGCGTGTTCTCTGGCGCTCTGCATCCAGAGCCGGGCGGCGGCTGCGGCGTCGTCTCTCTTCGCTGCGCGGATGGTGAAATCTCTACCGGCCACGCCCTAATCCTAGCAGCGAGCGGTGCGTAAGGCTCGAAATCGAGAAGTTGGTTTATGATTTCTTTGTTCTCTTGAGTCGGAGAGGAGCCTGTTACGGAGCGCAGCGCCGCTCGCGGCGGTTACAGATTCTGGGGGGTTGACGCCGCCCGCGGGGTAGCCATCCTGATGATGGCCCTCTACCACTGCATGTACGACCTCGAAACCTTCGGCGGGTACAAGATCAACGCGGTAGGGGGTTTCTGGCGCCATTTCGCCGACGCGACGGCTAGCGCGTTTCTGCTTCTGGTGGGGGTGTCGCTGGCTATCAGCTTCTCCAGGGCTAGCGAGAAGTCGCCAGATCAGGAGCTCTTCGGCAAATATCTCAAGAGGGGGCTCAGAATACTCGGCTACGCGATGATCTTGACGGTGGTGAGCTGGGCTTTGCATACGGGTTGGATCCTGTTTGGCATCCTGCACCTGATCGGGGTCTCCATAATCCTGGCTTATCCTTTTTTGAGGTACCGGCTTCCGACCTTGATCGCGGGCGTTCTCGTCATCCTCGTCGGGGCGTACATACAGATCCACCACTTCTCCTCGGGAAACCCGTGGCTTTTGCCTTTCGGCATCGAACCCCACTTTTTTATGGCCGACTACCGGCCCCTGCTCCCCTGGTTCGGCGTGGTGCTCCTCGGCCTGTTCGTCGGGAATATCATTTACGGGAGCGGGAAGAAGGGGGCACGCGGTGTCAAGCCTGCCCCGCGTGCGGCAAGACCTCTGGCGTTCATGGGCAGGCACTCGCTGCTCATCTACTTCGTCCACCAGCCGGTTATGATCGCCATCCTCGTCGCGTTTGGCGTCATAAACCTCTGGGCCTTGTAGAAAGCTTCGGCGGCTCTCTTGTGCCGGAGAAGTTTTTACGCTACAGTTGGCGGCATCCAGATACTGTATAGAGAGACTAAAAGGGGAGGGTGTCTCAAGAAAAAGCCTCTTGTAGCCGATAACAGATATGCAGAACCGCAAGGTCGCAGGGTTCGGCAGAGAGAAAAGCAAAAACAAGCGCCAGGACTCCTGAACTTCGGGAGTTGACGAGGTGGACGTTCATCGAGGTATTCGGCGGGTGCGTCCCGGCTCCTAGACGGTCGTCAGGGCGATAACAAATCCCGGTGGTGACGCCGGAGACAAAGTATCGTCCAGGTCTTCAAAGGTTAACCTCTCTCCAAAAACCCTCCGGTTCTGCTCGTAAGAAACCAGAGATTGGAGGTTGCACGTTCTCATGTGCGGCATAGTGGGGTATGCAGGAAGAGAGAGGTGCGTAGAGGTCCTGATGGAGGGGCTGAAGCACCTGGAGTACCGGGGGTATGACTCCGCAGGGCTCGCTCTGCAGATTGGCGGGGAGATAGAGACGATCAGGCGCGTAGGCCCTCTACGGGAGCTCTCCAAGGCCATTGGCGAGGCGAACGGAAGATTCGAGCGGGTCGGAACCGGAATAGGCCACACCCGATGGGCGACCCACGGCCGGCCGAGCGAGGAAAACGCCCACCCCCATCTCGGTGGTGATAAAAAGGTTGCGGTCGTACACAACGGCATCATCGAGAACCACGCGGAGCTCCGAGAAGAGCTCGAAGAGCGCGGATTCTCGTTCAACTCCGAGACGGACACGGAAGTGATAGCGCACCTGCTCGCCGAACGCGTCGAGGAAGGAGATACTCTGCGCGAGGCGCTTGGAGCGGCGCTGGAGAGGCTTGAAGGTTCGTTCGCGGTAGCGGCGGTGAGCGCGAAAGAACCGGGCACGATAGTCGCAGCCCGCAACCAGAGTCCGCTGGTCGTCGGGCTCGGAGACGGCGAGAACTTCCTGGCCAGCGCGGTGCAGGCTCTTTTGGGTGAGACGAGAAAGTTTATCCTTGTGGAGAACGGTGAGATCGCCGTTCTAACTAGCTCCTCGGTCGAGATCTTCGGCCCCGATGGCAAGGAAGTCAGGCGAGAGCCTTTCGGGGTGGAGTGGGATGCGGAGGCGGTCGAGCTCGGGGGATACGAGGACTATATGCTCAAGGAGATCCACGAGCAGCCCGCCGCTCTGCAGGCCACCCTGGCCGGAAGGCTCGGTGCGGAGGGGGATGTGGATCTCTCGGAGGTGGATCTGGATCTCTCGAATGTCGAGCGGATCGTCATCGTCGCCTGCGGGACCGCCTATCACGCGGGGCTCCTGGGCAAAAACACAATAGAGCGCCTCGCCCGCATCCCCGTGGAGGTCGCAATAGCGAGCGAGTACCGCTACTCCGATCCCATCGGAGACGAAAAAACACTCGTTATCGCCATCTCCCAGAGTGGAGAGACGACGGACACTCTCGCTGCGATAGAGACCGCGCACGGTTTCGGGGGGCATGTGCTCGCCATCACCAACACCCGAGGCTCACTCATCACCCGCGAAGCCGACTCGGTCCTGCTCACCAAAGCCGGACCAGAGATCTGCGTCGCTTCTACCAAGGCTTTTCTCACCCAGGTTGCTGTTCTCGATCTCCTGGCCCTGGAGCTTGCCCGGCTGAAAAAGAGCCTGCTGGAAGATGAGCTGCAAGAGATTGGAAAGAGCCTGCGCCTGGCCCCGGAAAAGATCCAGGAGGCGATAGCACTTTCTGAGGTTTGTATGGAGGGTGCGGTTGATGTATTCGAGGACGCCCGTTGCGCGCTCTTCCTGGGGCGGGGCGTAGCTCATCCGGTGGCGCTCGAAGGAGCCTTGAAGCTCAAGGAGATCTCCTACCTCCCGGCCGAAGGGTACCCCGCAGGAGAGATGAAGCATGGCCCCATAGCCCTCATTGACGAGAGCTGTCCCGTGGTCGCCATCCTCGGTGAAGGGGTGCTGCGGGAGAAGACCCTCTCCAACATCCAGGAGACCGTCGCCCGCGGCGCGAAGATAATCGCGGTTGCGGATGAAGGAGACGCCGAAGCCAGGAAGATAGCCGAGGTGGTTCTGCCGGTTCCGAAGGTTCCCGAGATACTCGCTTCCCTGGTAGCAACGGTCCCGCTGCAGCTACTCGCCTACCACGTCGCCAAGGAACGCGGGCTCGATGTGGACAAGCCGCGAAACCTCGCCAAGAGCGTTACCGTAGAGTAGCGTGCGTTAGCAGATGACTTCCAGGGCTTCCGGCTCGACGCGGAAGGACATCGGCAGGCGGCCCCAGATCTCGCCGTCTAGCTGAACGGGGACCTCGGCTCCCGGGGCGGAGGCGTGAAGCTCCGTGGCGCGGAAGGACTTCGTGGTGTGGGCCAGGGGTTCTCGCGCCAGAAAGCGCGGTATGACATCGGGCCTGAAGAGGCTGCTCACCCGCTCGATGAATACCACTTCGAGCTCTCTGCTCGTGAAGAGACCTTCGGAGGCCATCCGAAAGCTACCGCCGTAGCGGTGGCTGTTGGCGACGACGGCGAGTTGCGCTTCGTAGGTCTTGCCCGCCTGGGTCAGGAACGCCGTCGGAAGGTCTTCTCTGGCGTAGACTTCCACAGCCGCCAGGACGAAGGCCAGCTCTCGCAGCAGGCCTTTGATGTGCGGCTTCACCGCCTGGACCACCTTCGCGTCGAATCCGATCCCCGCCATGCACGCGAAGCGCCGCTCCGCGCCTTCCCTGTTCGTCGCGACCCCGAGGTCCGCGCGGATTCTGCGTCCTTCCAAGATGCGCTGGCAGGCTTTTTCTGGTTCCAGAGGCAGGTCCAGTTCGTGAGCCAGGACATTCGCCGTACCTAGCGGCAGGATGCCCAGGGTAGCACCGCCGGAGAGCCCGTTAATGACCTCGTTGATCGTGCCGTCCCCACCGGCTGCGATCACCACCCGATCCCCGGCCAGCGCCGCAAGCTCGGTGGCGTGGCCCGGACGTTCGGTGGGCCAGACCTCGATCCCACGCCACCGCTCACTCAGGATCTCCGCGCAACGCTTCAAGCGTTCCAGGTCGCCTGCGCGCCCTGAGTTCGGGTTGCCGATGATCACCGCTTCCATTGCCACACTACTATAGTAGCCCTTTTGCTAACGGGGTATCTGACTTAACATATGAGCCGTGGAAAAAGAAGCTTTTACAGACAGGTTCGTCGCGCCGGAGATCGGGGTGGACGTGGTAGACGTGAATCGTATGAAGTTCGCGCTGGAACGGACGCCCAGGATCCGGCGGCGCCTGTTCACCGAGGCGGAGATCTCCTACTGCGAGAAGTTCCGCTTCGCTGAGCGGCACTATGCCGGGCGCTGGGCCGCCAAGGAAGCCGTGACCAAGGCTCTGGGGTGCGGTCTGATCCAGTGGAACGGCGTCGAGGTCATCCGCAAGCCGCGGCAGGCGCCCTCGGTGCGTCTCTCCGGCAAGATAAAGAGTTTCGCCGAACGTATAGGCATCCGCGACGAAGACCTCTCCATCTCCATCACCCACTCGGAGCTTTCTGCCGTTGCCGTATGCATCGTGCGTCGTAAGGGGTAAGCAGATGAAGCTCTACACTGCCGCTGAGATGTCCCGCGCCGACGAAGGCGCGCAGAACCTGGGAATCGCAGGTGGCATCCTGATGGAGCGGGCGGGGGCCGCGATGGCCCGGATAGCCCTGGAACGCTTCGCGCCGGAACGGGCGCTCGTCGTCGCGGGGGGTGGTAACAACGGCGGGGATGGATTCGTCGTCGCCCGTGAGTTGCACCGCGCCGGAGTTGAAGTCGTGGTCTTTCCGACCAGGGGCGAGTATCGCGGGGACCCGAAGGCAAACCTGGAGATTCTGCGGAACCTGGACGTGGAGTTCATCGGCAGGGAAGCGTTCGACGCAGAGCTTGGGCGCGTGGATCTCATAGTAGATGCTCTGCTCGGAACAGGCTTTAGCGGCCAGGTGCGCGAGGATGTCGCCGCCTTGATCGAGAAGATAAACGGTTCGTCCGCGCGGGTTCTCTCCGTGGACGTACCCTCCGGGGTTGACGGCTCGACGGGCGAGGTTCAGGGAGAGGCCATGAGGGCGGATCTCACCGCCTGCGCTCACGCGGCGAAGGTGGGGTGTGTGATCTCCCCCGGTCGTGAGCACGCGGGGGAGGTCGTTGCGGTGGACATCGGCATCCCTCCAGAGGTAGACGTGGAGCCCTCGCTGGAGTGGACCGATGCTGAGGCCCTGCACGGCCTGGTTCCGAGAACCAGAGACCCGGCGCACAAGTATTCTGCCGGAACCCTGCTCGTCGTCGCGGGCTCCGGCCAGATGACCGGAGCTGCGGTGATGAGCGTCAGCGGCGCTCAGAGGGCCGGTTGCGGCATCGTCTTCCTCGTAACCGCTGAGAGCGCCGCCGAAGCGGTGGATCTCCAGCTAACAGAGACCATCGTCTCCGGCGCGGCTGAGAACGAGGAGAGGCACCTCTCGGAGGATGCGCTCGATTCCGTTCTCGAACGTGCCGGGAGGGCGTCGGCGCTGGTGGTCGGACCGGCCCTGGGAACCGGAGATGGAAGCCGCCGGCTCCTGGAAGGGATACTCGCCGGGGTGGAGGTGCCAGTGCTGCTGGATGCGGATGCGATCACGAACCTCGCCGACTCGAAGGCTCTGGTGCAGCGGGAAGCGCCGACCCTCATCACGCCGCACGCGGGGGAGCTGGGGCGGCTTACGGGTGTGGGGACGAAGGAAATATCCGCCCGGAGACTCCATCACGCGCGAAGGGCCTCGGAGGACTATGGCTGTTGCGTCCTGCTGAAAGGCAACGACACGATCGTCGCCCAGAGAGAGCGGGCGGCGGTGAACTCGACCGGGAACGTCGCGCTCGCCACCGCGGGTACGGGGGATGTGCTCTCCGGCATCATAGGCGCGCTGCTCTCGCGCGGGATGAGCGTCTTCGATGCGGCGCGGACCGGGGCCTGGGCGCACGGCCGGGCGGCGGAGCTGTGGCTCGAAGAGACCGGCTGGCCCGGCGAGAGCCTCATTGCCACGGACCTGCTCGTGCACGTGCCGCAAGCTATCAAAGAGATTCTGTAGGCTGCGGCTGATCCACAGCGAAGGAGGAGCGGGTATGGAGCAGCGGGACATCAGGGAGATGAAGGTGTCGGACATCATGCATACCGACTGGCCCACCGTAAGCTCGGATGCGACCATCGAAGAGACGATAAGGCTGTTTGCGGAGTCTCGTATCTCCGGGGCTCCGGTCGTTGATGACGGAGAGCTGGTCGGGATCGTTACCGAAGGAGACCTAATCTTTCAGGACGCGGAGATCAAATCTCCCGGATTCCTCGACATCCTGGGCGGCATGATCCCCCTGGGAAGCTGGGAAGAGTACCGGCGGGAGGCCATGAAGAGCGCAGGCGTCGCCGTCGGCGAGGTGATGACTCATCACCCGGTTACGGTCTCTCCCGACGCCAGCCTCTCCGAGGCCGCAACCATCATGGCCGGGCGGAGGATAAAGCTTCTCCCTGTCGCTATGGAGAGGGAACTGCGCGGCGTCATAACCCGCATGGATATCCTGGTTCGCCACTTACACTTGAGAAGCGGGAGCTAACAGCCTTTTTCGAGGGAGTTCGCGCTTTATGCTCTTGAGCACCAGCAACTCGATACCAGGATCCCTGCCGCTCTTCCTCCCGGCACCAAAGTCTTGCACAAAACAGCTTCCTGGTATTCATCACGAGGCGGGTGTCGCCTCACCCCAGGTGGGAAGGTCTTTGCTGTAGCCGTACTTGCCCAAGGAAGCCTTAACGGCGGCTTGCTTTAGCGAACTATCTTGAAACTCCAGCTCTGGCGCGTAGCCAGGCCCCCTCCGTCTACGGCAACCACTCTCACCTCGTGGGTGCCCAAGGAGAGATTGGCCGAAGGCACATACCTCAACCGGTCGGTGGACTGCTCATAGGAGTAATGCCTTCTGCCTACTACCTGTCCGTCTATACGCAACGTCAGGTCGGACTTGGAGAGGTTGCTCTGAAGATCTGAGACCCTGGCGACTATGGGGGGAGTACGGTCAGTGGTGGTAGAGCCTGGAGAGGGCCGCCTGGGAATTATGGTAGGAGGTGAGTTGGGTTGCCAGTCAGGAGAATAAACGTCCAGGTAGGGCTCGTTCTGGATGAGCAGCCTGGTTTTCCCGGAGCCATCGGCGTTCATCATGTACATGTACTCGTGATTGATATTTGGGGGGTTATTGGTGTAGACGATCTTCTTGCCATTGGGGGAGAAGGCGGGTGAGATATCGTTACCGTAGCCCAAATTGTTCTGGTCGTGAGTCAGAGCCCTTACGTTTGAGCCATCAGCCTTCATCACGTAGATGTCGTAGTCCGGATCACCGGCGATGGCCTCGTGACGGTTGCTTTGGAAGACTATCTCTTTGCCATTCGGAGACCAGCTTGGATTTAAGCCCTCTAGCCCGTGGGTGAGGTTCGTCCTGTCGGAGCCGTCGGGGTTGACCGTGTAAATCTGCTCAAACTCCTGGCTTAAAGGCACCCAGTAGGCTATCTTAGAACCGTCTGGAGACCAGGCGGGATCGTTTTCGTTGACCTTGGGGGTGTTGGTGATGTCGGTCTTGTTGGAACCATCGGCGTTCATGACGTAGATGTCGTTGTTCCCATGAGGAGACGCGCCTCCCGTATGGCTAACGAAGGCTATTTTCTTGCCATCCGGGGACCAGGACGGGGACCAGGACGGTTGCGCGGTGTTCATAGGACCGGGGGTTAGGTTCGTCTTGTCGGAGCCGTCAGCGTTCATCACGTAAATGTCAACACGAGAACTGTCTGCATGGGCTCTTTCAAACGCTATCCTGGTTCCGTCGGGGGACCAAACAGGGTTGTCATCGTAGCCATCATGGGTGAGGTGGCTCAGATCTGAGCCATCAGGGTTTACGGTGTAGATCCCGCTGTATGGGTAGCCACTAGTGGCACCGACGAAGACTATCTTGCCGTTGTGGCCGGGAAACGCCGCTCTCGCGGGCTTGGCCGATAGAAAGAGTACACCCCAGCTCACAGCGAAGAGCGTAGCTACCAGGATCGTTGGAAAGAGTATCGTCCGTCTCAAAGCTACCAGCTCCTATCCATGGTGGGCAAGAAGAGTTGCTGCCTCGCTACCAAGCAAGATAGT
This sequence comes from Actinomycetota bacterium, assembly GCA_902810695.1. GTDB lineage: Bacteria > Actinomycetota > Rubrobacteria > Rubrobacterales > Rubrobacteraceae > CADDYV01. The sequence goes on along the minus strand of CADDYV010000031.1, from coordinate 4,624 downwards.
TTTTATTCCTCGGGTTGCGCATCAGCCGGATGGCTAGTTTTTAATTAGTCGGGTGGCCAGTCTTTTTGAGAGGAGGTTGCTGTAGCGAGGCCCAAACCTACCGGGCGAGAGAACCTGCCAGCCAGGGCAGGAGGCTTGCTGCTACTGGTGGCCGGGATTTTGCTGATCGCAGCCAACATGCGCGCTCCCATCACGGGGGTTGGCTCGCTTATCGGCTCGATCCGCGCGGCCACCGGCCTCTCCAGCGGGACTGCCGGGTGGCTGACCACGCTGCCGCTCCTCGCTTTCTCGGTTCTCTCGCTGGCCTCTCCGGGGATCGCCCGCAGGATCGGCCTTGAGAGATCCCTGCTTGCGGCACTCCTCGTCCTCGGAGCCGGGCTCCTGCTCCGCTCCGCCCCGACGCTGGCGGCCCTGTTCTTCGGTACTGTGATCGTGGGGGTCGCCATAGCAGTCATAAACGTGCTCTTGCCTAGCCTGATCAAACAGGACTTTGCCCGGAGCGTCGGGGTCATGACGGGGGCCTACTCCGCAACGATGAGCTTCATGGGCGCACTCTCCTCGGGGATTAGCGTACCGGTCGCCCACCAGGCAGAGTTGGGCTGGCGGGGTGCGCTCGGCTGCTGGATCATACTGGTCGTGATCGCCGTGCTGGTGTGGCTGCCACAGGCCCGGAGCAAACGTACCGGAGCGGCGAGGACCAGCCGCTCGCGGAGCATCCGCAGCCTGCTACGCTCGCCGCTGGCCTGGCAGGTAACGCTCTTTATGGGGCTCCAGTCGGTGGTGTTCTACGTGATGGTGACCTGGCTGCCTGCGATACTGCGTTCCGAGGGGATAGGTGCGGCCTCCGCCGGGTGGATGCTTTCGCTGTTTCAATTCGTCGGGCTTCCGGCGACCTTCCTGGTCCCGGCTCTCGCGGCCCGCCGACCGGGCCAGCGCGGCTTCGTTGCGGTTACCGTGGGGCTCTCCGGGATCGGCACGCTGGGATTGCTCTTTGCCGGTACAACCGTCCCTGTCGTGTGGGTTTTGCTCATGGGGATCGGCGGAGGGTCTTTTATCAGCCTGGCTTACACCTTCTTCACGCTGCGTGCTCCTGATACCCAGAGCGTAGCTGCCCTCTCCGGCATGGCGCAGTTCTTCGGATACTTGCTCGCCGCGGCGGGGCCGGTTCTGTTCGGATACCTCTACGACGTCACCCATTCCTGGACCGCTCCGCTCGCGCTCCTGTTCGCCGTGATCGTGGCCCTGTTCTTCTCCGGTCTCGGTGCCGCCCGGAACGCCCGCATCGCCCCGGTGGAACCGGGAAGGAGAGATGAGCAGAGTAACCATAGCTAGGGAGCTACGCAGTATCATAGCCTCTATGGATATCCTTCTTTGTGTTCTAAAGACCCGCCGCTCATAAGTGGGCGAAAGGGTGGGTACGAGCTTCTCAGACGTTCACGCGCCGGGCCGGACCTGGGCCGAGGTGGATATCGGAGCCGTGCGCCACAACGTCCGCGCTCTCCGGCGCCGGGCACGCGGCGCCTCTCTTATGGCTGTGGTAAAGGCCGACGCCTACGGGCACGGTGCGCTTCCTGTTGCCCGCGCTGCTCTCGAAGCGGGAGCCGACTGGCTGGCCGTGGTTACCGCCGAGGAAGGGACGGAGCTTCGCGGGGGCGGCATCGGGGCTCCGATCCTGGTTTTTACCGACCTTCTGCCGGATAAGCTGGATATCGCCGAGGAGTACGGCCTCACGGTTACGGCGCACTCGGTCGAGAGCGCAGAGCGCATCGCACGCCGCTCGCTCCGGGCACACCTGAAGGTGAACACCGGCATGAACCGCTGGGGGGTTGAACCCGGCGAGGTAAGCGAAGCGCGGAAAATACTGGGTGAGCAGCTTGCGGGCGTCTACACGCACTTCGCCTCCGCCGATGTTGACCCGGAGGCAACGCGGCAGCAGATCCAACGCTTCGAGAAAGTCCTCGCCGCTCATCCGTTCGGCGGCGTTATGGTGCACGCGGCGAACTCTGCCGCAACGCTGTGGTATCCACGCGCTCATTACGACTGCGTGAGGCCCGGGGTGGCGCTCTACGGGCTGCACCCGGCAGGGGATTCTGGAGACCCGGGCGATGAAGGTTTGCGCCCTGTAATGACCCTCAAGAGCTACGTCGCGAGCGTGCGCCGTCTAGAGCCTGGAGACGGCGTCTCCTACGGGCTCACTTTCCGGGCGCGGGAGCCAATGTTCACGGCCACGGTTCCGGTAGGGTACGCCGAGGGTTACCGGCGGGCTCTTTCGGGCAGGGCGCAGGCCCTGATCCGGGGCAGGAGACGTCCTCTTCTGGGACGGGTTACGATGGATGCCTGCGTCTTCGGCGTGGATGGTGAGGTCGAGGTGGGGGATGAGGTCGTGCTGCTTGGGGAGCAGGGAAAAGAAAAAATCAGAGCCGAAGATCTCGGGAAGTGGGCCGGTACTATAAACTATGAGATAACGACCGGCATAAACCCCCGGCGGGTCGAGAGGAGTTATACAGGTGTTTAAGGATCTCAAATGGAAGACCGCCTTCAAGCGGGCGGCGATCTTCACCTTCATCTGGATCGCCCTGATCTACCTGACGCAGCAGATCTGGCCGCACGCGTTCAAGATCCAGGGCGGACAGCAGATCTTCATACTGGCCGGTTACGCGGTCCTCTTCTTTTTCCTCTACGCCGTCATGTTCGCCTTCTCCGACCGGCGCAGGAGGCAGGCCGGCACGGCGAGGAAGAAGGATGGAAAGAGCAGGGGTGCTCAGAGCCAGAACGGTTCCGAAGAAGACCCCGAGAGCGAACTAAAAGGCCGGTTCAATCCGAACACCAGCCGCAGGAAAGCCAGAAGGCGGCGCTAGAGAAACTGGTGTCTAATATTCACCGGGCGCTGGATCCTCCCGTAGATGCGGGTGAGGTCCGGCGCTTGATCCCCGAGTTCTCTCTCGCCAGAGACCTGGAGCAGAGCCCTTATCACCACCTGGACACCTTCGATCACGTCCTGGAGGTGATCCGGGGCGTCGAGCGCGAGCTTTCCGAGAAGCAACTCGGCGCCCGCGTCGAGCGAAACAGCCTCCCAGGGCTACGCTTCGCCGCCCTGCTCCACGACGTCGCCAAGCCCGTAACCCGCGGTGAGGTCGAGGGAAAGGTGCTCTTCGTCGCCCATGATTCTCTCGGCGCCCGGCTCGTGCACCGGATCTGCCTGCGCCTCAACACCTGCGCGCTCCTTACAGACCTTGCGGTAACCCTCACCGCGCTACATCTCAAGATAGGCTTTATGGAGAGCGAATTCTCGGACTATCCGCCGGAGAGAGTCGCCCGCGCCGCAGGTCCTTTCGGAGAAGAGCTGGCCGTGCTCTCCTGGGCCGACCGCCTCGCCGCCCAGGGGCCCCGCCTCAAACCCGAGCACGTCAAACGTCACCGCCGTCTGTGCGGTGATTTCCTGCGCGTAAGCCGCAAACTCGGTCCCTATCCCGAACCGGACTACGAACGCCTCGCAAAGCTCACGCCTCTCTCCGAAGCCGCCGACGCCGGGTATGCGGCGAGCCGGTTGCGACTGCTCACGGCTCAGGGTGTGGACGAGGGGGAAGCCAGAGGTTACGTAGCAAAAATTATTAAGGAGCTTCACAAAGGAGACGCTTAAAGATATTATCCACGTTAAAGAGAAAATGATGGCTCCGGGAGACCGGGGCAGAGGAGCGTTGGGAGCGTAGCATGGGCATAAGACGGGCGACAAGAGACCGGTGGATACTGGGGGTGTGCGGCGGCATCGCGCACACGTACGGCTGGAACTCGCTGGCGGTTCGGCTCGCGGTGGCCCTTCTGGCGATATTTATCCCTGGGTTCAGCCTGATCCCGGTCGCCATCCTCTACATAATCCTCGGATACCTCTTGCCGGAGAGCCAGGAGTTCTAGCGGCTTGGATTTCGCGGAGGCTCAGAAGGAAGCCCTGGGTTGCACGAAGTGCGGCCTGTGCCACTCGCGCACGCAAGTCGTCTTCGGCGAGGGACCGTTGAACGCCGAGCTTTTTATCGTGGGCGAGGCGCCAGGCTTCAACGAGGACCGGGCGGGGAAGCCTTTCCAGGGCGCGTCCGGGATGCTGCTCGACAGGTTGCTCGGGTCTCTGGATCTCAGCCGCGAGAGGGTCTATCTGACGATCCTGGTCAAGTGCCGTCCTCCGGGCTCGCCGCCTCGTTCTCCGAGGCCCTCGGAGGTGAGCAGTTGCAGGCCATATCTTATGAGCCAGCTCGCTGCGGTGGACCCGAAGGTCGTGGTGGCACTGGGAGAGATGGCGAGCCGGGTTCTGACCGGACGCAAGGAGCCTCTCTCGCGCATCCGGGGCCGCGCCGTGCCGCTCGATAGGCGGTATGTCTTTCCGACACTCTCTCTGCAGCGGGCGCTCTACGTCCCGGCTGACAGGGGACTTTTGATCTCGGACTTCTCCCGCCTGCCGGAGCTGCTCGCCGCCGAGCGCCCGAGTACCTATGAGACCCTGAACATCCCTGGCTCTCCTGCCGCAGAACGCGAGCCGATACAACCCGGCCTCTGGTAGTTTTCTTCCTCAAAAGGCGATGGAGTGGGAGAACCTGGACGAGAGAGAGCTTGAATCCCTGGCCGCGAAGGTGGC
>CADDYV010000030.1 GCA_902810695.1 Actinomycetota bacterium | reverse complement strand
TTTTATACAAGAGGGAGCCGGACAGGCCGGTGGTAGCGTACTGGAAGCTCTTCAAGGCGCATCCAGATCTATACAAAGATGTTTTTGAGAACCGGGATGTCCTTATCGTTAAAAGACGCTAGGCGACACCCTGCCGGGCAATAAAATGGAGCATAAAAAAGAAGGGCAGGGGCTGTGGTTCGTGCTGGCAGTCTTCGCCCTGAGCCGGGTTTTCTACCTCGTGGCCGGGCGCTGGCTCGCGGAGCGTGTCCCGGTGGGGCGGTTCCAGAAGTTTACTTCCGATGTTCCCTTCGGGACGCTGAACATCTGGGCACACTTCGACGGCGAGCACTACACGCACCTTGCTCTCTACGGATATTTGCACCCTCCTTACAACGTCTCCCCGGCATTCTTTCCTCTCTACCCGCTGCTTGTGCGTTCCTTCGCCGAACTGTTCGGCGGTCCGATCTCCGCTGACGCGCTCGGCGTGTGGGGCGTCATAGTCTCGCTTGTGGCGCTACCGTTTGCCTTGTGGTTCGTATACCGGATCGCCGAGGACGGCTGGGGGACGCGCACGGCGCGGGGGACCGTCCTCACCCTGGCCTTCTTCCCGACGACCTTATTCCTGAACGCAGTCTACACGGAGAGTCTGTTTCTGGCGATCTCCGCCGGAGCCATTTGGGCAGTGCGGGTCAGGAAGAACCTGCTTCTGGCGTGCCTGCTCGCAGGTCTCGCATCGGCCACGAGGCTGGACGGCATCTTCCTCGGGCTGCCGCTGGCCTGCGAATGGTTCAGAGAGGCGAGACGCTACCGCTGGCAAGCCCTCTACCTGATCCTGGCTCCCTCCGGCCTTGCCCTCTACGCGGCGTACCTGTGGTGGCGCTTCGGGAAGCCGCAGCTTTTCTTTACGGACCAGAAGAACTGGGGCCGCCGTCCCGTCGGTCCCGTAACGGCCTTCCGCGAAACCTGGGAGAAAGCGGGCGCCGGTGCGTCTCAACTCCTCACCCCGCAACTCCGCCACAACCCAACCCCGGCTGGCATCGCAAACCACCTCGCCGGGGCTACCAACGCCTACAACCTGGCTTTCCTGATCTTCGCCGTCATCATCCTCATCGCGGGTTTGCGGCTCCTGCCTCTCGGACTCAGCGCCTACGCTTTCCTGCTCGTCGTGCCTCCGGTTTTTCTGGGGACGGAAGACATTCCGCTCATGGGAATGCCGAGGTACGTGCTCGTCGCCTTTCCTCTCTTCATAACGCTTGGCAGGCTGCTCAAAAATCGCTGGCTTCTCAGCGGCTGGCTCATCCTGAGTACCGCTTTCTCCCTCGTATTGTGCGCCATGTTCGTGAGCTGGCGGTTTATCGCCTGAAGCCCAAGACATTACAATTCAGGTTGTGGGAAAAGGTGGATATTTGAAAGAAAGGGTAGAAGAATTTGTGGTCCAAGGTGTAAAGTGAGTGTAAAGTTATGCACAGTGCATGGGGAAAGATCTAACCGGCCATCGAACCCATGGGAAAACTGGGATAGAAGGAGACACACAAGTGGATAGAGAGATCGAGGAACGGGGTATTTCGCGCCGCAAGTTTTTGCTAGCGGGTGCTGCGGCTGGAGCGGGCGCGCTGCTTCTGGACGGATGCAGGAGCACCAGCGGGGGGAGCCAGGCCAGCGGTAGCAGCAGTGGAGTGGGGAACTATCCGAAGACCCCGCAGTACAACTTCGTGTTCGTCAACCACGTAACGACCAATCCGTTCTTCACCGCCACGCAGTACGGCATTCAGGATGCCTGCGCGCTCCTGGGGTGCAAGTACCAGTGGACGGGATCTGAAAACTCGATAGTTTCCGAGATGGTCAACGCGATGAACACGGCGATTGACGGCAATGCCGACGGCATCGCGGTCTCCATCGTGGACCCCAAGGCTTTCAACGCCCCGATACTGAAAGCCTACCAGAAGGGCATACCCGTAGTCGCCTACAACGCCAACGGCGCTCCGGGCAAGCCCAACCCCGCGCTCGCGTACATCGGGCAGGACCTCTACCAGTCCGGCGTGGAGATGGGCAAGAGGATCGCCCAGCTCGTCAAGAAGGGCAAGGTCGCGCTCTTCATCGCCACCCCAGGGCAGCTCAACATCCAGCCGAGGATAGACGGCGCGAAGGCCGGGATCAAGCAATCCGGGGCACCGATACAGGTCTCGGAGGTGGCGACCGGCGCGCAGGTAACCGACGAGCTGAACAGAATAGATGCCTACTACCAGGGGCACAAGGACGTGAAGGGCATGTTCGCCGTGGATGCCGGGTCCACCCAGAGCGTCGGCCAGGTGATGAAGAAGTACGGGCTGCACGCCAAGGGCGTCAGGGGAGGCGGGTACGACCTGCTGCCCAAGACGCTGCAGTACATCAAGGAAGGGCACCTGGACTTCACCATAGACCAGCAGCCCTACCAGCAGGGCTTCTGGCCGGTGATGCAGCTCTACCTCTACAGGATTTCGGGCGGGCTCATGGCTCCTTCGACGACCAGCACGGGACTGAAGTTCGTTACCAAGGACACGGTCGCCCCATACCTGAGCAGCAAGTCGCGCTACGAGGGCAGCTCCAAGCAGGAGAAGCTGATCAAGGTTCCCTCGAAGATAAGCCCGCCTTCCACGTACTCCCCCTCCTAGTCTTGAGGGTGAGGAACTATTTGGAGGTGAGAGCCTATGACAACCGGTAACGCAGCCGGCAGGCAGGAGAGTGCTGGTGGCCTGCTACACGGAGCCCGCAGGCTGCTGGTGCAGCGCGAGGTGGGCATATTCGTTATCGCCGCGATACTGTTCTTGTATTTTCAGTTCGCCAACTCGGGCTTCTGGACGCAGAGCAACCTGACCACCCTCTCGCAGACCGTGGCTCCGTATGTGATCATGGCCGTGGGCCTCGTGATGGTCATGATCCTGGGGGAGATAGACCTCTCGGTGGGGTCTACCTTCGGGTTCGCTCCGATCGTGATGTGGCTCGCCTACGCGGACCTGCGCCTGATCCTCCCGATAGCCGTGGCGATAGGGCTTCTCGCCTGTGCCGCGGTTGGGCTGATCAACGGTGTGGTGCACGTGTACTTCAGAGTCCCCTCGTTCGTGGTCACTTTAGGCACGTTCTTCCTGCTCGGGGGACTTAACGTCATACTGCTTAACGGGTTCCCCCAGAATGCTCCCGGCGGGACGGTGCGGCAGTGGCTGGGAAGCTACCCGTACTCGGAGATAGTCTGGGCATTCATCCTGCTGGTACTGATGCACCTTCTTCTCCGACACACCCGCTGGGGCATGCATACCTTCGCCACCGGCGGAAATCTCCTAGGAGCGAGGGAGGCAGGCATCAGGGTAAACAGGATAAGGGTCGTCAACTTTATGATCGCCGCCGCCCTGGCCGGGTTCGCGGGCATCCTGGAGTCAATGCGGGTGGGGTCCATAGACCCGCTTGCCGGTGGCGCGAACACGATGTTCCTGGCTATCTCGGCGGCGGTTATTGGTGGCACGCCGCTGGCCGGCGGGGTCGGGACCATGATCGGTGCGTTTCTGGGCTCCATAGTGCTGGCGGAGCTCAGGCAGGGGTTCACGCTCCTCGGGGTCAGCGCCAACACCTTCGACGTCATCCTGGGGGTTGCGATCCTGATACTGATGATCTTCAACATCTACCTCGGCACCGTGCGCGAGCGCGGTGGCTTCGGCGGGTTTCTCCAGGCCAGGAGGAAAGGATCTACATGAGCAACACCGAAGAAGTGCCCGACGTTCTGCGGGCTGAGGGCATCGTCAAGCAGTTTGGATCCGTGGTTGCCCTGCGCGGCGTCTCCATGCATCTCAAGAAGGGCGAGGTCCTCGGGATCGTGGGCGACAACGGCGCGGGCAAGTCCACCCTGATGAAGATCCTCACGGGCTTCCACAAGCCTACGGAGGGCAAGCTCTACCTGGAGGGCGAGGAGATCGAACTGAAGTCCGTCTCCCACGCCCAGTCTCTGGGGATACAGGCGGTCTACCAGGACCTTGCGCTGGCCAACGACATGACCGTCTACGAGAACATGTTCCTCAACAAGGAGATCACCCACAAATTCCCGCGCTTTTTGAACAAGCGCGAGATGAAGAAGAAAACCCGCCAGTACCTGGAGGACATTGGCGTCAACATCCCCTCGATAGACGAACCGATAGCCCGCCTCTCCGGCGGGCAGCGCCAGGCGATAGCGGTCGCGCGGGCGGTGTACTCGGCCAACACGAAGATATTGCTGCTGGACGAGCCTCTGGCGGCGATGGGGGCCAAGGAGGCCACGATGATCATGGACCTCATCCAGAGGCTCCGGGAGGACGGGGAGATCTCGATCATCATGGTGGACCACAACTACGCTCACATCTTCGGCATCTGCGACCGGGTGAACCTGATCCAGCACGGCGAGATCACCTACGACAAGCCTACGGCCGAGACCTCCATGGAGGAGCTGACCGATCTCGTAGTCGAAGAGTACCGCCGGGCCCGAGCCAGCTAGCGCAAAAAATTCTCAAATTACCAGAGCGGGCGCACCTCCCTCGGCCTGGAAAAGCGGCGTGCTCTCCCGTCGCGCGCTTCGAAGGAGACTACGCGCCGCTCTGGTTCTGCGAACCGCCCCAGTCGGAAGAGGCTTATGTCGTGGCGGGTCATGCCCCGCTCGGCGAGGTCCGCCATGATCTCACCTACCACGCTCGCGAACTTGAAGCCGTGCCCGGAGCAGGGCGAGGCGAAGGAGACCTGCGGGTAATCGGGGTGCACGTCTATGACGAAGTGGTTGTCGGGCGAGTTGGTGAACATGCATACCTGGAGGTCCATCGTCGGACCGCACCCATCCGGGAAGTACCGCCCGGCGAACTCCCTGAGCAACCGCTCGTCGTGGTCGTGGACTTCGCGGTCCCAATTTTCGGGGTCCACGCTCTCTTCGAGGTGGTGGTATTTGCCGAACTTAAAGCCCGGCACCCCGAAGACCGGAAAACCGTAGAAGCGTCCCTCGTCCACGAGCAGGTTGAACACCGGGAAGTTCTCTGGCCGGAAGTATTCGGGGCGGGTCGGCTGTAGCCAGGCGAGAACCTGGCGCTCGGGCGCGACGAGGCCGTCGAGGATGTTGAGCAGGTGCCCGTTCCACGCTCCGGCGGTGATGACGAGTTTCTCCGCTTCGTATGTGCCGCGGTCGGTGCGGACGCGCACCCCGCCTTCGAGCGGAACCCACTCCAGGACTCGCTCGCGGCCATGAACCTCGGCTCCTCTCGCCTGCGCCGCCATCACGTAGGAGACGATGCACCGCTCCGGCGCGAGGAAGCCACCCTCCGGCTGCAAGAGCGCCAGGTGCTCGGGGGGCAGGTGGTAGCCAGGGTGGCGCCGCCGCAGTTCGGATCCGGTCAGGACCTCGTGGGGAAGGTCGTGGAGCCTGCAGGACTCCCACGAGCCCTTGAAAACCCAGCTATCCTCGGGCCCGGCGTCTACGGAGCCGGTGATGTGAAGGAGCTTCTCGCCGGCTTCGCGCTGGATATCGCGCCACAGCTCGTAAGCTCGTCTGAGCAGCATCACGTAGGAGGGGTGCTCGTAGTAGGCGAGCCGGATGATGCGGGTGTGGCCGTGGGAAGAGCCCATCGAGTGCGGGATACCGAAACGTTCGATGGCGAGCACCCGCTTGCCGCGCCGGGCGAGGTAGTAGGCGGTGGCGCTGCCCATCGCGCCCGCCCCGACGACGATCACATCGTAGCGGCCCGAGTACGAATCGTTCATCTCGCGCCGTTGCCGTGGGAGGTGTCGAGGGAGGTGCCCGCCGGGACACCGGTGGCCGGAACCGGCTGCGGGGTCGGCTCCAGTCTCCCCTCGTCGTCCTGGGGTTTGGCCCGGGGACGCCTCATCTCCGGGTCGAAGAACGGCGTCTGGACGACCTTCGCGGCGACGGGACGGCCGTTTATCTCCACGAGCAGGTTGTTCCCCGGCCAGGAGTGGGCGGTATCCACGTAGGCCATCGCGAGCATCTTTCCCACCGTCGGTCCCCAGACGCTCGCGGTTACGTGCCCGACCTGCCTCTCTCCGGGCAAGAGCCTATCCTTGTACTCTCCGGCCTCGCTGCCGCTGTACATCATCTCCCGGAAGGTCGCCACATCACCGATGCTGTAGACTTTGTCGCCCGCTGCGGCGGGAGCCTCGCTTTCGAGCGTCAGCCCGACCCAGCGCTTCTCCAGCCCCCGCTCCTGCACCCGCAACAGCGCCTCCCGACCTATGAAGTCAGGCTTGTCGAAACGGACCCAGCGCCCAAGCCCCGCGTGAAACGGGGTGTACGCTTCGTTTATGTCCGAGCCGTAGAGCGGCAGGCTCTTCTCGATGCGCAGCGATTGCATGGCCTGAACACCGTAGGGACGCAGGTTGAACTCGCGGCCCTGCTGCAAGAGGTGCTCCCACAAAACCTGCGCCTGATCTGCGGGAGTGTAGAGCTCGTAGCCGAGCTCTCCGGTGTAGCCGGAGCGGGAGATGAGAAGCTCCACGTCCCCGATCCGCCCGCGGGCGAACCGGAAAAATCGAAGAGCGTCGAGGTCCACGTCTTCAACGACAGTCTTGAGAAACTGGCGCGAGCGCGGCCCCTGCACCACGGGCAGCGCGATCGCCGCCGTCATATCGGTTACGTAGGCGCTCGCGCCTGCGGCGTGCTCTGCGATCCAGCGGTAGCTCTTTATGCGCGGCCCGCTGCTGACCACGATCATGAAGTGCTCGTCATCGAACTTGTAGACGGTAATATCGTCCACAATGCCGCCCTCTTCGTTGCACATCTGCGAGTAGCGGAGCTGTCCCGGCTCCATGTCCAGAACCTCGTTGACCAGAAGCCGCCGCACCAGCCGCTCGGCGCCCGGACCCTTGATGTCCACCTCTCCCATCGTGGATAAGTCCTGCACACCTGCGTTGCGCCTGACGTTCAAATGCTCCTCGACCGGTGAGGTGTAGGAGGTGGGGAACATGAAGTCTCCGCCACCTTTGACCATGCTGCTAGCGGTGCGCAGGTGGTAATCGTAGAAAGGCGTTCTTCTCTCGGGCATACCGGGCTCCTCCTTGCTTATTCCCTGATGTTCTGTAGATTGTATATCTTGTTGCTTGAAGAGAGAGGCTGCCTGGCCGCGGGTTCAACAGAGGTGTCGAGCCCTGCGGCGGTTTTTGCGGCCAGGATGGCGTTGTTCAGGAGCCAGGCGTCGGTTACGGGACCGATGCCGCCGGGGACGGGGGTGAGGGCCTCGGCCTTCTCCGCGACGCTCTCGAAGTCCAGATCTCCGACGAGCTTCGTCTGGCCGGTTTCGGGGTCTTCGACCGGGTTGATGCCCACGTCCACGGCGATCACACCTTCCCGCACGTAGCTTGCGTCTATGAGCCCCTCTACACCCGCGGCCACGATGAGGATATCGGCCTGGATGGTGAACTCGCGCAGGCGTCCGGCGTTGTAGGTGTGCACGTCGCAGGAGGTTACGGTGGCGTTGCGCGAGAACCCCAAGGAGACGAGAGGCTTTCCGACGTTGTTCGAGCGGCCCACGACCACCAGGTTGCTCCGGGAGTAGAAGTCTGCGGGATCTCGCCCCGAGGAAGCGAGGTAGCTATCCAGCGCGTGGAAGCAGGCCGCCGGGGTGGAGGGAACGTAGCGGGGTCTTCCCAGAGTCAGGAGGCCCGCGTTCACCGGGTGGACCGCCTCGATGTCCTTCTTCGGGTCCAGCGCCTCGTGCACCGCGGCTTCGGAGATTCCCTCCGGCAGCGGCTTGAGGATCAGGATGCCGGATACGCGCGGGTCCGCGTTGAGCTTGCCGACGGTTGCTACCACGTCGGCCTCTGCCGTATCTTCCGGGAGCGGCTCGCGGGTATAGTGGCAGCCGATATCCCCGGCGAGGTATCGAATCCTCTTCTCGTAGGCTTCCGCCTCGTAAGGGTTGCCCACCAGCACGGTCGCGAGCCCAGGTCTGATATCCTTCTCTTCCAGGGCGGCCATCTGCTCTGCCAGTTGCCGCTTCAGTCCGGCGGCGAGAGCCTTGCCGTCTATGATCCGGGCGCCCAAGGTCAATCCTCCAGGACGCTCTTTCGGGCGGCAGCGGCGCGCATCTGGATCTTGCCCAGTTGCCCGAGCCTCGCATCGTCTCTCGCTTCGGCGCCGGAGAGGTTGATCTCCGCCAGGTTAGCCGCCGCCCGGACCGCGGCCTCGGCGAGGAGCGCGGCGGAGACCGCGTCTCCCTTCAGGTTCGGGTTGCCGGAGCGGGCCAGATGTGACGCGAGGTCCGCCACCTCCGCGCCGATCTCGACGATCTCAAGAGGTACGTCAGCCGCTCCCGAGAGCGCCTCCCGGATCTCACGCTTACGACGGGCGGGATTCTCCTCGCGCGGCATGCGGTAAGCTGATATCACGCGTCCGTAGGCTTCCGCGTCCGCCTGCGCCAGCGGTAGTGCGCGCTCGCGCAGCTTCTCGGCTCTGGCGGCGAGTTCGGCGGAGCCGTCGAGATGTTTCTCGGAGAAACGGGCGGCCATCCCCGCGAGCGCCGCCGAGAGGGCTACTGCCACGGCGCACACGGCTCCGCCGCCAGGATCGGGCTCCGCTGAGCCGACAAGCTCCAGAAACCGCCCCAGCGACATCTGTGGGTAATCTCTGGAAGGTTTCGTCTCAGCAGACACTACGCCTCCCCGGTATCGGCGGCGGAACATACTCTGGAGCCGGTAACGCAAACACCAGGTAATAAGCTCTGCGTTGCGATGCCATCATCCCGCCAGCCGTAGTTTTGGACGTCCTTACTCAGAAGAGCCCCACGATCTCGCCGTTTTCGTCTATGTCTATCTTCTCGGCTGCAGGCGAGGCACTAAGTCCCGGCATCGTGCGCATCTCTCCGCAGATGGGGTAGATGAACCCCGCTCCCACCGAGGCTCTGACCTGCCTTACCGGCATAACCCATCCCGTTGGCGCTCCTTTGAGGCTGGGGTCCGAGGAGAGTGAGAGGTGACTCTTGGCGATGCATACCGGCAGGTTGCCAAAGCCCGCCTTCTCGTAGGACTCAAGCGCCTGGGAGGCTATGTGGTCGTACTCTACATCCTTTGCTCCATAGAGCTTGGTGGCGATGGTCTCTATCTTCTCCTTGAGGCTCGCTTCATCGGGGTAGAGGAAGTGGAAGTCGCTTGGCTCCTCTGCTGCTTCGGCCACCGCTTCTGCCAGCTCCACTGCCCCTGCCCCGCCTTCTGAGAAGTGGTTGCAGATAGCGATGCGTGCGCCCATCTCTTTGGCGACCTCGCGGATGGCGGCGTGTTCTGAAGGGTAGTCGGTGGGAAAGGAGTTGACCGCCACCACCGGGGAGACCCCGTGCAGCCTTATGTTCTCGATCTGCTTTTTGAGGTTGGCTGCTCCGGCGTAAACGTCATCGGGGTTCTCTTCCAGAAGCTCTGGCGGAAGATCCCTGCCAGCAACTATCTTGTGCCGCCCGGAGTGGGCTTTTAGCGCCCGCACAGTTGCCACGACCACTGCTGCATCCGGCTTTAAGCCGGAGTTGCGACACTTGATGTTGAAGAAGCGTTCGGCTCCCATGTCCGCACCGAAGCCCGCCTCGGTAACGAGGAAGTCTCCCGAGTGAATGCCGATGAGGTCCGCCACAATCGAGGAGTTGCCGTGGGCGATGTTCCCAAACGGTCCGGCGTGGACCAGAGCCGGAGTGTTCTCGATGGTCTGCATCAGGTTGGGCTTTATGGCCTCGCGCATGATCACCGTCATCGCCCCCGCTCCCTTTACGTCCTCGGCGGTTATGGGATCGCCATCGCGGTTGCTGGCGATGACGATCCTGCCAAACCTCTTTCTCATATCCTGGATGGAGGTCGCCAGAGCGAGGATCGCCATGACCTCGGAAGCCGCCGTGATGTCGAAGCCAGATTGTCTGGGTATGCCATCAACCCTTGAGCCCAGCCCCACCACGATGTTCCTCAAAGCTCTGTCGTTCACGTCCATCACCCGCCGCCAGGTGATCGAATGCGGGTCTATATCTAGAGAGTTTCCCTGGTAGAGGTGGTTGTCTATCATCGCCGAGAGCATGTTGTGGGCCTCGGTTACGGCGTGCAGATCTCCTGTGAGGTGCAGGTTGAGCCTGTCCATGGGCACGATCTGGCTGTAGCCACCCCCCGCTGCTCCGCCCTTGATCCCAAAGGCCGGTCCCATCGAAGCCTGCCTCACTGCAACAGTCGCTCTCTTTCCGATGTGCTTGAAAGCCTGCCCCAGGCCCACGGTGGTAGTGGTCTTGCCCTCTCCCAGAGGAGTTGGGGTTATAGCAGAGACGACCACGTACTTTGCTTTGGGTCTATTGGCAAGCTCCTCTATAGCATCGAGCTTTATCTTGGCTACGGATTTGCCATAAGGGTCCAGGAGATGCTCTTCTATGCCCATAGACTCAGCGATCTCCTCTATAGGCATTAGCTTCGCCTTGCGCGCTACTTCCAGGTTAGATGGGACCTTGGTTGGGAACTTCATGCAGTCGTCTCCTTGGATATCGCTTTCCCCAGGCTTTCCAGCCGCTCGCGCCGCCACGCCTCCAAACGTTTTAACTCATTGAAAGTGTATACGTGAAACCCCGATATCTTGTACCACGGATCTGCGAGGTAGGGGACGAGGCCTTCGATCAGGTTGTCGGGGTTGTACCCGCCGGGAAGGAACATCCGAAGGAGCCAGTTGCTGTGCTTCTTCAGAAACCGCGAGGACTCGCCGAGCCCGATCCTGGTGGAGATGTGGAGCAGCTTCTGGTTGCTCACCACGCCGGGCATCCCGACGTAGATCGGCAGCCCCACCCCGCGCTCGTGCACCGCCCGCACCCAGCCCGCTATGACCTTCGGGTTGAAGCAGATCTGGCTGACTATGTAGCTGGCGTAGGGGGCCTTCTCGTACATGGCCTGAATTGTAGTCTCATCGCTTATGACCGGGTGGCTCTCCGGGTAGCCGCTGATACCCACCTCCTCGAAGCTGTGCCCGACTTCGGCCATCGCCCGCAGAAGATCCACCGCCCCCTCGAACTCTCCGGCGGGCTCCTCCTCGTCTCCCGCGATAACGAAGACCTCCCGCACGCCCATCCCGTCCATCCTCTGCAGTATGTCCTCCAGGTGGGCGTTATCAACGACAAGCCGCGCCGCTATGTGGGGTGTTACCCGGAAGCCCAGTTGCAGGAGCCGCTCCGTAAGATCCAGCGTCGCCTCGATGCCCTTCTTTGGCGAGGCGGTAACGGTCAGCTTGATGTCTCTGGGGACGTGCTCCGCGACCTCTTCTTCTATGCCTTCCAGCGGGATCACCTCGTACCTGGGATGCCGCAGGGCGGCGGCCAGCGCCTCTTTCTCGGTCTGTTGCATCATCATTGCGACCACTTCCTGAAAAGAAAAGGTGATCTGAGGAGAGGCGACCAACGCGAGGTCCGCCGCCTCTCTCCAGATGCCGCAGGTATCAGCTTGTTGCCAGCTTTTGCTTGGGGATCTCCTTCTCCGGGTCCACGAACGGCCTGCGGACGACCACGGCCCGCTGCCTGCCGTGGGGGGTATCCACCTGCAGCTCGGTGCCGTACTCGATGTACTCTATGGGCACCATCGCGTACCCGATGTTCTTCTCCAGCCGCGGCGAGTAGCACGCCGAGGTTACCTTCCCGATATGCCGCTCACCGTCGTAGACCGGGAAGAAGTCGATCATCGAGCCGTCGTTGTAGGAGCCTAAAGACTCGCCCCCGATCTCGACTCCGACCAGCTTGCGGCTTACGCCCTCTTCCTTGATGCGTTTTAAGGCTTCCTTGCCCACGAAGTCCGCTTCCTGATCGAGGTCCACCATCCACTCGTAGCCGTAGTCAACCTCGTAGGGGTTGGTGGAGAGGTCCATGTCGCAGCCGTAGGCGAGGATGCCGCCCTCGATGCGCCGGATGTGGCAGGGGCCTATGACCTTCATCCCGTGCGGCTCACCCGCCTGCCAGACGGCGTCCCACAGCTTCTCCCCGTCGCGGCTCGCGTTCTTCAGGTAGATCTCGAACCCGATCTCGGAGGTGTACCCGGTGCGGGAGATGACGACCTCCATCCCGTCGAGCTCCTCGCTCACGGTGTAGTAGTAGGGCACTTCGAGGATCTTCTCCCCGAAGAGGTCCACCATGACCTCGCGCGACTTGGGACCCTGCACCTGAACCGGGCCCACATCGGGCTCTTTTATCTCCACGTTCAGCCCTGAGTTGTACGCCAGCCCCATGGCCCACAGGAGCACGTCGCTGTCCGCGAGCGAGAGCCAGAAGTGATTTTCACCGAGCCGCAGCAGGACGGGGTCGTTGATGATGCCGCCATCGGGAGCGGTGATGAAGACGTACTTGCACTGCCCGACGGCGCACTTGTTCAGATCGCGCGGGACGAGCATGTTGGTGAACTCGAAGGCGTCGGGGCCGGTGATCTCGACCTGCCGCTCGGCTCCGCCCACGTCCCACAGCGTTACACCGTTCAGAAGCTCCCAGTACTCCTGTACCGGGTCGCCGTAGTGGCGCGGGTGGTAGTGGTGGTTGTAGGTGCTGTACATCGCAGGCCCGTGCTTGCGCGAAGCGTAGAAGTAGGGGCTCTTCTTGATCCTGGTGTACAGAAGTATTTCCGGTGCCCGGTTTTTCTGCTCTGCCGGAGGAATGTTTGCCTGGGTCAACTCTTGGCACCTCCCGTAATGTTCTTCAGGTGAATCGGTCAGAAAACGTTACGTAAACCTTCGTCAGAATCTCCGCTCAGCGGCATCACCACCTCTCTTCCGCATCACGCGCGCATCCGCTTCATCGCCGGATCGAAGAGCGGCTCCTCCGCGACCGTGGCCGCACGCCGCTCGCCGAAGTATTCGATCTCCACCGCGCTCCCGGCCTCCGCGAGCTCCGGCGGCAGCCAGGCGTAGGCGATGCCCCGCCCCACCGAGTAGCCGTAGGCCGCGCTGGTAACGTAACCGGCTGCCCTGCCATTCGCGTAGACCGGCTCGCTGCCCATGACTACCGCCCCTGGCTCTTCGAGCACTAGGCAAGAGAGCTTCCTCCTCAGCCCTTCTTCTTTGCGCCTCAGGAGCGCCTCCCTGCCGACGAAATCGCCCTTCTCCGGCTTGACCGCGAAGCCCAGCCCCGCCTCGTAGGGGTCGTGCTCGGTAGTCATGTCCGTGCCCCACATCCGGTAGCCCTTCTCCAGCCGCAGGCCGTTGAACGCGCTGCGCCCGCCGGCTATGACACCGAAGGGCTGCCCGGCTCTCCATAACAGGTCCCACAGCCTCAATCCCAGGTCGGCGGTGGTGTAGATCTCCCACCCCAATTCCCCGACGTAGGAGACCCGGAGCGCGACGACCGGGACCTCGCGCAGATAGGCCCGCTTCGCCTTGAAGAACCCGAACGCCTCGTTGGAGAAGTCGTCTTCGGTGAGGCCCTGCACGAGATCCCGGGCCATCGGCCCCCAGACGCCGACGCAGCAGGTCCCGCTCGTTATGTCCCTTATCCGCACCGAGCCGTCATCAGGCAGGTGGCGCTCCATCCACACGACATCTCGCGGCCCGTTGCAGCCGACCTGGAAGTGTTCTTCGCCGAGGCGCGCGACGGTTATGTCGCTCCTCACCCCGCCGTTCTCGTCGAGCATAAGCGTGTAGGTTACGCTCCCCACCGGCTTCTCTAGCTGGTTGGTGTTGAGACGCTGCAGGAACTCCAGCGCGCCGGGGCCGGTTACCTCTACTTTCTTTAGAGGGGTCATGTCGTAGAGGGCGACCCGCTCGCGCGTGTGGAGATGTTCGGCGCCAGCGATGGGCGACCAGTAGCGCGCGGACCACTCGTCGCGCTCCGGGATGTCGCGGCCCTCGGCCAGCGGGGCGTTAACCTCGAACCAGTGCGGCCGCTCCCAGCCGCTGGCCTCCAGAAAGTACGCCCCGAGTGCCTTCTGGCGTGGGTAGAAGGGGCTCGTCCGCAGCGGGCGCGGCTCCTCCATCGGCTGCAGGGGATGGATGATGTCGTAGACCTCGCGGAAGGACTGCGAGCTGCGCGCCAGCACATAGGAAGGGCTCAGGGCGTGGGGCTCGAAGCGGTGGATGTCGCAGCCGCTCAGGTCCACGCTCGGGACGCCCTCGGAGATCCACTCCGCCATCGCCTTCGCGATACCCAGAGCGTGCGTGATCCAGACCGCCTCCGCCACCCAGAAGCCCCTGGCCTCCCTCGACTCGCCCAGAAGCGGCATCCCGTCCGGCGTGAACGAGAACAGGCCGTTCATCGGCTCCTCGATTTCTACCTTCTCCAGGGCGGGGAGCATCCGGCGCGCCTCCTGCCAGGAAGGTTCGAAGTCCTCGGGCGTAAACTTCATGACCGAGGGCATCACCTCGGCCTCGCCCCAGCGCAGGATGTCGTCGGGGGAGATGGGCATGGGACGGTGCCGGTAGGTGCCTATGCCGTAGCGGTCTTCTCTCTGGCGGAAGTACATCGAGAAGTCCTGGTGGCGCAGGATAGGGTGGACGACCTCGCGGCTCTCGCCTTCCAGCTCTTCGAGCGGCGTGGTCCAGGCGTACTGGTGCTGCATGGGGGTGAGCGGTATCTTCATGCCGACCATACGCCCGATCTTCGGCCCCCACATCCCGGCGCAGCTCACGACCAGCTCCGTTTCGATGCGTCCTTTGTCCGTCTCTACGGCCCGCACGCGGCCGTTTTTGACCTCGATCCCCGTAACTTCCGTCTCGCCGTAGAATTTCGCGCCGCGCTCTGTCGCGAGGTTGGCCATCGCCTCGCACGCCCTTACCGCCTTGGCGATGCCGTCGGTGGGGACGTAGAATCCGCCGTAGATCTTGCTCCCGTCCAGAAGCGGTATCTTCTCCTGGCATTCTTCGGGTGATATCAGGTGCGACTGGAGCCCCCACGAGGCTGCCAGGCCGTGTTTGCGCTTGAGATCCTTCCACCGCTCCGGCGTGGCGGCGACCTCTATGCCGCCCACCTGGTAGCAGCACGGCTGGCCGTCCAGCTCCAGCTCCGAGTAGCGCCCGACGCTGTACTTCGCCAGATCCGTCATCGTTTTCGACGGGTTGGTCTGGAACATCAGACCCGGCGCGTGCGAGGTGGACCCGCCCGCCCTAAACAGCGGACCCTGATCCAGGACCACCACATCCCGCCAGCCCATCCTCGTTAAATGCTCGGCGACGCCGCAGCCGACGATGCCTGCCCCGATAACTACAACCCTGGCGCTAGACTCCATAGAGAACCACCTATCACCCCGGCCAAAGCAAGTCCTGATTCATAGATCCGGCAGACCTCTCCGACTAGATCTCCCGAAGATTCCGCCCGCTTTGAAAAGACCAACGCAGCACACTTCCCTTGTTGCATATTACGCACCACGTTTTGTACTGAGGAAAGTAACATACGTTAGCTGAGGGGTCAAGGCATTCTCTGCATTGGCTGTTCAAGCCGGGCTAAGGTGGGATCGCGGGCCTTTTGCGGCGGTCTCCGGCGAGCCTTTCTCGAAGCCGACGCAGACGTTATTCACGGGATCGTGGAGTGCTGTTTTACTTCCGCCAGCCGGGGTGTCTGTGGCTATCTGCTACTTACGCTTGCTGTCCGTAGCGACCTTGCGGGCCTCAGCCTGGCTGGCAACCGAGGGCGATGAGCCCGGCAGAGGTTTGCGGGCACTCTCGCGGGTGAAGAGCACTGCGATCGCGCCGAAGATGCCGGCGGCTATGAGGTAGAAGGCTGGCATGAGCTTGTTTCCGGTGGCGGCCACCAGTGACTCGGTGACCAGCGGGGTTGTGCCCCCGAACAACGACACGGAGATGTTGAACCCGACCGAAAGCGCCCCGTAGCGGACGTTGGTGGGGAACAGCGCCGGCAGGGTGGATGGTTCGGTGCTGCTGAAGCACACGAGCATCAGTCCAATCAGCATGGTGCCGATGAAGACCATCGCGTAACCGCCCTGGCCGATGAGCAGAAACGCTGGCACCGACAGTAAGATCAGAAGTCCGCAGCCAGCGGCCAGCACCGGCTTGCGCCCGGCCCGGTCCGAAATCCGGCCAACAAAGGTGATAGCCGCCATCAGGATCACCATGACCACCACGATGATCACCAGAGCGGGGGTTGCAGGGATGCCCGTCTCACTGGAGAGGTAGGTGGGCATGTAGGCCGTGAGCATGTAGTTGGTGACGTTCCACACCAGCACCAGACCTACGCAAATCAGCAAAGGTCGCCACTGCTCGATGACGGTGTGGCGAAACTGCTCGGCGAGGGTAACGCTGGCTTCGGTGCGATTGGTTTCAGCCTGCTTCTCGTAAGCTGGAGTCTCCTCCAGCCTCAGCCTCACGTACAATCCGATGATTCCCAGCGGACCAGCCACCAGGAATGGTATCCGCCATCCCCAGGTTAAGAGTGCACTATCCGAGAGGCTGGCGGTGAGCCCGGTGACGATGGACGCACCGAGCACGTATCCGGTTAGCGTGCCGAACTCCAACCAGCTTCCCAAGAATCCTCTCCGCCGGTCTGGGGAGTGCTCGCTGAGGAAAGTCATCGCCCCACCGTACTCGCCGCCGGTAGAGAATCCCTGCACCAGCCGGGCCACCAGGAGCAGAATAGGGGCCCAGATACCGAGGGTCGCATAGCTGGGTAGCAACCCGATGGCGAATGATCCGAGCGCCATCAAGATCATGGTGATGGCCAGCACCTTCTGGCGGCCGATCCTGTCGCCCAGCGGGCCGAAGAACAGCCCACCCAGCGGGCGCACCAGAAACGCCGCAGCGAAGGTGGCAAACGTGGAGATCAACTGCGCCGCGTGACTGGAGCCGGGGAAAAACACCTGGCCCAGGGTGGTGGCGATAAAACCGTAGACCCCAAAGTCATACCACTCCATCATGTTGCCGATGGCCGTGCCGGATATGGTGCGCTTGAGGCCCGAGACCTGCACCACGGTGATATCGTCTTCTGTCCAACCGTGCCGGTGCTGATCAACTCCAAATCCATCCAGAGATTCGCTACCATCACTCACTGATTCATGGCCCCCTCGTTTGAAGATTTCAAGACATGGATTGCCTGTTGCAGTTTGCAGCACTCATCAGATAGCCCTGATCGAGCCAGTTGATGGTAGTTGCAAAAGAGGCAAAAGTAGCCGAACTCTTTACGCTGTATACGATCTTCGTCCAAAGATAGGTGCCGGCGATATCGCAACCGAAACCCAGGGGTCAACAGCGCGTCTGGCAGAGCCTTGCATGACAAACTTCCCTCCCTCGTTGCTTGCATGGCCCGTGTGCCGAAAATGAAATCTTATCGCATAGCGCAACACACATCACAGGACGAAACAAATCTTCACACATTGCCGGCTTTGCAGGTGTGCTATGAGGAGTAAGTTTGCAGGCGGTCTTCGATGTCTGAGATCGCCTGGGTTGTGTTCTGAAAGAGGATAGCCTGGATGCCGTATTCCCGGGCGGCCGCTACGTGCGGTTCGACATCATCGAGGAAGATGGTCTCTTCCGGCTGTACGCCGAGGCGCTTGCAGGTCAGTTCGAAGATGCGCTGCTCGGGTTTCTCCATCCCTTCCTCGTGGGAGTAGACGATAAGGTCGCACATCTCGTCGAAGCGGTAGCGTTCCTGTTCTCTGCGCCGGGCGCCGACGAAGCTGTTGCTGAGAATGGCGGTTCGATAGCGCGGACGCAGGCTGGCGAAGTAGGATGCGAGTTCGACGTTGAGTTTACCGACATACTCCTCCCAGAAGTCGTCCATAAACGCCTCTACCTGCGCCGGATCCAACCCCAGTATCTCACCCACCCTCTTTTTTACTTCCGCTTCCGAGATGTTGCCAACGCTGCCATCCCGCCACACCCCTTCAAGCCGCTCATCGAGCTCTCCGGGTTTCAGATTGAGACGGGCCTCCCATTTTTCAACCCATCCAGTAGACGGCGTGTGTTCCAGTACACCACCGATGTCGAACACAACCGCGCGAATAGCCATCACTCTATTCCTCTCGCACCCGCATTCTTCGGTTGTTGTTCGAGCGCGCAGGGCACAGGGATGGTATTAATGCGCTCCGCCGCGGAGATCGAAGGTATGGTGCTGGCCGGCTTCGAGCTCCACAAGCTCGTCTCCTACTCCGATTTTGATGGTGTTGCCATATCCATCCTCCTGTACGGCGACCCTGAGCTTGCCCTCTTCGAGTGTTAGCTCGATCGGCACTCTCCGAAAGCGCATGAAGAACGAGAGTCCATCGAGCCTCTCGGTCTGTTGGGGGGCGAAGTAGAGGGTCTCATCTCTGATCGTGGTGCCCAGGTAGCCGCGCTGGATCAGGTCCAGCGTGCCGGCCATAACCCCCATGTGGATGCCTTCCCTGGTGGTCCCGCCCTGGATGTCTCCCACGTCGCTCTCTAAGGCAGTCTTGAACATCTGCCAGGAGGCTTCGGGGTCTATCTCGGCCAGGACGTGGGCGTGCACGATGAAGCTTAGAGTGGAGCCGTGGGTGCTCCTGCTCGCGTAGTAGGCGATGTTCTTTCGGGCCATCTCCGGCGTGTAGGCGTAGCCGAGGCGCTCGAAGATATCTTTTAGCTCCTCTCTGGTGAAGAGGAAGTGCAGCATGAGAGTGTCTGCCTGCTTGGAGAACTTGTAGCGGTCGGGGGTATCGCCTTCGGCCTTCAGGATGCGGTCCAGGCGCTGGATGTTGCCGTACTTCTCGCGGTAGTGCTCCCAGTCAAGCTCTTCCAGTTCCTCATAGCCCTCGAACTGACTTATGATATCGTTGCCTTCTTCGTCTTTGTGGAAGGGGATGAACATCTTTTCGCTCATCTCTTTCCACTGCTCGATCTCCTCTTCAGTGAGCCCGATGTTGTTGCAAAGGGCGTTGCGGCGGCGCTCGGGGAGCATCTCGAGCACTTCCCCAGCTACCTTCGAGATCCAGGCCACCATCACGTTGGTGTAGGCGTTGTTGTTCAGGCCCGCTTTATCCGAGTCGGGGTACTTCTCGTGGAACTCGTCGGGACCCATCACCCCGTGGATCTCGTAGCGGCCTCTATCCGGGTTGTAGTGGGCGATAGAGGCCCAGAAGCGGGCGATCTCCAGCATCACCTCGGCTCCGTGCCCCAGAAGGAACTCGATATCCCCGGTTGTCTTGTAGTAGTTGTAGATGTTGTAGAAGATCGCTGCGTTCACGTGACGCTGGTTGCGGGAGAGATCAGGGTCCCACTTTCCCGAGCGGGGGTTGAGATGAACGATCTGCGTCTCTTCCTGGCCGTCCGAGCCGCTCTGCCAGGGGAACATCGCTCCTCTGTATCCGGCTTCTTTAGCCGCCACACGGGCCTCTTCCAGCCGACGGTAGCGGTACATGAGCGTCTCGCGGGTGATATCGGGCAGCCGGAAGTTGAGGAAGGGGTAGATGTAGAGGTCATCCCAGAAGATGTGGCCCCGGTAGGCTTCTCCGTTCAGGCCCCGGGCGGGAACTCCCGCGTCGAGGTCTGAAGTGTGCGGGGAGCACACCGAGAGGATGTGGTAGATGTGCAGCCGGAGCAAGAGTTGAACCCGGCTGTCTCTGGGCAGGCGCACGTCGCAGATCTCCCACAACTCCGCCCACGCGCGCCGGTGGTTCTCCAGGGCTTCCTCAAAGGTGCCAAAGCGTCTCGCCGCTTTCATGGCGTTGGAGAGGGGCTCGTTTATGGCCCGATCTCGCGAGGTGTAGAAGGCGACCATCTTCTCGACGCGCACCGCTTTTTTCTCTTCTACCACAAAAGAGAGCACCTGGTGGATGTAGTCCTCCATCCGGTAGAGGCTGTGGCCGACCGCGAGTTCCTCGCCATCCTCGTGCTCGGCGTCGTAGATGCGGGTGCGGGCAGCCTCGGCTATGTAGATGTGCGACTGGCGGGTTCTGGCCTCAAGCGCGATGATCCCGGGCCCCGGCGCGCTGGCGACGTTGGGGTCCGAGGTGTGGGTCGCCACAGGGTCGAGGTGGCGCCCTTCTAGCTGCCGGTAGCGGGCCACTCCGCTGTTGGTCACCCGCCCATCGAGCGCCGTAACCATCTCCACCTTTCCCGACCAGTTCTGTGGGGTGATCTTCCACTCCATCGCCCCCAGGTGCCTGGCGGCCATGCTCACAAACCGGCGGGTCTCGATGGTTGTCTCCCTTCCGGCGCGGTCCCGGAAGCGGAGGTTGCGTACCAGCACGGCGTCTCTCAGGTCTATCTCGTGGCGGTAGGAGAGAAGCTCGACGTTGTTCGCTCCGACGGCCTCCTCGCCTTCGATACGGATCTCCAGAAGCAGCCAGTTGGGGAGATTTACCAGGTCCTCGTTCAACACCGGAACCCCGGCCATGATGGTGGTCTCCCGGTTGTAGCCGCCGTGGGTGTAGGTGCCGGGGTAGTGCACGCCGCTGGCCTCGATCCAGGCGAAAGCTCCCCTGGTGCAGAAGTAGCCGTTGCCGGTCGAGGTCAGCGCCTCGCGCAAACCCTCTTCTTCGGGGACGAAGGAGTCGTAGCCCAGCGTCCAGTTCTCTTTCGCGATACTTCTCTCTTCCAGCATGGATCTCCGTTCCTTACGCGCCTCGTTCGGTTCAGCGGGCGAGCGCATCCAGAAAACGCTCCACCTCCTCCGTGGTGTTCAGAATGTACTCCGCCTTAGTTTTCCTCTCGCCGACCTCCGGATCCCCGGCTCGCCCCACGAAGACGCCGATGCCCCCATTTTCCGCCAGAGCCCCGAAGGCGTCCTCATCTGTAACATCGTCTCCCAGATAGAGAGGAACCACGTCGTCGCGATTCAACTCCAGGGCCTCCAGCAGATAGAGTACGGCTTTGCCCTTGTCCCAATCTATTTTGGGCTGTACCTCAAAGACCATCTTGCCGGGGGTTACCTTCAACTCGTCCGGGTGCTCTTCGAGGAGCCTGTCAACTATCTCCTTTATCCTGGGCCTCTGTTCTTCGGAGAGGAGCCTGTAGTGGACGGCCACCGAGGCTTTCTTGGCTTCGACCGCAGCGCCCTCGAAGGGTTTGATCTCCTTCTCCAGACGCGCTTTTACCGCATCGAGCAGTCCTTCGGTCCCGGCAGCCGCCTCGTGCTGAATTTTGCCCTCACCGGGACTCCAGATGTCGAAGCCGTGGCTTCCGGCCACGATCAGGCTCTCAAGGCCCATAAGCTCCTGCACCACCTGCCGGTCCCGCCCGCTGATGACGCACACCGGGCAGCGCCGCGCCAGAGAGCTTACAACCTCCCGCATGCTCTCGGAGATCACCGCATCCTCCGGACGATCCACGATGGGGGTGAGGGTGCCGTCGTAGTCGAGGAACACGGCAGGACGTTTCCCGGCCAGACGCCGGTTCAAATCCTCTTCGTGGACGAGCGCGTGCGGGAGATCGGAGATCTTCCTGCCCATCAGCGGACGCCAGCCTGTTCGAGACGGCCCTCCGCCAGAGCCTCCAGAGATACATCGTCGAGGCTCGTAACCACTATGTCAGCGCCCGCCTCACTCAACAGCTCCTCATCATCCGCCCTCGCCAGTCCCAACGCCGCCATGCCTCCCGCCTTCGCCGCCTGCACCCCGTTTGCCGCGTCCTCGACTACGAAGCACTCCTCCGGCGGAACGCCCAGCTCCTCAGCCGCCGTGAGGAAGATCTCCGGGTGCGGCTTGCCCTGCGCGAAGTCGCGCCCGCTTACGTTCGCGTCCAGGATGTCGAGTATGGTGTAACCTGGCTTCAGGAACTCGTAGGAGAGCCCTTCTTTATCGGCGAACTCGTCCAGGTGTATGCGCTGCAGGAAAGCGTTGGCGTTCTTGGAAGAAGAGGCCGTTACTATCTTCAGCCCCGCATCTTTGACCGCCAGCACGAAGCGCAGAGCGTCAGGGTAAGCTTTGAACTCCCCGGCCTCGATGAGTCTGGTGATCATAACCTGCTTGCGGTCGCCGTACTCCCGGGCGCGTCTTTCGGCGTCTGGGACCTCGAAGTACTCGAGGGCCGCTTGAGCGCCTTTGTAGCGGGGCTTGCCGCTCATCACCCGCTGGTAGACCTGCGGGGTGAACCTTTCGGGTGAGTAGGTGCTCTGGTCGCGGATGTCGCTCCACTCACCCTCCATGAGTTGCTTAAGTCCCTCGCGCCAGGCCCGTTCATGGGGCGAGTCAACCAGCACCCCATCCACGTCGAAGATCGCTCCCCGGAACCTTCCCTCTGGTCTCTGCACCTCTCCTCCTCTCCCGCGAGAAAAAATCACAGCCGAATCGCCAGCCAGAGTTCTTTCTAACTTATCTTCTTTGCCGCTTCCATACCCGGCAAGGATTTTGTTGCCAGGGTACCAGTATCGCCGCTTCCCATGCCTCAGGCCAGATGTTTCAGAGCGCACCGACTCCCGAACTCTAACTTTTGCCCGAGATCAAAGGGCTCGTTTTGTGCGCCTTTCCCAAATCGCTTGCGTTTCGATTATCGATTATATATAGTTACACGAAGGAAAGGGTAGCCGAACTGGCAAGGAGGAGCGGACGTGGAGACGGACACCGGTCGAGTGCTTGGTGCATATTATGGTGATGCGGACTTTCCGATAGAGTGGGAGGAAGGGGAGAAGGAGCTGTTCTGGATCTACGACGACCTGCATTGTCCGAATCCCGTCTCTCCCATGTTCTTCGACATCGGCGGGTGGTGGCTCTCTTGCGACCACATGTTCAGGCGGTTCGGAACGCCTTTCGCCTCTGACTGGATCGCGAAGAAGATAAACGGCTACGTGTACACGGCGGCGGTTCCGGCGGATCCATCGGTGCACGCGGAGGCCACCGAGTACCAGAGCCGCTACGTACCACGGGTCCCGCGCGAGCCCGGCTACGCCGCGAAGATCGGGGCGTACATGAACGCGGTGCTGCCCCACTACGCCTGGAACTTTCTGGAGTGGTGGCGGAACAGGCTCCGTCCCGAGATGGAGCGCAACTTCACCTACCTGGATAGCTACGACAAGGAGGGGGCGGACCTCGTAGAGCTCGCCGTCCTGCTCGAAGACGCCATAGACATCCACGACCGCCACTGGAAGATCCACTGGATGCTCAACTTCGCCCAGTTCACCTCCACGCAGAACCTGAGCGCCACCATAGCCGAGGTCAAGGGCGAGGTGGACCCCGGCCTCGTAGGGAGGTTGCAGAGCTCGACGGAGGACAGAAACTGGGACTCTGTGGAGGCTCTGTGGAGGATGAAGGAGGATATCAAGGAAGAGCCCGAACTCCACGAAGCCTTCCAGGCCAATACCGCTTCCGGGGTGATGGAGGCTCTGCAGGGGTCTGAGCGCGGAAAGCGGTTTATCAGCGAGAGGCTGGAGCCCTACCAGCAAGAGTTCGGGTACAAGGCGATCTGGGCCCATGAATTCATGTTCAAGACCTGGAAGGAGGACCCGGCCCCGATCATCGAGGCGGTGAGGGGATACCTGGAGAGCGACTATGACTACCCGAAGGCGCTCCGGGCCGTCAAGGAGGACCTCGAAGCCGCCATCCACGAACTGATGGACGACGTGCCGGAGGGCGAGGGGAAAACAAAGCTCCAGAGGGCGCTGGACCTCTCGCTGCGTATGAACCCCCTCACTCCCGACCACCACTTCTACATAGACCAGGGCACGAACGCGCGGCTGCGCCTCGTCCTCATCGCCATCGGGAAGAAGCTCGTCGAGGCCGGGCTTCTCGACGATCCCGAAGATGTAATGTTTCTCCGCTACAACGAGCTTCGGGTGCTGATGACGGACCCGGAGCAGATAGACGCCCGCACCGTAGTCTCCGACCGGCGCGACGAGCACGAGGAGGCGTACGAGATCCGACCCCGCGATTGGGTCGGCACGGCGACCAGGGAAGCTCTGGAGTTCCCGTACGGCGCGCTCTGGGGGTTCCCCGAGAAGTTTTACCGTAAGCCACCGGAGAAGGCGGATGAGATCATAGGACTCGCCGCTTCAGCCGGGGTTGTGGAGGGTGTGGCCCGCGTCGTCACCTCGCTGGAGGAATCCGACCAGGTCAGGGAAGGAGATGTGCTCGTCTGCCGGATGACCAACCCGGCGTGGGTCGTGCTCTTCACCAAGATAAGCGCGCTCGTCACCGACGCGGGCGGGACCGTCTCCCACCCGGCGGTCGTCTCGCGTGAGTTCGGCATACCGGCGGTGGTGGGAACCTCGGAGGCGACCGCCCGGATAAAGACCGGGGATCGCATACGCGTAAACGGGGCTACGGGCGTCGTGGAGATCCTCTCTTGAAACTCAACCGCACCGTGCTGCGCGAGCAGATCAAAGAGCAGCTCATCGAGCGGCTGCTGAGCGGCGAGTACGCACCCGGAGAGCGGCTGGTGGAGACCCAGCTGGCCAGAGAGTTCGGCACAAGCCAGGCCCCCGTGCGCGAGGCCCTGCGGGAGCTGGAGTTCCTGCGTTTCGTGGAATCCGAACCCTTCCGGGGAGCGCGCGTCCGGGAGGTAACGCTGGATGAACTGCTGGAGGTATACCCCGTCCGGGCGGCTCTGGAGGAGCTGGCGGCGCGGCAGGCCGCCGCCCGGCTGGACGGGAAGGTCGAGGCCTTCGAGAGAGAGTTCGAGGCGATGAAAGAAGCTGCCGACGCCGGGAACCTGCACGAGCTGGTGCGCCACGACGTGAGCTTCCACCGCCTGATCGTAGAGTCGGCGGGCAACCAGACGCTCAAAGAGCTCTGGGGCTCGCTGAGGATCGGGGCGCGCACGATCATCACCGTGGTCAAGACCGATATAGACCTTAACGAGCTGGCCGAGATGCACCGGCCGCTTCTGGAAGCCTTCGAAGAAGGCAACCCCGAGAAGGCAGGCGAAGCTTTGCGCTGGCACTTCGAGTCGTTCGAGAAGATGATGAAAGGAGCACAGTCCGAATGAGCCGTCTGGTGGACCTCTCCATGCCTGTCCACAAGGACATGGTTACCTTCCCCCGCATCCCGACGCCCAGCCTCCTGATGTACGAGACCTGGCAGGAGTTCGCCGAGGGGGTCGGAGCCGACAAGTACGGCGTGGACTCGCTCACCGCCTCCTACCTGGTCATCCAGAGCGACCACGCCGGGACCCACATGGACGCCCTCAAGCACATACGGCCCGACGGCCCTGGAGCCGAGAAGATTCCGCTGGAGTACTGTTACTCTGACGGAGTCGTCCTCGACTTCAGGTATCTGGAGAAAGGGGCAGGGATCACCGCCGCCGACATAGACGAGGCGCTGGAGAAGATCGGCTACGGGCTCAAGGAGCGCGACATCGTGCTCATCCAGACCGGCGCCTCGGCCTACAACGACGAAGAACGCTACCTCACCGACCACTGCGGGATGACCGCGGAGGCCACGAAGTATCTGATCTCCAGGGGCGTCCGGCTCATGGGCACCGACGCCCCGACCTTCGACCCGCCGGTGTGGGCGATGTTCGAGCGCAAGCAGTTCTGGGAGGCGCACCGGGTGATGTGGGAGGAAGACTACTGGCACATAGAGAACCTGACCAACCTCGACCAGCTACCGCCGTACGGGTTCAAGCTCTCGGCTTTCCCCCTGAAGTGGACCGGCACCACCGGCGCCCCGCTGCGGGCGGTTGCGATCCTCGATGAGTAGGGTGCGCGAGAGGACCGTGCTCTGGTTCTCGGACGAGGAGTGCGCGGATGTGTCGCTCGCGGGTGGAAAAGGAGCGAACCTGGCGAAGATGGCCTCCGAGGGGCTTCCGGTTCCGCCGGGGTTCGTCATTCCCCCCCACGTATTCGAACGCTCGGTGGACGCGGAGCGGATTCTGGAGCTGGTGCGCAGGCAGGACCACGGGGGGATCGAGACGTTAGTGCGAAAAGCCGAGCCACCGCGGGAGGAGATCTCCTCCGCCTACCGGCGGCTCACCGGCGGGAGGACCACCGCAACCTACAAGCGTATCGGCGACGGCAGGGTGGCGGTGCGCTCCTCGGCCTGCGCCGAGGACTCCGGGACCGCGAGCTACGCCGGCCAGCAGGAGACCTACCTCAACGTTGAAGGTGCAGAGGAGGTCTGCGAACGCGTGGTGGACTGCTGGGCCTCGTTCTTCACCGAGAGGGCGCTCTTCTACCGGGCGCAGAAGGGCTCGCTGGAGGATCTGCGCATGGCGGTCGTGGTGCAGAAAATGGTGCAGCCGGAGAAGTCCGGCGTCCTGTTCACCGCGGACCCCGTCAAGAGGCGGCGCGACAGAATGGTCGTCGAGGCGACCGCAGGGCTCGGCGAGAAGGTGGTATCGGGCGAGGTAACTCCCGACCACTACGTCCTCGACCGCTCCGGAATCCTGAAACGGCAGCGGATCGTGGACGAGCAGGTGCTCGGTGAGGAGGAACTGCGGCGTCTCGTGGAGCTTGGCAGGCTGCTCGAGGAGAGGGAGGGCGCACCCCAAGACATAGAGTGGGCCATCGTTGGCGACGACCTCTATCTCCTGCAGTGCCGGCCCGTAACCACCCTGTGATCGGTATGAGCGCGGTGGAGTGGCTGGAGCCCCGTTCTCTTGAGGAGGCGCTGGATCTGCGGGCAAGGTACGGCGAGGATGCGACCGTGGTCGCGGGGGGAACATTCCTCGGAATCCTCATGAACCAGGGCTTCCTTCGCCCGGTCCGGCTTCTCGCTCTCCGCGGCGTGCTCGATCTCGACTCCATAAACCAGGAGAACGAAGGGCTCGTGCTCGGAGCGATGGCTACCCACAGGGTGGTGGAGCGTTCCGGGATGGTTCGGGAGGGCTGGCCCGC
The DNA here is from genome assembly GCA_902810695.1 of Actinomycetota bacterium. Taxonomy (GTDB): domain Bacteria; phylum Actinomycetota; class Rubrobacteria; order Rubrobacterales; family Rubrobacteraceae; genus CADDYV01. The sequence goes on along the minus strand of CADDYV010000030.1, from coordinate 14,162 downwards.
GCTCGCCCACGCCTTCTCCGTCGTCGCGAGCCCCAGGGTACGCAACCAGGCGACCGTCGGAGGGGTGCTGGCGGACGCCGACTACGCCTCAGACCCGCCGGCGATGCTGGCCGCGCTGGACGCCCGCGTCGTGGTAGCAGGATCGGGAGGCAGGCGTGAGATCCCCGTTGCAGACTTCATACTGGACCACTACACGACCTCTCTGGAGGAAGACGAGCTGGTGGTAGAGGTGCGGGTACCGGGTAGGGCGCGGCGTGCGGTCTATCGCAAGTTCCGCTCCCGCTCCAGCGAGGATCGTCCGTGCGTCTCGGTTGCCGCGGCGGAGGTCGGAGGAGGACTTCGGGTTGTGGTCGGGGCGGTCGCCGGAAGGCCCCAGTATTTCCCCGAAGCCTGCGCGCTTGCGGAGAGCGGGCGAACGGAGCCGGATCTGGCGGACGAGATAGCCCGGCGCTACGCGGAGGCTATCGAACCCATCTCCGACGCCCGCGGCTCGGCCCGTTACCGACGGCGGGTGGTAGCCGTGGAAGTACGCCGGGCGCTGGAGGATCTCTACCGTGAGTGATCCCAGGGTTACAGGAGAGCTCCGCTACTCCCAGGACATCGAGCTGGAAGGCATGCTCCACGCCCGCATCCTGCGCTCCCCGCACCCCCACGCCCGCATCTCGCGGGTGGATGCCTCCGCGGTGCCGGAGGATGTCGTGGTGCTCGTGCCCCACGACGTGCGCGACCTCGGCTACTACGGCTGCCAGATAAAGGACCAGACTGTGCTGGCGCAGGAGAAGGTGCGCTACGCCGGCGACCCGGTGGCCGCGGTCGCGGCTACCACTCCCGAGCGAGCCGAAGAGGCGCTCGATTTGATCGAGGTGGACTACGAGGAGCTTCCCGCCGTATTCGACGCGGCGGAGGCTGCTGCGGACGGCCCGCTGGTCCATGAGGAGATCAAGCTCTCCGAAAACGACGCGGCGTACTTCGGGCTGCGCCCGCAGCAGGGAACGAACGTCTGCCACCGCTTCCGCATCCGGCACGGCGACATCGAAAGTGGCTTCGGGGAGGCCGACGTGGTCGTAGAAGAAACTTATTTCACCGCCGGGGCGCAGCACGCCCCGATGGAGCCTCACGCGGCGCTCGCCCGCTGGGAAGGCGACGGGCTCGAAGTCTGGACCGGCTCGCAGACGCCTTTCAACACCCGCATGGACCTCGCGGGGATATTCGGCATCCCGGAGGAGAAGGTGCGCATCGTATGTCCGCCGATGGGGGGTTCGTTCGGGGCCAAGACCTTCGTGCGCCTGGAAGCCATTGCCGCCTGCCTCGCTCGCAAGGCGGAACGTCCGACCAAGATCGTGCTGGATCGCGACGAGGAGTGGCTGACCCTCAACCGCCACCCGGCTACGCTCAAGGTCAAACTGGGCGCGAAGCGCGACGGGACGCTCGTGGCCAAGCGGGTAGAGTGCTGGGCGAACACGGGTGCCTACGCCGACTGCGGCCCCGGCGTCGCCCAGAAGATGGGCTTCGCCTCTCCCGGCCCCTACCGCATCCCCAACGTCTGGGTAGATTCCCACGCCGTCTACACCAACCTGCCGCCCAACGGCGCGTACCGCGGCTACGGCCAGATGCAGTGCACCTGGGCCTCCGAGAGAACGATTGACCTGCTCGCCGAAAAGCTCGAAATGGACCCGCTGGAGCTGCGGCTGAAAAACATCCTCAAAGATGGAGACCGCTACTGTACCGGTGAGATCATGCACGACGTCCACTTCGCCGAGCTTCTGCAAAGAGCGGCGGATGCCGTAAGGTGGAACGAGAACCGGCACGGTAAAGGGCTGTGCGTGATGCTCAAGGGCATGCAGACGCCGAGCCGGGCCTCCATCGCCGTCGAAGCTAGCGACAACGGAAACTACACCGTCCTCTGCGCGACCGCCGAGATGGGACAGGGGGCGAGAAAGGCGATCCGGCTGATGGCTGCGGAGCTTCTCGGGGTGGAAGTAGAGAAAGTAGGCTTCCCCGACCCCGACACCGACGCGGTGCCTTACGACACGCGCACCACCTCCAGCCGCTCCACGCACATGATGGGCCGGGCGCTGGAGAAGGCGGTCGAGGACCTCAGGAAAAATGGCAGGCGCGGCTACGGCGAGGTAGTGGATGAGGGAGGGCTGGACCCGGATACCGGTCAGGGAGTGGCCTCCTCGCACTGGCACCAGGGAGCGGCAGCCGCCGAGGTCGAGGTGGACAAGGAGACCGGGAGGTTCTCTGTAAAGAGGCTGCACGCTCCCGTTTACGCGGGCAGGGTAATAAACCGTCCGGGAGCCGAGCTGCAGAACGAGGGCTCCATGATAATGGGAGTGGGCACGGCGCTCTTCGAGAGCGTGAATTTCTCGGAGGGGCAGGTGAGCAACGCCAACCTCTCCGACTACTGCGTGCCCGCCGCCGGAGATATGCCCGAGGTGCTTACCCACGAGCTGGTGGAGGGTGAGAGGGCCGAGGTTCACGGGCTCGGGGAGACCGCGCTTCCGCCTGTCCCTCCCGCCATAGGCAACGCCCTGCACTCTCTGGGCATAAACATTACCGGACTGCCGATCACAGCCGAATCGGTCCTCGACGCGATAGACCGCCGGGACGAGGAGCGAACCAGGAGTACCCTTCCGTCTCAGGAAGAGCCCGCAACCGAAGGGGTTGCGGGTAAGAATGGAGCCCGCAGAACCTACGCGGTGGCGTTCGGGATCTCGCTGGGGGCGCTCGTCGTCGGGCTCCTGCTGCGCTCGCGCCGGATCGCTGCGGCGAAGAGGTTAGTTCCGAGGAGGCTTGCGAGATGAAGGTGCCGTTAGTGGTAAACGGGGAGCGGGTTGCGGTGGAGGCCCGCCCGGACGAGATGCTGCTCGGGGTGTTGCGCCGGGAGTTCGGTCTGCTGAGCGTGCGGGAGACGTGCGGGATCGGGGTGTGCGGGGCCTGCACGGTGCTGGTGGACGGAGAGCCGGTCTCGGCCTGCCTGCTCCTGACGCCGCTTGCGGCGGGGCGTGATATCACCACGGTCGAAAGTCTGGGGGGCGACCATCCCGTCCAGCGGGCGTTCGTGGAGGCGGAGGCATTCCAGTGCGGCTATTGCACCCCTGGTATGATCCTCACCGCCAAGCGGCTGCTAGAGGAGATGCCGGAGCCTTCGGAGGAGGAGATCAAAACCTACCTGGGCGGGAACCTGTGCCGGTGCGGGTGCTACGTGAAGATCATCGAGGCGGTGAAGCTCGCGGCTGCGGAGAGCTACCCTCTCAGGGAGGTGAGCGGGACGTGAAGTTCGTGACGTACGAAGCCGGAGACGGTCCGAGGGTGGGGATGCTCAAAGACAGACGGGTGGTGGACGTCGGGTTCGACGGTGACATGGTCGCGTTCATAGAGGCCGGCGCTCCAGTCCGCGAGGGGGTGCCGGTGGCGAACGCGCGTCTGCTCGCTCCTTTAAGGCCGCGTTCGATGCGGGACTTCCTGACCTTCGAGGGGCACATGAAAAACGCCCTGGGGAGGCTCGGTCGTCCCATACCCGAGGAGTGGTACGAGGTGCCTGCCTTCTACAAGGGCATGCCGGATACCGTGATCGGACCCGAGGCGGAGATCCCCTGGCCTTCCTACACCGACCGGCTCGACCACGAGCTGGAGCTTGCCGCTATCATCGGGCGCAGGGGAAAGGACATCTCGAAAGAGGAGGCTTCGAGGTATATCTTCGGCTACACGATCTGGAACGACCTCTCCGCCCGCGACGTGCAGGCCCGCGAGCTTCCGGTGGGTATGGGACCGTCCAAAGCAAAAGATTGGGATGGATCGAACGTGCTCGGACCATGCATAGTTACCTCGGATGAACTCGATGCCTCGAATCTGCGCATGGTCGTGCGGGTGAACGGCGAGGTGTGGGGTGAGGACACTTCGGCGAACATGCACCACAAGTTCGCAGACCTCATATCCTACGCATCCCAGGCGCAGACGATCTACCCCGGAGAGGTCTTCGGCTCCGGGACCGCTGCCAGAGGATCCGGCCTGGAAATAGACCGCTGGCTTGAGGAGGGGAATCTTATAGAGATGGAGATCGAGGGTATAGGAGTCTTGAGAAACCGCGTCGGAAGAAAAGGAGGGTGAAAACATGGCCTACGTGGTGAGCGCGAAGTGGACGGCGAAGGAAGGTGAGGCGGAGAAGGTCGCCGAGGCGATAAAGAAGCTCGCGGGACCCTCGCGGCAGGAGCCAGGAATTCTGCTCTACCAGCCCCACCGCGACCCGGAGAACCCCAACGTCTTCTACCTCTACGAGCAGTACGTGGACGCCGACGCCTACCAGGCTCACATAGACTCCAAACACTTCCAGGAGTATGCCTTTGGGGATGCGATCCCACGCCTCGAGAGCCGCGAGCGCGAGTTCTACGAGACGATGGACGTTTAGGAGAAAGCGTTGTGGAGAGGATTGTAGACCTGAGCCCGGCGGTTCCCCATGGTTTCAAGGGCCCGCCCTCGACGGATCTCGGAGTGCAGCTCGAGGTGCGCACCAAGCCGGGCTACTGGCAGTCCACGCAGACCAACTTGATGAGCCTGCACACCGGCTGTCACGTCGAATCTGCGCTGCACACCATAGAGGGCGGGGAGAGCATTGACGAGGTGGCCCTGGAGAGGGTGATCGGGGAGGCCGTCGTCCTGGACCTGACGCCCGTGGAGGAGATGGCCCTGCTCGATGTACCGGACCTGGAGAAAGCCCGCAAACGCCTGGAGTCGAGGGGAGAGTCCATCAGGACCGGGGACATTCTGCTCCTGCGCACCGACTGGTCCGAGAGGGCCATCGGCCAGCACGCGTATTTCCGCCGCTCGCCCGGGCTTACGGAGGAGGCGGCCCGGTGGCTCGTCGAACGAGAGCCGAAATGTATCGGCTGCGACTTCTTCGAGGAGCCCGCCGCCCGCGAGCCGGGCTGGACGCCGGATCAGTTCGTGGTGCACAACACGATCCTGGGCGCGGGCATACCGCTGGTGGAGGGGCTGGTGAACCTCAAAGACCTTCCGCCCCGGTGCCGGTTCTTCGCGCCCTTCTACAAGTTCGCCGGGATCGAGAGCGCCCCCGCACGTGCCTTCGCCGTGATCGAGTAGATGAGCAACCCGCTCCTGGTGCAACTGGTGCGCCACGGCGAGGTGGCTTCTCACCGGGGAGACGTTCCGGTTACGGAGGGAGGCATCGCGCGGGCGGTAGCGGCGGGATGGCGACTTGGAGAAGAGCTGGAGCCCGGCGAGAGGGTTTTCTTCCTGTATGCCCCGACGCTCCGGGCGCGGGAGACTGCGGCGGCGATCCGCGGCGGCGCGGAGGCATCCCTCAGAGATGCCGGACGCCGGGGACAGGTGGAACTGCACGCCCCCGCCGAGGAGTGGGCGCTGCGCAACCCGGACCTCTACGTGGCGGGCGGGCGGGTGGAGATGGTGAGCACTCCGGAGGCGCTCGCGGCGCAGACGGGGGCGAGGAGACTTACCGCAGAAGAGTTGTCGGGTCATCGCTTCTTTCGAAGGTTCTGGGAGTCTCCCGACCGTATCGGCTACTGGGTGCAACACCCCGATCCTCCGGGTGAGGACTGGGGAGCAGTCGCCCGTAGACTCCTTACCTTCGCAACGAGCCTGCTGGACCTGCCGGCGGAGACGCGGCGGCGGTACGTGTGCGTTACCCACTCGCCCCTCTTGCGGGCCTTCGTTCGCCGCTATCTTACGAGAGAAGATCCCGGAGAGCCCGACTACCTGGAGTCCGTGGACCTGGAATTCTCCACCAAAGGCGGGGCGGCTGTATCCTTTCGTGGTCGCCGGGGCGTCGTGGGGGATGTCTGGGGCACCATCGCGCCGGAGGGATGATCTCCAGAAGAAGGGAAAAGCTCAGGGATGCGCCTTGGCAGGATGCAGGACTTCCCCTTCTCCGGTCCTCGGTCTCTTGACAAGGAGCATCAGGAGGGCGGCCACCAGGAGCGCGGCGGCCATGAAGATAAACGCTGCTCCCGAGCCTGCGGTACCCTGGATCCAACCAACCGCGTAGGCCCCTACGAAGCCGCCCAGAGCCCCGAAGCTGTTGACCAGCGCGATGGCCGCTCCCGAGACGTTCTGCGGCAAGAACTCGGGGATGAAGGCGAAGTAAGGTCCGTAGGGCGCGTACATCACCGCCCCGGCGATGACGAGCAGGACGAAAGCGAGCCAGAAGTTGCCGGGGCCGAGCTTGTAGGAGAGGTAGAAGGCGATCGTCCCGGCGAGCAGAAACGGCCACACGAAGATGCCTCGTTTGGTAGAGCGGTCCGAGAGGTAGGAGACGCCGACCATCGCGAGCGCGGCCACGGCGTAGGGAACGGCCGAGAGCGCGCCCGTAGCGCCGATGCCGTGGTGAGAGGCCGCTTTTATGATCGTCGGGAGCCAGAACACGAACCCGTAGACCCCTATGCTCCAGAGCGCGTACTGGATGGACAGCACGATCACGTTGCGCGAGCCTAAAGCCTTGCGGTAGCCTTCGACCGGGGGTATCTTGCGCTGCTCCTCGGCCAGAGCGTTCTCTATGGACCGCTTCTCGGAGTCGTTGAGCCAGCCCGCGTCCTTCGGGCGGTCGGCCACAACCCGCCGGAAGACGAACGCCCACAGGATGGCCGGAACCCCTTCCAGGATGAACATCCAGCGCCAGCTCGTGGCTGCTATCAGGTAGCCGGATACGGCCGACATCCACATCACCGTGATGGGGTTGCCCAGGATCAGAAACGAGTTGGCCCGCCCGCGCTCGCGGCTGGTAAACCAGTGCGAGAGGAATATGAGCATCGCCGGTATGACCGCCGCCTCCACGACCCCCAGCAGGAAGCGGTCCACAAACAGCAGTCCCAGCCAGGGGATAACCCCTTGGGCGGCGGCGAAGATTCCCCACAAAACCAGGCACCAGAAGATGAGTTTCTTCACGCTGCGGTGCTCGGCGTAGTGGGCGGCCGGGATCTGGAAGAGGAAGTATCCCAGGAAGAACAGGGCTCCCAGAAGCGCGTCTGCCTGCGCGGAGATGTTCAGGTCTTTGGCCAGCCCGCCTGCCGTGCCCAGCGAGTAATTCGAGCGGTCGAGGTAAGCCAGGCTGTAGGTGATAAAGGAGATCGGGATGATGATCTTCCAGCGCTGGCTGGAGAGCGCCGAACTCAGAGGACCGTTACCTCGTTCTGCAGATATATTGTTAGCAGGCATTCCCTCTCCTCTCACTCCCTTGCGATAAGAATTATAAGGGGAAATCGAGGCGAATACCGGCGGGCAGGTGCTCTGAGGAAGTTATTTACAGTCGAACCCTGCGGGGTGTAATCTATCAGGAATACAAAGAGGTGGGTTATGCAGAGGAGAGCCGTTAAGGGGGGCTTATCCAGGCTTTAAGAGAGGATGAGGTGCGGATCCTCGCTTCCATGGCAGGAAAGGAGTAGAAGGTGGGAAAGCTACTGTTCAGCGGCGGTACCATCGTAACGTCCGACGGGAGCTTCCGGGCCGACGTGCTCGTCGAGGATGAGAAAATAGTCTCCGTCGGCACGGATCTATTCCCAGATGGAGCCGAGGTGGTGGATGCTTCGGGCAAGCTCGTGATGCCCGGCTTCATAGACGGGCACACCCACATGGACATGCCCTTCGGGGGGACGGTCACGGCGGATGACTGGGCAACCGGGACCGAGGCGGCTGTCGCGGGCGGGACGACGACCATCGTGGACTTCTCTTTGCAGGACGTGGAAGGAACTCTCGCCGAAGCCATCGAGGAGTGGGAGAAGAAAGCCGAGGGCAGGGCCGTAACCGACTACGGTTTCCACGTCGCCATAACCAACCTGACCGAGGAGATCAAAGCCGAGATCCCGAGCCTCGTCCAGAAGGGTGTCTCCTCGGTCAAGATCTTCATGGCCTACAAGGGTACCCCGCTCTACACCGAGGACGAGGACCTCTTCGAGGCGATGCAGATCGCGCGCGAAGCCGGAATCCTGGTCATGGTCCACGCTGAAAACGGCGACGTCATAGCGAAGCTCACCGGACAGGCGCTGGCGAGAGACGAGACAGCACCGTGCTTCCACGCCCTGACACGCCCGCCGGAAGTAGAGGCGGAGGCTACGGGACGGGCGATCCGGCTCGCGCAGGTGGCAAACACGCCGCTCCTGGTGGTCCACGTCTCGTGCGCGGCGGCGCTGGAAGAAGTCCACCGGGCACACGAGCGCGGCCAGACGGTCTACGCCGAGACCTGCCCGCAGTACTTCGCCTTCTCCTACGCGGACCTGGCGCGGGAAGGCTTCGAGGGCGCGAAGTACGTCTGCTCGCCGCCCCTGCGCGACGAGTGGAACCGGGAGCCGTTGTGGAACGGGATGAGGGTCGGGGACCTCCAGATCTTCGGCTCCGACCACTGCTCGTTCAACTACCGGGGCCAGAAGGAGCTGGGGATAGACGACTTCTCCAGGATTCCCAACGGCCTGCCCGGAGCCGAGGAGAGGGCTATGACGCTCTGGACCCTGGGCGTGAACGAAGGGCGCATCTCCGAGGGGCAGTTCGTCGCGCTGCTCTCGACGAACCAGGCGAAGATACACGGCATGTACCCGCGCAAGGGGACGCTGGTGCCCGGCGCGGACGCGGACATCGTGCTGTGGGACCCGGAGCTGGAGACTACGGCCACCGTCGAGAACCGCCACGGCAACGTGGACTACACCCCCTACGAGGGGATGATCTTCGAAGGCGGCCCGGCGGCGGTCTACGTGCGCGGCAAGCTCGCCTACAGTGATGGCGAAGTCGTGGCGGAGCGTGGATCCGGCAGGTTCGTCGAGCGGAAGTTCATTTCCCCGAGCATGAGGTCGGTGATGGTATGAGACCGGAAGAGCTGTACGAGCGGCACAAGGCCGCGCTGCCGGAGTGGATATCGCTCTACTACGAGAAGCCTATCGAACTGGTCCGCGGCGAGGGGTTCAAGGTCTTCGACTCCGAGGGCAACGAGTACCTGGACTTCTTCGGCGGCATCGTAACCACCATAAGCGGGCACGCCGTGCCGGAGATTGTGGAGGCCGTGCGGGAGCAGGCCGGTAAGATCTTCCACTCCTCGACGCTGTACCTGATCGAAAAGCAGGTGGAACTGGCGGAGAAGCTGATATCGCTCTCCCCCATCTCCGGGGACCAGAAGGTATTCTTCGTCGGCAGCGGCAGCGAGGCCAACGAGGCCGCCATGCTGTTCGCGACGACGTACCGCAGCTCCAGCGAGATCATCGCCCTGCGCTCCTCCTACCACGGCGGCTCTTTCGGAACGATGGGGATAACCGGGCAGGGGAGCTGGCGGCCCACGCCGCGCTCGGCCCTCGATGTGGCCTACGCGATGAACCCCTACCACTACCGCTGCCCGTTCTGCAAGCATGAGCGGGGCTGCACCCTGGCCTGCGCGGACGATGTGCGCAGCGTCATCGAGACGGCGACCACGGGGCACGTCGCCGCGTTCATCGCCGAGCCGATACAGGGTGTCGGCGGGTTTATCGAGGCGCCGCCGGGATACTTCGAGCGGGTCAAGGAGATCCTAGACGAGACCGGGATACTCCTGATATCCGACGAGGTGCAGACGGCCTTCGGGCGCACCGGGGACCACTTCTGGGGTATCGAGGCTTTCGAGGTGGAGCCGGATCTCATAACGATGGCAAAAGGGCTAGGAAATGGGCTCGCCATCGGCGCGGTCATGGGGCGCGCGGAGATCATAGACTCCCTCTCCCCCAAGCAGCACATCTCGACCTTCGGCGGCAACCCCATCTCGACAGCCGGGGCGCTTGCCAACCTGAACTACATCCTGGAAAACGACCTGCAGAGAAACGCCGCCGAGGTCGGAGGCTACCTGAAAGAGCGCCTGCTGAAGATGGCGGAGGAACATCCTGTCGTCGGCGAGGTGCGGGGGCGGGGGCTGATGCTCGGCGTCGAGCTTGTGAGGCCGGACGGTGAGCCCGACCCGCAGGCCGCCGTTCGTTTCCTGGAGGCGTGCAGAGAGCGCGGGGTGCTCGTCGGCAAGGGCGGCATAAAGGCCAACGCCATCCGCATCTCGCCCCCGCTCACGGTCACGCGCGAGGCCGCAAAAGAGGCGGCGGACGTCTTCGAGGAGGTGCTTTCCGAGGTGGAGACGAAAGAGAGGGTGGGCTGATGGAGATTGCCGGACAGGTGGACTCCCGCCGCGCCGTGGAGGAGCTCCGGGAGCTTGCCGAGCTTACCGGCGGGCCGGACGGGGCGCGGCGGGTAGCGTGGACTGAGGAGTGGGTGAAGGCGCGCGACTGGCTCAAGGAGAAGCTCGGTGAGATCGAGTGCGAAATCGAGACCGACGAGGCTGGAAACCTCTGGGCGACAGCCCCCGGCAACTCGGAGAAGGCGCTCATCCTCGGCGGCCACATAGACTCCGTCCCAAACGGCGGCTGGCTCGACGGCTGCCTGGACACGATAGGGGCGCTCGAAACCTTCCGGGTGCTCGCGCCGCGGGAGCGTCCGGTAACCCTGCGGCTCGTGGACTGGGCCGACGAGGAGGGCGCGCGTTTCGGGCGCAGCCTGCTGGGCTCCAGCGCCTGCGCGAACACCCTGGACCCCGACGAGGTACGCGGCCTCAAGGACAAGGACGGCGTCGCGCTGCCAGATGCGCTGGCCGAGCACGGCGTGGATCTGGACCGGATGAACGAGTCGCACCGGCAACTAGAGAACGCCGCCGCGTACCTGGAGCTGCACATCGAGCAGGGACCGGTGCTGGAGCGGATGAACCTTCCGCTGGGCGTCGTGCTCGGAACGTTCGGGGTCGAGCGGCACGCGGTCCGTTTCACCGGCCAGCACGCCCACTCCGGCTCGACCCCGATGGACGCCCGGCGCGACGCGTTCATCGCCGCAGCCCGCTCAGCGGTCGCCTTCCGGGACGACGCGGCCCGCCGGGACGACGTGCGCGCCACCACCGGATTTGTGAACGTGAGTCCGGCCATCGTCACGGCGTTCAACGGGTGGTGCGAGATGTCCCTGGACCAGCGGGCGCTTGATGCCGATGTGCTCGCCGACATGCTCGCTGAGGCGAAGGAAGCGGCGAGAAATATCGCCCGCGAAGAAGGCGTCGAGGTAGAGTGGGAGCGGATGTGGCAGATAGAGCCGATACCGTTCCACCCGGACCTGATCGAACTCGCCGACGAGGCAGTGAAAGAGGTCGCCGGAAAGTCGCACCGGCTTCCCTCGGGACCCCTGCACGACGCGGCGGAGATGGCGCGGCTCATGCCCACGGTGATGCTCTTCGTCAAGAGTCTGCGGGGCTTGAGCCACACCAAAGAGGAAGACACACCGGAAGAGGATCTGGAACTCGCGGTACGGGCGCTGCACGGGCTCGCGGTACGCGCGATAGACTGGGTGAATAGTCGCGTGTAATAAAGCGCGCGGAGGAAGGAGAGGGTGTTGGAGAGGGAAGAGTTCAGGGACCTGGCGGTAGAGGACCGGAGCGAGCTGAGGGCGCTCAAAGACGAGGTGAGCGGCTCTAAGCTGTATAACGAGGACCTCGCGCCGACCGGTCCCGAGAGGCGCACCTGGAACACCTATAACATAGCGGCGCTCTGGATCGGGATGTCGGTGGTCATCACCACCTACACCCTGGCCTCGGGGCTCATGGTTGCGGGGATGAACTGGTGGCAGGCGCTGCTTACGGTCTCTTTGGGAAACGTGCTCGTCCTGATCCCGATGCTCCTGAACGCGCACGCGGGGACCAGGTACGGGGTACCCTTCCCGGTCTTTGTGCGCTCCTCGTTCGGGGTGAGGGGAGCCAACTTCGCCGCGATAGCCCGCGCGCTGGTGGCCTGCGGCTGGTTCGGGATACAGACCTGGATCGGGGGGCTCGCCCTCAACGCTCTGCTGAGCGCGGCCTACAGCGGCTGGCCGGACGTTCCGGGGAACAGGTTCATCACATTCTTTATCTTCTGGGGAATACAGGTTGCGATCATCCTGTTCGGCATAGAGGGAGTCAAGTTCTTCGAGTCCTTCGCGGCGCCGCTGCTTTTGCTCGGCGGAGTGGCGCTTTTGATCTGGGGATTTGTCGCAGGCGGCGGCGTGGGGCACGTGTTCGCGGCCTCGGCCAAGCTCCAGCAGGGCAACACCCCGTTCTGGTCGCTTTTCTGGACGGGGCTCGCGGCGAACGTGGGGTACTGGATCACGCTCTCCCTGAATATCCCGGACTTTACCCGCTACGCCAAAAGCCAGCGTTCGCAGGTTGTCGGGCAGGTCCTGGGGCTCCCGCCGACGATGACCGCCTTCAGCTTCCTCGGCATCGCGGTAACAGCGGCCACCGTGGTCATCTACGGCAAGCCCATATGGGATCCGGTCGCCCTCACCACGAAGATCGCCGGTAACCTGCCGGTCGTTCTCATCCTCGCCATGATAATCATCGCGATAGCCCAGATATCGACCAACATGGCCGCAAACGTCGTCTCTCCCTCGTTCGACTTCTCGAACCTCCTCCCGAGATACATCTCCTTCAGGATGGGCGGGCTCATAACGGCGGTTATCGGCATCATCTCGTTCCCCTGGCTGCTTTACGAGAGCGCGAGCGCCTACATCTTCACCTGGCTCGTCGGCTACAGCAGCCTGCTCGGGGCGATAGCGGCGGTCATGATCACCGACTACTGGATCGTACGCCGCAGAAGGCTCTCCCTGATAGACCTCTACAAGACCGACGGCCGCTACGCCTACTCCGGCGGCTGGAACTGGAGGGCCATCGTGGCGGTCCTGGTCGGGGTCATCCCGGTGGTGCCCGGCTTCCTCAAGGCAGCAACCACCCCGAACTTCAGCGGCGTCTTCCAGAACCCCAGCTTCATCGAGGGGCTATACAACTACGGCCTGTTCTTCACCTTCATCGTGGCAGGGCTGGTGTACCTGATCCTGTCCGCCGTAGGTAGCCCCGCCGCCGAGCCCGAGCGGAGAGAGCCCCGGAGACGACCTGAAGAACAGAGGAGCGGATGAACCGGAAAACGCTGGAGGCGTGGCTCGATGCCTACGGCCAGGCGTGGGAGACCAGAGATCCCCAGGCCGCGGCGGACCTGTTCACCGAAGAGGCGACCTACCGCGAGACCCCCTTCGACGAGCCTCTCCAGGGACGTGAAGAGATATCGGGGTACTGGTCCGGCGTGCCGCGCTCGCAGAGCGACATCAGCTTCTCTTACGAGATCCTCGCGATAACCGAAGAAGAAGGAATCGCCCACTGGAACGCAAACTACACGAGGCTCCCCACGGATGCACCGGTCAAACTCGACGGCGTCTTCCTGGTAAAGCTTGATGCCAACGGGCGCTGCACGGAATTCCGGGAGTGGTGGCACAAGCAGGAGTAGAAGGAGTGCGCGTATGGACTTCGGCGTAACCTTCCAGACCGACCCTCCGGCCTGGCGTGTCATTGAATTAACACAAAGAGCCGAAAGGCTTGGATTTACGCACGCCTGGACGTTTGACTCGCACATCCTCTGGCAGGAGCCCTACGTCATCTACTCGCAGATGCTCTCTGCTACGGAGGGGATCATGGTAGGGCCCATGGTGACCAACCCCGCAACCCGCGACCCTTCGGTTACGGCCTCGCTGTTTGCCACCTTAAACGACATGTTCGGCAACCGCACCATCTGCGGCATCGGTCGGGGAGATTCGGCCCGGCGCGTTCTCGGCAAGAAGCCGACCACGCTCAAGCATCTCGAAGCGGCCATGCATATCATAAAAGAGCTGGCCGAGGGGAGGGAGGTGGACTACGGTGGCAGGAAGGTCCGCATCCCGTGGGTAAAGGACGGCAAACTCGAGGTGTGGATGGCGGGCTACGGCCCCAAGGCGCTGAACCTCGTAGGCCGCAAGGCCGACGGCTTCATTTTGCAGCTCGCGGACCCTGTGATCCTGGAGTGGACCGTGCAGCATGTCCGCGAGGCGGCTAAAGAAGCTGGCCGCGACCCTAAGGAGATAAAGGTCTGCGTCTCTGCTCCGGCCTACGTTGGCGGCGACCTCTCCCACCAGCGCGATCAGTGCCGGTGGTTCGGGGGGATGGTGGGCAACCACGTCGCCGACCTCGTAGCCCGCTACGGTGAGAGCGGGGAGGTTCCGGCGGCCTTGACCAGCTACATCAAAGCCCGCGAAGGCTACGACTACTCTCACCACGGCAAGGCGGACAACCCCACGACCAGCTTCGTGCCCGACGA
>CADDYV010000029.1 GCA_902810695.1 Actinomycetota bacterium | reverse complement strand
CATCCCGTACTCCAGGCCGTCCACCAGCGCCTGCCAGGAAGCCTCGATGATGTTCTCGCCGACCCCGACGGCGCCCCACACCTGCTTGCCGTCGGTGGAGTCTATGAGGACGCGGGTGGTGGCTGCGGTGGCCCGGTGCTCGTCGAGGATGCGCACCTTGTAGTTGGCGAGGTGGATGTTCTTCAGCTCCGGGTAGTGAGGCTCTATGGCCTGCCGGAGCGCGTTGTCGAGGGCGTGCACGGGACCGTTGCCCTCGGCGGTCGATATCACGCGCTGCCCCTTCACGTGAAGCTTTATGGTCGCCTCGACCGTCGTCTCGCCCCTGGAGCGCTTCTCGGAGATGATGCGGAAGCTCTCCAGCGTGAAGAGCGGTTCGTCCTCTCCGCTCACGCGCCCGATGAGCAGGGCGAGCGAGGCGTCGGCGGCCTCGTAGTGGTAGCCCTCGTGCTCGCGGCGCTTTATCTCAGAGAGCACGGCTGAGACATCCCCGACCTCGAACCCCAGCTCTCTGGCCTTCGCCCGTATGGAGTTCTTCCCCGAAAGCTCTCCGACCGGTGTGCGCCGCCGGTTGCCGACCGCTTCGGGCGGCACGTGCTCATAGGTCGCGGGGTCTCTGGAGATGCCGTCCACGTGCAGACCGCCTTTGTGGGAGAAGGCGCTGCGTCCCACGTAGGGTCGGTGCGAGTCGGGTGTGAGGTTCATCAGCTCCGAGACGTAGTTGGAGACCTCGGTGAGCCGGGCGAGGTTCTCTTCAGAGACGACTTCGAGGCCCATCTTGAGCTGCAGGTTGGCGATGGTCGTGATCAGGTCGCAGTTCCCGCAGCGCTCGCCGACGCCGTTTACTGTGCCCTGCACGTGGGTCGCCCCGGCCTCTACCGCTACCAGGGCGTTCGCCACCCCGCAGCCGGAGTCGTTGTGGGTGTGGATGCCGATCTCCACCCCCGGAAACTCCTGGACCGTCCGGGCGACCACCGCCTTCAGTTCCGTTGGCAGCGTCCCCCCGGTAGTGTCGCAGAGAACGAGCGTCGTCGCCCCAGCCTCCGCCGCCGCGCGCAGCACCGAAAGCGCGTGCTCCGGGTCGTCCCTGAAGCCGTCGAAGTAGTGCTCGGCGTCGAAGATGACCTCTTTGCCACAACCCGCGAGGTAGGAGACCGTATCCCGGATCGCGGCCAGGTTCTCCTCTGGAGTCGTGCGCAGAACCTTCTCGACGTGCAGCTTCCAGCTTTTGGCGACGACGCACGCGACCGGAGCGGAGAGCTCCGGAAGCAGGGTAACCGCCGGGTCGTCTTTCGCGCGGCTGCCGGAACGCCGGCAGCGGGTGAACGCCACGAGCCTGGCGTTCTGTAGCTCCGAGACGTTGAAGCTCTCGAAGAACTCCAGGTCCTTGGGGTTGGATGACGGGAAGCCCGCCTCGATGTAGTGGATGCCTAAAGAGTCCAGCTCGCGCGCTATACGCGCCTTGTCCTCCGCCGTCAGGCTCACGCCCTCGCGCTGGGTTCCGTCTCTCAGCGTGGTGTCGAAGAGTTTTATGCTCATGCCTGCGAAGTTCCTGCTGATAGGCGTTCGATCACGGCCCGCGTCGCCTCGGTGGTCGTCGCTTCCCCGCCGAGATCCGGCGTGAGAACCCCGGCTTCGAGCGCACCCGACACTCCCTGCTCGATGGCTGCGGCAACGTCCGGGAGATCTAGCGCGTAGCGGAACATCATCGCCGCCGAGAGGATGGCCGCGTAGGGGTTGGCCTTGCCGCTCCCGGCGATGTCCGGGGCTGTGCCGTGAACCGGCTCGAAGATGCCCGCGGACCCCGGTTCTCCCAGCGAGGCGCTCGGCAGCATCCCCATCGAGCCGGGGAGCATCGCCGCCTCATCAGAGAGAATGTCGCCGAACATGTTCTCCGTCAGGATCACATCGAACCTCTTGGGCTCCCGGATCAAAAACATCGCCGCCGCGTCCACCAGAAGATGGTCCAGCTCCACGTCCGGGTACTCCTGTGCAACCTCCTCGACGACGGCCCGCCACAAACGACTCGTGGCCAGGATGTTCATCTTGTCCACCGAGGTTACGTGTTCTTTGCGCAGCCGCGCCGCGTCGAATGCGACCCTCGCCACGCGCTCGATCTCCTCGCGCGTGTACTCGCACACGTCGCTGGCCCGATTTCCGCCGGAGTCTGCCTCCTCCTTCTCGCCGAAGTAGATACCGCCGGTAAGCTCCCTGATGATCAGAAGGTCCACATCCTCGACGACCTCTTTCTTCAGCGTCGAGGCGGAGAGTAGCGATGGGATGGCCGCGACCGGACGCAGGTTGGCGAACGCTCCCAGCGCCCGGCGCAGGGCGAGCAGGCCCGCCTCCGGGCGCACCGTGCTCCCGTCGAAGTCCGGGTGGCCGACCGCTCCGAACAGGACGGCGTCGGATTCCTTGGCCCGCGCCAGCGTCTCCTCTGCTACCGGCTCGCCGGTCGAGCGGATGGCGGTGGCCCCGATATCGCGCTCCTCGTAGGCCAGCTCTATCCCGAACTTCTCTGCTGCCGCGTCCGCCACCTCGCGGGCGGCCCCGATCACCTCCGGGCCGATGCCGTCGCCCGGCAGGAGCAGGATGTCGAAGGCGCGGGGCTCTACCTGGCTACCCATTCGGCCCCCACCCGGCTGCCCGCGTACACGTTTACCGCCCGTACGTAGGCCCTGGCCGCCGCCTCGACCACGTCCTGCGAGAGCCCGCGTCCTGCGTACTCCCGGCCCTCGAACTCGACCATGACCCGCACCTCGCCGAGGGCGTCCTTGCCGCCGGTTACGGCGTCTATCCTGAAGTCCGTCAGGCGGCCCTTGATGTTCGTCGCCGAGTCTATGGCGTTGAAGACGGCGTCTACCGGACCCTCGCCTTCGGCCTCGGCCTCGAACGTCCCGTGGTTCTCGTGCGAGATGGTGACCGCTGCCCGGCTCTGGCGCCCGGTCGCCGCAACGACCCGGAACGACTCCAGCACGAACTTACCCTCGAACGACCCTACCTCGTCGGCGGCTATCGCTTCGAGGTCGGCAGCGGTTACGGTCTTCTTGTGGTCGGCGATCTCCTTGAACCGCTGGAAGGCGCGCTTGAGGACCTCGCCCTCGACGGTGTAGCCGAGTTCCTCCAGCGCCTCCTTCAGGGCGTGGCGGCCCGAGTGCTTGCCGAGGAAGATGTTGGAGCCTTCGAGCCCCACATCCGCCTGCTTCATGATCTCGAACGTGCGGCGGTCTTTGAGCACCCCGTCCTGGTGGATGCCCGACTCGTGCAGGAACGCGTTGCGGCCCACGATCGCCTTGTTCGGCGGCACCTCGTAGCCGGTCATGTTGGAGACCAATCGGGAAGTATTGGCGAGCTGGCGCGTGTTCGTGCCTACCTCGACGCCGTAGTAGTCGCCGCGCGTTACGAGCGCCATGACGACCTCCTCCAGCGAAGCGTTTCCGGCGCGCTCCCCGATGCCGTTGACGGCGACCTCGACCTGCGTGGCCCCGACCTCGACCCCCGCGAGGGAGTTGGCGACCGCCATCCCCAGATCGTCGTGGCAGTGCACCGAGAGGACGCGGTCCTTCAGGCCCGGGACCCGCTCCTGGAGATCCTTCAAAAACGCGGCGAACTCCGCGGGCGTCGTGTACCCGACGGTGTCGGCGATGTTTATGACGTCTGCTCCGGCCTCGACCGCGGCGGCCACTATCTCCGCCAGGTAGCCGATGTCGGTGCGGGTGGCGTCCATCGGCGAGAACTCCACATCGGAGCACAGCGAGCTGGCGAGCCGCACGGCCTCTCCGGTCCGCTCCAGGATGTCCTCGCGGTTGGAGCGCATCTGGTGCTCGATGTGCAGATCTGAGGTCCCGACGAAGGTGTGGATGCGCGGTCTCTCGGACCACTTAACGGCTTCCCAGGCGCGTTCGATGTCCGCGTCGTGGATGCGGGCGAGCCCGGCGATTGTAGGACCCTTTACCTCCGAGGCGATCCGGCTTACGGACTCGAAATCGCCCTCCGAGGTGATGGGAAATCCGGCTTCGATCACATCCACCGCAAGACGCGCGAGCTGGTGGGCGATCTCCACTTTCTCCTCTACCGAGAGCGATATCCCCGGCGACTGCTCCCCGTCCCGCAGGGTCGTATCGAAAATCTGTACGCGGCGCATTGTCTCTCAACCTCCTACGATCGTTGTAATTTTTTGAAAAAGCGGCTGGTTTTTGGTGGCCGCTGAGCCTGGCAGAGACCCGACGCTAGAGGCCGGGGCCGGTAATTCGCCCGGCGACCACCCTGGTTAGTCGTAGGATGTTGAGAGAGAAGATCAAGATGTCAGCAGCTCACCTCTCATGCGGTGCGGCAGTATCTCATCTCGCCGCCTGATGCGCAACCTCGACGGCCACGGTCCAGTGCTCGTACTCGGGCCACTCGCCGCGCGCCGCCCGGAAGTACATCTCCTGCAACTTCTCCGCTACCGGGCCGATCTTACCCGTCCCCACCGGGCGGTCGTCTATCTCGGTGACGGGTGCGATCTGGAACCCCGTCCCCGTCAGGAAGACCTCGTCGGCGGCGTAGAGCTCGGTCCGTCCCACCCGGCGCTCCACGGTCTGCATCCCGAGCTCCTTCGCCGCGAGCTCCATGACCGAGTCGCGGGTGATGCCTTCCAGGATGTCTGCGGTAACGTCCGGCGTGATGAGCTGTCCCTTGCGGATCAGGAAGATGTTCGCCGCGCTCGCCTCCGAGACGTATCCATCGTGGGTCAGGAAGATCGCCTCGTCGTAGCCCGCCCGGTGCGCCGCATCCACCGCAAGCGCCGTGTTGATGTAGGAGCCCGTGAGCTTGGCGCGGGCGGGAATCGCGTTGTCCGGGGTACGCCGCCAGGAAGAGATGCAGCAGCGCAATCCCGTAAGCTCCACGTAGTTGCCCATCGGAACCGTGTAGATCGAGAGTTCCGGGGGCAACTGGAGCTTCACCCCCACTACTTCGGCGCCCTTGTACGCCAGGGGCCGGATGTAGGTGTCCTCCCTGGGGGCGTTGCGCTTGAGGATCTCCAGCGTGATGTCGCACAGCTCGTCAACCGAGTGCGGAAGCTCTATGTGCAGGATGCGGCAGGACTTCTCGAACCGCTCGTAGTGCTCCCTCAGCTTCAGGACCTGCAGCGTTCCCTTGCTCTCGTTCCAGTACGCCCGGATGCCCTCGAAGACGCCCGTGCCGTAGTTGAGCGCGTGGGTGGCGGGGGAGAGGCGGACGTCCCCCATCCTGACTAGCTCGCCCCCATGATAGCACCACTCCTCGCCTGAAGACCCGAAACCCTTGCGGCTCACCGCGCATCACCTCCTGCGGGCGCTTCGACGCCTTCCGCGGCGAGCGCCCTCAACTCCGCTCCCACTTTCTCGACCTGCGACTCGGCCTCGCGGCGGCGCATCGCCCGGAAGCTCGGCGTCCCGGCCTGGTTCTCCAGCACCCACTCTTTGGCGAACTTTCCGCTCTGGATGTCCGTCAGCAATCCGCGCATCCGCTCTTTTACGGAGTCGTCTATGAGCTTCGGACCGGCGGTGTAGTCCCCGTACTCGGCGGTGTTGGAGATGGAGTAGCGCATCCCGGCCAGCCCGCCCTCGTAGATGAGGTCCACGATCAGCTTCAGCTCGTTGACGCACTCGTAGTAGGCCAGCTCCGGCTGGTAGCCCGCATCCACCAGGGTCTCGAAACCCGCTTTGAGCAGGGCGGAGAGACCGCCGCACAGAACGGCCTGCTCGCCGAAGAGATCGGTCTCCGTCTCCTCGGCGAAGCTCGTCTCCAGCACCCCAGCCTTCGCGCACCCGATGCCGCGGGCGTAGGAGAGGATGAGGTCTCGCGCTCCTCCCGAAGCGTCGTTCCCGACCGCGAAGAGCGCCGGCATCCCCTTGCCCTCGACATAGAGTCGCCGCAGCACGTGCCCCGGACCTTTCGGGGCGACGAGCCCCAGATCCACCTCCGGCGGGACGTTCACCTGGTTGAAGTGGACATTGAAGCCGTGGGCGAAGAGCATGAGGTCTCCTTCGGAGAGGTTCGGCGCGACCTCGCGCTCGAATACGGGAGGCTGCCGCTCGTCGGGAAGGAGCATCATCACCACGTCCGCCTCCCGCGCGGCCTCGGCGATGGTCGTTACCCGCAGGCCCTCGTTCTCGGCCCGCTTCCAGCTTCCCGAGCCTTCGTAGAGCCCGACGGTGACGTCGCAACCGGAGTCCTTGAGGTTGAGCGCGTGGGCGTGGCCCTGGCTGCCGAAACCCAGCACGGCGACCTTGCGACGTGTGATCTCGTTTCCAATATCCCCTTCACGGTATACGCGAGCCATCTAAACTCCTCCTTCCGGTCGGGCCACCGGCCCGAGCCGCACCGCATCTTCTACTCTATCACCGAGCGCGGCGAGCCACGCCTCCACTTTCCCCGGCTCACCCGAGGCGACGACCGTGCCGCTGCACTCCACCGCTTCGACTCCCGAACGCGATGCCAGATCCCGCCACTCATCTCCATCCACACTCGACAGCACGACCTCTACCGTGCTGTCTGCGACCTCGACCTCTTCTACGTCTTCGAGCGCGGAGAGGAGCGCCACGTACCGGCGCGCCATCTCCGGCGGACAGCCGAGCAGGATGGTGGCCCTCATCACCCCGCTCTCCGGACCGGCCTCGCGGCCCACGCAGAGGTTCAAGACCGGCATCCTCTTGCCCTGCATCATCGTGAGGAGTCTGCTCAGGGCCTGCATCCCGCCGCTAAAACGCGCGCTCAGGGCGCACGTCGCCACGGTGGCCTCAGTCATCTTCCTCGATCATCTCGTTAACGCTCATGCCGGAGGGGATCATGGGGTAGACGTTGGCCTCCGGGTCTATGTGGAAGTCGAGTATGGCGCATCCTTCCTGCTCCTCGGCCCACCGCACGGCCTCTTCCACGTCGTCGCCGGGGCGCACCGTCTTTCCGGTGAGCCCGTAGGAGGCGGCTAAAGTTTCGTAGTCGGGGCCGGTGATCGGGGTCTCCGAGTAGCGGCGGTTGTGGAAGAACTCCTGCCACTGGCGCACCATACCGAGGTAGCCGTTGTTGAGGATGGCGACCTTGATGTCGAGCCCGAAGTCCCGGATGGTGGCGAGCTCCTGGAGGTTCATCTGGAAGCCCCCGTCCCCGGCGACGACCCACACCGGCTCTCCGGGGTAGGCGAACGCCACGCCCATCGCCGCGGGCAGCGCGAAGCCCATCGTCCCCAGTCCGCCCGAAGTTATGTGGCTGTTGCGCCTGGTGAACTTGAAGAACTGCGCGGCCCACATCTGATGCTGGCCCACGTCGGTGACGAGGCGCACCTCTTCTCCGGCGGCGGCTTTGATGGCGTCCAGGATCCGGATCGGACCGTACTCGCCCCGCGCGGCGTCCTCGCGTCTCTTCTCCGGCTCCTGGCTCCGCCGGAGTTCCTCGCGCCAGGCCGCCCGGTCGCGGAAGCATTCGTCCGGGACTTCCTTCAGATAGCCGAGGACGCTGCGCATAGCGGCCTTCGCGTCCGCCGCTATGCCGACGGTGGGCTTTACGACCTTGCCGAGCTCCGAAGGGTCAACGTCAACGTGCACGATTTTGGCGTTGGGAGCGAACCGCCTGGGGTCGCCGGTGATCCTGTCGTCGAAGCGCATCCCGATAGCGAACAGCAGATCCGAGCGGTCTATCGCCCGGTTCACGCTCGCCTGGCCGTGCATCCCCGGCCACCCGAGGTAGAGCGGGTGGTCCTCCGGGAACGCGCTGATGCCGAGCAGGGTGGTTACAACCGGCGCTCCGGTCTTCTCGGCGAGCAGCATGAGCTCCCTCTCGGCCCCCGATATCGTAACCCCGTGCCCGGCCAGGATGAGGGGCCGTTTCGCCTTCCTGAGAAGCGTCGCCGCCGCTTCGAGCGCCGGGCCGGAGACCGGGGGATCCACCTCCCGCAAACGCCGGTATCCGTTCTCGCTCTCGCACGCGGCGGCCTGGACATCCTTGGGGATGTCTATCAGGACCGGACCCGGCCTGCCGGAGCGGGCTATGGCGAAGGCCCGCCGCACCGTCGGGTAGAGCTCATCCGGGTCCTCGACCAGGAAGGAGTGCTTGGTGAACGGCAGGGTCATGCCCATCACGTTCGTCTCCTGGAAGGAGTCCTTGCCCATCGCCGCGCGCCCGACCTGGCCTGTGATCGCCACCACCGGGACCGAGTCCATCTGCGCCGTGGCGAGCCCGGTAACCAGGTTCGTCGCCCCCGGACCGCTGGTCGCCACGCACACCCCGACCCTGCCGCTGGCGCGGGCGTAGCCGTCGGCGGCGTGGGCGGCGGCCTGCTCGTGCCGAACCAAGATGTGCTTTAGCGGATAATCCGGCAGAGCGTCGTAGAAAGGCATGATCGCACCTCCCGGATACCCGAAGAGGTGCTCGACCCCCTCATCCAGGAGCGCCTCGCATATAGCCTCGCTGCCGGTTCGCGGCTGGTATTCGATCTGATAAGCGGTGTTCTCCACGGTGCTCCCATCTTCTAGCTCTGGTTGAAAAGAAAACCTCTGGCCGAAGAACGGAGCCTGCAGGCTGCTCCGCCTTGCGGCTTTAGGCGGACCGGAGGACGCCGTCCCGGCCCGCCCTGGTAATTAGTCGTAGAGCGGGTAGGACGACTACCGTGGATACTCGCGGGTGGATGGGGGGAGTGAGCCAGCTAGAAACGCTGGGTCTGTGCCCCGGGCTCTCGATCTGCTTCTCTTCAGAAAGTTCGCTCAAGAGTCCTCGCTCACTCGCCTGCAAGTGTTCTGGAGACTAAACACTTTGCAACCATTTGTCAAGCTCGGCAAGGGATTTTACGCGCTCTGGGAGTCTCGAACCCGCGTCTATGCCGCCACGAGTGCTCGACGCAGAAGAACCGTTTTCTTTTCCTGCGCGGGAGTCGTTTGGATGAAGAAAGAGTGGCCGAGAGCGGGGAGGGAGGGATTGCCGCTTCGACCACCTGAAACACATCGTACATGGCTGCAGGCCGTCGCACATCACCCAAATGTAGAATTTTTGTTCACCCGAAAGAGGTATTCTGGTAGTGGAGTATCTGGCGGCTCAAGTAACGGGAGCCAGTCCTGGCGAAGGCACCCCTTCTGGGGGTTCGACCCTGGCTCCCGTAAGGTCCACGTCGAGTGCCCAGGCTTTGGCCTCGACCCCGCTCTCTTCGAAAGCCTCGCGCATCGCGGCGGCTATCCGGGAGGCGCGTCTTTCGGGGGTGAAGGCCAAAACGGTCGGGCCGGAGCCGGAGAGAGAGGCCCCGTATGCTCCCTGCGCCAGCGCCGCCTCTATGACGCTTTCCAGGCCGGGAACCAGGTGGGAGCGGTAAGGCTGGTGCAGCCGGTCCTGCATCGCGACCCGCAGCAGGTGGTACTCGCCGGTTGCCAGCGCCCCCAGGAGCAACCCGGAGCGGCCCACGTTGAAGACGGCGTCGCGATGGGGGACCTTCTCGGGCAGCGCCCGCCGGGCGGCGGTGGTCGAGACGGCGAAGTCGGGGACGGCGACGGCGACCTTGAGGTTTCTGGGTTCAAGGCGGACGCTGCTTATTCCCTCCGGGGTGAGGGTTCCGATCACGAGCCCCCCCAGAAGCGCGGGGGCGGCGTTGTCGGGGTGGCCGTCTAGCTCGCACACCAGGTTCAGGAGATCCGGCGCCGCCAGAGCACGTCCCAGCAGGTCGTTGGCGGCGACCGCCCCCCCGACGAGTGCCGCCGCGCTCCCGCCCAGGCCCCGCGCGGGCGGGATGGAGTTGTCTTGGATGAGATGGAAGTGCGCGTCCGACTCGTCAACCATCTCGGCGACGAAGCGGGCCGCCCGGTAGGCGGGGTGTTCGGGGCCGTGCGGGATGAGGTCTACGCCCGTACCCCTGACCTCGACCACCGGCTCCGGGGATCTGTCGAGGCTGATCCTGGTGCTCAAAGAGAGCGCGAGTCCCACCGCGTCGAAGCCCGGACCCAGGTTCGCCGAGGTCGCGGGCACGCGGACCGATATCACGAGAGCACCCGCTCTATGTACCTACCTACCGCCTCGAACGTGGCCGGAACGGGCTCCGGCAGGTGTGATCTCTCCACAACCGCCTGCGGGTCCTTCAGCCCGTGCCCGGTGAGGACGCATACCGCGATCCCCTCCTGTCCGTGGCCCTCACGGGCGAGCTTCAGAAGACCGGCGACCCCGGCGGCGGAGGCCGGCTCGCAGAAAACCCCTTCCTCGCGGGCCAGGAGCGCCTGGGCGTCGAGGATCTCCTCGTCGGTAACGCTCTCTATTAGGCCGCCCGACTCGCGCACCGCTGTGAGCGCGTCCTCCTTGCTCGCCGGGGAGCCGATGCGGATGGCGCTCGCCACGGTTTCGGGGTTATCGAAGTCGTGCCCGGCGACGAGCGGCGAGGCTCCCTCTGCCTGGAAGCCGAACATC
This sequence comes from Actinomycetota bacterium, assembly GCA_902810695.1. GTDB lineage: Bacteria > Actinomycetota > Rubrobacteria > Rubrobacterales > Rubrobacteraceae > CADDYV01. Next base: position 32,613 of record CADDYV010000029.1, on the reverse strand, counting down.
CGCGGGGCTCTATCCGCGAGTCCCGATTTGCGCCACTCTTTAAAACCCTTCCAGTAGGCGGTGATGTTCCCGGCGTTGCCCACCGGGAGCGCCAGAACATCCGGCGGCTGGTCCATGGCTTCGCAGACCTCGAAGGCGGCGGTCTTCTGGCCCTCGATGCGGTCCGGGTTCACCGAGTTCACGAGCGCCACGTCGTCCCTCTCCTCCGCGATGCGGCGGCAGAGCTTCAAGGCGGCGTCGAAGTTGCCTTCGATCTGGACGATCTTCGCGCCGTGGGCCAGGATCTGGACGGACTTGCCGGAGGCGATTTTACCCGCCGGAACGATGACGAAGCACTCTATCCCCGCCCGCGCCGCGTACGCCGCAGCCGAGGCCGCCGTGTTGCCCGTCGAGGCGCAGATGCACGCCAGGTTGCCGTCGGCGACGGCCCGGCTCATCGCCACCGTCATCCCCCGGTCCTTGAACGAGGCCGTCGGGTTCAGCCCCTCGAACTTGAGGTAGACGCTCGCTCCGGCGCGTTCGGAGATGCGGGGAGCTTCGATCAGGGGCGTGCCGCCCTCGCCTATGGAGACGATCGCCGCCTCCGGTATCTCCGGCAGCCGCTCGCGGTACCTCTTGATCACGCCCTGTCTGGCGGCCTGTGCTTCGATCATCTGAAAACGACTCGCGCCTTTCTCGAAGGAGAACGTGCCGGGCAAAAGTATCACGCTCGGGATACCCGTTTCAAGGCAACCGCGTTACGCTACCATGCGGAAAAACGGGTGATACGCTAGCATTTGACGCATGGAGATAGCAAGATGAAAGGCATAATCCTCGCGGGTGGCTCGGGAACGCGGCTCTATCCGCTGACCCACGTGGTCAGCAAGCAGCTTCTGCCCGTCTACGACAAGCCGCTCGTCTACTACCCTCTCTCGACACTGATGCTCGCCGGTATCCGCGAGATCCTCCTCATCTCCACACCCCAGGATCTCCCGCGCTTCAGGCAGCTTCTCGGCGACGGCTCCCAGTGGGGGATATCGCTGGGCTACGCCGAGCAGCCGCGCCCGGAAGGGTTGGCGCAGGCGTTTGTTATCGGGCGAGATTTCGTCGGAACGGGCTCGGTGGCGCTGGTTCTGGGGGACAACATCTTCTACGGGCAGGGCTTCGGACAGAGCTTGCGAAAGGCCGCTACCCAGGAAGAAGGGGCGACGGTATTCGGATACTACGTGCGCGACCCGGAGCGGTACGGCGTGATCGAGTTCGAAAAAGGCGGCAAGGCCGTAAGCATCGAGGAGAAGCCCAAGAAACCAAAGTCCCACTACGCTGTGACCGGGCTCTACTTCTACGACAACCAAGTCCTGGACATAGCCGCAAACCTCAAGCCCTCGGCGCGCGGGGAGTTGGAGATAACCGACGTGAATATGGAGTACCTAAAGCGCGAGCAACTCCGGGTGGAGCTGATGGGCCGGGGGATGGCGTGGCTGGATACGGGTACGCACGAGACCCTGCAGCAGGCGACCAACTTCATCGAGACCATCGAGCAGCGGCAGGGGCTCAAGATCGGCTGTCCCGAAGAGGTGGCCTACCGGATGGGCTACATCAGCGCGGAAGAGGTGGCGCGTCTCGCTGAGCCCCTGAAGAAGAACAACTACGGCCGCTACCTGCTGGAGATGATCGAGGCTGCAGAGGTAGGCCTGTGAACGTCATCGAGACCAGCCTTCCCGGTGTGCTCGTCCTGGAGCCGAAGGTTTTCGGCGACGAGCGGGGCTTTTTTATGGAGACCTGGAACCAGAGGCGCTACGAGGAGGTCGGGCTTCCGGGGCGCTTCGTACAGGATAACCTCTCCTTCTCGCGCCGGGGCGTCCTGCGGGGCCTGCACTTCCAGAACCCCGACCAGCAGGGCAAGCTCGTCTACGTGCTCTCGGGCGAGGTCTTCGACGTGGCGGTGGACATCCGCCAGGGCTCTCCGACCTTCGGGCGGTGGGAGTCTGTCCTGCTCTCCTCGGAGAACAAGCGGCAGTTCTGGATCCCGGAGGGCTTCGCCCACGGCTTTCTCGTAACCAGCGAAACCGCGCTCTTCGCCTACAAGTGCACCGCCCCCTACAACGCCCGAGCCGACGGCTCCGTCCTCTGGAACGACCCCGATATCGGGATAGAGTGGCCCATCGAAGCGCCTACTCTCTCCGAGAAGGACAGAAACGCCCCCAGGCTAGTAGAGGTCTCCCCGGAGAAACTTCCCGCCTACTAAAGCGATTTGCAAAACAGGAGTTGGTGCTTTTGTAAATCGCGCCATTAGCAAGAGCAAAAGCTGAATGCTAAAAGCTTCCAGAGAAAACGCCAGCTCAATCGCTATTGAGAAACGCTGTAGAGGAAATTTTATGAGTTGAGGCGGCTGCTCTAGCCCGCTTCTCTATCAGGGAGCCGCGAGACGGCGAGCCTGACGGAAGCTCTGGCCGCCAGCCCGAGCAGAACCAGCGCGGAGTACAGGTTCAGCGGGCCGCGTGGCCCGTACTTGCGGTGGTAGAGGAAGGCGCTTTTGTGCAGCCGGAGGATGGCGCGGGGTTTGCTGCGGCTGCTCGCTCCGGTGTGGTGGACGACCTCTACGCCAGGCAGGTAGCAGACCGTCCAGCTCGCCTCCCGCGCGCGGCGGCACAGATCGGCGTCCTCGAAGTACATGAAAAAGCGCTCGTCCATGCCCCCGATCTCTTGGAGCGTCCTGCGCCGGATCGCCATGCACGCCCCCGATACCCAGTCCACGTTCACAGAGCCGCCAAGTTCGCTCGCCGCCGGAAAGAACCTCTTTACCACGGCGCTCCTGGGAAAAATCCGGGTCAGGAGCGAAGTTCTCCCCACAAGGCCGGAGGCGAGGCTGATCTCCTTCCTGGCCGAGAGCTGGAGGTTGCCCGAGGCCTCTACTATCTTCGGCCCGACGATGCCGGCTCCGGGGTTCTCCGCAAAAAATTCTTCCAGGCGTTCGAAGAAATCTCTCTCTACCAGAGCATCCGGGTTTACGAGGACGACGTACTCGCCGCCCGAGACGTGGATGCCCTGGTTGCACGCCCGCGCGAACCCGGCGTTCTGCGGGTTCCGGATCAGACGCGCGCGGTATGGTATCTCTGGCACGGGACGCCGGTCGTTGTCCACGACTACCGCTTCGAAGTCTCTGTAGCCGGTCTCATACAGAGACTTCAGGCACCGCAAGGTGTGCGGCCAGGAGTCGTAGTTGACGATGACCACGGAGAACTTCACCGCTCGAACCTCGCGAGAATATCATCCCTCATCCGCCGGAGGAAGCTCGCCCGCGCCGCCCTGGAGGACTCTTTGAGAAGCTCCCGGATATACGCCACGGGGATCCGTCTGCGCTTCTGCACCTCGCGCCGTTTCTGGAGCATGAGCGGCAGGTGACGGATGGCCTCGTCCAGCCCCATCAGGTGAGCCCGCAGAACGCCCGTGGAGGCGGTAACGAGCAGGCGTCCGAGCTGGCCCGCCAAGAAAGAAGGAAGAAACCGCCAGATGAGAGGCGCGGGGAGGTCTTTGACCAGCAGGCTGATGCTGTTGCGCGTCCCGAGGCGGGTGGCGGTCGGGCTCCTCTTTCCGCCGGTCGAGGCGCTGCCGACGTGGTAGACGATCGCATCCGGCACGTAGAGGCACCTGTAACCGGCTAGCTGCGCCCGGAAGCTCAAATCCCCATCCTCGCAGTAGGCGAAGAAGTCCTCGTCGAAGAGCCCGATCTCCTCAAGAATCACCCGGCGGTAGAGAGCCGCCGCCGCACACGCTCCGAAGACGAAGGCGCGCTCCCCGTACTGGCCGCGGTCGCGCTCGCCGTGCCCGAGCCGGTAGGGAAGACCACTCGCCCGCAGGGCGTCTCCGGCTCCATCTAGCACGCGGCGGTCGTCGAAGGTTACGAGCTTGCTCGCGAAGGAGCCCGCCTCCAGGTATTCATCCGCCGCCCCGACCAGCGCCGCGAGCCAGCGGGGGTCCTGCTCGGTGTCGCTGTTCAGCAGGGCTACCAGCTCCGAACCAGAGGCCCTTATCCCCGCGTTAACCGCCCCGGAGAACCCGCGGTTCTCACCCAGGGCTATGGTCTTTACTTCCGGGAAATTTGTGGCGACGAACTCCAGAGAGCCGTCCGTCGAGCCGCTATCCACCAGGATCGTCTCGAAATCTTCGAACGTCTGGCAGCGCAGGGAGTTCAGGCAGGTTCCGAGGAACCGCCGGGTGTTCCAGTTGGGGATGATGACGGTTACGCGGCCCGGCACGGCTTCTAGCGTCCAGGCCGCTCCCGGTCGAGGCTGTGGATCTCCACATCCGTGGGGATGTGGAACAGGCCGGGGATGGGACCTCGCCCCTCCGGGCGAGCGATCTCGAAGACCGCCGCTACGTCCACCCAGTCCATATAGAGCGGCTGGTTGGCGGCGTAGGAGACGAAGGCTGTAACGCTGTAGGGGCCGTGCTTCAGTGGAACACCGAGAGTGAAGTCCACCACCACCCGCTCGCCCTTCCTGCGCCTGCCGAGCCGCTGTTTCTCCAGGTTCGTGTTCGTGGAAAAGACATCCAGCCCCGCCTTGTTGCGCAGGGTGATGCCGAGGACGCTGTTCTCCACGCTCTCCCTGTACTCCAGGTGCGCCCGGATGGTGATGGTCGAGTCGGGGCTGACTTCCTTGATCGGCGACTCCTCTTCATCCAGTATCTCCACGTTCGAGATGCGGGCCTCGCCCGTGCCGTGTCGGAGACGCCTGGCGCGGCGTTCGAGGTCCGGGTTCTCCTTGAACTCCGGCTCCGCGAACGATTCCCCTTCCTCGTTATCCATCTGGTAGTCAACCGGCTTGCCGTCGGATCCCAGGAGGTTGCGGCCTCGTTTGGCCTGGGCGTTGGCGAGAAGCGCCTGGTAGTGGTCTGCGGTCTCGGCGACATCGCCCTGGGCTACCATCCTGCCTTCGTGCAGCAGAATAGCCTCGGAGCAGAAGTCCTTGACCAGTCCCGTGCTGTGGGAGACGAACAGGATGGTCGTCCCGCGGTCGCGCAGCTCCCGCATCTTCTGCAGGCACATGGCCTTGAAGAGCGCATCACCCACGGAGAGGCTTTCGTCTACGATCAGGATGTCCGGCTCGACGTTGACCGCCACGGCGAAGCCCAGGCGGGCCTTCATGCCGGTGGAGTAGGTCTTGACCGGCTGGTCCATAAACTCCCCGATATCCGCGAACTCCTCGATCTCGTCGAAACGTTCCAGCATCTTCTTGCGCTCTATGCCCAGGATCAGGCCGTTCATCATCACGTTCTCGCGCCCGGTGAACTCGGGGTTGATCCCCGCCCCGATCTGGAGCAGAACGAGCTGGCCGTTGACCTCGACGGTGCCCGTGGTCGGTTGCAGGATGCCCGCGACTATCTCCAGCAGGGTGCTCTTGCCCGCCCCGTTGCGTCCCAGGATACCCAGCGTCGTCCCCTGCTGCACGTCCAGGTTTATGTCGCGCAGGGCCCAGAAGTCGCGGCTGTGGCTGATCTTGCCCAGGGTGAAGGCTTCGATCATGCGCTCCCGCTGGCGGGGGTAGATCTTGAAGCTCTTGGAGATATTCCTGAGTCGTACGGCTGGTCTCATATCAGGTCGGCGAAGCGGTGCTTGACGCGGACGAACAGCATGAGCCCGAAGACGAACAGCAACACGGAGAAGATCGCCATCCCCAGGCTATGTACGGCGTTCGGTACGACCCCGGTGATGATCAAATCCCGATAAGCCTCGACGAAATAGGCAACCGGGTTGAGGGTAACGATGTAGTGAAGGGCTCCCTTGGCCTTGCTCGCGGGCCAGATGATCGGGGTTATGAAGAACGTCGCGCGCACGAAGGCCCTCAGGGTCTCCCGCACATCGGGCAAATACGCCCCGATCACCGAGAATATGTAGCTGAGCCCTAGAGTGAACAGCAACTGTATCACTATGATCACGGGTAACAGGGCGAGCGTCCGGCCCGGCGGGTGTCCGAACGCCACGAGGAGCGCCAGGAGCACCACCAGCTCCAGCATCCTCTCCACCAGCCCGGAGAGGGCCGTCGTCAGCGGCAGAAGCTCGGTCGGGAAAACCATCTTCTTCACCAGCACGACGTTTCCCCGGATGGCGTTGGTGGCGGAGTTTAGCGTGTTGTTGTACGCGAAGAAGGGTATGAGCCCGCAGTAAAGGTAGAGACCGAAGTTGAGCGTGGGATCTCCCTCCACTTTGTGGAACCGCAGGTGCAGTACCCGCGAGAAGACCAGCGTGTAGATACCGACCAGAAACAGCGGTCCCAGAAAAGCCCAGATGAAGCCCAGAAACGAGCTCCGGTAATCCTTTGCCACCTGGCGGTGCACGAAGTAGCCGATCAGCCACCGCCGGTCGTAGATCGTCGCCAGAGCGTCGAAGGTGGCCCTGAAAAGCCCTTGTTGTTTTGTGGTGGCACCAGCAGCCAACAGCAAGTTCTCCTTATTATTATCCGAGCCTTCTACACTTCTCTTCGGACCCGGCTAGTTTACCTTAACCTTGCTTAACCGACCAAGCGGCGGATTTGTATACTCCTGGATTGGTGAATCTGGCCACAAAAGCCCAATATGTAGGTGATCTGGGGGTAGGCACTCCGGCTTCGAAAGGAGGGCTTTTTGAAAGAGTTTGAGATCGGGGTGGTCGGGGCCGGTTACGTCGGGCTGGCGACCGGAGCGTCTCTGGCGTACCTCGGCAACCGGGTTACCCTGATGGATAAAGACGCACAGAGAATAGCCGCTCTGAAGCGGGGAGAGCTACCGATCTTCGAGCCGGGGTTGGGCGAGGTTCTGGCTAAATGTTCCAAGAGGCTCAACTTCACCGTGGACCTCGATCCGGTGGTGCAGGCAGCCGAGGTGCTGTTCGTGGCGGTGGGTACGCCGATGGCAGAGGATGGATCGGTGGACCTCTCGGACATCTCAGAGGTGGCGCGCGGGATAGGGCGGACGCTGTCGGGGCGCGATCGCCCGCTGGTGGTGGTCAACAAGAGCACGGTGCCGGTGGGGTCGGGAGATTATATCTCTATGCTGATCCAGGAGGGCACAGAGGAATCCGGTGGGGGAGAGGCAAACTTCCAGGTAGTCTCCAATCCCGAGTTCCTTAGAGAGGGCAGCGCCCTCTATGACTCGCTCTATCCAGACCGCATCGTGATCGGAGCAGACTCCCGCCAGGCTATCGAGGTGATGCGCGAGCTCTACCGGCCCGTGGTGGAGCAGAGCTTTGCTACAGAGCTTGATCCCAGACCCAAAAACGCCGTTCCGCTGCTCGTTACTGATCTTGCGAGTGCGGAGATGATCAAGTACGCCTCAAACGCTTTTCTTGCGACCAAGATCAGCTTCATAAACGAGATCGCAAACATCTGCGAGCTTACCGGGGCGGATGCCAGGAGCGTGGCGCAGGGGATAGGCTTGGATGCGCGCATAGGCTCGCGGTTTCTGAACGCGGGTATCGGCTGGGGAGGCTCCTGTTTTCCCAAGGATGTGGCTGCTTTGAGGGCAATCTCCGCCGAATACGGCTACGAGGCCATAATGCTCCCGGCGGTAGCAGAGGTGAACGAGCGCCAGCACAAGCGGGTCATCGAGAAGCTCCAGCAGGAACTTCACACCTTGCGGGGCAAGCGCGTTGCGCTCCTTGGGCTCTCCTTCAAGCCGAACACCGACGATCTCAGGGAGGCTCCGAGCCTCAAGATAGCCAGCAAGCTGGATGGCTGCGGAGCGCGGGTAGTGGGATATGACCCTGTAGCGGGCAAGGCCGCAGGCAGGGCTGTGCCGGAGTTGGTAATAGTCCATGATCCCTACGAGGCGATAGAGGGGGCGCATGCTGCTGTACTCATCACCGAGTGGCAAGAGCTTAAGGAGATAGATCTCAAGCGGGCTGGCTCCCTCATGCAAGAGCCAAGGCTTTTGGTAGATGGCCGCAACGTCTATGATCCCAGGAAGGTGAGGGACTCTGGGATGCTCTACAGGGGCTTCGGGCGTGAGTAGGAAGCCCCGGGCGCTGGTTACCGGGGGGGCCGGATTCATCGGGAGCCACCTGTGCGAGAGGCTTGTCTCCGAGGGCTACCGGGTCTTTTGCCTGGACAACCTCATCACCGGCTCGCCCGAAAACGTCGCCCACCTGCTCGATAGAGACTTCGAGTTCATCGAGCAGGATGCGATCCGGCCCATAAACCTCTCTGAGAAGATGGATGAGGTCTACCACCTCGCCTCCCCCGCCTCACCAGCCGACTTCAGCCGCTTGCCGCTGGAGATCCTCGAAGCGGGCTCGTTGGGAACAAAAAACGCCCTGGTGCTCGCCCAGGCGGCAGGAGCGCGCTTTTTGCTCGCCTCTACCAGCGAGGTCTATGGGGATCCGCTGGTCCATCCCCAGCCGGAGGACTACCGGGGAAACGTCAACCAGCTGGGAGTCCGCGGCGTCTACGACGAGGCCAAACGCTACGCCGAAGCCCTGACGATGACCTACCACCGCCACCACGCACTAGACACCAGAATAGCGCGCATCTTCAACACCTATGGACCCAGGATGCGCCCCGATGACGGCAGGGTGATCCCCAACTTCATCCAGCAGGCCCTCGCAGGCAAACCCCTGAGCATCTACGGAGAAGGCACCCAGACCCGCAGTTTTCAGTATGTGGATGACCTGACCTGCGGTTTGATCCGGCTGATGAAAAGCGGCGAGAGCCATCCCGTAAACCTGGGCAACCCACAGGAGCTTGCGGTGCGTGAGATCGCCGGGATCATCATCAAGCTCTCCGGCAGCAAAAGCGATATCATCTACGAGCCCTTGCCGGAAGACGATCCCAGGCGAAGATGCCCGGAGATAAGCCGGGCGCGGGAGGTGTTGGGCTGGGAGCCGCGCGTCCCCGTCGAGGTGGGGATCAAACACACCATCGAGTGGTTCGCTCGCCGTGCATCCCTGACCGGGACGAGGAAGGATACCGGAGGCCGAAAGAAACCCCACGAGGATAGTCGGGAGTAGCCGGACATCCCCGCGGGGCTGTGCTCGGGGTCTAGCGGTAGCGGCGGATCATCACGGCGTCGGCGATGATGAGGCCCTTGCCGCTGGTCCAGCGGGAGACCATGATCCTCCTGGCCTTGCCCTTCGGCATCCGGAATGTCCCCAGGCGCACCCAGTGCCCGCCGTTTTTGCGCTGGTTGACGTGCACCCACCTGAACCCGGAGGTGGTCTTTACCCCGATCGGGGCGCGGCTGTTGTAGCCGCTGTCCGCGGGCCACCACGCGTAAACCGCGTACCTGGCGGTCCTCGGCACTTTCATGTAGAACTTCGCCGGGTCGGAGACAGACTTGGGCCGGGCGAAGCGGTAGCCGGAGCCGTGGCGCAGCTTGCTCCAGTGGCTGTGTCCCCAGTGCTTTGAGGCCTGGAACCGGGAGGAAGAGTTATCCACTATCTGCTGGTAAACGAGCTTGCGGTGATGAGCGCCCGCGTAGTGCCTGATCAGACGCATGTACTTGTGCCAGTTCCAGTACCTGCCAGGGTCGGTGTGGTCCGAGCCGGGAACCTGGTAGTGCCCGATGATGTGCTTGCGGTTTATGGGTATGTGGTACTTCCTGCACAGGTGGGCCACCAGCCGCGCCGAAGAGTGGTACATCGCGTTGGTAAACCACTTGGGGTTATTTACGTAACCTTCGTGCTCGATGCCGATGGAGTGCTGGTTGTAGTTCCAGTTGCCCGCATGCCAGGCGATGTTGTGCTCCCTCACCGACTGGCCTATGAACCCGTCTCTGGAGCGGATCACGTAGTGCGCCGATGCCTGCGCCCTCGGGTCCTTGAACCAGTTTATGGCGCTCCCCCACGAGCTCTGGGTTACGTGAATGACTATCTTGTTTATCTTGAGGTCGTGGGGCCGGTTGGCAGGTGTGTAGTTGTTGCCGTTGGTCCCGTACCATCTGGCGCGGCGATAGTCGGCGCGCGAGCCTGACTGGGGCGAGTAGGTGGCCTGGGGCTTCACGCCCGGTTGCGGTGATATCCGCACCTGCTCCCCACTCGAGGTCTTCGTCGAGGCTCCCTGTTCGAGGGTCTGGAAGACCTGATCAGCGTAGACAGAGCCGCCGCCGTATTTCGCCACCGTCCTGTACCAGCCCTCTACGCTGGAAGGCTTGTTCTTTCCCTGCATCCTGGACAGCACCGCCGCAGCTCCCCGGATGTTCGCCGCACGGTTCATTTCGAGTTTCTTCTCGGAGATGCCGGTAAGTTTGGCCGCCTCGCCCAGGGTGTTCTGCGACGGGTTCTGGGCGAGCTGCATGACGCCGTAGGTTCCCCTGGCATCCGGGTTGCCTTTCTTGTACGGGCTGACCGGGGGCATCTCCCAACGCGAGTTGACGTAGCCCATCGCCAGAAGCAGCTTCTCCGGCACGCCGTACTTCTTCGCGGCGGCCTGGACCTCGGACTGAATCGCATGATCTTGCGTCGTTCCCTGTTTGCCCTGAGCCTTTGCATCACCACCCGGCCCGATGAGGCCAGCGGCCACGATGGCGCATAAGATCAGGAAGATAGAAGCAATCCTGCGCAATTTCCCCCTCCATAGTCGCATTGCTCTAAACTAATTATCGGACGAGCATCAAGAAAAGTTAAGCCTTTTGGATGAAATTACGCAAAAATTTATTGTGATTTTAGTTGCAATATACCCGCTCTATCTGGAGGTCTGATGCGCCGGGAGTCAACCTTGATGGCCGATAGCAGGGGATTTACGAGAAAACCGGGCGGTCGAGGATGACCCCTCTGGTCTCGGTCGTCGTACCCACCTTGAACGCAGGGGCGCGCTTCGAGGAGCTTCTCACCAGAATCTCGGAGCAGGACGGAGACCTCGATACGGAGTTGCTGGTAATTGACTCCGGCTCCGATGACGGCACCGTGGAGCTAGCCCGTGCTTGCGGGGCTGCTGTCCATGAGATACCCAAAGGGGAGTTCGATCACGGCGCGGCCCGCAACCTGGGAGCTTCGCACGCGAGGGGCGAGTTCGTGGCCTTCATCGTGCAGGATGCCTTGCCGCTGGACCGGCGGTGGCTGGGCGCGATGGTCGAGAACATGGAGGACAGGCAGGTGGCCGGGGTCTACGGTCGCCAGCTCCCCCGCCCCGGATGCGGTGCCCTGACCCGCGCGCTAATGAAGGACTGGCCGACATCGAGCCCCAGGTGGCGCGAGCAGTACGCGCCCGGAACCTACTCCGAGTTGCCGCCGGAGGAGCGCCTGCACCTCGCCACCTTCGACGACGTGAGCTCGTGTCTGCGCCGTTCGGTGTGGGAGGATATCCCCTTCGAGACTGCGGGTTTCGGCGAGGACCTGCGGTGGGGCAAGAGGGTACTGGAGGCAGGATACAAGCTCGTCTACGAGCCGCGTTCCACCGTTTTCCACTCGCACGAGCGGGGGCTGGCCTACGATCTCAAGCGCCACTACGTCAACCAGCTTCTGCTCCTGGAGCTCTTCGGGATCAGGCAGTCCCCCAACCTGGGCAGCATGTTCGCGAACACTCTGGGATCTTTCCTGCACCTCTGCCGGTTGCTCCTCGAAGACGAGAGGCCGCTGGATGCGCTGCGCCTCGCGCCGCACGCCGCCGGATACGCGGTCGCCAGCCAGGTGGGAACGTACCTGGCTGGTAAACGAGGTAGATATCCCCAACTGGACCGCTTTCTGGGCGAGGGGGTCTAGACTCCCGTATAATTTTTCGGACGTGAGGATTCTCTTCGCCGCCCACCAGTTTTTCCCGGATCACTCCGCCGGAGTAGAGGTCGTGACGCTGAACCTGGCGCGGGAGCTGCAGTCGCGGGGCCACGAACCCTTCGTTTTCGCGGCCAAACGGAGCGTCCCGCACGGCGACATCGTGCCCGGCGATATCGAAGACTACGAGTTCGAGGACCTCCCCGTTCGGAGGGTGGGACGCCCGCAGGAAGGGCTCTCCCGCCCCTACCGCCTGAACTACGAGAACGAGGTCATGGCAGAGAGGGCGCGGGAGTACGCGCAAGAGATAGGGCCGGATGTCATCCACGCCATGCACCTGCAGGGGCTCTCGGCGGGCGCCTTGCCGGTTTTCGAGGAGACCGGCGCGCCGGTGGTGTTTACGGCGGCGGATTTCTGGACGGTGTGCCCGGTGGTGGACCTTTACCGTCACGACGGCGTGCTGTGCAGGGGGCCGGAGGTCGCCCACTGCATCCGGTGCATAGCGAGCCGGAACCCCGACTCCCGCCTGAAAGCCAGGGTTGCACCGCTGCCCGACGCGGCGATCAGAGCCGCCGGTCTCCTCTCCCGGACCCCGCTCCCCCGCTTCGTGGGTCCGCTCCGGCAGGTGGGAGATGTGAGGGAGCGCGCGGGGTACATCAGGGAGAAGATGGAGTGCGCAGACCGCATCATCGTCTACACGCGCCTGGCGCGTGATCTGCTCCTCTCCAACGGCGTGGGAGCGGGAAAGATAGAGATTCTGCCCTACGGCATAGATACCACGGACATTCCGGTCGTCCCCGAAAGGGAGATACCGCCTCTGAGGGTCGGCTTCGTCGGGACTCTGGCCCCACACAAGGGCTGCGACCTGCTCATCCAGGCTTTCAGGCAGTCCCCGGATCTGGAAGCGACGCTCACCATCCACGGCAGCTCCAGGGGTTATGAAGAATACGCGGAGGAGCTTTCGGGGCTGGCGAAGGGAGACGGACGGATAACGTTTTCGGGACCGTTCCGGCGAGAGGAGCTGGGGCGGGTGCTCTCGGAGATGGATGTTCTCGCGGTGCCTTCCCGCTGGTACGAGAACGCCCCCGGCGTCATCTTCGAGGCCTTCGCCGCGAAGCTCCCCGTGATAGCCGCCGACCTGGGCGGGATGTCGGAGTTCGTGAAGCCCGAGCAAAACGGGCTGCTCTTCGAGCGGGAGGACGCCCGGGATCTGGGTCATCAACTGGAGCGGCTGGCTACGGAGCCGGGTCTGATCGGGAGATTGCGCGCCGGGATCGGAGCGGTCAAGACCGTCCGGGAGTACGCGGGCGAACTGGAGGAGCTTTACAATTCTCTCCTCGAGAGCAGGCGCTAGAGGCTTCGGAGGATTTGCATGAAGATTCTCGTAACCGGTTCGCAGGGACAGCTCGGGCGGGAGCTGGCGGAGATGCTCCCTGAACGGGGACACAAGGTTGCCGCCTTCTCCCACCAAGAGCTGGACATCGCCGACCCCGAAGCCGTAGAGAAAGCCCTGGATGTCCACGCGCCGGATATCGTGGTGAACGCCGCCGCCTACACCAACGTGGATGGCTGCGAAACGGAGACGGAGCTGGCCTACCGGGTGAACGCCCTCGGACCGCGCAACCTGGCCCAGCTCTGTGAGTGTCAGGGCAGTGAGCTTCTGCACGTGAGCACCAACTACGTCTTCGACGGCTCCTCGGAGCGCCCATACGAGCCCTTCGACCTGCCGAACCCCATAAGCGCCTACGGGCGCACCAAGCTGGCCGGCGAGGAGTACGTCATGCGCCTCTGCCGCCGCTGGTACGTCGTCCGTTCCGCCGGAGTCTACGGGGAGGGGCACAACTTCGTGCGCACGATGCTGCGCGTGGCGAAGGAGAGGGACACGCTCAAGGTCAAAGAAGACGAGTACATCACGCCGACCTACGCCCGCGACCTGGCGGGAGGCATCGCCGATATCATCGAGAACGGGCTCTACGGCCTCTACCACGTAACCAACTCCGGTTCGTGCTCCTGGTACGAGTTTGCTCGTGATATCTTCACCCTCGCCGGAGTCGAGGTCGAGGTGCTCCCCATCCCAACCTCCGAATATCCCCTCCCGGCGGCGCGCCCGGCCAACGGGGTTCTCTCTAATATAGGCAGCCCCACCCTGCGCCACTGGCGCGAGGCGCTTGAGGACTACCTTCGCAGAGAAGGCGCGCTGGAGCGAGGTTAGTGCCGCTTCCGCAGGAAATACACCGCCTGATGCGGGCACTCAAGGATCCGGTGCGTCTGTTGCGTGAGGTAAACCCCGGCAGGCAGGCGCGGCGTCAGATCGCCGCCAGAAACGCCCGGATATCCGCCCTGGAGCGCGAGCTTGCGCGGAGGGGAGTGGAGCCGCCGGAGACCTCAACGCCCGTCTTCTTCGTCATCGGGCACATGAGGTCGGGGACCACGTGGCTGATGCAGATGCTCGACGCCCACCCGGAAATACTCTGCAAAGGAGAGGGCCGCATCTTCGGCGCAGACTGGAAGCGCAAAGCCCTCAAAAAAGAGGAGATTGATCGCCCCGCAAGCTCGCTCTACGCCGCGCTTTTGGACGCCGACTACCTCCGGATCTGGGTCGAGCGGTCCGTCTGGAGCCGGGACGGAGATCCCGGAGAGCACCTGGAGAACCTCGTTCGCATGGCCGCCGACTACTTCCTGATCCAGGATCTCCTGAAGAGCGGCAAGAGGCTGGTGGGGGACAAATCTCCTCTTCTAAACCCGGAGATGGTGCGGGAGATATCGCGTATCTACCCCGAAGCCAGGGTCATCCACATTATAAGGGACGGCAGAGACATGGCCGTCTCCGCCGCGCACCACCTCTGGAACTTCGGCAACGTAAAAGAAGGCTCCGAGATAGCGGTAAAACGCGAAGCCTACCGCGCGGACCCGAAAAAGTTCGCGGAATCCGGGCAGAGCATCTTTGCAAAAGGCCAGCTCGAACAACTCGCCTCGGACTGGAGCAGCAGGGTAGGTCAGGCTACAAAAGACGGACCGGCCCTCCTCGGCGAGAACTACAGGGAGATCCAGTACGAAGCCCTGCTGGAGAGGCCGGAACGCGAATTCCGTACCCTTCTGGAATTCCTCGGCGTCTCCTCCGACGACGAATCCGTGGGAAAGTGCGTAAACTCGACCCGCTTCGAGAAACTGGCGAAGGGAAGGAAAAGGGGAGAGGAAGACGCCGCCTCCTTCTACAGAAAAGGTGTGGCGGGCGACTGGAAAAACATCTTTACCCAGCGGGACAAACAGGTTTTCAAGAAAGAGGCAGGAGGGCTGCTCATCAGGCTCGGCTATGAAGCGGATGACGATTGGTAAAAGCTGCTCTAGCGGTCCGGGAGCAGCGAGGTCGAGCTCCGATGTGCGTTCTGCGAATACTCTCGCAAAACTGCTCAAAACCTGCTACAGTCCAACCGTTACTAGCTGGACGGGTATCGAGATCGAAAACTTCAGGGAGTTGAATATTCTTAGATGTCGTTAAACAGAGCCCCAAACCTACCAGAGATGCAAGAAATAAGAATAGAGAACTTTCTCCGAGGGTGAATTAGAAGATGAGCTCCTCTCATCGAGTACGCGTGGTGGCTATACTGGCCACCTACAACGAGGAACGCTTTATCCGGGGGTGTATCGAGCATCTCATAGGCCAGGGCGTGTGCGTCTACCTGATAGACAACTGCTCCACCGACCGTACCGTGGAGATCGCCAGAGAGTACCTCGGGCGTGGGGTGGTCGGCATTGAGACTTTCCCCCGCCGCGAGGGGATCTACAGGTGGCAGGCAATCCTCGAGCGCAAAGAGGAACTGGCTTCCACGCTGGAAGCGGACTGGTTCATGCACGTGGATGCAGACGAGATCCGCCTGCCGCCTCGTGCGGATCAGACGCTCGCCGAAGCCTTCGCCGAGGTCGAGGAGGCCGGCTACAACGCGGTGGACTTCCAGGAGTTCGTCTTCGTGCCTACCCGCGAATCTCCCGACCACGACCACCCGGACTATCAGAGGACGATGCGCTGGTACTACCCATTTAGCCCATCCTCGTCTCCACATCGGGTGAACGCATGGCGACAGCAGAGTGGACCCGTGGGGCTAGCCGACTCGGGTGGACACAAGCTGAGTTTCCCGGGAATGAAGCTTTATCCGGTTAAATTCCCGATGAAGCATTACCTCTTCCTGAGTGGTGAGCACCTCCTACAAAAGTACGGGAACCGCAGCTTCGAGAAGGCGGAGCTGGACCGCGGCTGGCATAGCTGGCGCGCGAGGTTGAACGAGGAGAATATCGTGCTGCCCTCGCAGGACGAGCTCAAGACCTACACTTCCGACCAGGAACTCGATCCCTCGAACCCGCGCAGGCGGCACATGGCTGAGGACTGGGCGTTCTCCGGTCGGGAATGGTGGCCGAACCGGGAGGGGATAGGAGAGTACGCGATCCGCTGGAAGTGGGTAACAAAACCCTCAAGCTCAGGCTTTACAGCAGTGATGAGGGTCAAAAACGAAGCCCAATCCATCCCCTGGGTGCTGCCAGGGGTGCTCCGCTCGGTAGAAGAAGTTGTCCTGGTAGACAACCTCTCCACAGATGGAACCCCAGATCTTGCCCACCAGGTCGCTGGGGAAGAAGGTCTGGAAGAGAAGCTGCGGGTGCTCTCATACCCCTTTGAGGTATCGAGGTGTGGACCGGAGCACCTTGCCACCTACCCCGATTCGGTGCACAGTTTGACTTACTTCTACAACTGGAGCTTTTCGCATGTAAGGACGAGATATGCATTGAAGTGGGATGGGGACATGGTGTTAAGTCCGCAAGGGGAGAGGGTGTTGCGGGATCTCTCCTGGCAGCTTGAGGGCTCCGATGGAACAGTAAGAATGTGTCGCTCCCCGGTATATGTGGAGAGTAGCCGTGTCGCTTACGTGGATCTCGGGACAATGCCCCACGAGCTTTGGGGCTGGCGCAACTCCCCTGACCACACGTTTATCAAGGGCTTCGACTGGGAGATCGTGCGACCCTGGGCAGAAAATCTCCTCCAGATTCCGGACTGGACATGCTTCGAGTTGAAGTGGCTTGACCAGGACCAGTTCGACCACTGGTCCCATACAGACTTCCAGACGGAACGCCATCGCCGCAAGTGGCGGGAGTGGGACGTAAGCCGCGCGCTACTCAGTGGCGCTGCGCCCCCCGAAGGGGTAGTCCGGATCGAGAGCCCGGAAGGTATACACGTGGTCGAACACCTTCGGCAGGTCTACGTGGCGTTGCGCCGATACGGTGTGATCGCGCCGGTTCCCGGCCTGTCCGACAGTGGTGGAATAGGGCTGCCGGTGGTTGAAGCTCGCGGCGAATCTGATCTATCGTCCACACGGGAGGCGATCCAGGTTCCGCAATCGACGCAGAGCAGGGAGATCTCACATGAGTAGAGACCTGATTCTTGTGGCTGGCTCTGGCCGCAGCGGCACCAGCCTGTTCGCGAATATCGTCGGCAATTTGGGGTTCTATGTGCCTGAGCCGCAGGTAAAATCTGATGACACCAACCCGCGGGGGTTCGGAGAGCCGCAGTGGGTCGTGGACCAGCACATGGCGCTCCTGCGGCGGGCCAACGTGCATGCCTCTGACGCGCGCCCGGCTGCCTGGGCGGATACCGCCAAGATCTGCCTCGACGAGCAGGTAAGCGCCGAGGTGCGGCAGTGGTTGGAGAAACAGTTCTCCGGCCACGACCGGGTGGTGATCAAAGACCCGCGGCTGCTGTGGTTCCTGCCGCTGTGGAACCGGGTTGGTGGTGAGCTGGACGCCAACGTTCACGTGGTTACCGTGCTCCGGCACCCGGCAGAGGTGGTGAGCAGCAAGTCTCACTGGTACTCGTACATGTCCCTTACCGATGCCAACCGCGTGGCTGGCTGGGTCAACACGATGCTGTTCACCGAGCGGGCGACCCGCGAGTGCCGGCGGGCCTTCATCCGGTTCGAGGATTTGCTGGAAGACTGGACCCAGACGATTGCCCGCATCAGTACGCAGTTCGACATCCCGTCCCTGGTGAACGCGCGAGCCCGGAACCAAGCGTCGGCGGACAGCTTCGTGGACCATTCGCTACGCCGCTCGAGGGCGACCTGGGAAGACCTAGATGCTCCCAAGGCCCTGGTGTATCTTGCAGAACAGGTGTGGGAGGATTTGCTGTTGCTCGCCGAACCTGGATCTGGTGATGACGATGCAGTGCTGTCCCGTCTGGATGAGCACCGCGAGGAGTACACGACCTTCTACCGCTACGCCGAGCATGTCGCCCAATCAACCACGATGGCGGCGACCCGTCCGCTGCTCCGAAGGAAGCCGCCCGGGCAAGAGGCGAAGGAAACGCCAAAGCCGCCCGCGCCGCAGCCGGAGCCGCTCGCGGACCTCTTGCTGACGCTGGTCAGGCGGCTGGTCCCGGCTAGAGCGCGCGGTCTGATCCCCCTTCGGCTCAAGCGGGCCTTGTTCGAGATGTTCAGATGATGTGCTACGCGCAGGAGAATGCGGGGTGTCAGGGATAAGCATATCTGAAGAGTGGATGAACCGGGAGGGGATAGGAGAGTACGCGATCCGCTGGAAGTGGGTAACAAAACCCTCAAGCTCAGGCTTTACAGCAGTGATGAGGGTCAAAAACGAAGCCCAATCCATCCCCTGGGTGCTGCCAGGGGTGCTCCGCTCGGTAGAAGAAGTTGTCCTGGTAGACAACCTCTCCACAGATGGAACCCCAGATCTTGCCCACCAGGTCGCTGGGGAAGAAGGTCTGGAAGAGAAGCTGCGGGTGCTCTCATACCCCTTTGAGGTATCGAGGTGTGGACCGGAGCACCTTGCCACCTACCCCGATTCGGTGCACAGTTTGACTTACTTCTACAACTGGAGCTTTTCGCATGTAAGGACGAGATATGCATTGAAGTGGGATGGGGACATGGTGTTAAGTCCGCAAGGGGAGAGGGTGTTGCGGGATCTCTCCTGGCAGCTTGAGGGCTCCGATGGGGCGATCACGATTCCGCGTTCGCCGGTCTATGTTAAAGACGAACACGTTGCCTACCTCGACACCACGCCGACGAAAGCGGAGCCGTGGGGGTGGCGTAACTCACCGGCTTATACATTTGCGAAGGCATTCGACTGGGAGTTGATGCTTTCCCAACCGGGTGATCCCGTAACGAGGCTGCCTGGCTTCGTGTGCTTCGAGTTGAAGTGGCTGGATGCCAAAGAGTTTAATCACTGGTCGTACACCGAGTTCAAGTCCGTGATCAACGCTCGCAAGCGGCGCGAATGGGAACTGTTCCATGCCCTTCGCGAGGGGTTATCGTTGCCCGAGGGAATCATCCGGGTCGAGAGCCCTGATGGGACACATGTAGTTGAGCACCTCCGGCAGACCTACGAACCGCTCCGACGGCAACTCGCGGTGACATCTGCCGTGGCTAGTGGATAAGCAATGCTGCTGGCTCCTACTAAGGGCTTCGTCTTTCTCGCCATGCCCAAGGCAGCTTCGACCTCGATCGAAAGTGCTTTCTTGCCTTACGCGACTATGGTCTTGCAGGGATACCCGGCATTCAAGCACACTCAGTACGCCGGGTTTCAAAAGTTTCTGCAACCGTATCTAGCCTCGAAAGGCTTTCCCCGCGAGTCCTACGAAGTGGTGTGCGTATTCCGCGAGCCTATCGAGTGGCTTGCGAGCTGGTGGCGCTATCGCTCGCGGGAGGAGCTTGCAGACCCTTCACGTCCTGCTCACCGCAACTACACAGGAGATATCTCCTTTGAGCAGTTCGTTTGCGCTTACATGAAAGGCGATGAACACTTCGCCCGGGTGGGTCGCCAGGCCAGGTTCGTAAAGTCACAACCAGGAAAGCGCGAGGTGGACCGGATATTCTGCTACGAGCGCCTGGAGTTACTAATAGAGTATCTGTGCGAGAAGGTGGGTGAGGAGGTAGAGGTGGGAACCAGCAACGTCTCACCAAAGCTCTCCTTTGAGCTCTCCGAGGAATGCGAGCGCGAGTTGCGTGAATACCTAGAGCCAGAGTATCGTATCTATGAGCGGGCAATGGCAGAGCTGGCGACGTAGCCGGTTTGCCGTGACAGCCCAGCGCACATGACGATTGAGGGAGGCTAAATCATGTTGCTGGCCCCGCGCCGCGGTTTTGTGTTTCTGTCCATGCCCAAGGCAGCTTCGACTTCGGTCGAAAGGGCTTTCCGCTCGTACTCAGATGCTGCCACGCACGGTAATCCATCGTTCAAGCACACCACGTACGCTCAGTTCCAGCGCTTTCTGCAACCGTATCTAGCCTCGAAAGGCTTTCCCCGCGAGTCCTACGAAGTGGTGTGCGTATTCCGCGAGCCTATCGAGTGGCTTGCGAGCTGGTGGCGCTATCGCTCGCGGGAGGAGCTTGCAGACCCTTCACGTCCTGCTCACCGCAACTACACAGGAGATATCTCCTTTGAGCAGTTCGTTTGCGCTTACATGAAAGGCGATGAACACTTCGCCCGGGTGGGTCGCCAGGCCAGGTTCGTAAAGTCACAACCAGGAAAGCGCGAGGTGGACCGGATATTCTGCTACGAGCGCCTGGAGTTACTAATAGAGTATCTGTGCGAGAAGGTGGGTGAGGAGGTAGAGGTGGGAACCAGCAACGTCTCACCAAAGCTCTCCTTTGAGCTCTCCGAGGAATGCGAGCGCGAGTTGCGTGAATACCTAGAGCCAGAGTATCGTATCTACAAGCAAGCGATTGGTGTGTAGGCAAGAATACGAGTCCTCTATCCGCTCGCTAGAGCAAGTAATTGAAGCGTAACCACGCTAACCGTTCTCCGGTACGAAAGCTTTGGCTACTATACATACCCGCTTACGGTCGTATACGGCGATAACTTCTTATCAAAGGTAATTCCGATGGTCTAGAATGCGAGGTTGCTTAGCGTGAGTCGCCGAAGAGGAAGGAGTATGTGAGCGAGCAGCTAATAATCGCGGGGTTTCACCGCAGCGGGACGTCTCTTACCGCCCAGCTTCTGCACCGGGCAGGGCTCTTCCTCGGCTACGAGTTGCTCGACGCGAACCCCTCAAATCCTTATGGCCACTTCGAGGACAGAGAAGTGGTGAACCTCCACCAGCAGATACTCGGCGACAACGATCTGACCTGGCAGGTCGGCGAGCGGCTTTTGCCCGTCGTGAACCAGAATCGCTGGCAGCGGATGCAGCAGATCATAGATCAACGCAACGCCGAGCACAGGCTGTGGGGGTTCAAGGACCCGCGGGCGTGCCCGTTTATCATGCTCTGGAAGTACCTGCTCCCTGACGCCAAGGTGCTCATCGTTTACCGGCACTTCGCGGACGCGACCTACTCGCTGACGCGCAGGCACTCTGCCAACCTGTTCTCGAACGAAGGGCCCGGCAAATTGCACCGCCGCTTCTGGCAGGAGCCGGACCTGGCTCTGAGGATGTGGCTCACGCACAACGAGGCCCTGGTCTCCTTCGCCCGCGTCCATCCCGAGGACACGATGGTGCTCTCGATGGACATGCTTCAGGACGGATTCCCGCTGATCTGGGCCATAAACCGGCGCTGGAAGTTGGGGCTGAAAGACGTCCCGATAGGGGAGGTCTTCGACACAAGCATAACCGGCAGGCGCCCCGGAAAGCAGCCAGTTTCGGACCGGCGTTTGATCGGCGAAGTAAACACCACCTGGCGGGCGCTCGAAGGGCTGAGCAAAAGGACGGAGCAGATGCTACTCAGGGAGATAGAAGTTGCCTGAAGAGAACGAGTTCTACACTCCAACGGAGGCAGACAGGCTCAGGATGGAGAACGAGCTTCTCGCTTTCGAGGTGCGTTTCCTCAAGGCGCGGCTGAGCGGGGGAGATGTGAGCGTTGGCGCCTCCGTCTCCCTTAGCCGGCTCTCGCGCCTCGAAGAGGCGGAGACCGACCTCCGGCTGCTGCTGCGGCGGATGGCGTCGAGCCCGGCGGCTCCGGTCCTCCGTCTCAACAAGAACTTCCGCACGCTGGAGCAACGCTACCTCCGCGCGCCGCGCCCGGAGGGTTCCTCGCCGGAACGGGTGGCTTACCTGGAGGGAGCGGAAAAGGACCTGCAGTTGCTGCTGCGACGGATGGGCAACAGCCCTGCCGGATCTGTCTTCCGGCGTAACAGGAACTTCCGCACGCTGGAGCAGCGTTACCTTTGAGCGAGACGGCGCAACAGCTCAGGCCGGAGATCACTGCCGGGAAACGCCTGGTCCTCTACGCTGGTCGCTTCTCGGAGCAAGTTAACGGCGCAGATCTCCCCGAAGGTTGCACGGTTCTTAGCGAGTGGGAGGTGCTGCCCGCACGGCTCGGCGCCATCCTGGAAGAGACCAGCGTTCTCGTCGTCCTGGACATCTTCTCTTTCCCTTATGAGGCGATGACCGGGGAACAATGGAGCGTTCCGCTGGTAGTGGTGATCCCACCGGACCTCGACGAGCATTTCCTCGTTAGCGTGTTTGGTTGCCCGCTCTTCGAGAGGCTGGTCTTTTTCGACCGCGTCGTGGTTCGGGACGACGCGCTCTGGGAGAGGCTACGCGAAAAGTATGGCTGGGCCGGTGGGCAGCGCATCGAGGTGGAGAGCACGGATCCCGGCGGGGTAACCGTCGAGGTGTGCCGCCTGCTGGAGAGCGAGTCGGAGACGCCGACGTTCTTCGGCGGCGACAGCTACGAGGCCGCCGCCTACTGGAGAGAGCGGGGCGATGCGCTGGCGGACTCCTCGCCGTACCGGGCGATCTGCAGCGTCCACCACGATCTCGCCTTCAACAAGGCGATGCACCAAGTGCAGGCAGCCGTGATCGAACCGCAGTTCGCTGCTCTTCAGGAAGGTCGCGCCGAAGATCTGCCCTTCGATGTCCTTGAAGTGGGGTGCGGGATCGGGCGGTGGGCGGCGAGCTTCGATCTGCGGAGGATGCGGTTTTGCGGGCTGGATATCAGCGAGGGGATGGTCCGGGCTGCGCGGGCCAACTTTCCGCGGGCGAGCTTTGAGGCGCTCGGAGATGAGCTTGTCTTTCCCTGCCGGGATGAGAGCTTCGATCTGGCCTTCACCGTTACCGTCATGCACCACAACCCCACGGAGGCGAAACGGAGGCTGATCTCCGAGATGTGGCGCGTGGTCCGTCCTGGCGGGCGGCTCATGTTCCTGGAGGACTTCGTGGGCTCGGGGCACACCGAGAAGTCCACCGTCTACCCGATGTCCGTGCTGAGGTTCGTGGACCTGCTGGTAGAAGCGACGGATGGGCGGGTTGTCCTGGAGCACGTGGAGTCGTTAAAGTACCCGCACGACGATATGTACAGGGGAGGTTTGATCGCGGTTACGAAAGTAGGTGTTCCGCAGACGTGGTAAGCGGGCAGGTGTTCGTGATCTCCAACGACATAGTTCCGGGCCAGGAGATGCCCGTGGCCGCGCCGGGCTTGCGGGCTTTCGGGCTGGCGGAGGGCCTGCGCGCGCACGGTCTGAAGGTGAAGACGCTGACCGTTCGGGGTTTCGCCGACCGGCAGTGGCTGCGCTTCGGCAGCAAGATCCCTCCCCCAAGTGCTCCCGGTATCGAGGTGGTCAGCGCGCGACAGCTCTCGCGCTACCTGAAGACGAACGCGCCTGCCACGGTGGTCATGATCAACTCCAATCAGGCCGACCACCTGAAGCCGATCCCCGGCATCCATTACGTCCTGGACTTCTTCGCCCCCAAGATGCTCGAAACCCTCTACCAGCGCGGCGAGGAGTATCCGAAGGAAGAGCTGGCCCGACTGCGGGAGCGCAAGATACGGGCCATAGAGCTCGCCGACGCCTTCATCGTCAACGGGCGGAAGAAGGTCCCGTACTTCCTGGGCTGGATGATGCAGGCGAACCGGGACATCCGCCACCTGCCGCTGGAGGTGGTGAACATGTGCGTGCCGCTCGCGCGTGGAGAGAACTCTGCGCGGCAGAGCGGCGGGGTGCGTTTTGCGGTGGCGGGCTATCTGCAGCAGTGGAGCACCCTGGGTAACTGGGTGGACGTGCTGGAGAGGAAGCTGGACCGTCCGGGGGTGAGCCTGGATCTCCTGACGCCCTGGCACTGGGGCGGCGGCATAGAGCGTTCGCACAAGTCCAAGAGCGACCTCGACAGGATCGGGGGCCACCCCTCGGTAACGATGCACGGCCAGATGAAATTCTCCGACTTCCAGAGGTTCCTCTCCAGCGTTGACGTGAGCATAGACCTCTTCGAGCACAACCTGGAGAGGGAGTATGCGATGGTAACCCGCTCGATCATCTCGCTGGCGTGCGGGGTGCCGGTTGTACACCCGACGTTCACAGAAGTCTCGCCGATGGTCGAGGAGTACGACGCCGGCTGGCTCGTAGACCCCGAGGATGTGAAGGCAATAGAAGCAACTTTCGACGAGATCATCGAGAATCCAGCCGGGGTGCGGGAGAAAAAGGAGAACGCCCGCAGGCTCGCCGAGGCGGTCATAGACCCGGCGGTAGCGGTGAAGCCGCTGGTGAGGATAATGGAGAGCTGGTAGACGTGGCGGGACGCTTCAAAAGGATCTACTTCCTGACGCCCACCTTCCGGCCCGTGGGCGGGGTCGTCAAGATCTTCGACTACGTAAACCACGCCTGGTCTCTGGGCTACGAGCCTGTGATCTGCTGCCCGGAGACTTACAAACCGGGCCTGCCGCTGTTCCAGAACGAACGTTTCATCAACATCTCGCCGGAGAACGGCGTCAGGTTCACCGACCTGGAGAAGATTTCGGTCGGGCCTTTCGACCTGGCTTTTCTCTCCTGGCCTACCCACTACGAGATCGTGGAGAAGCGCCTCAGCCGCTGGACGCGCCACGAGCAGGTCATCTTCATCGTCCAGAACGTCCGCTGGGCGAACCCGGAGTTCGAAAAGGGATATGCCGTGCGCCTGCTCAGCAAGCCGATGGCCCGGATCATGACCAACGATGTGGTCCTCGAAGCCGTAAAACCCTACCTGAACCCCACCTCGATGACCGAGGTCATCCTGCTCGGGCACGACACGGGATTTTTCGCGAAGAGGAGGAGCAACGGCTTCGGCTCCCCGATAAGGGTCGGCTACACAACGTGGAAGTCGGACGTGGGCGACCGGGTGGCCTCACTCCTGGACGGGGTGGACTTCGAGTTCCGGGCGATCCGGGAGCCCGTGGGCTGGGACGAGCTGAAGAAGCTCTACCGCTGGTCTGATGTTTTCCTCGCCACGCCGCTCGCCGAGGAGGGCTTCTACATGCCCGGCCTCGAAGCCATGGCGGCGGGGGCGCTCGTGATATCGCCGGACGCCGGGGGCAACCGCGCCTACTGCGAGTTCGGGGGGAACTGCCTCCAGGTGGATCTCGACGACGAGAAGAGCTACGCGGGTGCCCTGAAAGGATTGCACTCCATGAAGACCGGGGAGTTGAACCGGCTCCGGCAAGAGGCCTATACGACGGCGAAGCGGCACACCCTGGAGAACGAGCGCGAGCGGTTTCGGGGGTTTATGGAGCGTTTGACGGGGCTTCTCGAACGAGGCGGTTCGGTGAACGTGCCGCTGGACCGCAGAGGGACGTAGGCAGTGGCTCCGAGCTTTCTCATCATCGGGGCCCAGAAGGCGGGTACGAC
Organism: Actinomycetota bacterium; assembly: GCA_902810695.1. Classification (GTDB taxonomy): domain Bacteria; phylum Actinomycetota; class Rubrobacteria; order Rubrobacterales; family Rubrobacteraceae; genus CADDYV01. The sequence continues at coordinate 7,367 of CADDYV010000029.1, read as the reverse complement.
CTGGCTCTATCAGAACCTCCAGCATCACCCGCAGGTCTGGATGCCCAGGGAGAAAGAGCTTCATTATTTTGACGAGAGGATCCGGATACGATCCTCGATACTCTCCGCCTTCTGGAGCAACCGGCTAGAGAACAAGCGCCTGCGCAGGAAGTTCATTCGGCGGCTCAGAAGCTACAGGGAGAGGTTCTCGGTGAAGGATCTCCTGTGGGATCTGGACTACTTTCTTCTGCCGCCCGGAGACAGATGGTACTCCTCCCTCTTCTGGCCGGGACGCGGCAGGATCACGGGTGAGGCGACGCCGGATTACTCGATGCTCGGCAGGGATGAGATATCCCGCGTCCACAGGCTGGCTCCGGAGGCGAAGATAATCTTCATGATACGAAACCCGATAGAGCGCAACTGGTCGCAGGCGACGATGCACTTTGGCTGGATAAAGGGAAGACCGCTTGAGACCGTGGCCATTGAAGAGTTTATCCAGTATTTCGAGAGCAGGAGTGCGGAGTTTCGTTCGAGGGTGGATTACCTGCGGACGCTGGAGAACTGGAGCGCGTTCTACCCGGAGGAGAGGATCTTCGTGGGCTTCCTCGAAGACATGCACTTCCATCCAGGCTTGCTGATGCGCCGCGTGTACAGGTTTCTGGGAGCCGACCTGTCCGCCGAATACCGGGTCATGAGGCGCAAGGTTCACCAGCGCGGCATCCAGACCATACCGCTCAGCGTGGCTTCCTACCTTGCCCGCACCTACTACGAGTTGCTGGAGAAGCTGGACGAGAGGTTTGGCGGCTACGCCTCATTCTGGCTCTACTGCGCAAAGCGGCTCATCGAAGATACCCCCGAGGAGACGGACATCCCGTATCCCTTCTGGGAGTCGGAGATGTGGGAGGAGTGGATGGACGAGTACGCCGTGATCCCGAGGAAGGACTCCGAGCGGGCCTGGCTGCAGAGCGGGCGCCTCTCCGCGATGCGGGCCGCGGTTTGAATGAGAAACCTTCGCTCGACTTCGACCCGGCTACCGGTTAATCTGCGTCGGATTGCGTCCAGAAACGTGTAGGAGGGACGAAATGTTCCCGGACTTCATAGGAATAGGGGCTCAAAAGGCGGGCACGACGTGGTTGGACCGCAACCTTCGCAGGCATCCGCAGATCTGGATGCCGCCCCTGAAAGAGCTCCACTACTTCGACGAGAAGATCAAAGACCCCTCATCCACGCTCGTCTTTCTGCCTACCAAGGTTTTCGGCAAGCGTCCTGCGGACGAACGCTGGCGCAACCAGTTCAAGACCCGGATCAAGGGAGATGTAAAGGCGTTTTCGGCCCAGAACTTGCTCTGGGACCTCAACTACTACATGAGGGCGCCCACCAACGAGTGGTACGCCTCGCTCTTCGAGCAGGGACGGGCGAAGATCACCGGAGACATCACCCCAGGTTACTCCATCCTGGAGCCGTACATGATATCCCGCATCCACAAGCTGATGCCGGAGACGAAGATAATCTTCATGATGCGCAATCCCATAGAGCGCGCCTGGTCGCACGCGGTAATGAACTTCGACAAGCTCGAGAAGGGCTCGGCGAGCGCGGCAGCCGATAACGAGCTTCTCCAGAAGTTCAAGCGCAGAGACTCCAGGCTTCAGACCAACTACCTGCGGACGCTGGAGAACTGGAGCGTGTACTACCCGCGGGAGAGGATCTTCGTGGGCTTCCTCGAAGACATACACTTCTTCCCCGAGCCTCTGATGCGTGAGCTGTGCGGTTTCCTCGGAGCGAATACCTCCAGCGAGTACCAGGTCAGGAAGGGAAAGATACACTCCAGAACCGTGGGAGAGATGCCGACGCACATGGCCGTCCACCTTGCCCGCGCCTACTACGAACTGCTGGAGAGGCTGAGCGAGAGATTTGGCGGCTACGCCTCATTCTGGCTCTACTGCGCAAAACGGCTCATCGAAGATACTCCCAAAGAGGAGGGCCTGCCTTACCCTCTGTGGGAGTCGCGGTTCTGGGAGGAATGGAGCGTGAAGACTGAGGGTCCGCCGACCAGCCTCCAGAGCGGTCCGTTGTCCTCTATCAGAGAGAAGCAGAAGGGTAAACCCAGAAGCTAGCGAGCTGGCCGGGAGCGGTTACCTGATGGCGGGGGCGATAAAGCTGCACCCCTTCGCGGGTTGCAGGGCATTGAGTCTTCAAGAGGTTGAAAGTTGCTGGACTGGCTCAACCGCTTGCGGGTTAGAAATGAAGAAGAGAAGCCGCACCAGTTGGCCTGGACGCTGATATGATTGCTGTCGCTGGACAATTCTGACCGAGGACCTGAGATGAAATATATAGTCTCCGAGGAGCATAAATTCGTCTACTTTGTAGTACAGAAAGCTGCTTGTACCAGCATAAAGACAGCGCTGCTACCACTTTTTGATGATGACTTCGCGAATAGTGGTGTTGACAAGGAGAATGGTCTTTCTAAGTCCGACATACATAAGTTCTTCGATAACTCGGGGCGTCAGTTAAATAAGGGTCAGTTTATTAGAGAACTTGAGGGCAAATACCGAGACTACTTCAAGTTCGCCTTCGTCCGCAATCCGTGGGATCGACTCGTCTCATGTTATCTCGACAAGCTTACGAAGGGGAGGCCGGGGATGAAGTCGCCTCCTAGCTTGGCTGCCAAGGTTTATCCTGGCATGCCTTTTGCTGAGTTCGTGGAGATCGTTTCCGAGACTCCCGATAACGAGGCGAACATCCACTTCAAGTCTCAATGCAGCGTGATCTGCGGCCGGGGAGAAGACAAACCGATTATGGCTGACTTTATCGGTCGCTTCGAGAATCTGAGGGAGGACTTCGCTACCGTAGTGAAGAAGATCGGAGATGACCGGGTGCAGCCGCTTCCACATTTAATGCGTTCCAAGAACAGGAAGTCATCCACGTACCGCGAGTTTTACGATGAGAGGCTGAGATATCTTGTTTACGAGAGATACAAAGACGATATAGAGAAGTTCAACTACTCATTTTAAACGGGCGTAGGAGAGGTTGCCAACCGAAATACACTCCTAGATATTCGTAAAGCCTTTGGTTGTGCAATTCGAAATATTCCTCCAACTGCCGTCGGATATTTGGACCTATCGGTTCATAGATTCCTTTGTTCCGGCGTATTCTTTGTGTATCAACCTCACCTTTTAGCGGGCCAAGAAAATTTAGAACCAGCTTTACGCTGGTGTCCGAGGGTTCGAGAGAAACTTCACTTTTAACCGTTGCGCCAAGCCCTTCACTCTGTATATGAGCTACCGGCCTAACACCTCTAGTTTATTAGACGTAGCTAGGGAACTGGGCCGGATGAACAGGCTATTGGTACTGGACATGAGGGAATGGTTAAGGCATAGTTCAATCTTTTGAGAGAGCTTGCATTGGTATGAATTTCGGAGAACTTACTTTAGTGGAAAGGGATCAGATGCCAACATATAGGATCCGTGAAACACTTGAGATAGCGCGGGGCATAAAGTGCTTTCTGAAGTTGGATGTTGGGGTTACTCGGGGCCAAGTGCCTCAAGACGATCAAACCCAGAGGCGGGTGCAGGAACTTGAGCGACAGCTCGGGAATGCGAGGGAGGAACTCGCTAGGACCAGAGAACGGCTCTCCAGGAAAGGAGGGCGCAAAAAGGCCCGACCAGAGAGACCGAGGGATAAGTCAGATGGGGTAGCTTACGATGGAGTGCTCCTGCCACCGCGTAGCTTACGTCCCACCAAGAAGGGAAGAGATAGCAGCGAGGAAGTCTACTTCGAAGCGACGCGCCGGGAAGTAGACTGGATGGTGGAGAATCTGGGCCTTTCCACGAAGAGTAGCGTCCTGGATCTGGGCTGTGGGTCGGGTAGAATTGCTCTTGGGATACTGGACAGGGTGGGAGAGATACGGGGGTACCGCGGGGTAGATGTCAATAAGCGATTTCTGAGATGGGCTTGGCGGCATATAACCCCCGAGCATCCGAACTTCCAGTTTATCCACCTCAATGCGAAAAACGACTATTACAATCCCGAGGGTGAGAGGATGGACAATGATTTCATGCTTCCTTTCGGGGAGTGCGAATTCGATATCATATGTTTATTCTCCGTTTTTACCCACATGCTTACGGACGACGTTAGAACATACCTCAAAGAGTTCCAGCGCATACTCCAGCCCAAAGGCAAAGTATTCATGACGGTGAACCTCGAAGATGGGGTGCCAGATGTAACCAACAACCCGATTGGTTACAGGGGGCGTCAAGAATACAAGAGACCTCTGACCACCGTACGTTACAACCGCAGCTTTTTTGAGAGCCTCCTGGATAAGAGCGGATTTCGTGTAGATGGCTACGATCCTAATCTTAGAGAGGCGCAGCGTTGCCTGATCGCCTCGAAGAAGACTTTATAGCCTCTCAAAATGTGTAAGTGCATATCGGATTAGCAGACATGGTTTCAGGTGCTGGTTGCAGAGGGATTGATTTGTTTTAATTCCGAGGTATCCAAGATTTTAGGAGTTAAGAGAGTAGTTCTTCTTTTAAAGGTGAGGGGGCAAGCACAAGTGTTGGAGACAGATGCCAAAAATTCACAGCGGCTGGGACCGCATTTTACGCGCGATCGCAGTAGGAGCGATGTAGCCGACAGTCTGGAGCTTGAACGGTTTCAAAGGGAAGTCGTACGGGATAGCATAGATCACTTATACGGCTCTGAGGACATAGATTGCGCACAGGATGAATTGATCGTCCTTTGCCAGGTCCGAAACGGCAAGCCCTATATCCCCTCCTTTATAGAACACTATCTCTTTAACCTCGGTGCAAAGCACATAGTATTCTTAGATAACGGATCTACTGATGAGACTGTCGAGGTTCTAAAAAACTACAGACACGTTTCTGTTCTACGCACGGAATTACCCTACAAGACGTACAACGTTGCTATGAAACAGTACCTGATCGAACGTTATGGCAAGCAACGCTGGACGCTTTTGGTGGACATAGATGAGTTATTTGACTATCCCTTCTCTGATGTGGTGAACCTCAAATCGCTCTTGACATACCTCAATGAGCATTCCTACACCGCGGTTGTTGCCCACATGCTCGACATGTTTCCAGAAGAACCCATCTCACGGGATGCGCCTTTGCCGGAGTATGAGTCCTTGAAGGAGAAATATCGGTTCTACGACATCTCGAACGTTCGGGGACAGAGCTATCACTACGCTGATGACACCGGGAACGTGCTGGCGAACGAGGAGATAGAGGTTCTGCGAGGAGGAATCAGAAAGACGCTCTTCGGCAATAATGCGACCCTGATAAAGCATCCTCTCGTCTTCCTCGATGACAGACTAAAGCCGATGGATCTCTCCGATCACTGGGTCGGGAATGCTCGTATCGCTGACTTTACTGGAGTGCTCCTGCACTACAAATTCTCCAATCGGCTCTACGAAGATGCGCGTCGGGCTGTGGAGGAGAAGAATCGCTCCGACAACGGTACTAGGAGATACAGTAAATTCCTTGAGGTGTTGGAAAAGAACCCGACACTCCAGATCCACAGCGAGACCTCGAAGGAACTAGAGAGCATAGACGATTTGGTAAATGAAGGGTTCGTGGTCATCTCTGAAAATTACATGACGCTGGTGGAAAGCGAAGCACGCCAGGATAATAGCCAGACACGGCAACTTGACGAGCGTATCAGTAAGATTGATCAAGCGCGGCGCAAACTGGCAGAGGAACGTCAAAAGAGACGCGAATTGGAGACGGACCAGAACATCAGGAACGTTATGCAAGAGAAGGGGGCATTCTCCAGGTGGCGGGGGCGGTATGATGTCCCGGATACACCGGAACTGGAGCGGGTGCAAAAGTTCCTGCTGCGCTACAACGTCGAGCACCTGCATGGACCCAAAGAGATAGCCTGCGAAAAGGACGAACTGGTAGTGCTGTGCCTGCTCAGAAACGGGAGAGCCTACATAAACTCTTTTATCGAGCACTACCTTTCTTACCTTGGGGCAAAGCACATAGTGTTTCTGGATAACGGCTCAACAGATGGCACCGTAGAAGCCCTGAAAGGCTATGAGAGGGTTACGGTGCTTAGGACTACCGTTCCTTTCAAGCGGTATCAGCTTTTGATGCGCCAGTACCTGGTTGAGCGTTATGGCAAGCAACGCTGGACGCTTTTGGTAGACATAGATGAGTTATTTGACTATCCCTTCTCTGATGTGGTTAGTCTCAAGGCGCTGCTGGGTTATTTGAATGAGCACTCCTACACTGCGGTTGTTGCCCACATGCTCGATATGTTCTCCGAGGAACCACTATCGGAGATAGCTGACAGCGAAGACGCGCCTCTAAAGGAGTTGCACAACTTCTATGATCTCTCCAACATAACTACCTATAACTACCAGGATGCCGAAGGTGTTGACAACACCGTGTCTAATGGGAACATCGAGATTCTCCAAGGGGGGGTACAGAGAACGCTCTTCAACCTCCACCCGTTGCTGACCAAACACCCTTTGGTCTTCCATGACGGAGAGATAAGGCCGGCGGACCTCTCGGAGCACTGGGCGTGCAACGCCCGCGTTGCAGACTTCTCAGGCGTGCTATTCCACTACAAACTTCTTGGAAACCTGTACGAATTGGTTCGGCGGGAGGTTAAGGAGAAAAACTACATCAACCAGCATGGCAAGTACGAGAAGTATCTCAAAGTGCTAGAGGCGTCGCCGGAGCTCCTGATCAAGCGCGAGACTTCCAGAGAGCTAAGGAGCGTAAACGATCTAGTCGGCACCCACTTTGCCGCTGTCTCTAAAGAGTACATGAAGTTCGTGATGGGCGAGGCTAACGAGAAAGAAGCGTTGACCTCAGAGAGCGTGTTCGACGGGTTGTACGAGCTTTACTCCAGGGCTTGGGCCGAAGCCAGAATCCAGAACCGTCAGGCCGAACAGTTCCGGCGTCAGAACGCCCGGCTCCAGCGCAATCTAAAGAATCTGCGGAAGAGATTGAGGAAAAAGGATCAGCAGATAGCGCAACTGGAGGGCGAGAACCAGCGGTTCAAGAACCGCAAGGAGGCGCTTGAGAGCCAGATATTCGCAATACGGTCCTCAAGGAGCTGGAGGGTTCTGACTGTTCTCAGCCGGGTCAAAGCCATACTGACGGGCAAAGGGAAGTAAAAGTGGGCTGTTGCCCGTCGTGTTCGGCAGGAGTTCCCCCGATACCCTAAAAGAAGACCCCGTGCAGATTAAATGCACGGGGTCCTGGAAAGTTCTGAAGTTTGTCCAGAGAGCGTCAGTTATATAAGGCCCTCTTCTAAAGAATGGAGGGAGCCTTCTGCCTGGGAGCAACCGCCTTCCTCTTCTGTCCCTCTCTCCACGATACCCTGGGTGAGATCGCCTCGTAATCTACCCGCTCCCTGTA
>CADDYV010000028.1 GCA_902810695.1 Actinomycetota bacterium | reverse complement strand
TCGCCTGCCACGTAATCGAGCCTGTCGGCATAGACCGTATCGTAGCCCGCACCACAATAGACGTAGTCGCGCACATGGCCTTTGACCCTGCCGGTTTTGGTGACTACATCTCCCCAACTGGCGATGTTGTCGTTTCCCGCACCCCCGAAGTAGACATCGTGGCCGGGATCATTGATGCCAAACTTCGAAGCAGGGGTTGTATCCAGATCGTCGTTACCCTTGCCGCCGTAGATCTCATCGGAGCCGCTGTTGCCGTAGAGCGAATCCCAGCCGCCGTAGCCGTAGATCACATCATTGGCTTTGGTGCCAAAGAAGCCATCGTCCCCATTGGTGCCTCGAAAGACCTCTGCCAGCGCCACCCCGCTGGCCAGAACTAGTATCGCTCCCACCATCACGAGCAGGATGATCGATCGTCGCACTTTCTATTCCTCTTTTCACTTTCTCTTTGCACTTCGATTCAAACTAGATCGGGTTCTCCTGGCAAAATCCACACTTTTAAGTACGAACCAAACTATCCAGGATACCGGAGAGACGGTTGAAGGCGCTTCTCTTCTCTTCCAGGCTCGCGGATTCGTCAACCTCGGTACTTCGGTACTCTCGCAGCACCTCCTGGCGGGCTTCGGAGGACTCATCTGCGCGTCCGGCAGGTGCGTAGCCCAACTCCTCCATTGCGCGCCCGACGGACCGGCGAGCCTCCGCGAGTGCTCCCGAGGGATCATCCACGAAGCGCGACTTGAGATCCTCTAATCGTCCTCTGGTCTCGTGGACGGCCAGGTATCCTCTGGCCAACAGCAGGGGCGTTGCCTCCTCCAATTCCGCCCCGAACGATCTGCGCAGGGATTCCTCATCTTCGGCTTCGACTATGGCCCACCCCGTCTCTCCTTTGGGAGTCAGGTACACATCATCCCGCTCGGTCAGGCGCTCCTTGCTCCCGGATCTCCGGGTATCGAGTTTCACCAGGTAATGCACGAATCTACTCTCTCGTAAGACGCTCGTACACCGAGCGGTACTTGTGGATGGCCTGTCGCATCCTCTCCAGGTCTCCTCCGCCCTCAGAGCTTATGGCCTCTTCCCTGACCTGCTGGGCTTCCCGGAAGTCCTCCACAACTCCCGGATGGGCAACACCCAACCCCCTGCTCGCTTCTTTGCGGGACTCGGTGGGGAAGTTACGCTCCTTGAGGATATCTCCTACCACCCGGTCAGCCTCTTCGAGCGCCGATGTGGGATCATCAACGAAGGACCGCTCGACATCATCCCACCTCTCCTGATAACGTTCCTTGCTCTCCTCGGAGAGAGGTTCGGTCTCGCTCTCCACCCTCTCCCGACGCTCCCTCAAGTCCCGCTCAGCCTTGCGCTCTGAGCCTAGCTCCTCTGCAGTGCGCTCGTATTCCGGCCCGTACTCGCGGCGGGCTTCCGCCTGGCGCTCCTGCTGCTGCATCCGTCGCCTGCGAGAGACAAAGAACGCGGCGATCGCGATCACTATGATTATTATTACTGCGATGACTATGATCGTTATCACCGTACTGCTCACCGACTACCTCCTCAAAAGCACAAACGGCAAGATACCTGTACGCTCTGGATCCCCAATGAATGACCCCTCGCTTCTCCTCCTTTCCTACATCCCTGGATCAGCCCGCAGTTGTACCTCAAGCCTCAATACACAAAACGTATTGTAACTCAAAGTATATTTTCAAAGGGCGCTCAGAAGGTCTTTCGTAGAAAGTTATGCAAGATATTGCCGCGGCAGTGGCTTTGCTTTGTAGTAACACAGTATACTTTAGCGGTAGTACAACCGATATTCGCGGAGAGGAGCGAAGAGATGAGCATCATCGCCTGGATAATCCTCGGCTTGATCGCAGGGGTTGTGGCGAAGCTGATCCTGCCGGGGCGGGACCCTGGTGGGATCATCCTGACGATCATCATCGGGATAGTAGGCGCCCTGATAGGCGGATTCATCATGAGCAGGCTTGTCGGTCTTTCGGTAACAGGGGTCAACATTCCCTCTATCATCGTGGCCATCATAGGGGCGATCATCCTGCTGTTGATCTACCGGGTGTTCGCCAGCCGCAGGAGGGTGTGAGAAGCACCGCCGACACGCGAACCCCAGCCGGGAATCGCTCGCCAGTCGAACGAAGGAGTCATAGCAGCATAACAGCAACAATTACCCCAACCTCGTTATAAGTAGTCCGGAGTAGCAAGGTGCGGCTCCTCGTGATCACGAGGAGCCGCTCTTTTCGCCCATCTTCCCGAAATATCCGCAAGCCATACATAGCATCGCTGTCCAAAGCGTTTAACCCCCGCGTCTCCGTCACACCCACTGAAACCCTCCAATACCCGCAACAATATTAAGAAACATTAAAATACTCCTTCCCGAACAAAACCCAATTTTGCCCATTTCTATGCTGAATGCGGAATTTCGTGCTGTTACGAACTGGTTAAGGAAAGGTTGCGTTCATATTTCAACATCGTTACCCTTCCCGACGGCTTACGAGGAGGGGGGCTCCTCTCGCAAAAGCAGAAGAGAGCCCTTTGGGTTGTAGTCTACGGCAGAGAGGAGGACATTTCTTTTGTCCGTAAAGGTAAGGTTGGGCCTGATGCTAGTGGTGGTTGCGCTGGTCGCTTCGATCGCGGCGATTTCCGCAAAGCCGGCTGAGGCCCAGACGGCGTCCGGCAGCGCGGTAGTCTCCGACGCCCAGAGTTATCTCGGTGTTCCCTACGTGTACGGCGGCGCTTCGAGGGCGGGCGTTGACTGCTCGGGCCTTGTTGTGGCAGTCTTCGCGGACCTCGGGATATACCTGCCGCATAGCTCGTACTCCATGTACTCCTACGGAACGCCGGTGTACAGTCCGGCTCCGGGGGATCTCGTCTTCAGCGACTACGGCTACGGCTTCGCGTCGCACGTCGGGATCGCAACCGGCGACGGCTACATGATAGACGCTCCGTACCCCGGCACCACAGTGCGTTATGACCCGATCATCCCGAGCTACGTTGACGGGTACAAGAGCGTCCTCTAAAAGTTCCAAAAGCTGATCAAACACCAGAAAGGCCGCCCGTCCCCTCCTCAGGCGGCCTTTTTCTTGCTCTAAAAACGAGAGGAGCCGGAACTTGTCCGGCTCCTCTCTGTGTTCGATTATGCTTCGTTACTCGTTGTCGGGGCCTTCGATCTGTATCCGCTTGGGCTCCTCGATCACGGCAGCGCCCTGTACTCTGACCTCGAGCACGCCATCCTCAAAGCGAGCCTTGACTTTGCTCTCGTCTACACCCTCCGGCAGCGTAACACTCCGCCTGAAGGACCCACTCCTACGCTCGCGCAGGTAGTAGCCACCGCTCTTCTCCTCGCGCTCGGCCTTCGTGCTGCCAGAGATGGTCAACACCCCGTTCGAGAGCGAGATGTCCACATCCTCCCTCTTCACGCCCGGCAGCTCGGCCCGGATCACCAGGTCTCCATCCTCGGAGAGCATGTCCATCGCGGGTGCCCAGACGCCCTGCGTCCTGCGCCGCTCGCCCCGGCGAGTCAGATTGCCAAACGCTTCATCGAACATCCGATCCATCTCACTCTGCAGATCCATGAAACCTCTGAACGGACTCAGCATACTAACGACCTCCTTTTCTACTCCTGCTTACATCAAAATTCTAACAACCCAACACAGCTTGTCAACAGGTTTTTAACAGAATTCTTGCCCTTGCGCCAAAAATTTGCGGTTTTTGTGTTACATTATTGTAAGCGAAGCTAGAGAGGAATAAATGGCGAGAACCGACATAGGCAAAAACTTGTTGAATGTTCGGGAACGGCGGATGTGGACTCAGGGGAAGCTGGCCAAGGAGGCTGGCGTCAGCCCGACGACCGTCTCCGGGATCGAGAGTGGCAGGATCTCGAACCCGCACTTCAGTACCGTCCGCAAGCTGGCTGCGGCGCTTGACGTGGACTCTCAGGAGCTGATAAACCCGCTCGTAGGCGGGATGAGGAATGAAACCTCGGCTCCCCTGACGTTAGAGTGGGCGCTCTCCGTTCCGGAGGATGAGTTTGAACGAGTTCTGGAAAATGCCCCCCGGGAGCGACTCGATTCCCTGTTACGCGAACTGAACGAGGAAGGCGAACGGCTTAGCGCACTCTACGGGCAGTTTCCGAGAGGCAGCCGGCAGCGGTGGTTCATAAAGCAACAGATACGAATAATCTCGGCACACCACGGGTCGGTAGAAGCCTCCATGTCTGTCCACGAACACGCTCCGAGGAAACGCCACCGCCCGTAAACGACACTACCACTCATGTGAGAGGGATAGAAGTTTTGTAAAGCCGCATTAGAAATACGGAGGGGGGATCATGTTCGGGAGATGGGTAACGCTGGTGGTTGTCGTCGTGCTCGCTGCGGTTGTAGCCCTACCGGCGATCTCGGCAGCCCAAACCGGTGTTCGCGGCTCGACGAATTTACAGGCGTGCGGCCTCTGGGTTGATCCCTACAAGTCCTCGATGAGCAAGTTGAAGCGTTGCGGGTTCCATGCCTTCCCGCGCCGGGCCGTAAAGAGACTCCCCGATGGAGGGAAGGAGTACATCTACAACGTCGAGGGCGCGAAGACCGTCTATAAGGTGCCGCCGGCGGGCTTTGATCCTTTGAAAGCGAACGACAGGCAACTCAGGGAGTATGGACTGCCACCCCGTCCGAACGGCGGAGCGAAGCTGCGCGGTGGAAGCGCATGATGAAAACCGTGCGCTTCCACAAGCCTCCTCTCTACCTCGTCGAAGGCAAGGCAACCGCGCCGGGTCCCTCTTTTTGGCAAGGCTGGGGGAACCCACTAGCGCGGAGCGTGCCTCTCCTCGGACAGCTTTCTAATCCCCGACCTCTGTAGGCCAGCGGAGCTTGGGGATCACACGCTCCCCGTAGGCACGGATGAACTCTTCCTGGTTGCGCCCGACGTTGTGGATGTAGACCTCGTCGAAGCCCAGGTCCACGTAGTGCTGGATGTGCTCCAGGTGCTCGTCGAGGTCCGCGCTCATCAGGACGCGGTTTTTGAAGTTCTCGACGCTGACCTGGTTTGCCATCGCCTGGAAATCCTCGGGGTTGCGGATGTCGGCCTTGGGGAAGGGCATCCCGCCGTTGGGCCACTCTTCGACGGCCTGCTCTTCGGCCTGCTGCTGGTTCTCAGCCCAGGAGACGTGAAGCTGCAGGATACGCGGCATCTTCGCGGGGTCCTTGTCCGCCTGGCGCGCGCCCTCTTCGAAGCGGCTCATGAGCATCTTGATCTTCTCGTCGGCGGCCCCGACGGTGATGATCCCATCGCACAGCCGCCCGGTACGCTTGCTCATCAGCGGTCCCGCGGTGGCGACGTAGATCGGGGGCGGAGTATCGGGTAGGGTGTAGAGCTTCGCGCTCTCCAGCTTTATGTGTTCGCCGGAATATTTGACCTTCTTGCCGCTGAACAGCTCGCGGATGACCTCGATGGACTCCATCAGTATCCGCAGGCGGGTGGGAGCCTCGGGCCAGTAGTTGCCAACGATGTGCTCGTTCAGGGCCTCCCCCGCTCCCAGGCCGAGCCAGAAGCGGCCCGGATACATCGCCTCCAGAGTCGCGGCTCCCTGGGCGATGATCGCCGGGTGGTAGCGGAAGCCGGGCGGGGTAACGCCGGTCCCGAAGCGGAGGTTCGTCTGCGCGCCAAGAGCCCCCATCCACGACCACACGAACGCGCTCTGTCCCTGCTCGGGAGTCCAGGGGTGAAAGTGATCCGAGGCCATCACCGAGGTAAAGCCCGCCTCCTCGGCCTGTTTGCACCACTTTATGAGATCCGTGGGATGAAATTGCTCGAACATCGCCGCGTAACCGACCGTGCCGGTGGTCTCCATGCAGCCTCCTTCGATAGATGCGCTATCCGTAATCGCTCATTATATGATGGACGGAATTTCAGAAGGGCTGCAGCCCGCGCGAACAGCCAGGATCGAAAGCGATAAAATACGCGGGCGGCAGGCCAGAGACAACCGGAGACCCAGGTTCCGTAGTTAGCAAATCATGCGCTTTATCAAGATGCACGGTGCTGGCAACGACTTCGTGATCCTCGACCCCAAAGAGGTAGAGGGGCTGGATCTCCGTGATCTCACCCGGCGGATATGCGAGAGGCATTTCGGTGTCGGGGCGGACGGGATACTGGTTCCGGCTCTCTCGAAGTCGGCGGACCTCAAGATGATCTACCTGAACTCCGACGGCTCGCCCTCGGAGATGTGCGGCAACGGCATCCGCTGCCTCGCCCGGTACGCGAGAGACCGCGGGCTCGTGAGCGAAGATGCCATAACCATCGAGACGGGAGCCGGCATCAAGAAAATAACCCTGCACGGGGACGGCTCCTCACGGGTGGACATGGGCTCCCCGGAGTTCGGGCCGGAGGTCGAGCTTTACGGCTTCTCCTTCCTGTGCGTCTCGATGGGCAATCCGCACGCCGTTACGTTCCTCTCCGAGGAAGAGGTGGAGAGGTTGGATCTGCGCTCCGTGGGGCCGCGTGTGGAGAAAAATCCCTTCTTCCCCGGAGGGACGAACGTGGAGTTCGTCTACGTCTTGGACACGCGCAACGTGCGGATGAGAATCTGGGAACGCGGTGCGGGTGAAACACTCGCTTCCGGCTCTGGCTCCTGCGCCGCGGCGGTGGCGGCAATAAAGCGCGGTCTTGCCGAAGGCTCTCTCGACGTTCGTCTGGATGGCGGCGTGGTCGGGGTAGAATGGGCCGGGGGGAAAGAGCCGGTCTACATGAGCGGTCCCGCGGAGTATATCTGCGAGGGAAATTTCCTCGGCTGAGTTCGCTAGCGCAGCTTGACAATTCCGTAGCGGGCGGCCAGCACGAGCGCCTGCAGGCGCGAGTTGGCGCCGAGTTTGCTGAAGATGTTGACCATGTGGCTGCGCTCGGTCTCGGCGGAGATGCCCAGGCGGTGGGCGATCTCCCTGCCATTCAAACCTTCGGCCAGCGCCTGGAGTATCTGCTTCTCGCGCCTGGTAAGACGCTCTATGCCATCCCGCGTCTCGTGTTCCTGCTTCCGGTCGCGCACGGCCAGATCGAGCAAGGCCGAAATCTCTTCCGGCGAGAGCAGGCTTTCGCCCGCAAGGGTTCTGTGGACCCCGCTGATGATCTCCTCGATGCCCGCCGACTTGTGCAACACCCCCGCCGCACCCGCCTCGACCGCCCGCGCTACCTCAGAGCGGTCCAGGCTCGCCGTCAACACCAGCGCCGCGAAGTGCGGGTTGCCACTCCGCAACTCGCCGATAAGCTCCGTACCCTCTCCATCAGGCAAGGTGAGATCTAAGACGGCCAGATCCACCCTGTTTTTGGATTCCTCTGGTAGCTGGCGCGCCTCCGAGAGGGAGCCCGCCTGTGCGATAACCTCGAACTCCGGCTCTCTTTCCAGCACGTACGCGAGCATCTGGCGAAAGGATCTGTGGTCTTCGACAAGCAGTATCCTGTTCGTTTGCTCTCTCTCCCCGGAGCCTGATCTCTCCGACATCTTGATGGCCCCCTCAAATTATCCGGGACTCTGCGGCACTTTCTCTAACAGAGCATGCAGCGGTGCCCGCAGTAAAACCCGCGTCCCAGAGTCCTCTCTGCCCTCGACCTCAAGCTCTCCACCTATGGCGCGCGCCCGCTCCCTCATCCCGGTAAGGCCCATTCCGGGAACCACGCCTTCCCCCAGACCCCGTCCGTCATCCTCGATCTCAACTCGGAGCCTGTCTCCTTCGGTACCCACCCTGATCTCCACGCGTCTAGCACCGGAGTGACGACGGACGTTGGCGAGCGCCTCTTGAACGATCCTGAGCACCTCTATCCCGATTTTCCCGGAGAGCGTCTCAGGGAAATCTTCTTCGACGAGAAGCTCTATCTCGCGCTCCTGCACCATCTGGCGATTCAGCTCCACCAGCGACTCGAGCGAACGAGCAAGGGATTGCCCCTGTGCCTCTCCCAGCCGCAGGTTGTAAACGGCTTCGCGCAAGCCCCCGACCGCCCGTTGCAGAGCCTCTATCACCCGCCTCTGCCAATCCTCCCTCTCCTCAACATTCGATGCTGTCATAGAAAGCCGCGCCGATTGCAGGGCATAGATGAGATCCTGCAGAACCACATCGTGCATGTCACGGGCGATCCGATGCCGTTCGGAAGACCGGATCTTGCGCATCGCCTCCTCAGCTTTTTTACGCTCTGTTATGTCGTGGGCAACGACGCACATGGCTTTCCGCTCCCCATAGGAGATCAAGCTCGCCCCCACCTCGACATTTACCGGCGAGCCGTCCTTGCGGAGATAACGCCTCTCTCCGATGTAGATCCGGCCCTCTCTCACGAGGCGCTGGATGTTGTGCTCTATGCTGGCACGATCGTGATCTATAACATCGTAGAGGGTGAGTCCCCGCAACTCCTGGGGCGTATAGTCCAGCGAGCGACTGAAGGCGGCATTGGACTCCAGGATGCGTCCGGTCTCGACATCGGCTACAAAAATGTTCTCGGCTGCCTGCTCGACAACCGCCCGGTAGAGCTCTTCGCTGCGCCGGAGCGCCTCCTCCGCCCGCTTGCGCTCGGTTATGTCTTCCAGCGTGCCCTCGTAGCCGACAAGCTCGCCACTCTCGTCGCGCACCGCCCGCACAGCGATGGAAACCCAGACCACGCTTCCGTCCTTGCGGAACAGCTTGTTCTCGAAACCGGATACGGCTTCGTTCTGCTGCATACGTTTTCTAAGCTCCGCCCGGCGCTCGGGCTCGACGTAGAGCTTTCTGACGTCGGGAGCGTTCGCCAGGAGCTCCTCTGGAGAATCGTAGCCCAGGATGTGCGCCATCGCGGGGTTCACCGTAACCACCCTGCCATCCGCACCCGTCTGGAAGATCCCCTCGACGGCGTTCTCGAAGATCGAGCGGTACTTCTCCTCCGCCTGACGCAGGGCTTCCTCGGCCTCCCTGCGCTCGGTGATGTCCTGGTGGACGAGGACGACCTCCCGGACGGTCCCATTCGCGTCTTTCACCGGGTAGATGAACGACTGTGTCCAGCGATAGGGGACGTCGCTCACGTCCGGAATGGTCTCCTCCGGTTCATACTTGACGGGCGGGATCACGACCGGTTCCCCGGCGAAGGCCCGTTCGATGTAGGGCATGATGCCCTTCTCGGCCAGCTGCGGGTCCTCCAGCACGTTGTAGCCTGGGATCTGGTCCAGTGTTACGCCCCAGAGCTTCTCCCAGGTCCGGTTGACACGCAGGGTCCGGCCGTCGGGGGAGAAGATCTGGATGCCCAGCGGGGACTGCTCGAACATCTGGCGGAACCGTGCCTCCGACATCTCCAGCGCCCCTTGCGCTCGCCGCCTCTCCCGCCGCTCCTCTGCCTCGCGCAACTCGCGCTCGATGGCAGGCCCCAGGCGGGCCAGGTTTTCCTTCATCACGTAGTCGCTGGCGCCGGATTTCATCGCCGCGACCGCCGCCTCCTCCCCGATCCTGCCGGAAACGAGGATAAACGGAACATCCAACCCCTTGCTCCGACGCAAAATCTCCAGCGCCGCCGACGAATCGAAGGCCGGCATGGAATGGTCGCAGATCACGAGGTCCCACTCTTTGTCGTCGAGAGCGGCTTCCATGCCTGCCGCCGTGTATACCCGGTCGTAAACCGGCTCGTAGCCGCCGCGCCTCAACTCCCGGAGCAAGAGCAGGGTGTCGTCCTCAGAGTCCTCGACGATCAAAACCCTAACCGGGACTTCCACTATTCCCCTCCAGGGTCTGCAACACTCTGACCACCGCGCGCCGCAGGTGTTTTAGGTTTTACCCTGGACACTTGTGCTCGTGCCGATCCGCCGTCGCTGTCTCTAAAATGTAGAAGCTTCAGTTCATGCACCCCGATCTTCTTTTAGAAATTTTCTCAAAAATCCCCCATTTGTACCATGTTAACAGCCTCTCGCCGGTGGATAATTACTCGCAAAGGGGGCCGGCGACTCCCTCCCCTCCCCCAAAACCGGCCTCCCACATCTCAACAAGACGGGCCGGCTGCCTCACTCCCTCCTTCCCAAAGGCCGGCCCGCCTTCTTTCCAGCCTCAGAATTTCCGTAAAAATAGCCCATTTGGGGGATACGCTTGCCCCCTTCGGGATCTATGCTGTTGCCCAAGCCGAAGGTGAGACAACTAGAGAATCGCAAAGAAGCAAAGTGTGTCCAGAGCACAAAGCTTGCGAGTTTTCACAAGCGGGAAGACGTCAGGGGGCAGCCTTTCTTTTTGAGGCATGTGGAACGAACTTGGTGGGCCAGGGTAAAATGAGAGACAAAATCATACTCCTTGTCGAGGACAACCCCGATGACGAGGCCCTGGCCTTGCGGGCGCTCAGAAGGGGTGAAATAGGGGGTGAGGTCGTGGTAGCCCACGACGGGGTAGAGGCTCTGGACTACCTGTTCGCTACCGGGAAACACGCCGACCGGGAAACCGGTCTCAAGCCAGGGCTGGTTTTGCTCGATCTCAAGTTACCCAAGCTGGACGGGCTGGAGGTTTTGCGGAGGATGCGCTCCGATGAGCGGACAAAGCTTTTGCCCGTGGTGATCCTGAGCTCCTCCCGAGAGCAGCGGGATCTGGTCAAGAGTTACAGTCTCGGCGCTAATAGCTACGTCCGCAAGGACGTGGATTTCGTCCGGTTCTCGCAAACCATAGAACAGCTCAAACGTTACTGGCTAAAGTTGAACGAACCTCCGCCGGAGGATGCGTAGGACGCTTCGAAAGCTCCGTCACCGACGAGCCGGCAGCCTGGAAGGAGTCTCCGGGCAGAAACCAGCGGGCAAGCACCCGCGACAGGCGTGGGCAGCCTATACCGTTCTTCTAGTCGGCCTGCTGCTCACGGGCGCGGCTTTCTACTACGTCAGGCAGACCGTCGAGGCGCGGGAGCAGGCGAGGTTCAATCAGGATGTCGAGGCGACAAAGCGCGCCGTAGCCCGGCGCATGAGCACTTACGTTAATGCTACGCTTGATGCCCGCGGGTTGTTCGCCGCGAGCAAGTCCGTCGAACGCGACGAGTGGCACCGCTACGCTTCCGGAACCCGCCTCGAAAGCCGCTATCCGGGAATACAGGCGCTCTGCTACGCGAACCGTGTTCCCCAGGACAAAAAGAGCGCCTATGTGCGCAGCGTCCGATATCAGGGCTTCCGCTCGTTTAAGGTGCGGCCTGCCGGGCCGCGCTACGAATACTTTCCCATCACGTACATAGATCCGCCCGGCGGAGCGAACAAGAAGTTGTTCGGCTACGATCCGTACGCCAATCCGGTCAGCCGCGCGGCGATGGAACAGGCGCGAGACACGGGCAACCCGCAAGTGTCGGGCAAGGTTAACCTGCTCGCCCGCGCGGGCTCCTCCGCCCAGACCGGGTTTCTCATCGTTACACCCATCTACCGGAAAAACATGCCGCAAGCTACCGTCCCGGAGCGCCGCGATGCTCTGCAGGGGTTCGTCGTCGGAGTGTTCAGGACCGACAGGCTGTTCGGGGGCATTCTCGGGGAGAACAAGAAGTCCAGAATAATTTTCAAAATCTATGACGGTGCGGAATTGAAACCAGGCTATCTGCTCTACGCTCAAGGTGCGTCGCACGGCCAGAATCCATCGCTCTCCTCGCTTCACGAACTGAGTACGCTCGAGGTCGCGGGGAGATGGTGGAGCCTCGACTTCAGCGCATTACCCGACTATGTGAGCGCGTGGCAGCGCAATTTCCCTCTCCTCGTGCTGGCCGGGGGGATAGTGCTCAGCCTGATCCTGTTCAGCGTAACCCGGGCGCTGACCCTGAGCCGCGCCGCCGCCGAGCGTTCGAGCGCAGACCTCGAAGTCGTCAACCGGGAACTCGAAGTCGCCAACCGGGAACTCGAAGCGTTCAGCTACTCCGTCTCCCACGACCTGCGCGCCCCTCTGAGGAGCATCAACGGTTTCTCCCAGATACTCCTCGAAGACTACTCCGGCACGCTCGATGAAGAGGGACGCAGCTACCTGCGGCGGGTCCAGGCCGCGAGCCAGCATATGGGCCGCCTCATTGACGACCTTCTGGCCCTTTCGCGGGTAACGCGCGTCCCGCTGCGCCGCGAGCACGTTGACCTTAGTGCCCTGGCGCGGGAAATTGCGATGGACCTCAAAAGTAACGACCCCGAACGCGAGGTGGAATTCGCGATCCCCGACGGGCTCAGTGCGACCGGGGATCCGGGGCTCCTGCGGGTGGCGCTCGAGAACCTCCTGGGCAACGCCTGGAAGTTCACCTCGAAAAAGCCCGAAGCGCGCATAGAGTTCGGGGCTCTCCTTCAAAACGGAGAGAGGACGTACTTCGTGCGCGACAACGGTGCCGGTTTCGAGATGGCCTACGCAAACAAGCTCTTCGGGGCATTCCAGCGGTTGCACCCCGCCAACGAGTTCGAGGGCACCGGAATAGGGCTCGCCACGGTGCAACGCGTGATCCGGCGCCACGGGGGGTCGGTGTGGGCAGAGGGCGAGGTGGGCAGGGGCGCCACGTTCTACTTCACGCTGCGCGAGTGATGGCGCGTGAATACGCAGAGAGAAAGCCGTAAGAGGAGCTCGCTTCTGGATCGCCGCGGCTTTCTGAAGCTGAGCGGCGCGGCGCTTCTGTGCGGCTCGCTCGCCGGGTGCGGTGGCGAGAAGCGGACCTCGGGACCGGTCCGGCTGCTCTTCTCCCACGGTCCAGACGAATCCGGAGTCCTCCAGACGCAGATCCACAACTTCAACGAGCAGCACAGGGGGAAGATAAAAGTCGTCTTCCAGCAAGCCCCCACAGACACCGGCGAGTACTTCAGCCAGCTTCGCACAGAATTTCAGGCCAACGAGATGAAAGTGGACGTTATAAGTGGAGATGTGATCTGGACCACCCAACTCGCCGCTCGGGGTTGGATCTCCGCTCTCTCCGACCGTTTCGTACAGGGTAAGCGGAACCGTTATCTGCAGAATGCAATCACCTCGAACATCTACGAGGGCAAGATCTGGGGCGTGCCGTGGTTCACTGACGCCGGGATGCTCTTCTACCGCGAGGACCTGCTCACAAAAAGCGGCTTCAAAACCCCGCCCAGGACCTGGGACGAGCTGAAGGCGATGGCCAAGAAGGTCATGAAAGACCAGAATATCCAGAACGGGCACGTCTTCGAGGGAGCGCAGTACGAAGGCGGCGTCGTCAACGGGCTGGAGTACATCTGGAGCGCCGGCGGGAGGGTGTTCGGTCCGGACAATCTGAACAAAGTCGCTATCGGCGAGTCGCCATCCGTCCACGGGCTCGAAGTGGAGCGGAGCATGGTTACAAGCGGCGTAACGCCGGATGCGGTCTCCAGCTACAAGGAGTTGGAGGCGTACACGATCTTCCTCGGCGGAGGGGCTGTATTCATGCGCAACTGGCCTTATGTATACGGACTCGCCGCAGACCCCTCGCAGTCGAAGATAACGCAGAAGCAGATAGGCGTCGCGTCGCTTCCCGTCGCCCGCAGCAGCCTGCAGAGCCACGGCTGCCTCGGCGGGTGGAACCTCATGATCAACTCCGGTTGCAAAAACCCCGACGCCGCCTGGACCTTTATCGAGTACCTGGCCGCCCCCGAGCAGCAGAAGAGGAGAGCTATCCAGGCAAGTTACCTGCCCACTCTCAAGAGCCTCTACACAGACGAGGAGATTATGACTAAAGTACCCGTCATTCGCCTCGGCAAACAGGCGATAAAGAATGCCCGCCCCCGGCCTGCCACTCCTCACTACAACAACATGTCGCTCGCGATGGCCGCGCGTTTCCACGCCTCGCTCGCAGGAACCATCTCGCCCGAGCACGCCGCATCCGCGCTCCAGAAACAGATCAAAGCCCTTATCAAATAAGTCACCGGGTGATTAAAGCTGTTACAGTGATCCAGGCCAGCACCACGTTTTTGTCAGGGAGTTGCCAATGAAGTTAGCGAAGTCTGGACGGGATGGAATACTTTGAGCAGGCGGCGACTGGAGAGAACCACTGCAGGCGTGGCGCTGTTCGCCGCCGGAGCCGGCTGGACTGGCGGTAACGTTGGACCAGTCGTCTCGGAGATCTCCGCTAAATTCGATGTCTCGCTCTCGACGGTCGGACTGCTGATGACCGTGTTCTTCGTGGCCATCGCCCTGGTTACGCTCTCTGCCGCTCCGCTCGTAAGCCGCATCGGTGCTGGCAGGACGCTCGCTCTGTCGTGCGGACTTCTTGGATTGGGAAATGCGGTGTTCGCGGCGAGTCCGGCTTTCGATGGTCTGCTCCTCGGACGTTTTCTGGTCGGGTTGGGGGCTGGACTGGCGTTCGTGGTCGGGCCTGTGATCTCCCGCGGCATAGGCGGCGTGCGCCTGCTGGGCTTATTCGGCGGCTCTGTAACTTTAGGCATAGCTCTCGCCCTGGCGCTGGGCAGCGCGCTCGGAGATGCGGGCCTCAACTGGAGAGTGGGGTTTGTGATCTCCGCTGTGATCGGGGTCTCCGCGCTCCCGGTGCTCGCCGGACGCATCCCGGACACGACTCCGGGAGCAGCGTCCACAAATAGATCCGGGACCGGCGGATTCCTCTCGGCGGCGATTCGCAGCGGTCCGCTGTGGCGGTTGATGCTGCTCTTCATACATTCCAACGGGATCACACTCGTCGTGAGTACCTGGCTCATACGGTACCTTACCGAGCGAGGGGGGATGCACACCTGGCTCGCGGGTCTTATGGGTTTTCTGCTCTTCGCACTCACCACCGTCATGCGACCCGTCGGAGGAAGGCTGGCCGCGTCCGGTTACCCGGTCACGGTGCTGGCCGGGTTGAGCCCGCTCCTCGCAACCGCCGGGCTACTCGGGCTGGCGCTCGATAGATCGCTCGTGGCTGTGGTGCCATGCATCCTGCTTATGGGCGTGGGTTTCGCGCTGCCCTACGCCGCGATGGTAGATCAGGCGCAGCGGCTTTTCCCGTCAGCACCGGCTGCCACCCTCTCTTTCCTGCAGACAGGCCCGAACCTGGTCCCGATGGTGGTCGTCCCGCTGGTCGGAGCGGCGCTCGGGGGCGGATATGGGCCCGCAGCTTTCGCGGTCCTCGGCGTCTTCGTCGCGCTGGCGGGGCTCGCCAACGTCCGCCCACCTGCGGTTCAAACAGGCGGTGCTCCCACCTCGTAGGTCCACAACCGGCGGCTTCCGTTTGTCAAAAGCTATACTCCCTGTAACATCACCGTGTGCAGGCCGAGAGAGGAGAGAGTTGCATGACCGAGGCGGTCGAGAGGCTTACGAAAAAGAGCGAAGACCCCAGCAGGTGGTACCTGGACCTGATCCGGATGGCGAAGCTCGCCGATTACGGGCCGGTGCGGGGCACCTTCGCCATCCGGCCCTACGGTTACGCCATCTGGGAGCGGATGCAGCGCGACCTCGACGACCGCTTCAAGGCCACCGGGCACGTCAACGCCTACTTCCCGCTGTTCATCCCCGAGAGCTACCTCAAAAAAGAGGCCGAGCACGTCGAGGGCTTCGACCCGGAGGTAGCCTGGGTGACGAGAGCCGGGCGGGAGGATCTGGAAGAGAGGATCGCCGTCCGCCCCACCTCCGAGACCATAATCTGCGACTTCTATAGCCGCTGGATCCACAGCTACCGCGATCTCCCGGTCCTGATCAACCAGTGGTCGAACTTCGTGCGCTGGGAGAAGGTTACCCGCCCGTTCCTCCGCACCACCGAGGTCTTGTGGCAGGAAGGCCACACGGTCCACGCCACCGCCGAGGAGGCCCGCGAGGAGACCCTGCGGATGCTCGACGTCTACAAGGACTGCTTCTACGAGACGCTCGCGATCCCCGTCCTTACCGGCATAAAGAGCCCTTCAGAGAGGTTCGCCGGTGCGGTCGAGACCTTTACCTGCGAGGGTCTGATGGGCGACGGGCGGGCGCTTCAGGCCGCCACCAGCCACGATCTCGGACAGAATTTCGCCCGCGCCTTCGACATCACGTTTCTGGACGAAAACCAGGAGCGGGTCTACCCGTACCAGACCTCCTGGGGCTTCTCTACGCGCGCGGTCGGGGCGGTTATCCTGGTCCACGGCGACGACCGGGGGCTCAGGCTGCCGCCGAAGATAGCCCCAACCGAGGCTGTGATCGTCCCGATCTGGCGCGGCAAGAACAAGGCCGAGGTCCGCAAGGAGGCCGACAGGCTCTACTCCGAGCTGAAGGACTCCGGCATTCGCATCGAGGCGGACTTCGACGAGGAGCACTCGCCCGGCTGGAAGTTCAACGAGCAGGAGATCAGGGGCATCCCGGTGCGCGTCGAGCTGGGCCCCAGGGACATCGAGAAAGACCAGGCCGTCCTCGTACGCCGGGATACCGGGGAGAAGGAGTTCGCGCCCCGCAAGGGCCTGCCGGAGAGGATGCGGGATCTCCTGGAGGACATCCAGAAGAACATGCTCCGCCAGGCCACCGACTTCCGCGACGCCAACACCCGCAGCACGGAGGACTACGAGGAGTTCAAGGAGATCATCGCAAAGAAGCGCGGCTTCGTCGTCGCCCCCTGGGACGGCACAGAAGAAACCGAGCAGAAGATAAAAGAGGACACCAAGGCGACGATCCGGCTTCTCCCCTTCGAGCGCGAAGAGGGTACGGACCCCGTCTCCGGCAAACCGGGCAAAACGGCCATTTTCGCCCGCGCCTATTGAGCCGGAAGGAGGTTAGTAGAATTTTCCGCCTGGATCTCTTGACCGCTGGTATGTAACGACGTAGCATTTACAGGCTATGTAAAAAATATATTTTCCTTTAGGGAATGATGTCATAGGAGGGGGGAAATGGCGTCTATTCGTGTCTTGGCGCGACGCCTCATATTCGCTATTTCATGCAAGCTTGCAGACCGTGGAGCCAGGAGCCTTTTGCTTCTCCTGGCTCTTTTCGCGTGCGGTGCGCTGGTATTCGTCGGCGATACAGGGAAGGTCAAGGCCCGCCAGTACTCGGTATTCTCCGATACCAGCAAGCCGGTGCTCCCCTATCTCCTCTCCGATCCCAAGAATGTTGGCGAGATGCAGAAGAAATTCGGTTTGAGCAACGCGAAGAAAGAAAAAATCCTCGCCGCGATCCGGCAGGAAAACGAGTCGCTCGCGAAGGCTTACGGTAAGAGCGAGCGCCTGATCCAGGAGAACAGGAAGCTGCCGCTGGTGAAGGTCCAGAGCAAGATAGCCGGCTCAGGATATAACTCCCAGGTCCGGCAAGTCGTGATCCGCACGAGAAAGAAGGTGCTTAGCATCCTGCCCGCGAGCAAGCGTCCCGAGTTCAAAGCCTGGGTGAACAGCAAGTGGAATCAGGCCGCCCGGCAAAACCCGGGGAACACCCCCAACAGCACTTACCAGGTTCAGTCCGCTAACTCGAAAGGCGTAACCTACTACGTCTACGCCACCCAGTACAACGGGTATACCCGCTTCGAGGTCGCCCTGCCGCACGTAAAGCTCAAGAGAGATGGTGGTTTCAGGGTCCGCCTCGGCCGCAACGGGCATCACACCTGGGCTCCGGTCAAGGAGGTCGGTCCCTGGAACACCCGCGACAACTACTGGCAGTCCAGGAGATACCGCTCCATGTGGCGGAACCTGCCGCAGGGTATATCCGAGGCGAGAGCAGCCTACTTCCACAACTACCACCGAGGCAAGGACCAGTTCGGCAGGAACGTGCTCAACCCGGCGAGCATAGACCTCACGCCAGCCGTCGCCCGCCGCCTGGGCCTGAAGAAGTACCAGAATGCCAAAATCCACGTCTTCTTCCCCTGGGTAGGCCGGTAGAGCAATCTCGCATACAGAAACTAGATAACCTATTGGGTGATTCCTCAAAAATTACCCAAATGGGGGATGCGCTTAAAACCTGAACCCCTCTATATTACTTACTACTAGTAAGTATTGTGCGGAAACCAATGTTTCCCATCTAATGAAAGTGAGGTAAGGCTTGATAAGCGCAAACCTGCGATGGTGGCTCCTTTTGCCTGCTGCCGTTGCGGCAGTTCTGCTGCTATCCGTGGCGGTAGGCACTACGACGAAGGCCCAAAGCCAGAAAACCGGCAGTTCGCGGCTGCTGGACCACTTTGGCAACGCAACGGTGCGCCGTGGAGAAGACACCGGCAAGGTGCAGTTCATAGGAGCATCGAAGGAATCACCGGTGCCCCGGCCTGCGGGTCTCTCTCCTGACGCTTCTGCCGAGCAGGCGGCCAGGACCTACATGGCGAAGTACGGTTCCCTTTTCGGCATCAAAGACCAGGCGCGAGAGCTCAAGACAGAATATTCCAGGGCAGCGGGTCAGGGACGGTCTGTAACGCGCTTCAGGCAGGTTTATGATGGCGTGCCGGTGCTCGGCGGCGAGCTAAACGTCCAGACCACAAGCGGCAATGAATTGCTCGTGGCAACGGGCAAGTTCCTGCCGCGCATCTCGCTCGACACCAGTCCGAAAGTCAGCGCCCAGGTTGCCAGGAATCGGGCACTGGCGGCAATCTCTAAATACCACAAGATCAAGGTCGGACAGCTCAGGGCGACAAGACCCACGCTTTGGGTCTACGACCCCGCCATCCTGGACGCACCCGGCGCGCAAGTGCCCAGACTCGTATGGCGCATGGACGTCTCCCCCGCTGGAGTGGCAAATTTCCGGGAGCTGGTGCTCGTGGACGCCAAAACCGGCATCGTGGCGCTTCACTTCAACCAGATAGACACCGCCCTCAATCGCAGCACCTACACGGCGAACAATACCCAGACCCTGCCCGGTACGCCGGTGTGTACCGAATCCGACCCCACGTGCTCCAACGGCGACGCCGACGCGAAGGGCGCCCACATAAACGCCGGTGCCACCTACAATTTCTACAAGAACGTCCTGGGCCGCGACAGCATAGATGGCGCGGGGCTTCCCCTGATCTCCACCGTCCACTACGGCAGCAACTACGCCAACGCGTTCTGGAACGGCCAGCAGATGGTCTACGGTGATGCCTACGGGTTCCCGCTAGCCGACGACGTGGTCGGCCACGAGCTGAGCCACGGTGTCACCCAGTACGAGTCGCATCTCTTCTACTACTACCAGAGCGGGGCGATCAACGAGTCTCTCTCCGACGTGTTCGGCGAGCTTATAGACCTCTCCGACGGTCTCGGTAATGACTCCGCAAGCGTGAGGTGGAAGCTCGGGGAGGATATCACCGGGCTCGGTGCGATCCGGGACATGAAGAACCCGCCGAATTTCCAGCAGCCCGATAGCATGGAGAGTTCCTACTACTACGGCGGCTCCGAGGACAACGGCGGCGTCCATACCAACAGCGGCGTCAACAACAAGGCAGCGTACCTCATCACCGACGGCGGCACCTTCAACGGCCAGACCGTAAGCGGCCTCGGCATCGACAAAACCGCGAAGATCTACTACGAAGTCCAGCGCAACCTGCTCACCTCGGCCAGCGACTACCAGAACCTCGCCACAGATCTGCCGCAGGCGTGTAACGATCTCGTCGGCACCTCGGGGATAACCTCATCCGACTGCCAGCAGGTGAGCAACGCTGTTGCTGCCACCCAGATGAACCAGCAACCCGCTGCGGCCCCAGATCCAGAGGCTCCCGTCTGTGCCTCCGGCCAGACGCCGCACAATGTATTCTTTGACAACCTGGAGAACCCCGCGAGCGGCAACTGGTCGAAGACAGGTAGCTGGTACTATCCGCAGAATCCGAATCAGGTGGGCCTTGACGCCACCTACGCCACCAGCGGGAACACCAACTTCTGGGGCTACGACCAGCCCAACGCGGGCGACTACTCGATCACCCTCAACAAAAACGTGAGCATACCAGCAGGCAAGACTACCTACCTGCGCTTCAACCACTCCTACGGGTTCGACGATGATCCCTTTGGTGACTACGACGGCGGCGTGGTGGAGTACAGCGTGAACGGCGGTCCCTGGCAGGATCTGGGTCCGAAGTTCACCAACAACGGCTACGATGGTACTGTTACTCAATACAACGGTTCCGGTAATCCACTGGCCGGGCGCAGCGCGTTCGTCGCCGACAGCCACGGCTACATCTCCAGCCGGGCCAACCTCAGCTCG
Organism: Actinomycetota bacterium; assembly: GCA_902810695.1. Classification (GTDB taxonomy): domain Bacteria; phylum Actinomycetota; class Rubrobacteria; order Rubrobacterales; family Rubrobacteraceae; genus CADDYV01. The sequence goes on along the minus strand of CADDYV010000028.1, from coordinate 24,278 downwards.
CTCGCTGGTAAGAGCGTACGTTTCCGTTTCCGTATCGGAACCGACTCAAGCGTCGACGACTACGGCTGGTTCGTAGACGATGTCCGGCTCTACACCTGCGGCAGCGCGGTTGATGCTACCCCACCGAACACCACCGTCATCGGAGGCCCCTCCAGGACGGTACGCAGCACCTCGGCGACCTTCGGGTGGAGCGGCTCGGACAACGCGACGCCAGGCACAAGCCTGCGCTACTCCTATAAGCTCGACGGCAGACCCTGGTCTGCGTTCACCCAGGCTACCAGCGTAAAGCTCACCGGGCTCGCCCAGGGCAGGCACACCTTCCAGGTGAGAGCCAGAGATCTCGCCGGCAACGTAGATGCAACGCCCGCGACGAGAAGCTGGACGATAGATACCACAAAGCCTGCCATCAGCAATCTTGCGCCCAAGCCCGCGTCCAGGTCTAGAGACAGAACCCCGACCATCGGGGCCACAGTGAGAGACAATATTGCCAACCTCTCCAAGAGCAACGTAAAGCTCTACGTAAACGGCAAGGGCATACCCGCGAGCAAGTTCAGCTACAACCGCAGCACCGACCGGCTCGTCTACACTTCCCCCAGCCTTTCAACGGGCAAGAAGACGGTCAAAATAATCGCCGGGGACGCCGCCGGGAACACCGGGTCCAGATCCTGGTACTTCACGATACTCAGATAGGACAGTAGGGGCCACAGTCAGGGCAGGGGATCCAGAAAAATCCCCTGCCCCCGTGCGTTTCTTATAGATAGGATCAGGGTTCCCTTGACGAAGGGTAGCCAGATGTTTTAGCATCCACCTCTAAACGCGGACCCGCATCGAGAGCGGCGGAGGGAACTGGCCCTGCGAAACCGCGGCAACCGGCGGAGATCCCTACTCCGTGAGGTGCCAAATCCAGCAGGGTTGGCTTTAAAGCCAATTCTGGAAGATGTGGGAAGAGCCTTGCGGCCTCTTCTGCGAGCGGGTTGCGCGTAATAGCGGCGCCGGTTTGGCGCTACAGGAACGTGTAAACCCGATCAACGGAAGGAGGCTGTATTACTCCCAAGTATGGCACAAGACCTGGGGGCCGGGGCTAGACAAGCTCCGGCCCGACCGGGTAAAGCTTTCTACTGCGTAGGACCCTTCGAGCCAGAGCTCGGCGGCTACATCCCGGAGATCGAACTCGCCTGCGAGACGTGGGGCGAGTTGAATTCGGCGGGGGATAACGCTGTGCTCATTGTCCACGCCCTGACCGGTGACTCTCATGCCGCCGGGAAACCATCTGAGGAGTACAAGCGGGGCGGCTGGTGGGATCCCATGGTCGGGCCGGGGCGCCCCATAGATACCGATAGATACTTCGTGATCTGCTCGAACGTCCTGGGCGGCTGCTCGGGCAGCACGGGACCGGCTTCGCTCGACCCGGACTCGGAGCGTCCGTACGGGATGCGGTTCCCGCTCGTCACGATCCGGGACATGGTCCGCGCCCAGAGACGGCTCCTGGAGACTTTGGGCGTAAGCAGGCTGGCGCTGGTCATCGGCGGCTCTATCGGCGGCCAGCAGGCGCTCGAATGGGCAGTGGAGTTTCCGGGCTTTGCGGAGAAGGTGGCGCCGATCGCGGCGACCGGGGCCCTGGGACCGCAGGGGTTAGGGATGAGCGAGATCGGGCGGCGTGCGATCATGGCCGACCCGAACTGGCAGGGGGGCGATTACTACGGGACCGGCAGAAGCCCCGATGAAGGTCTCGCCATCGCCCGGATGGCCGGGATGATGACCTACCAGAGCGCCCAGGGGCAGTGGGAGCGCTTCGGGCGCAGGCCCGCCACCCGTCCCGCCCTCTGCCCGGAGTTCGGCGGCAGGTTCGACATCGAGAGCTATCTGCACTATCAGGGCCGGGATCTCGTGGGCCGCTTCGACGCCAACTCCTACCTCTACCTCTCCCGTGCGATGGATCTCTACGACGTGGCCGCGGGGTACGAGTCCGAGGAGGAAGCGTACTCCAGGATAGAGTCCGAGATGCTCTTCGTCGGCATCTCCAGCGACTGGCTGTTCCCGGCATCCGAAGTTCGCGAGACTGCGGAGAAGGCACGCAGCGCCGGAGCAGAAGCGCACTATACGGAGATAGATTCCCTGAACGGGCACGACTCGTTCCTCAAAGACTGGGCAGAACTACAGAGAGCCCTCAAACCCTTCCTGGACTAGAGCAGGAGAAGCAGTGATGGAGAAAAACAAACGAAAACTGAACGGAGCGTGAGTAGATTGAGCGAGAGACCCCTCGTAATCAAGTTCGGGGGCACCTCGGTCGGCGGCGGTGAGGAGTTCATTAGAGCCGCCAGAATAGTCGCCGGGGCTGCCCAGGATCGTCCGGTGGCCGTCGTCGTCTCGGCGATGAGCGGCACCACCGACACCCTGCTCGGTTACGCCGACACCACCGCCGGCATGAGCACCCGAACTTCGACGGGCGCCACCCACGAGGGGTCTATCGCCGAGCTCTACCGGGCCCTCGCCGAGAGGCATCTCGCCGCCGCCCGCCACGCCGCTCACGACCCGGATCTCCTCCCTGGCGTAGAGGAACGCCTGCTCGGGCTGCTCAAGGAGCTCGCCGAATCACTCAACGAGCCCGCCGAAGTTCCGGCGGAGCGGCGGGCAAGAGTAGCGGCCTTCGGAGAGCGGCTCTCGGCGGAGATCCTGGCCGGAGCCATAGGAAGCCTCGGGGCTCCCGCTGCGGTCACCCGGGACCCGATAGCCACCGACTCGTGCTTCGATGAAGCGGGAGTAGACGCGGAGGCGACGAAGGAGCGATGCAAGCGTTACGTCGCGCCGCTTCTCGAAGAGGGCGTCGTCGCGGTCGTGCCGGGCTACGTCGGACGTTCGCCGGAAGGTCTTCCGACCACGCTGGGGCGGGGTGGCTCGGACCTCTCGGCAACGGTTCTGGGACGCGCCCTGGAAGCCGGGGAGGTCTGGATCATGTCCGACGTTGACGGCGTGCTCTCCGCCGACCCGCGCGTGGTCCCGGCCACAAGGCTCGTTTCACACCTCTCCTACCGCGAAGCCGCCGCTTTCTCGAACCTAGGAGCGAAGGTCCTGCACCCCCGGACGATGGAGCCCGTCGCGGAAGCGGGTATCGAGGTTGCGGTAAGAAACACCTTCAACCCGGAGTGCCCGGGAACGCGCATCTCGGATCTCTACACCGGATCGGGGATACGCTGCGTGGGGGTGCACCGCGGCCTCGCGGTCGAGCTTCCCTGCACCAGCGGCTACAGGCGGCGCACGGCCGCAGTGGTTTGCATCGGGGCGCCGGAGAACGCGGATATCGCGCGCGGGATGCGGTGTTTGCGCAGGGTGGGAATATCCCCACTTCACGCCGGGATCACTGCCACAGAACTCGTCTTCTTCGTGACCGCAGAGCGGGAAGAGGAGGCGCTGCGCGCGCTGCACGAGGGCCTGGTTCGCGCTCCCGTATCGGTCGGGGGGCAAGCTGTATGAAGCGGATGGAGATAGTCCAGCTCGGGCTGGGCAACGTCGGGCGGGCGGTGGCCCAGATCATCCTGGAGGAGCGCAAACGCTGGCTGGAGGAACTGGACCTGGAGGTGAGCTACCGGGCGGTCTCCGACACCTCGGGGGCGCTTGTAGGTGAAGACCTGCTGCCGCAGGCCATCCGGTTCAAGGAGAAGGGCGGCAAACTCGCGGATCTCGGGACAGAGCCGCTGGAGGATGTGCTCGTCTCCGACCCCGAGCCCGGCAGCATCAGGGTGGTCGTGGACCTCGCGGTGCACGGCGGGACCTACGACCTCGACCTGCTCGGGATACAGAACGGTTCGTACCTGGTGCTCTCCAACAAGGGGCCTCTCTCCGGGACCACCGACCAGTACGAGAAGCTCATGAAGCTGTTGCCCGACCGCCTCTGGCACGAGGCAACAGTGGGTGCCGGGATGCCGGTGATATCGACCATCAACTCCCTGATCGCAAGCGGCGATGAGATCTTCGAGATACAGGCGAGCCCGAGCGGAACTCTAGGCTTCATTATGAGCGCGGTCGAGGGCGGCCACTCCTTCTCTGAAGCGGTCAGGATGGCGGTCGAGCTTCACTACGCCGAGCCTGATCCCCGCGACGACCTCTCCGGGCTGGATGTGGCGCGTAAAGCCATAATCCTCGCCCGCACGATGGGGCGCGAGATCGAACCAGGAGAGATCCCCTACCAGTCCCTCGTCCCCGACGGTCTGGAAAACGTCTCGCAGGAAGAGTTTATGGAGAGGTTGCCGGAGGCGGACGAGGCGTTTCACGACCGTCTAGTCTCCGTCGAGGCCGGGCACATGCTGCGGTATCTGGCCCGCATCCCGAAGGAAGGTCCGGTAACGGTCGGGCTCGCAGATACGCCGGTAGAGAGCCCGTTCGGCCCGATCAGCGGCCCCGAAAACGTCTTCGATTTCCACACCCGGCGCTACTCGGATGTTACCCTCACTATATCCGGTCCCGGGGCCGGACCGGAGCGCACCGCGAGCGGCGTCGTCTTCGACCTGCTCGACATTGCCCGCAGAGTGACCCGCGATGAGGAGGAATAGGAGATATGCCCGGAGGTTACACGGTTGCCGTCGTGGGGGCGGGGCTGGTCGGTGAGAAGCTCATCTCCGAGCTGCGTCGCCAGAACTTTCCCCTGAAGGAGCTGCGCGTCCTCGCCCGCAGCACCCGCACGGCGACCCTGGCGGGCGAGAGCTTCGACATCGAGGCGGCAACGCCAGAAGCCTTCGAGGGCGTGGACATCGCGCTCTTCGCCGGGACCGAGGGCGAGAAAGGCGCCTCTAGACAGCTTGCGCGCGAAGCCATAGAACGGGGAGCCATCGTCATAGACAACGGCAGTGACTTCCGGCTCGACCCGGAGGTTCCGCTCGTCGTCCCGGAGGTCAACCCCCACGCCCTGAAAGACCACAGGGGCCTCATCGCCAATCCCAACTGCTCGACGACCCAGCTCGTGGTAACGCTCGCCCCCCTCGCCCGCGAGTTCGGCCTCAAGAAGGTCGTCGTCTCTACCTACCAGGCGGTCTCCGGGGCGGGGCGCAGCGGCGTGGAGGCCCTGGAGAACGGACGTACAGACGCCTTCCCCAAACCCATCTCCGGCAACGTCATACCGCTCATCGGGAGCGTCGGCGAGGACGGATACACCACCGAGGAGCGCAAGATGCGCGAGGAGTCGCGCAAGATTCTGGACCTGCCGGACCTCGAAATCTTCGCCACCGCCGTGCGCGTCCCCGTGCACACGGGTCACTCCGAGAGCGTCTACGTCGAGACTGAGGAGGATGTGTCCCTCGAAGAGGCGCTCGATGTTCTCGGAGGGGCGCAGGGCGTGAGCTTCTCCGGCGATGCCTCGGACTTTCCGACGGCGCTCGAAGCCGCCGGGGACCCTGGCGTGTACGTAGGGCGCGTGCGCGCCGGTGGGCGTACGCTGGAGTACTGGTGCGTCTCCGATAACCTCTTGAAAGGCGCGGCCACCAACGCCGTCCAGATCGCCGGGGCTCTCGTAAAAGCCAGAGTATAATATGCTATAAAGTTACAAACTATTTCGAGGAGAGGAGACCGGAAGTGGCAAAGGAGAAAGAATCTTTCTGGGCCCGGCTCTTTGACACCTCCCAGCCCACCACCCGAGAGGAGAAGGTCCTGCAATACATCGCCTACCGTCTCGGAGAAGGGGCGTACCTGGAAGACGTTCTCAAAGAGGATTACGTGCGCCGTAACGCTTCTCCGGGTGAGATAGAGGAGATCTGCCGCAACCCCAGGCTCGTACAATCGGTCCGCGAGAAGATGGAAAAGGCTTTTGGATCGGGCGAGCTGGATCCCAGCCACCGCTAGATCCGGCTGGAAACGCCTCACTCTTCCCCACGCTGTATAATTTCGGGGTCGCAATGTCATATCAGATTGGAGATCGGTGATGCCCATTTACGAGTACAAGTGCAATAACGAACATATCTTCGATATTATGCAGAGGATTTCGGATGATCCTCTCACCACCTGCGTAGAGTGTGGCGCGCCGGTGAGAAAACTGCTCCATCCGGTAGGTATCGCTTTTAAAGGCTCCGGCTTCTACTCCACCGATTACAAAAACGGCAGCCGCCCGGAGAAGTCCGAGTCCAATCTCAAGAACGGCTCCGAGAAGAAGAGCGACTCCTCCGAGAAAAAGTCTGGAGCTTCCGAAGCCAAAGCTTCCGAGAAAAAGAGCTGAAAAACTTGCCCGCCGACGCGCCGCACCCCCATCAGGAAGACCACACAGAAGACCTCATGCATCGTGCGGCGCAGGCGGTGGCTACCGGCGTAACCTTTGTCTTTCTGTGCGCGGCGCTGCTGGTCTCCTCTACCCTACTCATCTACAACGCCTACTCGCACAACCTCAAAGGCGGCCTCTTCGCCCTCATTTTCTCCACCCTGAGCGCCCAGATCACCCTCGGCTGGCTCCTCTGGAAGGCTAACAACCAGCAGAACCCAAAAAACTGAAAAATTAGCTTCATTCTCTGAAAAGTCCTGCAAATCGGACCTCAACTTGTGGTTCAACCTGCTCTAGACACTCTCCTGCGCCGTGGCGTATAGTGCGCGGTGGTGAGGACGTTCGGGGAGAACATGGCGACTGGCGGCGTACTCGGGGGACCGGGTTGCGCCGCTGGTAGTCCGGGATCCTGAGAGGGGGTTTGATGCCGACTGGCGCGTCGTCTTTCGCGCACCTGCACTGCCATTCGGAGTACTCGATGCTCGATGGGGCAAGCAGGATTCGGGATATCGTCTCCTTCGCCAGATCCGAGGGGATGCCCGGAATTGCGCTCACCGACCACGGGGTGATGTACGGCTCCATCAGGTTTTACCAGGAAGCTCAGAAGGCGGGCATCAAACCCGTCATGGGCTGTGAGGTCTACGTAACCGCCGACCGGAAGAGCAGGAGCAAGGCACCCAACTATCACCTCACCCTGCTCGCGCGCACCCCCGAGGGTTACAAAAACCTCATGAAGCTCTCGACCGCGGGCTTCCTCGAAGGCTTCTACTACAAGCCGAGGGTGGATCCGGAAACCTTGAAAAAGTACGGCAAAGGCATCATCTGTCTCTCGGGGTGTCTCTCGGCGGAGGTTCCGAACAGGATCCTCGAAGGCCGGATGGACGAGGCGCGGCGGCTGCTCTTCGAGTACCAGGAGATCTTCGACGCCGTCTACCTGGAGCTCCAGGATCACGGCATCCCGGAGCAAAAGCGCGTCAACGAGGGCCTCATCAAGCTACACAAGGACACCGGGCTCCCGCTGGTCGCGACCAACGACTCGCACTACACCGCCAAAAGCGACGCCAGGATGCACGACGTGCTGCTCTGCATTGGAACCGGCAAGTTCCACTCCGATCCGAACCGGATGCGGTTCGCCACCGAGGAGTTCTACGTCAAGCCCGTAAGCGAGATGGAACGCCTCTTTCCCGAGCACCCCGAGGCGCTGGAAAACACCATAAAAGTCGTCGAGTCGGTCGAGGATGTAGGTATAGAGCTGGGCAAGACGCGGCTGCCTAACTTTCCCAAGCCTCAAGGGTACACCGCCGATGCGTACCTCCGGGAGCTTTGCGAGCGCGGGCTCAAGAAGAGGTACGGCGGGATCACACCGGAGATAAAGCAGAGGCTCGACTTTGAGCTGGAAACCATCGGCAACATGGGTTTCGCCGACTACTTCCTCATCGTGTGGGACTTCGTAAGGTTCGCGAAGGACAGGAAGATAGCGGTGGGTCCGGGGCGTGGTTCGGCGGCGGGTTCCATCGTCGCCTACGCCCTGGAGATAACGGACCTCGACCCTCTGCGGTACTCGCTGCTCTTCGAGCGTTTCTTGAACCCGGACCGCATCAGCATGCCCGATGTGGACATAGACTTCTCGGTCCAGGGCCGCTCGGAGATCATACGCTACGTAACCGAGAAGTATGGTGGGCACGAGCACGTGGCCCAGATCATCACCTTCGGGACCATCGGGGCGAAGGCCGCCATCCGGGACGCGGGCCGGGTCTTCGAGTTCCCCTACGGTGACACAGACAAGCTCGCCAAGCTCGTCCCGGACAAGCCCGTCGGGACCACGCTGCGCGACGTGCTGACCCCCGACGGCGACGGATACAGGCCCGGCGAGAAACATCCCGGTCCGGCGCGCGAGATGATACAACTCGTAACCCAGAACGAGCAGGCGAAGAAGGTTCTCGACACCGCCTTCGAGATAGAGGGCTACGCCCGCCACGCCGGGACCCACGCCGCGGGTGTGGTCATCTCCGAGGAACCGCTGACCGACATCGTACCCCTCCAGCGCGTTACCCGGGACGAGAACTCGGTCATGGTCCAGCACCCGATGAACGACATCGAGGCCCTGGGGCTCCTCAAAGTAGACTTCCTGGGCTTGAGAAACCTCGATGTGATCGAGGAGACCCTGGAGAACATCCGCCAGTCGAGGGGCGAAGAGGTGGACATCGGGAGCATTCCTCTCGATGATAAGGAGACGCTAGGGCTGTTCGCCCGCGGCGATACCTTCGGGGTGTTCCAGTTCGAGTCGAGCGGGATGCAGAGGATGCTCCAGGAGGTGAAGCCGGACCGCTTCGACGACCTCGTGGCCCTGAACGCGCTCTACCGTCCCGGCCCGATGGACTACATCCCCAACTTCAAGCGCGGCAAGCACAACCCGGAGAGCGTCGAATACCCGGACGAGCGCATAAAGCCCATCCTGGAGCCCACCTACGGCGTTGCGGCCTACCAGGAGCAACTCATGGAGATAGCCAAAACGTTAGGCGGCTTCACCCCCGGCGAGGCCGACACTCTGAGGAAAGCCATCGGGAAGAAGAAGAAAGACCTGATGGCGACACTCAAGGACAAGTTCATCGAGGGTTGCCGGAAGAACGAGGTCGCGCCGCAGACCGCCGAGAAGCTGTGGAGCTGGATGGAGGCGGCGGGCGGATACTCGTTCAACAAGAGCCACTCGGCGTGCTACTCCTTCCTCGCGTTCCAGACCGCCTACCTCAAGGCGCACTACCCGGCCGAATATATGGCCGCCCTGATGAGCAGCGTGATGAATACCAAGGACCGCGTTCCCCAGTACGTCGCCGAGGCGCGCGCGATGGGAATAGAGGTGCTGCCGCCGGATGTCAATGCCTGCGGCAAGCGCTTCACCGTGGTCGGAGACACCATCCGGTTCGGCCTCTCGGCGGTCAAGAACGTCGGGGAAAGCTGCGTCGAGGCTATAGTCGCCGCAAGGGAAGAGGACGGGCCTTTCGCGGACATCTTCGACTTCTGCGAGCGGGTTGACTCAAAGACGTACAACAAGCGTACATTGGAGTCCCTGATCAAGTGCGGAGCCTTCGACTTCTCCGGGCACTCGCGGGCGGCGATGCACGAGGTTCACGCGGAGGCGGTGGACCGGGTAGCCAAAGCGTCCAAGGGTGCGGGCTCGGATCAGTTCTGCATGTTCGAGGCGTCGGAGCTGGCTCCGGCCCGGCCGGAAATACCAGAATTAGAGGATGACCGGCGCAGCATGCTGGAGTGGGAGAAGGAAACTCTGGGGCTCTATGTCTCGGATCACCCCTTGAGACCCGTGCTCCACAAGCTCGGCAAGCACACCGACACGGACATCCCGGAACTCGAAGGCTGCCGCGACGGGCAGACGGTGTGGGTGGGGGGACTTGCGGTCTCCGTGCGGCGCAACACCACGCGCAAGGGAGACCTCATGGCAGCATTGCAGCTCGACGACACGCGGGGGCTGGCGGAGGTGATCGTCTTTCCCAAGGTCTACTCCAGGTGCGCCGAGACCATCCGGGAAGATGCGATCCTGAAGGTAAGGGGGCGTGTGGACCGCAAAGAGGGCATCCCGCGCATCGTGGCGCTCGATGTCGAGGAACTCAAACTCGAACCGGGACCGGAGCCCGTCTACCTCGACGCCTCGCGCTTCGTCAGACAACCACGCTCGATCCTGGAGGAAGCTCTCGGCATCATCGGTAGCCATCCCGGAGAGAACCCCCTCGTCCTCGTATCCAGCGACGGTATCCCGGATGAGATCTTCTGTAGTGTCGAAGATTCCTCAGACCTGCACGCAGAACTCAAGCGGCTTCTGGGTCCGGGCTGCCTCTCTGCCATCCGGCGGGTTCCCGCGTCCGAGATGGAACAGGTCTCGTAACGCAGTAAAGCGTAAAATAACGCGCTGCGTAGGATCCCTCTCAAATGAGGAGAGAATTATGAGTGGAGCAGAAGGCACCGCCGGAAAGCTGATCCTGAGCGGCGGATGCCAGTGCGGAGCGATCCGGTACCGGGCGCACCCTGAAAATACAGACGCATACTACTGCCACTGCCGCATGTGCCAGAAGGCATTCGGCAACGTGTTCGGACTGTTCTTCAACCTCCCGAAAGAAGGTGTGATCTGGGAGAGAGGCTATCCCGCGTACTTCGACTCCTCCAGGATCGCACGCCGCGGATTCTGCAGGGAGTGCGGCACGCCTCTCACCTTCGAGTACCTGGACTCTGCGCGGATGGATCTCTCGGTGGGAAGCCTCGACGAGCCTGGCCGGATGCGCCCCGTCGCCCACGCCGGATTCGAGAGCCACGTGGCACCATTCTTCAAAGAGGACGGGCTCCCGAAGTCGCGTACCGAAGACAGCGAGGAATACCTGAGGAAATGGAAAGCCGTGCACGGGCCCGACTCCATGCCAGGACCGCTGTCCGGGTCAGGAACTCAACCGGAGTAGCCCGCGACCTCTCCCACCTCTTCGCCGTGCAGGTTGCGGACCGTAACGGAGCCGAAGCCATCGGGAAGTTTCACGCGGTTTGCCAGGGCTGCGACGGCTGCCGGGCGGACGGCGCGGCTCGCGCCGTCGGAGATCTTGAGCGCCACTCCCCAACCTTCCGGGCTTCCGGCGGCGAATACTCCCTCGGCCCCGCTTTTGGTGACGAGGTCCGTGCGCTGCATCAGGTCCGTGTCGAAGCGATCCGTCCCGGCGACCATGTAGGGATGCTGGCGCATGGCGTCCCGGATCCGGAGCGCAGCCCCGGCCAGCTCATCGGATAGCTCCTCGCCGGTGGCGAGCCGGGCGAATCCCGCCGCAAGGTTCGCGAGGGGCACGGCAAAGGTCGGGACGCCGCAGTTATCTCCGGCGATTTTTATGTCATCCGGCGAGAGTCCGCAGACCTCGGAGATAGCCTGCCGAATACGGCGCTGTACGGGATGATCCGGGCTGCGGTAGCCTGCGGGATCCCAGTCCTCGTAGGCGCAGAGGGCGAGCATTCCCGCATGCTTGCCGGAGCAGTTACCGTGGATGGGGCGCGGCTCTTCCCCGCTTTTCGCCAGCCGCGCGGCAGCCGGAGCATAGAGCGGCGGGTGCGCCCCGCTCTGCAGCGCGCCCTCATCAAGCCCGGACTTCTGCAAGATGGCGCGAATGGCAGCGAGGTGCCGCTCCTCGCCGTTGTGCGAAGCGCAGACCACGGCGATCTCCTCTCCGGTAAACCCGAACTCGTCCACCGCACCCGAGAGCATCAGCGGCAGCGCCTGGAAAGGTTTGGCCGAGGATCGCAGGTAGATGTGGCCTTCTGGATCTCCGGCAGCATCCAGGATTTTCCCTGCCGGGTCGCAGACGACGACCCGTCCTCGATGCAGGCTCTCGATAAAATCGCCGCGCCAGACGGCGACGAGCGGAGCATCTTCGGGAAGAGAGATTTTCACTCTTAATCCCCGGCGAGCTGGATGATGCGGAGGGCGAGGAGATCCTGGGCGACGCGCATCCGGGCCATCGCCGCCGGAAAGTCCCCATTGGCGCGGTAAGTTATGGCTTCTTCCATGAGGTTACGGACCCCTTCGAGGAAATCCTCGTCCTTTGCGCCGGGGCTCTGCTCGCGCAGGCTGGCCTGCGCCATTCCCACCAGCATCTCGGAGCGGGGATTCGGCATCCACATCGAGGAGATCGCACCGTCCAGGTAGCTGCTCACGCGCAGCAGGTGCCCGACCCGCACGCTCGCAGACGCGCCCTTCCCGTCCACCGAACTCATGAGAACCACCGCCGGATATTGCCGGAGAGAACTCCCGAGATATCCTTCTCCCCCAGGCCGGCAGCCCAGGCAGCAGCGAGCGTGGCGTGCAATGTCGAGGGCAGGTCCCCGTAGGGGATATCCGAGCCGTAGCAGATACGCTCCGGGGAAAACGAGCTAAAGAGCACGTAGAGGTCTTTGAGCCTGACCACCGAAGTCTCGAAGAGAACGTTCGGATGGCCCTCGAAGGCGCGCACAGCACTCAGAACCTCGACCATCGCCGAGTGGCCCAGGATCAACCTCAACTCCGGGTGGGCCTCGACGGTCGGCAAAAGCGGTTCGACGACGCGCTGCATCCCGAAACCAGTGTGGATCAGAACCGGCAGGTCCGCCTCTGCCGCCATCCCCAGCAGCCGCACCACCCGCTTGTCGTCCAGCTCGAATTTCTGCGAGACCGGGTGCAGCTTCAGCCCCTTGAAACCGCGCTGTACGCACCGCTCGAACTCGGCCTCGTAGTTCATGTGCGGGTTCAGCCTGAAGAAAGGCACGAAAAGGCCGGGATGGTCCTCGTAGGCGCTCCAGACAACGTCGTTGGGTCCCGAGTAGTCGTCGCGAGCGTTGGGATCGTTGAGCGGGAAGACTATGGTTTTCTCCACCCCGGCCGCCTCCATCCTCGCCCGCATCCCCTCGGCGGTCATCGCGCGCCCATCCACGTCAACCCCGATGTGGGCATGGGCGTCGAAGATCCGCGTGCCGGAGGGGATTTTCTTCTGGACCCATTCCCATACCGGAGCCATCGCCCCGCTCGTGAGCGCCTCTACGCTGTCTTTATTCTCTTCCTGTGCGGCCAATTCTCCTCAGTTGCTCCAGAGATTCGAGAACACACCGCGCAATGTTAGCAGGGCTTGCCCGCTGCCGCTAAAAGGTCGGGCGTTATTGCTCTGGTTCCTGTTCCTGTGGATGCAGGCGAAGCGTGAGCATGGAGACGCGGGGGCCATCAACGTTTTTGACGCGCAAGGTCGCGCCCTCGACCTCGACGACATCTCCCTGCTCGGGAGGACGGCCTAAAGCGCCCAGAACATAACCGCCGATGGTCTCGAAGTCCTCGCTGTGTAGGTCGAGGCCGAAACGCTCGTTGACGTCGTCTATGGGGATACGCCCGTCCACGGCGAAGACATTTTCCCCAAGCTCTTCGATAGTGGCTTCTCCTACGTCGAACTCGTCCTGGATCTCCCCCACTATCTCTTCCAGCACGTCCTCTATGGTCACCAGCCCCTCGACCGAGCCCCACTCGTCTATGACTATCGCCATCTGGAGTTTGCGCCGCTGGAACTCCTGGAGCAGTTCATCTATACGCTTGTTCTCCGGGACGACCAGACACTCCCGGATTATGGTCTTGAGGTCGAAGTTCTCCGGCTTTTCGCGGGCGGCGCGGAAGAGGTCCTTGACGTGCACCGAGCCGAGAATGTGGTCGAGCTCGCCCTCGTAGACCGGGTAGCGGGTGTAGGGTCCGTAGGCGGCTTTCTCCGCCAGCTCTTCGAGTGGAGTGTCGTACGAGAGCGCCTCGATGTCGGGTCTCGGGACCATGATCTCGCGCACCACCATGTCGCCGAACTCGAAGACGTTCTCCAGATAGCCCCTCTCTTCCGGCTCCAGCATTCCCGAAGCTGCGGAAGAGGAGATCATGATCCGCAACTCCTCCTCGGAAGGCACTTCCATTCCCTCTCCGAGACGGATCCCCCACGGCCTCAAGACGAAGTTCGTCGCCGTGTTTACCAGCCAGCTCACCGGCCTGAGCACCAGCATGATGATCTTGAGCGGACGGCTGATCCAGAGCGCCGCCCCTTCAGCTTTCTGGATGGAGAAGTACTTGGGTGCCTGCTCCCCGAGGACCAGGTGGGCAAACGTTATGATCGAGAACCCCAGGACCACGGCGATTACCTCGATCACGTGCTCATTGGTGATGCCGATATCCATAAGAGCAGGCCGGATCACAGCCGCCACCGCAGGCTCGCCGATCCAACCCAGAGCCAGCGAAGCCATCGTGATCCCAACCTGTATCACCGAGAGGTAGGTGTCCAGATCCCTCAGGACCTCGCGTACTCCGGCAGCGCGTACGCTTCCCTCCTGCTCGAGTTGCTTGACCCGGCTCTCCCGGACGCGCACGAACGCGAACTCCGCCACCACGAAGAAGCCGTTTAGCGCAATGAGAAACAGCGCAACGAGTACGCCAACCCAGGATAAGAGAGGGTCTTGCACGGCTAGAAACCCATGACGATGGGAAAGCCGCCAGTATCCAAAAGGTGAGTGGTGTAAAGTTCGCCCATCGCGTTACGAACAGATTATACCGCGCTAGCGAGCGTTCGAGCAAAGCAAGAGGCCCGACCTGGATGGTCGGGCCTCTCGGATAGTTCTACGTTAGGAATTCTCTAGGCAAGCCCCTCCGCCTGGTACTCGCGCAAAAAGCCCTCGAAGAGCCTGCGATGCTCCTGCTCGTCGTGCAGGATGTCAATCACCATGTCCTGCGTTACAGGGTCTACCTGATCGGTCTCCTCTATGATCCGGGTGTAGTGCTCTATCGCTCCACTCTCCGCCTCTATCACTCCCCGGATTACATGCACGATGTCTACCTGCTCCTCAGGGGGCTGCAGGTAGCTCTGCTCCGCCTTGAACTCCATAGATCCCGGTACCACTCCGTAGAGTTCCTTGATCCGGGTAGCAAACTGCTGAGCATGGCCCAACTCTTCCTGGATGTCCTCTTCTAAGGACTCCTTGATCTCCTGGGCGCGCACCCCGTCGGGGTTTACGGAGTTGGTGAGGTAGCTTATTACCGTCTCCAGTTCCATCCAGTAGGCCGTCTTGAGAAGCTCCACGATCTCCTCTCGCTTGGAGCTCATCTCCTTCGAGAGTATCCCCTGTGTGCCACGTCCCGTTTCCACTTTTTTGACCTCCAGTTGAATCTCCTAAAGAATCTCACCTAATACTTTACCCGTACATCCCGCGAGTAAACGTGAAATCAGGGACGGTTACTAATGTTGTTCTCAAGTTTTCGCGGCCTCTTCGCGGAGGGCTTTCGGCGTGTAGCGGCGGACGTAGTCGCGGTAGTTTTCAACCTCGCGTCTGGCGCGCTCCTCATCCCAATCCAGATGTTTCACGGCGACCCCGGCGGCAGCCTCGGCCACATCGAGGGCGACATTGGGCCCCAGACCGACCATCGTGCGCCGCAGCAGTACATCGGAGAGGGTCTGGGCCATCTCCTGGCGGAAGGCGAAGATGACCTCGGCACCGATGATGCCGGTCTCTATGGTAGCGGGCGAGGTCAGGGGCATCTTGAGCGAGGGATCGTCTCCGGCCAGCGAAATCACCTCCGGAGCGCGGGTTCCATAGATCTTCAGGAGCCGTTCGGCCAGTTCGTCTGCGAGACCACTTTCAGCCTTGAACCGCGCGGCGAAGCTCTCGAAGTCGTCAGCAGCGCCGCCGGGGAGCGGTATGTCTCCGGTGTGGCACGCGGGCGGCTTCTGGCCGAGTTTTCGGTAGACCTTGTCTACCGTCTGCCGGGAGAGGTTGCGGTAGGTAGTCAGCTTGCCACCAATGATGGAGATAAGTCCCCCCAGCTTCGGGTCCTCTCCGGCGTGGTCGTAGATGATGTGGCTCCTCGTCACGGAGCCTTCCGCTCCCTCTGGCTGGTAGGGCAGAGGCCTCACGCCGGAGTAGGTGAACAGGACCTTATCGCGGGTGAGGTTGGCGCTGGGGATGACGTAGTTGGTCTCGTCCAGGAGGTATTCGATCTCATCCTCGTCGGCGGATACGTAGTCGAGGTCTCCCTCGTAACGTATGTCGGTGGTCCCGATGAGGTAACGGCCGTTCCACGGCACGATGAAGTACGGTCGTCCGTCCTTGCGCGCCTCGACGTAGAGCGCCTCGTTCTTCGGGGCTCCGGGGAATGGGTCCACGATGATGTGGCTGCCCTTGGTGCCCCCGATCATGCGCTTCGGGGAATTCTCTCCCAGAACTTCATCAACCCAGGGACCGGAGACGTTTACGGTTACGGGGGCGCGGACCTGATACTTTCTCCCGCCACCGAGAACGTCGCTGAACTCGACGCCGACGACGCTTCTGCCCTCGCGGATCAGACGCTCGACTTTGGTGTAGGTGAGGACGGTTGCGCCGTGCTCGCGGGCGGATATCGCATTCTCGACGGCTATCCTCTCGGCGTACTCGACCTGAGCGTCGTAGTAGAAAGCCGCCCCTTCGAGGTTCTCCGGGTTGAGTCCGGGCTCGCGCTCCAGGGCCTTCTCGCGCGAAAACATGCGGTGGTTTTCCATGCTCTTGTCGAAAGAGAGCATGTCGTAGCCCACCATGCCGAGCCAGATCATCATGGGGCCGTGTTTGCTGCGCTTGTAGATGGGGACCAGAAATCCGAGCGGCCTGACCAGGTGCGGGGCTATGTGCAGCAGGATCTCCCGATCGTGCAGCGATTCGCGTACCAGCGGGACTTCGTAATACTCCAGGTAGCGCAGACCGCCGTGTATAAGACGGGTTGCCCACTGCGTCGTGCCGTTGGAGATGTCTCCCTTGTCCAGGAGCAGGACCCGCAGGCCGCGCATCGCAGCGTCGCGGGCTATACCCGCACCATTGATGCCGGCCCCGATCAGGATCAGATCGAAGGGGTATTCCTGGATGTCTTTAGGGATCTGGCGGGTCATGGTGGCTCCTTTCCGTTCTTACACGAGAATATATCTCTGATGTTCCCTCCTGTGGAGGTATGTTGTTCACTTCAGGACATCAGATTTCTCGTCCAGCGCCTTCATCCCTCGTGCAGCTTTGGCTCCGTGCGCGCCTCCATCGCGGCTTCGACGCACTCCTCCGCTCCAGAGCCCGCCGAGGCACTGACGCCCGCGGCGAAGGCTCCCTCGACAAACGGAGCGTCCACGAGGTGCACCCGTTCTCTGAGGGCCGGATCCAGCATCTCCAGCACCGTCTCGGCGGAGAGGACGGCGCTCCCGAGATCCATAAACACCAGGATTTCGTCAGTATCCAGGTTCTCTATGGCGCTCTGGATCCTCTCGGGGTCCGTCCCGAAAGATCCCTCGGCGTCACCCCCGACCGCCACAACTTCTACCTCCCCGGCCATCTGACGCACGAGCCCGGCGGTTCCCTCGGCGATCTCAGGGCTGTGCGAGACGAGCACCAGGCCGCAACTCATGAGGATTCCAGAGCGCGGGCCGCAGCGTCGAGCAACAGGTGCGTCGAGGCCGCTCCAGGGTCCTTGTGCCCGGCGGCACGCTGTCCCAGGTAACTCGCCCGCCCGCGCCTGGCCGCAAGCGGTACCGTAGCTTCTGCGCCCTCCGCCGCAGCCTCCGCCGCAGCCCGGAATACTTCAGCCACTCCCTTGCCGCTCGAAGCTGCTTCTTTCGCCGCTGCAACCGCAGGCTCCAGAGCATCCACCATTGTCTTGTCTCCGGCTTGAGCTTTGCCGCGCTGCTTGACGCCTGCCAGAGCGGCTTCGAGGGCTTCCGCGGTTTCTTCGGCGGAGACATTTTCCTTGCCCGAAAGCGTCGTTGAGGCACGCAGGAACGCCGTACCGTACAGCGGTCCCGCAGCACCCCCGACCTTGCTGATGAGTGCCATCGAAACCGCCTTGAGGGCATCGGCGGCAGAAGATGGTTCGGCGCCGTCCAGACGTTCGAGGGCAGCCTGAAAACCCCGGTGCATATTCGTGCCGTGGTCGCCGTCCCCGATTTCGGAGTCCAGCCTGGTAAGCCATTGCCTGTTCTCTTCCATCGCGGCAGCCATCGCTCTTATTACGGCGATCGCGGATTCCGTATCGCTCAAAGCACCTCCCTACAACTTGTAAAGATTCACTCGAACGAGGGTCCGGCTAAAATTAGCCGGACCCTCTGATTCTCTATGATGACGATAGCGGTGCGGAATTCTTAACTACTCCCGCACGGTGCGACCACGGGCTTCTCCATCCGCTGCGGTAACCTCTACATCCGTTTCGCCCCTGGATTCCACCTCTGTCTGGACCTGAGCGCCGCGGGCTGCGAGCACGTCGCGAATAAAGAAGTCATAGCACAAAGCCCCGAGCACCCCTCCGATCAACGGACCGACTATCGGGATCCAGAAGTAAGCGGTAAAGTTCAACCCTGCTCCGTGCACGGTGCCGGGCAGGGCAACCTGTCCCCATCCGGCGAGCCAGGCGAAAACCCTCGGTCCGAAGTCGCGGGCGGGGTTGATCGCATACCCTGCGTTCGCCCCGTAGGACATCCCGATAGCCGCAACCGCCAGGCCCACAAGGAGCGGAGCCAGGTTGGACAGTGGGGGTTGGTTACGGGTATCCGTCAGCGCGAAGACGAACATCAGCAGGAACGCCGTACCGACTATCTGGTCTATTAGAGGACCCACGACACTGCCGTGGAAGTACGGCGCGGGGAACGTGGCGAAGATACTGAATGTGGTGTTGGACGCTGGATCCCCCCGCGTTATATGGTTGGTAGCCTCGAAGCTTCCAATAGAGTTGTGGTAGACGAGAAAGACCAGCGCGGCCCCTACAAAGGCTCCCACGACCTGGGCGACCATGTATCCCGGAACCTTTCTCCACGGGAAGTCTCTCTTTACCGCGAAAGCCAGCGTTACAGCCGGGTTTATGTGGGCCCCGCTTATCCCTCCGGCCACGTACACGCCGAACGCGACGGCCATCGCCCATCCCCAGGTGATGAGCAGCCAGTCTCCTGAAGCCAGGAAAATGGTATGCCCGTTCGCTGCCCTGCCTGACTGGTTGAGTGCTGCGACTGCCATCGCCACCACGCCGTCTCCGAAGGCGATGAGTACGAACGTCCCCAGGAACTCCGACGACAGCTCACCCCAGACCGTCGAGCGCCATCCTGTTCGGGCCGGCGCCGTTGCTGCTGCCATAACTTTCTCCTTTCCCTAGAATGGTCTTCCTGCAGCCACCGTGCATGGAGCAGAGAGGTAATTTTTCATCTCGTCGTCGAGCTTCAAGAGCGTTATGGAGAATCCCGCCATCTCCAGCGAGGTCATGTAGTTGCCCACATAGGGCCTCCGCCAGACCTCCACGCCCTCGCGCTTTAGCACGTCGGCGACGTGGGCGTAGGCGACGTAGAGCTCCATCAGGGGCGTGCCGCCCATGCCGTTTACGATGACGGCCACCTCGGAGCCCGAGTAGTCCACCGAGTCGCCGAGGATCTTCGCGAGCATCTCGTCCACGATCTTGTCGGCAGGCTCTATCTTCTTGCGCTCGGCGCCGGGTTCGCCGTGGATGCCGATCCCAAGCTCCATCTCGTCGTCCCCGATCTTGAAGATAGGCTCTCCAGCTTCCGGCGGCGTGCAACTGGTCAGGGCCATCCCCATCGTGCGCGCGTTGGCGTTCACCCTCTGGGCCAGCTCTTTGATTCCCGCCAGGTCCTTCCCGTCGTCGGCTGCCGCGCCGCAGATCTTGTGCACGAACACCGTGCCCGCCACCCCGCGCCTGCCGCTGGTGAAGGTCGAGTCCTCGACCGCCACATCGTCGTTTGTAACGACGTAATCGGTTTCGATGCCCTCTGCTTCGGCAAGCTCCCCGGCCATCTCGAAGTTCAGCACGTCTCCAGTGTAGTTCTTGACGACGTAGAATACCCCGGCTCCGCCGTTTACCGCCTTCGTTGCCTCCAGCATCTGCTCCGGGGTGGGGCTGGTGAACACGGCCCCCGCGCACGCGGCGTCGAGCATTCCTGGTCCGACGTAGCCGCCGTGGGTCGGCTCGTGGCCCGAGCCGCCGCCGGAGACGAGGGCGACCTTGCCCTGAACCGGAGCGTCGGCGCGGACCACGACGTTGTGCTCGGGGATCAGCCGGATCAACTCCCGATGCGCAAGCTCCATCCCCCGCAGCATCTCCTCGACTACGCGGTCGGGGGTATTGATTAGCTTCTTCATCTTCTACCTTTCGAGTAGATCGGGGTCTCGAAGGACCCCGATCCTGTACTCTCCATCCTCAACAGCGTCTCACCGCCCTTTTTAAGCCTCAGCAGCCTCGGCCTCGACGCGCTCGCGGTCCCAGCCTTTGGCGCGCTCTATGGCTTTGAGCCAGCGCCTGTGCAGCCCCTCGCGCTCTTCTTCGCTCATTTGCGGGTCGTAGCGGCGTTGCAGCTTCCACTTCTCGGCGAGTTCTTCTTTACTGTCCCAGAACCCGGTGGCGAGCCCTGCCATGTACGCGGATCCAGCGGCGGTGGTCTCCGTGATCTCCGGAACCTCCACGGAGACGCCCAGTATGTCAGCCTGGAACTGCATGAGGAAGGTGTTGGCGACCGCCCCGCCGTCAGCGCGGAAGTCCTTGAGCTGTATGCCCGAGTCTCGCTCCATCGCTTCGACCACGTCCCGCGTCTGGTAGGCCATGCTCTCCAGCGCGGCTCTCGCGATGTGCGCCCGGGTGTTGCCGCGCGTGATGCCGATGATGGTCCCACGGGCGTAGGAGTCCCAGTGCGGCGCCCCGAGACCGACCAGGGCGGGGACGAAGTACACGCCGTCGTTGCCCTCCACGCTCTTGGCGAGCGCCTCGGTCTCGGCGGCATCCTTGATTATCCCCAGGCCGTCTCTGAGCCACTGGACCGCGGCCCCGGTAATGAAGATCGCACCTTCAAGAGCGTAATTGACGGGTTCATCGCCTATGCCCCAGGCGATGGTGGTAAGAAGTCCCTCGTTGCTCGGCACCGCCTCGGTGCCCGTGTTCATGAGCACGAAAGATCCCGTGCCGTAGGTGTTTTTGGCGAGCCCCGGCTCGTAGCACGCCTGCCCGAAGAGCGCAGCCTGCTGGTCCCCGGCTATCCCCGCAACCGGAACGGTGGCCTCGAAGAAAACGTCGGGGTCGGTCTCTCCGAAGACATAAGAGCTTGGCTTAACCTCCGGCAGTACCTCTTTGGGGACACCCAGAATCTCCAAAAGCTCCTCGTCCCACTTGAGGTCGTAGATGTTGTACATCAGGGTGCGGGAGGCGTTGGAGTAGTCGGTGATGTGCACCTTGCCGCCGGTGAGCTTGTAGACCATCCAGGAGTCTATGGTCCCGAAGGCGATATCACCCCTCTCGGCCCGCTCCCTCAAGCCTTCTACGTTATCAAGGAGCCACTTGACCTTTGTTCCCGAGAAGTAGGCGTCTATGACCAGCCCGGTTTTGTCCCGGAATGTATCCGCCAGACCGCGCTCCCTCAGCTCATCGCAGAATCCCGCGGTACGCCGGTCCTGCCAGACGATGGCGTTGTGAACGGGCTCTCCGGTCTGCCGATCCCACATCACGGTGGTCTCGCGCTGGTTGGTTATACCTATCGCCGCGAGATTGCGGGCGGAAACCCCGGCCTCGCCCAGCGCCGTCCCGACGACCCGCCTGGAGACGCGCCAGATCTCCTCGGCATCGTGCTCGACCCAGCCCGGCCTCGGATAGTGCTGCGTGAACTCCGAATACGCCCGGCCCACGATCTCGCCCTCATGGTTGAATACCAGAACCGTCGTCCCCGTGGTTCCCTGATCTATCGCAAGTACGTAGTCTCCTGCCAACTCCTCTTCCTTTCCCGTAGATCGCACGCAAACCCTTTACGATTTCTAGTCGCTCCGGATCCACCTCCTGTGAAAACAAACCCCGCGCGAAACCACGACTTGCCGACGCTAGATGCCGGATTCGCAACTTCGCACGAGGCTCTCTCTTCTCTCTATGCCTCCGCAACATGTATTTCTTTGTGTGTCTGAACTCTACTGCCACCCCAAATCCGTGTCAAGTAGAGTTCCAGAGTGAAGATGTACTCGTGGATACACCAGCGGCTCCCGCATCCAGTATGTGCTTTACCGTCTCGCGATCAGTGATCAAACCCCCGGCCAGAGTCGGCTGCGTAAGCGACTCCCGGTAGCGCGCAACGACCTCCGGGTACGCCACGCCCGGCAGTATTTCGATCCCGTCGGGGTTCGCGTGGCGGATGAGCTTAATCCCCCGCTCGACGGCACCGGAGTCTATGGCGAAAAGCCGCTGTATGGTCAAAAACCCCGCGCCTTTGGCGAGTTCGATCACGTGTCGGTGGGTGGAGATTATTCCATCCACCCCCCGCGAGAGGAAGCGCAACCCGCTGGCGTCCGCCGCGACACCACCCACCATATCCACGTTGACGCAGATGAACGGCCTTCGCTCCCTGCCTCGTACCTTTCTCAAAAGCTCGAAAACGTCCCCACCAAGTACAAAGACAGCCGGATAGCGTCCGCCAAGCACTCTCTCCAGGGCGATACCGGGGCCCCGAACCGCCGGAACCACCGGGTCCTCTCCCAACGCACCAAAGAATTTCTGTGCAACCTGCTTACTATTCCTGGTCACATTCCCGACTCTAGTCTCTTTGCGCCTGTCTCCGGCTACATCGTTTACTGCACGCATATATCTCCGTTGAGTGCGGCAAGACGCATACTATGAATTTACGATCCTTTCCCGACCGTAGTTCCCCACTACTACTTCCTGCACACTGAGCGTAGTCCAGCCCTGGCTCCGCGTCAAGTAATAGTCTAGAGCCAAACTACGAATTGCTTCTCAGGTTGAATCTATAAGTGATTTATGGGCTGAGATAATTGCAGATCTTCCTAGCAGAAGCCTCAGAGTTAAAGACCTTGACATTCTCAGCAACATCTCTTACAAGACCAAGAAAATCCTCGTGAGCTATCTCAGGGTCTTCGGAAGTGCCTTGAACATAAAGGACGGCGAGACGCGCAAGCCTTCCATCATCTTTTCGACGAAGTACGCGGCCCATTCGTTGGATAGTTTGCCGCCGAGATCTGCTCGCCGCAATGATTATCGCTAGATCCGCTGCTGCAACATCTATCCCTTCATCCAGCAGCTTCGGAGCAGCAACCAACTCGTACTCATCGTTTTCAAATCCAGCCAACACTTGCTTACGCTCTGGTCTCTTCATGCTGGATTCAAGGACAGCACCGTTCATGCCACTTTCTATGAAAGGTTTGGTCGCTTTCTCCGCAGCTTCCTTAGTTTGCGCGAATATGATGGTTTTGTCCGCTTTACGAACAGCCTCAATGAGATCTTCGAGCCGATGATATTTGGATTGGGCACTGGCAAGCACTTTCCTGCGTTGCGTGAACGCATTGAGATAAAAGCCAGCCCACTTCGCTCCCTCTTCGCCGGATTTACTAAGTATGGTTACTTCGCGCATGAACTCGCCGAACGGTTCTTCTGGAAGACCATACACATTAACTAGCCTGCGACGGTATTTGGACACCTTCTCGTCCCATTCTTCGTACATTTCGCGTTCGCGAGGGGAAAATGGTACGCCTATGAAGGCGATCTTGAAAGGAGAGATTATGCCTTCGTCCAAGGCTCTTCTGTAGTCGACTCTAAATATTACGCCGCCAAAATATGGGTCCAGATACTCTTCGCAGCCGTTATCGCTTCGCTCATAGGTGGCTGTCAATCCCAGACGGCAATCAAATCCTGGTTCAAGGGCCAAAGACCAACTTTCGGTGCCATAGCGATGCACTTCATCTGCGATCAGCAGAGCGTTCGCACGAGGCGGGTAAAGCTCGTACTGGCAAGCTGACTGAATAGTGGCAATCAGCACATTGCAACGAGTAAGGTTAGAGAAAAATCTGTCACCAAGCAATCTCATAGAAACGTTCAGCTTCATAGTATCTATCAACAACCGCTTTACTTCGCGCTTCCACTGGTGCAAGAGATCAATGGTGGGAACCACGATAGCCACTTTTCCACCATCGCGGAGTACGTGCGCTGCTGCGGCGATAGCGACTCTGGTCTTTCCAGCACCTGTAACTGCTTCGATTACGCCTTTGTAACCATGATCTTCCCACTCTTTCAAAGCCTCTCGCTGCCAATCGTAAAGTGGTAGTTCCTTTGGTGCTGCCCCCTCTATCACTACATTCAAATCAGAAGGTGTTGTTCCATCAGGTAGAATGCTGCAGTACCAGCGCCGTTCGAAACCGATGCCCGGCTCCCAATACAAATCCGGAACGCGGTATAAGCGCGAGTTTAGTTGTGACCTTGTAACGCTGGTCCAGCCCTTCTCTCTCAGAATAAGGAGTAGCTCTCGCCAAGTGCAGCCTGGGTAACGCGCAACTACATTAACTAGAGTTTCATCAGATAAAGTCATAATATGGTTAACGCCTGTCTTCCACCTATCAATTCCGCAAGTAAGCCGCAAGTAAGCCGTAACGACGGTTATTCCGCGAGTAGAGAAAACGATACCTAAATAGATAGTATAAAGTCAACGAAATACTTCTGGAACTGGCGCACATTTAGAACCCGGCATACTTG
>CADDYV010000027.1 GCA_902810695.1 Actinomycetota bacterium | reverse complement strand
GTGGGTTACCGGCAAGCGTTATCTGAATATGGCCGAGCTGGAGGTCCAGCGAGAGCGGGAGGTGACCATGAGCTAGAAAGCGAGCTTTCCTCCTGGAGGAAAATACAGAAAAAACGGGACTTGACCCAAGTAGCAGTTCCCTCCCCCAAACAAAGCTGCATCCTTACATTTCAGTCTACAGAGCTCTCCTTATGTTCACAAGCCCTAAACTTCAGTAGCGAGCAAGTCTTACTAACTTTCGCAAAGAAATACCCACTTATAGTGGTTACTATCGAACTCTGCATCAGGATTCAATGTTAAGCTGAGCTATGCGTATGATCTTCCGGGATGGAGGTCGCAAGACGAGAGGAGTACGGGTAGACAGGCTGGGTCTTGAGGATGTAGCCGCCGTCGCGCGCGATGGGGCGCAGGTTGGCCTGAGCCCGGAGGCGCGCGAGCGAGTCAGCGCCTTCCGCGAGCACATTGGACGCATAGAAGATAGCGAGCGAGCGGTCTACGGCATTACGACCGGCTTCGGTGCTCTGGCGATGACGCGCATCCCGCCCGAAGAGCGCCGCGAGCTCCAGCATGCCATCCTGCGCAACCTTATGCACGACGCGATGGAGGAGACGCTCGACGCTTACGGAAAGGAGATCATACCGGAGTTGGAGACGAAATCTGCGGTGTAGGGTTGTAGAGTTACCAGAGTACCAGAGATTTGAGCTATCAGGGGAGAATTGCCACCAGCGATTCTGCGGTAAGGGCAGGCGTCATCGGATGTGGTGTGATCAGTGAGGTATACCTCAGAAACTGCGCCTCTTTCGATGGGCTGGAGATCGTTGCCTGCGCGGACCTGGATGCGGATAGGGCGCGCGCGAGGGCCAGAGAGCATCTGGTGCCGAAAGCCTGCAGCGTCGAGGAGCTGCTCGACGACCCGGAGATAGAGCTAGTCCTTAACCTGACGGTGCCCCGGGCGCATGGTTCGGTAGCTCTGGCGGCGCTCGGAGCCGGAAAGTCCGTCTACAGCGAGAAGCCGCTTGCAACGAGCCGTCGAGAAGCCCGCCAGATACTGGACCTGGCGAAGTCTCTGGGTTTGCGGGTCGGGTGTGCGCCGGATACCTTCCTGGGAGGTGGATTGCAAACCTGCCGGAAACTCATAGACAGCGGCGCGATCGGCCAGCCCGTAGCCGCGACGGCGTTCATGATGAACCACGGCCACGAGCACTGGCATCCTGATCCCACCTTCTTCTACCAGCCCGTAGGCGGACCTATGCTCGACATGGGCCCTTACTACCTTACGGCCTTGATCTCCCTCATCGGCCCTGTGCGCCGCGTTGCGGGCTCTACCAGCATATCTTTCCCGGAAAGGACCATCACCAGCGAGCCGAGACGCGGAGAGAGGATCCAGGTGAACACCCCAACCCACATAGCGGGCGTGATGGATTTCGAGAGCGGAGCCGTCGGTACCATCGTCACCAGTTTCGATGTCTGGGCCGCGCGGCTGCCGCACATCGAGATCTACGGCTCCGAGGGCACCCTTAGCCTTCCCGACCCGAATACCTTCGGCGGCCCGGTGCACCTCTGGCGCCCTGAAAGAAGCGCGTGGACGGAGATGCCCCTTACTCATGGACATACCGCGAACTGCCGGGGCATCGGTGTCGCGGATATGGCAACCGCGCTGCGCTCCGGAAGAAAACACCGGGCCAGCGGTGAACTCGCCTACCATACGCTCGATGTCATCGAAGCCTTCTACGATTCTTCCCGGAACGAAAGACACGTCCAGATAGCCAGTGCCTGCGACCGTCCCGCGCCGGCAGGAGATCCATCGAGCGAGAACTGACGTTCCCGTTCGCTAAAGCAGCCCTGTAGCCCGGCTATTTTTGAAAGTTTCGCTCCCACTCCTGCTTCGCCAGACCAGGCCTTGACTCGAACAGGCCATACCTATATATTTGGGACCGGTCCCAAAACTTGGGGAAGGGGAAAGTTCTGGCGGTGAGTCCGGCGGAGCGAAAGCAGAAGAGCACGACCATTCGGGATGTGGCGAGGCTGGCGAAGACATCGAAGAGCACGGCCTCGCGGTATATGAATGGGCAGCGGGTCAAAGAGCAGACGGCGGAGGCGCTCCGCCGGGCCATGCGTGAGTTGAACTACCACCCCAACGAGAACGCGCGGCGGCTGACCCTGAACCGCACGCAGGTGATCGGGGTAGTCCTCGATGACATCTCCAACAGCTTCTACTCGGGCATCTTGCAGGGGGTGGGGGAGAGCTCCGTGAGCCGGGGCTACGATTGCGTCTTCTACAACATGATCCCCGACTACGAAGGGGAGAGTTCCTTTCTGGGCCTCGTTCAGAAGGGCCGGGTTGATGGTTTGATCATGCTTAGCTTCCGCAAGCGGGGCGATGATGAAGTCTCCTCCATCGTTCGGGCGGGCGTCCCCGTCGTGCTCTTCGGAGATGACGGTGGAGGCAGCGAGATATGTTCCGTGGACGTGGACAACTTCTCCGGGGCGGTAGGGGTCGTGAGCTACCTGCGGGATATCGGGCACGAGAAGATCGCCCACATCTCCGGTCCCGACGCGATGGCGGCCAGCGCACCGCGCAGGCGAGGATACGAAGAAGCCATGCAGCAGTCCGGAGTGACGATGGAGTCAGGCTGGATCTTCGAGGCCGACTGGACGGTCGAGGGCGGATACCGGGCGATGGAAGAGGTCCTGAAGAAGGGCGGCTTCACTGCGGTATTCGCATCCAACGACAGCAGCGCGGCGGGAGCGATAAAGGCGATCCGGGAAGCAGGGCTGCGGGTGCCGGAGGACATCTCGGTGGCGGGCTTCGACGACAGCAGTTTCGCGAGCCTTCTCACCCCGGCTCTCACGACCGTGCGCCAGCCCTGGCAGCAGATCGGGAGCATGCTCGCGGGTGCCACCCTGGACCTGATAGATGGCAAGGAGCGTTCTCCTCGCAGGCAGGTGCTGGAGCCGGAGCTCGTGATCCGCGACTCGTGCGCGGCGGTATGAGCGGTCCGGTCGAACGAGGGTGCTTAGACCGAGTGCGTCGGCTCTGGTGTCGGCCATCGCGCTCGACGCAAGACAGGCAAATTTGGTAGTCGGCTATGTAGTGGGGGAGAGGGAAAATGACCGATACCGGAAAACGAGGTGACGACCGTCGTTCTGCGCCCGGAGTGCTCACGCGCGGGCAGGTCCTCAGGCTCGGTGGTGCGCTGGGAATCGCTTCTGCAGCCGGGCCATTCGTCACGGCGTGCGGTGGCAACGCGGGCGGGGCGGTTCCGGGGGGCAAGCTGGTCATCTGGACGTTCTTCGACCAGGTCAAGATCGCAGCCAGGCGCTTCATGAAGAAATACCCGAAGACCCAGGTGGCAGTGAAGGTCTTCCCCGGCGACCAGTACGAGACGAAGATGCGCCTGGCGCTCCAGACCGGTAAGGACGCACCCGACATCTTCGACACGGATCTGAGCTACCAGGGCAAGTACATCAACAGCCCGTTCGCGGAGGATCTTTCCGCGATGGGCGCAGAAAAGCTGATAAAGGACTACGTGCCCTACGTTGCTGGTTTCACCAAGGACCAGAAAGGCACGATACGCGCCATCGTGGACCACTCCGCTCCGGGCGGGTTCTGGTATCGCCGCGACATAGCACAGAAGCTCATTGGCACCGGCGACCCGGAAGAAGTCAACGGCAAGGTGGATGACTGGGACAAGATCATCGAACTGGGCCAGAAGGTCGTCAAGGACAGCAAGGGTAAGGTCCACCTCCTCGACAGCTACAACGCGGTGTTCGAGGTCGAGCAGAACCACATGCAGCCCTGGGTCGTCAACAAGAAGCTGAACATAGACCCGAGGTGGAACCAGGCGCTCGACGTAATGCGCCGGATCCGCGCGAACAACGTGGATGCCAAGCTGGACGCCTTCTCCGCGGCGTGGGGTGCAGCCTGGAACAACGGCAGCGTTCTCATGTTCGCCTGGCCCTCCTGGGCGGGGTTCAACATAGACCGCAAGAAGACCGGCGACAACTGGGGCATCGCCAGGGCGCCCAAAGCCTACTACGACGGTGGACGGTACAGCTCCATCTACAGCAAGTCTCAGAACAAAGAGCTTGCCTACCAGTACCTCAAGTTCATCGCCAGCCCCGAGTGGCAGAACTACAACCTGAAGAAAACGCTCAACATGCCGGCGCTGCAGTCGGTCTACAAGAGCAACATGGATACGTTCAAGGTCCCGCTCCTCAGCGGTCAGCACGTGCTGAAGACGTATTACCCCATCGCGATGGACATCCCGGTGCGCCGCTCGGACAAGTATCAGAAAGAGATCCAGGCGATGTTCATCAGTGCCGTCTCGGACATGATCACGAACCACCAGCCCAACAGCAAGGCATTCGCGGCACTGAAGGAGCAGGTGCGGACGACCTATCCCGAGATCTCCGTCAAGTGATCTGCGGGATCACAGCAGCGAACGGAGCACTACGATGTCCGTAGTCGCCCGTTTCCGGAAGAAGGTCTTCAGGTCGAAGGCGATCCCACGCCCGTCAAGATCCAACTGGGCGATCCACGGCTACTACTTCATCCTGCCGTTCTTTGTAATCTTCGTCGCCTTCCAGCTCTATCCCATCCTCTACTCGCTCTACCTGAGCTTCTCGAACTGGGACGGCTTCAGCGCGCCCTCTTTCGTGGGGTTGCGCAATTACGAGCGCCTGCTCTCGGATCACCTCTTTTACAAGTCTCTCCTGAACACGCTCGTAATCTGGGTCATGTCCATCGTGCCGCAGCTGTTTCTGGCGCTGACGCTGGCCCTGATCCTGAACGAGAAGTTCATCCGAGGCAAACACTTCTTCCGTGCGGTGTTCTACTTCCCGAACATCGTTACCCCTGTAACCATAGGCGTCCTCTTCAGCCTGCTCTTCGACTGGCAGACGGGGGCGGTGAACAAGCTGCTCGAGGCGCTCAACATCGTGGATCATCCGATCAACTGGCTCGGCAGGCCGCTTCTGTCGCAGGTCCTGGTCGCGGTCGTCATGGTGTGGCAGTGGTTCGGGTACAACATGCTCCTCTACATCGCGGGCTTGCAATCCATCCCTAGCGAGATCCAGGAGGCCGCCCGGGTTGACGGCGCCAACGGCGTGCAGGTGGCTCTGAAGGTGACGATACCCCTTCTCAGGCCCGTCATCCTGTTTACCATCATCACCTCGATCATCGGGGGGATGCAGATCTTCGACGTGCCCTTCACGCTGAGCAAGAACGGCCCCGAGAACTCCACGCTCACCGTGGTCATGTACCTGTACCAGACAGCGTTCGAGCGGTCCCAGTACAGCTATGCGGCCACGATCGCGTACGCCACCTTCATCCTCATCGCCGTGTTCTCCCTGTTGGCCTTCAAACTGGCCCGGTCCCGTCAGGAAGAGTGAGGTTTTCCGATGCGAAGGTCTACGCCCACGGTCAAGATTCCGAGCCGGAAGGGCGCGTATGCGACCCGGATCGGCATCTACGCATTGCTGGTCTCGCTGGCGGCGATCTGCCTGCTGCCTTTCTACAGCATGCTCATAGCCTCCACACACGGCAGCGATGAAATCTCCAGCCAGTTGCTCCTCCTGCCGGGGAACCAGTTTCTCGACAACTACCACCGCCTGATCGGGACGATCAACGTCTGGAAAGGCTTTCTGCACAGCCTGTACATCACGGTTACTTCTACCGTTCTGGCGCTGTATTTCTCCGCGCTGGCGGCCTACGGGTTCTCGAAGTACCCGTTCAAGGGACGCGGGTTCTTGTTCGGGTTCGTCATCGCGACCATGATGATCCCCAGCCAGCTCGGGATCATCGGCTTCTTCAAGCAGATGTCCATGCTCAACCTCCTGAACACCTACTGGCCCTTGATTCTGCCCTCCATCGCCAACGCCTTCGGCATCTTCTTCCT
The DNA here is from genome assembly GCA_902810695.1 of Actinomycetota bacterium. Taxonomy (GTDB): domain Bacteria; phylum Actinomycetota; class Rubrobacteria; order Rubrobacterales; family Rubrobacteraceae; genus CADDYV01. The sequence goes on along the minus strand of CADDYV010000027.1, from coordinate 39,293 downwards.
CAAGCAGATCTGCGACTCGGCTGTTCCTCGCGAGCTTTTGGAGTCTGCACGCATTGACGGTGCTAGCGAATTGCACATTTTCCACCGCATAGTATTGCCTCTGCTCGTGCCCTCCCTGGCTACTTTGGGCATCTTCCTGTTCATATCCAAGTGGAACAGCTTCCTCGAACCCCTGATCATCATCTTCGACAACGAGAAGCAGACGCTCCCTGTGATGGTCGCGATGACGAAGGGACAGTTCAGGACGGACTACGGGGCGCAGTACGTCGGGGTCTTGATCTCCGTTGTCCCCATCCTGGCCGTCTTCGCCGCGGCCTCCAAACGCATTATCGGGGGGATATCCGTGGGGGCGCTGAAGGAGTGAACCCGGTTGACCTTACATCTCTAGACTGGACCCTGCGTGGCTGGAGACCCTTCGCCTGGCGCCTGAACACGAGCATGGAGATTGGGGTCGGGCTTCAGCCGGATGTCGGTCCCATCGAAGCCACGGTCCCAGGTTCGGTGCAACGCAACCTCCTGCGGGCCGGACTCCTCCCGGACTGGCACGTCGGCCTGAACTCGCGAGAGTGCGAGTGGGTCGAGCACCGGCATTGGGATTTCAGCGCCATCCTGCCAGCCGGCTCCCTGCCGGAAGGGGAGAGACTCTACCTTTGTGCAGAAAGGCTGGATTATTCGGGTTGGATCCTCGTCAACCGCGAAGAAGTCGCCAGATTCAGTGGTTCCCAGGTGCCGCACGCCATCGAGCTTACCGGGCATCTCGCAACCGAGCGGGACAACATGCTCAGCATCATCTTCGACATTCCTCCGGAGGAGCAGGGTCAGATCGGCTACACCTCAAAGTCCTACTACTTCAAACCCCGCTACAACTACGGTTGGGACTGGTGCCCGCGCCTGGTGCCTGTCGGGATCTGGGGCAAGCTAGCCATCGAGACCGGCTCACGGCACGCCGTGAGCCTGAGATCGGTACGTACACGATTGGAAAACGACAACGCCACCGGCTCCGCGGAACTGATTCTCGACTTCGACCCGAACCTCTTGCCCGGTGCAGGGAACCTGACCGTGGAAGTTTGTATCCTCGATAGGGCAGAGATTTTGCGCAGGCAAACGCAGGAACTCCGGCCCGGCGAAAATCTGATGCGCGTGGAGCGGCTCCCGGTCGAACCCTGGTGGCCCAACGACATTGGTCCTCAGAAGCTCTACAGGCTCGAAGTTGCGACGGCTGATGAGAGTGGCCGCCGGATCTGGTCTAAGACTCTGGAGGTCGGGTTCAAGCGGGTAGAGTGGCGTGCGTGCGAGGGAGCGCCCGAAGACGCGGAGCCCTGGGTGTGCGTGGTCAACGGCGAGCCGGTCTTCCTGCAGGGAGTCAACTGGACTCCGATCTCGCTGACCTATCAGGATGTTGTCGAAGCCGATTATGAGCGGCTGATCGGGCACTACAGAGACATCGGCTGCAACCTGCTGCGGGTGTGGGGCGGGGCGTTCCTGGAGACGGAGACCTTCTACCGCAGGTGTGACGCAGCCGGTCTGATGGTCTGGCAGGAGTTTCCGCTGTCCTCCTCCGGGATAGAGAACTGGCCCCCCGAGGACCCGGAGGTTATCCAGCAACTGTGCAAGATCGCCCGCTCCTGCATACGCAGAAGAAGCCGGCACGTCTCGCTCCTTCTCTGGTGTGGGGGGAACGAACTGCAGGGCGGGCTCGACGGCGAAAAGACGGGTGCCGGAAGACCCGCTCCCGCGAGCCATCCCTGCCTCAGTGCCCTGGCTGACGTGGTGGCCGCAGAAGACCCGGAGCGGCGCTTCGTGCCGACGAGCCCCACCGGACCGCGCTTCACTGCCTCGCGAAAGGACTTTGGCCGGGGGCTGCACCACGAGGTTCACGGTCCCTGGGGATACGGCGAGACGGACTTCGAGGACTTTGACGACTGGAAGGATTACTGGGAAAAAGATGACGCACTCTTCCGCTCGGAGGTCGGTATGCCCGGAGCCGCCAGCCTGGAAACCATCGAGAAATACTCGGGCGGTGAAGAACTCTGGCCGCCCACCACCGAACTCTGGCGACACTCCTCGGCCTGGTGGACCCGGTGGAACCGTCTCCGGCACCGCTATGAAGGGCTGAAACCGGAGATAGCGTTGCGCCAATACGTGAAGCATACTCAGGAAGAGCAGGCCGAGGCCTACGCTATCGCGGCCCGCGCGTGCAAAGGGCGCTTTCCCCGGAGTGGCGGTTTCCTGGCCTGGATGGGCCACGACTGCTTCCCGTGTCCGGCCAACAACTCGATTATTGACTTCGAGGGAAATCTCAAGCCGGCGGCTCTGGCGCTCAAGCAGGTCTTCCTGCGTTGATTTTATCCAGAGATGGAAACGAGTTTCGGAAGAAGGAGCGATGAATGGTCAGGTTGCTTGGAGGGCTCTACATGGTATCGGGGGAAGAAGTTTCCCACCCGTGGGACGCGAGCGCGTACCTCATCGCGGGAGACAACCCTGTGCTCATAGACTGCGGCGGCACAGAAGGTTACCCCGCGCTCAAGAAAAACTTGAGCGAACTGGGCTACCGACCCCAAGACATCCGCCAGGTGATAGCCACCCACGGCCACTGGGATCACCTCTCGGCGATGGCGCAACTCCGCAAGGAGAGCGATGCGCAACTGTTCATGCACGACTCTGACCGGGATCCGGTCGAGACCGGGGATACGGACCGGACCGCATCGTTTCTGTACGAACTTCCTTTCCCTCCCGTCGAGGTGGATGGTCGGCTTGAGGACGAAGGCGAGTTCGAGGCAGGCGGTTACCGCTTTCACGTCATCCACACGCCGGGGCACACTCCCGGTTCGGTATCGTTTTGGGCGGAGATCGAAGGCTCGAAGATCCTGATCGCGGGCGACGCGCTCTGGGGGGGCTATCATCCCCGGATACGCTCGAACCTCGACGAGTGGTCCGACACGCTCGACAAACTGCTCGTGATGGACTTCGACTTCCTGACCATCGGTCACGGCCCGCCCCGGCTCATACCCGATGCGAACGCGAGGCTCAGAGAAGCGAGGCGGCAGCTTGGCGTGTACTTCCATCCCTGGTTCGAGCCGTTCCCGTACAGGAGTAACGGGAGAGGAGGATGAAGGACAAGTCCCTGCACATGATCGGGAACGCCCACCTGGATCCCGTCTGGCTCTGGCAGTGGCAGGAAGGCTTCCAGGAGGTCAAGGCCACCTTCCGCTCGGCGCTGGACCGGATCGAGGAGTACAACGATTTTATTTTCACTTGCAGCTCCGCCGCCTTCTACGAGTGGGTGGAGAACAACGACCCCGAAATGTTCCGGGAGATACGGCAGCGCGTGGCAGAAGGACGCTGGCAGATCGTGGGTGGGTGGTGGATCCAACCAGACTGCAACATCCCCGGCGGCGAGTCTTTCGTCCGCCAGGCTCTCTACGGACAACGCTACTTCATGAAGAAGTTCGGCACAACAGCACGGGTGGGCTACAACGTGGACTCCTTCGGGCATCACGGGATGCTCCCCCAGATCCTCAAGGGAAGCGGCCTCGACTTCTACGTTTTCATGCGCCCCGCGCCCCACGAGAAGGGCCTTCCCGGCCCCCTGTTCTGGTGGGAGTCCGACGATGGCTCGCGCGTTCTGGCCTTCCGCATCCCGTTCGAGTACTGCTCTCCGGACGGCGACCTGGAGAAGTTCGTGCAGCGATGCGCGGGCGAACTCAAGGAACCTTTGGATGAGCTGATGTGCTTCTACGGCGTCGGGAACCACGGCGGCGGTCCCACGAAGGAAAACATAGAGAGCATCCAGCGCCTAAACGGAAACCCGGAGTTTCCCAAACTAGTTTTCAGCACCCCGGACAAATTCTTCGAGCAGATGATCAAAAAGGGACTGCCCTTCCCGGTGGTCCACGACGATCTCCAGCACCACGCGGTCGGCTGCTACTCGGCTCACTCCGGTGTCAAGCGGTGGAACCGCCGGGCCGAAAATATGCTGATTGCCGCAGAAAAATTCTCGGCCATCGCCAGCAGGCTAACCGGCCAGCCCTACCCGGATGACTTCGACCGCGCCTGGAAGGACGTGCTCTTCAACCAGTTCCACGACATCCTCGCCGGGACCAGTCTCGAAGCCGCATACGAGGACGCCCGCGACCTCTACGGTGAGGCGAGGTCCATCGCCGGACGCGCCCTGAACAACGCGGTCCAGTCCATCTCCTGGAACATCGGCATCGAGCACGACGAGGGCACGAAACCCATCGTCATCTTCAACCCGCACTCCTGGTCCAGCAGGATGAATGTGGAACTAGAAATCGGAAGTCTCGGAGAGTCGGCCATCCTGCTGGACGATGAGGATCGCCGGGTCCCGATGCAAACCGTGCAACCGCAGGCAACTGCGCGAGGCAGGAACCGCCTGAGCTTCGTCGCAGACGTACCCTCGATGGGTTACCGGGTCTACCGGGTCGCGTCCCGGCCTTCTGAAGAAGATCTGCCACCCGTCCGGGCCGACGGCACCTGGGCAGAGAACGAACGCTTCCGGGTGGAGATAGATCCCGAGACCGGATTTGTCACAAGTCTCTACGACAGGGAGAAGCGGTTCGAGGTGCTCGCGGGACCGGCTGCCCGTCCAGTCGTTCTCGGGGATCCGAGCGACACCTGGTCGCACGGAGTCGTCCGGTACGATGACGAGGTTGGAACGTTCTCCCTCGAAAGCGTCGGGCTCGTGGAGCGCGGTCCCGTCAAGGCGGTATTGCGCGTGCAGAGCGTATACGGCTCCTCGCGAATGGTCCAGGACTTCACCGTCTACGCCGGGCTGGATCGGATAGATGTGAAGGTGAAGCTCGACTGGCGGGAACAGTTCAAAATCTTGAAGTTGAGGTTCCCGGTAAACCTGGATTTTATCCGCGCCACCTACGATATCCCATTCGGCAACATCGAGCGAGAGACCAACGGCGAGGAGCAGCCGGGACAGAGCTGGGTGGATATCTCCGGTATAGCTCGCGGCGTGGGTGAGCCCTACGGTCTCAGCATCTTGAACGACGGCAAGTACGGCTTCGACGTGGATCGCCACGAGGTGGGCCTGACCGTCCTGCGCAGCCCTATCTACGCCCACCACGACCCGTGCGTGCCGCGGCCGGATCGCCTCTACTCGTTCATTGATCAGGGCATCCAGCAGTTCACCTACGCGCTGTTTGCCCACGAAGGCGGCTGGGAGCAGAGCGGAACCATAAAGCACGCCGCGGAGCTAAACCAGAAGCCCGTAGTTCTGGCCGAGTCTTCTCACGCCGGTGATCTCCCGCAGAAAGACTCCTTCCTCTCCGTGGATAGCGAGAACGTGGTGGTCGAGGTGCTAAAGAACGCGGAAGATGGCGACGACCTCATCCTCCGCTGCCGCGAAACCGCCAAGAGAGCCACGCGAGTCGGGATCCACCTGACAAAGTGGGACAGGAAGATCGAAGCTGACTTCGCGCCGTGTGAGATCAAAACGTTCCGCGTCCCCGAAGCCGGCGGCAGGCCCGTGGTCGAAACGAACCTGCTCGAACAGGAGGACCATAGTGGATAGGTCTCGGAGCTGGTTAGCGCCGGATGATTTTGAAGCTATCTAAGCTCGCCCGCACATAGCACGAGAGAGCTGTAGTCATCCCTCTTTACCGACCTCGTAATAGATCCTGCATTTCGTTGCGCCTCTATGCGATCTCCTCTTGGCGCGCCGCCCGACGCTGCGGCGAATCTTCGGCAAGCTGCATCAGCTCGATGGCGTTGCCGTCGGGGTCTTTGACCCACGCCTGGAGGTTGCCGTCCAGCCCCACTGCTGGCTCGCGGGTTATATCCACGCCGTTTTTGCGCAGGTGCTCGACGACGCCGCGCACGTCATCGCAGATTAGGCAGATGTGCATGAAGCTTTGCGGGGTGTTCTGTCCGGGCTGCGGTCCGCCGGGGAACACCTCGATGAACCTGTCGCCCGAGATGTGCAGGTAGACGAGCATCACCGAGCCGTCGTCGTGATGTAGCCGGAAAGCCTCGCGGATGCCGAGCACCTCGTAAAAGTCGAGCGTCCGCTCCAGGTCGTGCGCGGCGAAGGCGGCGTGGCCGAGGTCTCTGATCATGGATGAGGACCTCCTCTCAGGCGGAGTAGAAATCCCGCACCCAGCGGTGGGCCTTGAGTTTCTCTACCTGCTCTTCGGGCAGTCCTCTGCCGTCGCCAACGGCCATGTTACGCTCCACGTTTTTCACCGAGCGCATACCCGGAATCACGGTGGAGACCGCAGGGTGGGAGAGGACGTAGCGCAGGGCAACCTCCGGCAACTCGTCTCTGGAGATCCCCAGATCGGAGATGATGCTCTCCACCCTCTCGTGGACCTCCCTCTTGCGCTCGCCGCCGAAGTAGTCGTTGCGGAAGTCTCCCTCCTTGAAGGTCGTCTCCGGCGTGATGTTGCCGGTAAGCGAGCCCTCATCAAAGGGAACCCGCACGATCACCCCCACACCCTGACGCTGGCAGGCGGGAAAGAGCGCATCCTCCGGGCTCTGGTCGAAGATGTTGTAGATCACCTGCACCGTGTCTACTACTCCCGTTTCGATGAGCCTCAGAGCATTCTCTGGCTGGTGGTCGTTTATGGAGACGCCGAAGGCCCGGATCCTACCCTCCCTTTTAAGTTCCTCGATAGCCTCCAGCCAGCCCCCTTCCCCGATCCACTCATCCTGCCAGACGTGGAACTGCTGCACGTCTATGGTTTCGAGGCCCAGGTTATCCAGGCTCCTCTCGGTGCACTCCCTGACGTAGTCTCCGGGGAAGACCTCATCGGGATGCAGCCCGGCGGGGGCGGGCCAGATGCGGTTTCTGGGTGGTATCTTGGTCGCGACGTAGACGGTCTCACTCCTCTCCCGCACTACCTGACCCACCAGCCGCTCGCTGTGTCCCTCACCGTAGGCCAGCGCCGTGTCAATGAAGTTCAGACCCAGGTCTATGGCACGGTTGAGCGCCCTCAAGGACTCATCATCGGTCGCGCCAACCCAGGCGTCCTGGCCGATACCCCATGCCCCGTAGCCGACCTCGGAGACTTCGAGACCAGTCTTGCCGAGCTTCCTGTAGTTCAAAGGAACTCCCTCCTCCTGTATCTTTGCCAACCTGCACTCTTCCTGTGATCATAGCAGCCAGCTACCACGATTCGGGCCGCTCACCCCGCTCCACGACGCTGAGCGCGGGAGCGGGGGTCGGCACTCATCGGTCGTGGAGTGGACGCAGGCCTCGATACAGGATCGGTTAGCGAGATTGGCGCCCTCAGCTCACCGCTCTCTTCACGAGCGCGGCGATCCTTGCCTCTTCCGCGGCGGTCAACTCCTTCAGCGCGAAGGAGGTCGGCCACATGGCGCCTTCGTCGAGGTTCGCCTTGTCGCTGAAGCCGAGCGTCGCATACCTGGACTTGAACTTCTGCGCGCTTTGGAAGAAGCAGACAACCTTGCCGTCCCTGGCATACGCGGGCATCCCGTACCAGGTTCTCGGCGAGAGGTCTGGCGCGCTGGCTTTGATGATCTCATGGAGCCGCTCGGCCATGGCGCGGTCCGGTTCCGGCATCTCGGCGATCTTCGCGAGCACGTCGCGTTCCCCGTCCGCTTTCTGTGCTTCCGCCTTCTGCTCTTTGGCGCGCTCTTTCATCGCGGCTCGTTCCTCGGCCGTGAATCCCTTGGACTTCTTTGCGCTCATCGAAAACTCCTTATATTGACTTGGTGACTTGGCCGGAAACTCCAACCGTCGGGCGGACCAATGGTCCGGCGCAGGCAGCGTGCGGCGCAGGCGATTGCGCGTCCGTCCTCATCGTGTCTCCTGACTCGATTGCGTAAAGCCAGCCTCATAGTCGGCGGCTGCGACCTGGTCGTGGAAGCGCTTGTGGACCCAGTGGCGCTCGCCGAGGAGGTTCACTTTGGCCCATCGACCAGAGACCGGACCAAGCCGGGTTTGGCGTGGCATCGTGCCCACCAGAGACTGCGGCCTGGCGCCGCCCGAGAGTTTGCTGCTCTCCAGGACATAGATGGTGTCTGGGGTCACTGCCACGCAGCGATACTTGATCCAGAACATGGTGAGCCCCGTGAGATATGTGATGAGGAAGAAGGCGAAGCTTGGCGCGGTCTGGCAGATGAACACCTGACGGATCTCGCTGCCCGGTGGCAGGAAAGGCGCCGCACGCTCCACCAGGTCCTTCCGCAACCTCACGTGGGTCGCCGGACGGCTCAGCGCAGCTCCTGGATGCGGATCAGGTTGCCCGCGGGGTCGCGGACGGCGCAGTCGCGAAGGCCGTAGGGCTGCTCGGTCGGCTCCTGGACTATCTCGGCGTCGCTGGCCTCCAGTTTCGCGAAGGTGCCGTCGAGGTCGGAAGTGGCCAGCAGGATCCAACCGTAGGTACCCTTGGCCATCATCTCGGCGATAGTGCGGCGCTCGTCGTCGGTGATGCCGGGGTCGGCAGCCGGCGGCGCCAGGAGGATGGACGTGCCGGGCTGGCCGGCGGGGCCGACCGTGATCCAACGCATCCTGCCGCTTCCGACGTCGGTGCGGACCTCGAAGCCTAAAGTGTCGCGGTAGAAGGCCAGGGAGGCGTCCGGGTCGTCGTGCGGGAGGAAGCTCGCGTGGATGGTGAGGTCCATGGCGGTCACTCCTTCTGAATGGTGATGTCCATGGAAGTCATTCTATTTGCGGCTCGTGAGCGGCGCTTCTCGATTCCTGATCGGTCGCATCACCTGTTTCGCTACGCAAGATGGCATCCCCGCCGTCGCGCGCGCCGCCTGGCGCCGGTAGGTGCTGGGCGGCACACCGACCAGTTCGGTGAAGCGGGTGCTGAAGGTGCCCAGCGACGAACAGCCGACCGCGAAGCAGACCTCGGTGACGCTGAGGTCGCCACGGCGCAGCAGCGCCATCGCCCGCTCGATGCGCCGCGTCATGAGGTAGCTGTAGGGCGACTCGCCGTAGGCGAGCTTGAACTGGCGGCTGAGGTGCCCGGCCGACATGTGCGCGCCGCGGGCGAGCGCCTCGACGTCCAGCGGACGGGCGTACTCCCGGTCGATCCGGTCGCGAACGCGGCGCAGCCACGCGAGGTCGCGCAGGTGCTTCGCTGCGGCGGGTCTAGTGGTCACCTGCGAGATCGTGCCACATCCCTGGGTGGAAGAGCCGGTCATTCTCACTCCTCTGCAGCCGTGGGTCACATCGCCCCGGTGTGTCTCCTCAGGAGTATTTTAGTAAGCGGCACCGGAAATGACGACAGCGAACCAGAGGATGTGACCGTGAGCGGCTGTGACCTCTCGCCCTGCCCGACCCGATCCGCCCGCAAGTCGGACACTCTAGCCCGTACACACACGACTTGGCCGGCTTCAGGGAGATAGGTAGGGCGTGAGACTCCCAACCGCGCCGAGATCGCCGAGGGCCCCTCACCGGCGACCGCGAGCACGATCCGTGCACGCATTGCCAGCCCCGACGACGAACACGACCGCCTCAGGGCAGCGTCGCCCGGTCCCGTCCCCATCCGACTCCACCACCGCGGTAGATCACGCCATGGCTCATCCTCGCGCACCAACCACCCGTGTAAAGGAACCAATGCTGCGCAACACTAGAACCAACATGAGTCAGTGCCGAACCCCAACTTACCGATGCCTGAAAACGCTTCGGAGAGCAGGTTACTGGCATCTTCCTGCTCCACACGAGCTGGAAGGTGCATCCACCAGATTTTACAGAGAAGTTCTTGCCGCCACGCTCTGCATAGGGTTCGATGTTAAGCTGGATGCGTGATCTTCTGAGCGGGAGGCCGTGAGACGAAGGTAATAGGGGTAGACAGGCTGGGTCTTGAGGATGTGGTTGCCGTTGCGCGCGATGGGGCGCAGGTTAGCATGAGCCCGGAGGCGCGCGAGCGAGTCAGCGCCTTCCGCGAGCACGTGGGACGTATAGAGGATAGCGAGCGAGCGGTCTACGGCATTACGACCGGCTTCGGTGCTCTGGCGACGACGCGCATCCCGCCCGAAGAGCGCCGCGAGCTTCAGCATGCCATCCTGCGCAGCCACGCTGCTGGTATGGGGCCGTTCGTCGAGAATGAGGTCGTGCGCGCGATGATGGTCATACGCGCCAAGACGCTCGCTATGGGTTACTCCGGCGTCAGGCCGGAGTTGGTGGACTCCCTCGTAAACCTTTTGAATGCCGGGATCGTACCCGCCGTCCCGGAGCATGGTTCGCTCGGTGCGAGCGGGGACCTCGCGCCACTCGCCCACGTCGGGCTCTGCCTCGCCGGAGAAGGCTGGGTGCTCGAAGATGGGGAGACCGTTCCCGCAGAAGAGGCGTTGCGGAGAGCCGGCCTGGAGCCTATCGAGCTTGAGGTGAAGGAGGGGCTCGCGCTCATCAACGGCACCGACGGGATGCTCGGGATGCTGGCGCTGGCCCTGAAAGATTTTGATCTGCTCCTCAAGACGGCGGATGTTACGGCGGCGATGTCTATAGAGGCCCTTCTCGGCACCGACCGCGTCTACCGGGAGGAGCTTCACGCCTTGAGGTTGCATCCCGGCCAGCAAGAGAGCGCGCGCAACATCTTCCGCCTACTTGAAGGAAGCGGGATCGTGGCCTCTCACCGAACCTCGCCACACCTCGTGCAGGACGCTTACTCGCTGCGCTGCACTCCGCAGGTCTACGGCGCGGCGCGGGATACCCTGGGCTTCGCCACTCAGGTCGCCCGCCGGGAACTGAGGTCCACTACGGACAACCCGCTGGTGCTCGAGGATGGATCCGTCGAGAGTTGCGGCCACTTCCACGGGGAGCCGCTGGCCTTCGCGCTCGACTTCCTGGCGGTTGCAGCCGCGGAGGTCGGGGCGATCACCGAGCGGAGGGTGGACCGGATGCTCGACCCGAGCCGCTCGGAGGGGCTGCCGCCGTTTCTGATCCCCCACGCCGGAACCAACTCCGGTTTCATGGTCGCCCAGTATACGGCGGCGTCCATGGCCGAGGAGAACAGGAGGCTCGCCAACCCCGCCAGCACCGGCTCACTCCCGACTTCGGCGATGCAGGAAGACCACGTCTCGATGGGGTGGAGCGCGGGAATAAAACTCCGCAAGGTCCTGGAGAATCTGAGTCGCATCCTGGGCATCGAAGCGGTGTTTGCGGCCCAGGCGCTGGACCTGCGCGCCCCGCTCGAACCGGCCTCTGCCACCGGAGCCGCCCACCACCGTATCCGGCGGGAGATACCGTTCATAGAAAAGGACGAATTCCTCGCGCCGCACCTGAAAGCCGCCGAGGAGCTGGTGCGCTCAGGAGCCCTGATCGAAGCCGTAGAAGAGTTCGTAAAGCTGGATTGAGATGGACGTAAGGGTTTTACTGGAGACGGGAAGCAGTAGTAGAGGAGATGGAAGATGACGGACAAGGCGGCCACCATCCGCGCGCCGCGCGGGACGGAGCTTTCGTGCAAGGGCTGGCAGCAGGAGGCTGCTCTGAGGATGCTCATGAACAACCTCGACCCCGAAGTGGCCGAGCGCCCCGAGGACCTGGTGGTCTACGGAGGGACTGGCCGGGCCGCCCGGGACTGGGAGAGCTTCTGGGCGATAGTGTCGGCGCTACAGTCTCTCGGCCATGACGAGACCCTGCTGGTGCAGTCCGGCAGGCCCGTCGCGGTGTTCAGGACGCACCCCTTCAGCCCCCGGGTTCTCATCGCGAACTCGCTACTGGTCCCGGATTGGGCTAACTGGGAGACCTTCAGGGAGCTGGAGAAGGCCGGACTCACCATGTACGGCCAGATGACTGCGGGGTCCTGGATCTACATAGGCAGCCAGGGAATCCTGCAGGGGACCTACGAGACCTTCGCCGCCATCGCTGAGCAGCGTTTCGGCGGGACGCTCAAGGGTCGGGTGTGCCTTACCGCCGGGCTCGGGGGAATGGGAGGCGCCCAGCCGCTGGCGATCACCATGAACGAAGGCATCGCCCTCTGCGTCGAAGTGGACCCCGAGCGCATCGAACGCCGCCTACGAAGCCGCTACCTCGACGAGCGCGCAGACGACCTCGATGACGCCATAGAGAGAGCGGAAGAGGCGAAGCGCAACGGCGAGGCCGTCTCTATCGGCATCCCCGGCAACGCCGCCGACATACTCCCGGCACTCCTGGAGCGGGGCTTCGAGCCCGATGTCGTTACCGACCAGACTTCGGCCCACGATCCCCTCGGCGGCTACATCCCCGCCGGGTATACGTTGGATGAAGCGGTGGAGTTGCGGGAAGGGGAGCCGGAGCGGTACGTGTCCGAGGCCCGCGTCTCGATGGCCCGCCACTGCGCGGCGATGGTCGGCTTTATGGAGCGCGGCGCAGAAGTCTTCGATTACGGCAACAACCTGCGCGGCGAGGCGAAGCTCGGCGGTTTCGAGAAGGCTTTCTCCTACCCCGGCTTCGTCCCCGCCTACATAAGACCGCTGTTCTGCGAGGGAAAGGGGCCGTTCCGGTGGGCTGCGCTATCGGGCGAGGCAGAAGACATCGCCGCCACCGATGAGGCCATCCTGGATCTCTTCCCGGAGGACGAGCGTCTGGGGCGCTGGATCTCCCAGGCCCGCGAGAAGGTGGCCTTCCAGGGGCTACCGGCGCGCATCTGCTGGCTCGGCTACGGCGAGCGCAGCAAGACCGGCCTGCGGTTCAACGAGCTCGTGGCGAGCGGCGATATCTCCGCGCCTATCGTGATCGGGCGGGATCACCTGGACTCGGGCAGCGTCGCCTCTCCCTACCGGGAGACCGAGGCGATGAAGGATGGCTCCGACGCCATAGCCGACTGGCCGATCCTGAACGCCCTCCTGAACACCGCGAGCGGGGCGAGTTGGGTGGCGGTACACCACGGCGGCGGGGTGGGGATCGGCAAGTCCATCCACGCCGGGGCCCAGGTCGTCGCCGACGGCACCGAGGAAGGCGCAATTCGCATCGAACGCGTCCTCACCAACGATCCGGGCATCGGGGTCGTACGCCATGCCGACGCCGGATACGAGAAGGCTCGCGAAGCCGCCCGGCGATTCGGCATCCAGATGCCCATGCTCGATCGTTGAGACGCACACTCCTGCCAGATCTCATCCTCGATTCCCGTGGCGCTCGCTTCGGTGTGGGCATCACAGTCGAGGACGGGAGAGTAGTCGAAGTCGGTCCCGCGACAGATGGCGAGCGTCTACCCGGACGTGCCTTGATGCCGGGGTTCGTCAACGACCACAGCCACGCTTTCCAGAGAGGTTTGCGCGGCCAGGTGGAGCGCCTGGACCCGGAGCATCCCCACGACGACTTCTGGACCTGGCGGGAGCGGATGTACTCCCTCGCCGGGAGCCTGGACCCAGACTCTATTCGGCGCATCTCCGAAGGATGCTTTCGGGAGATGCTCTCCGCCGGTTACACGAACGTAACCGAATTCCACTACGTACACCACCAGCCCGACGGAACGCCTTACGGCGACCCGAATACGCTCTCGAAAGCCGTTGCACAGGCTGCGGAGAATGCTGGCATCCGGCTCTTACTGTTGCCGGTTGCCTACGCGAGAGGCGGCATCGCGCGTTTCCGGGATCCCTCGGTGCGCACTTTTCTGGAGCGGGTTGATGCGCTCGCGGAGTGGGCCGGGGAGCACCCGCTGCTGGAGGTCGGGATCGCAGCACACAGCGTGCGGGCCGTCCCGAAAGGGTGGCTGCAGGAGATCGGGCGCTACGCGCGCTCCCGCCGCCTCCCGCTGCACATCCACGCCGACGAGCAGCCGCGCGAGATCGAGGAGTGCAAGGCCGAGTACGGCGTGCGCCCGATAGAGCTTCTGGCCGAAGCCAGCTTTCTCGGCCCAAACACGACCATCGTGCACGCCACCCACGCCAGCGAGGAGGAGTTGAATCTCCTCGCAGAGCACGGTTCGGCGGTGTGCGCCTGCCCGACCACCGAAGGCAACCTCGGCGACGGATTTCTCCCGGCGGAGAGCATACTGCGGCATGGGATAAAGCTCTCTATCGGCTCCGACTCGCACGTGAGGGTGGACCCCTTCGAGGAGTTGCGGGAGATAGAGACCAGCGCCCGCCGCCTCTCCGGCGGCAGAAACGTGCTGGTACAAAAAGGAAGCGATTCACCGACCCCCTGGCTGCTGCTCGCCGGCTGGCAGCGGGAGAAGATCGAAGCCGGTGCTCCAGCGGACTTCGTAGAGATAGACCTTACTCATCCGCAGCTCGCCGACGTGGAGCCCGATAACCTGCCCGCTGCGCTGGTCTTCGGGGCCGGAAGCGCGGTGGTGTCTGGGGCGTGGGTGGCGGGCCGCCGCGTCTATCCGGGGGAGAGAACATGAGCGAGATAACGTTGCTGATACACGACCTGGATGCCGGCGTCTCGCCTGCGGGAAACGGACCGCAGCGGGGCCGGGAGTTCGGGCGACTGGAGATTCACTCTCCAGCCTCAATCGCCATCTCCGGCGGGCGCATAACGGCGGTCGGGCCACCAGAGGAAGTGCTGCGCGACTTTCCGCCAGGCTCAGATTGCGAGACGGTGGACGGGAGAGGCAGGGCCGCGGTTCCGGGGCTGGTGGACTGCCATACCCACGCAGCTTTCCTCGGCGATCGAGCCGGGGAGTTCGAGTTGCGCTCTCAAGGGGCCAGCTACGAGGAGATCCACGCCTCCGGCGGTGGCATCCTCTCGACCGTCGAGGCCACGCGCAGAGGAAGCGAGGGGGATCTGAAGTCCGCTCTTGTGAAACACCTCGGATGGATGCTGCATCATGGCACGATGACTGCCGAGGTGAAGTCCGGGTACGGCCTGGATCTGGAGACCGAACTGAAGATGCTCCGGGCCATTCATGCCGCGAATGATAGCCAGCCCGTGGACCTTCACCCCACTTTCCTCGGGGCGCACACGCTTCCCCCGGAGTTCGGGAGTGCGGAGGAGTACGTGGAGTTCGTGATCCGGGACGTCCTGTCGCGGGCCGCACATCTCGCGGAGGCGGCGGATGTTTTTCTGGAAAGGGGCTCCTTAGAGGTGGGCGAGTCCAGGCGTTACCTCGAAGCCTGTCGGGAGTACGGGCTCGCGCTGCGGCTCCACGCGGACCAGTTCTCCGAGCGCGGCGGCATCCCGCTCGCCGTAGAGCTCGGCGCCCGCAGCGTGGACCATCTCGAAGCCACCGGCGAGCAGGGAGCGCGCCTTCTGGCGAGGAGCAACGTCGCGGCGGTGCTGCTCCCGGCGTGCGGGCTCTTCCTGGGGCTGCCCAACCCGCCTGCCCGCACCCTGATCGAAGAAGGGGCCATCGTCGCCCTGGCGACGGACTTCAATCCGGGAAGCTCCTTCTGCTCGTCGCTTCCGATAGCGATGAACCTCGGGTGCACCCGGCTCGGGCTCTCCCCGGCCCAGGCGTTGTGCGCCGCGACCGCCAACGCCGCCCACGTGCTCGGTCTGGACGGAGAGACGGGACGCCTCGCCCCCGGCTACAGGGCCGACATCCTTATCCTCGAAGACCCCGACTGGCGATACCTCGCCTACCACCTCGGCGGAGATCACTTCGCAGCGCGCATAAAGTCCGGGCAGGTACTCGAACTTCTCGTGGGAAATGGAAGAGATTTACCATCACTCGAATAGACCCCTTCCGCATCAAATATTCGCTCGAAAATTCAGGTGAGAATTGTTGCAAAACCGTTATCTTCCTGTAACCACCTAGTTACTTTAGTAGCGTAGCATCCAGGGAGTAGAAGCAAAATAGAGGGGGATACGGCAAGGAGATGTTGGTAGATGAAAAAGTTAGCGGTCCTCCTGGTAATTCTGGCTGTGGCTCTGTTCGGCTGCAGCGGCTCTCGGGCGTCAACAGCTCACGCGCAGACCACCTCTCACACGGGATCTGCTACGCAGGCGACGAGTCCGGCGGGCACGGCGCCTTCCACAAGCGTGCGCTCGGCTAGAACTCTGGCTGCCATGATGCAGCAGGGTGGTACAACGCGGCAGACATCCTCTGCTGCTGCGATACAGCCGTCACAGAGTGAGACGAATTGGGAGGCCGCCGTACAGACGGTTTTGAACTACTACGGCGACATCAACCAGAGGGAATACAAAAAAGCCTACGACACATGGGCGGGGAATGGGGCGGCCAGCGGTCAGACTTTCAAGCAGTTCAAGCAGGGCTACGCGAACACCGTTCAGGTGAGCGTCCTGATCGGGCCATCAAGCGCGCAGAACACAGCCCCGGTCAAGGTGCCGGTAAGGCTTATCTCCGTAGTGAATCGGAGTAATGGCGCTTCCCAGGGGGTGCAGCAATATCGTGGGAGCTACACCGTGCGCCATACTGCACAGGGGTGGCGGCTCTCAAACGCCAGCATCGCCAGAAGTAATGGCAAGCTGCCTCCCACCGAACTTTCTGCCCCGCGCCGGCTCGTGCAATCGTACTACCTGGAGATCAACCGCCGCCATTTCGCGCGGGCCTATACGTTCTGGGAGGATCTCGGGAAGGCGAGCAAGCAGACTTTTGCGCGGTTCGAGCAGGGCTTCGCGACGACCGAGCATGACGCTGTCAAGGTAGGCAAGCCCCGGGTGCAGGGTGCTGCGGGATCCTTCTATGCCAACGTTCCGGTCGTCATTGTCGCGACGAACAATAACCAGACCAAGCAGACTTTCTGCGGGAGCTACATCCTCCGCAAATCCGACGTACCGCCTTTCGGCAAATTCGGGTGGAGGATCTACAGCGCCAAGATTAGCCAGAATTGCGCCGGGCGCTAACGTTGCGCTCAACCGCCACCAGGCAAAGCGGTTGCCTGGTGGCGGTTGCCATACCTGAGCGGTCCCGGCTGAACTCCATTTAATACTCTTATGCGCTCAGGGATTGTACCGGGGGTGGTTCTGCGTTCTTACGCCGTGCGGGTGGAAAGACAGCACCGAGATCCAGTATGTCCAGTTTGCCGTCTGCGTTGATATCCGCGTCGTCGAGCGTGCCCATTTGCTTGTGGTAGTCGAAGATTAGCTTCAGGTACTTGCCAAGCACGAGCCTCGGGATATCATCTCTCCTCTCTCCGTACCACTCGAAAAGATCGAGTGCTCCTTTGGAGGCGTTACAGGTTCGGCACGCGGGCACCATGTTATCCATCGTCTCCGAGCCGCCACGGCTTTTGGGGATCAGATGATCCCACTGCAGATCTGCTCGTTGGTCCTGGCAGTAAACGCAACCTTCGCGCTCTTTATAGAGAAGTTTGTTCTCGCGCAGGATCTCCGAAGGCTTCATCTGTCCGCCATCCAGCTTCTTGAAGGTGTACATAACGAAGCGCCAATTTTTGCTGTCTCCGACGGCTCTTCCCGCGATCAGCTTTGCGTATTCCCAGTAGATCAGTTGTCGTACCGTGCGTACATTTTTCGGCGGCATCCTGGCATCTCTCCTTTCGAGTCCTGGTGGACTACTTGACTGCTATGCATGAGACTCTGCATCCTGAGTATCACCAGAATAATCGTAAGTTTTGCCGCACAACTTTAGATCGCGAAGACAACGCTGTGCCCCTGCTAGAATACCCTTCGTGGGGTGTGAAGGTTTGTAAGATGGCAGAACCCGTAATCAGGATCGAGGACCTGACCTACCGTTACCGGGGGCAGAGAGAGCCCGCGTTGGATGGGGTCAGCCTGGAGGTGGCCGAAGGGGAGTTCGTGGTCGTCATGGGCCACTCCGGGGCGGGCAAGAGCACTTTGTGCGTCTCGCTGAACGGGCTCATCCCGCACTTCTTCCGGGGGCGGATGGGTGGCGAGGTGAGGATTCGGGGCCGCTCGACCCGCGAGGGCAGGGTAGGGGAGTTCGCGCGCGAGGTCGGGCTGGTGTTCCAGGACTTCGAGGCCCAGCTCTTCTCGACCAACGTGGCTCTCGAGGTTGCCTTCGGACCGGAGAATTTCGCCGTGGAGCACGATGAGATGGTCCGGCGCGTCAAGGAGGTGCTGGGTCAGGTACGGCTGGAAGGGTTCGAGAACAGACAGCCGGCTACTCTTTCGGGGGGCCAGAAGCAGCGGCTCGCCATCGCCTCGGTGCTTGCGATAGAGCCGCGCATACTGTGCCTGGACGAGCCGACAACCGACCTCGACCCGATAGGCAAGATGGGAGTGTTCGAGATCGCCGAGGAGCTCGAAGAGCGGGAGGATGTTACTCTCGTTATCGTCGAGCACGAGACCGAGGAGACACTCGACGCCGACCGCATCGTCGTCCTGCGGGATGGAAAGATAGCCGCCGACCGCCCGGCGCGGGAGGTCTTGCGGGACGTGGAGCTTCTGGAGGAGTCCCGCGTCATGCCGCTTCCGGTGGCCCGGTTCTTTAAAGAGCGCGGGATAGCGATAGAGGAGCGACCCCTGACCCCGCAGGAAGGTCTGGAGGAGTTCAAGCGGCGCGGGTGGCGCGTGGATGCAGAGCGCCACCAGAAACTGGTGGCGGCGGATGAGGCGCGCGAGAAGGATTATGGGGAGCCCCTGATCGAGGTCGAGAACCTGACGCACCGCTACCCGAATGGCGTGGTGGCGCTCGAAGACGTGGACCTGACCGTCCACCAGGGAGAATTTCTCGCCATCGTGGGACAGAACGGCTCAGGGAAGACCACGCTCGTCAAGCACTTCAACGGGCTTCTGGAGCCGACGGAGGGCTCCGTCCGGGTGGGCGGGGTAGAGACCGTCAAGCAGGGAATACGCCGACTCGGAGAGCGGGTCGGGTACGTCTTCCAGAATCCGGACCATCAGATCTTCTCCGACACCGTCGCCGATGAGGTATCGTTCGGGCCGAGGATACGGGGCCTGGGAGAGACAGAGATCGAAGAGAGGGTGAAGGAGGCGCTTGCGGCGGTGGGGCTCGAAGGGCGCGAGGAGGAGGACCCGTTCGGCATGACCAAGGGCGAGCGTCAGCGGGTTGCGGTGGCGAGCGTGCTGGCGGTCCGTCCCGAGGTCCTGATCCTGGACGAGCCGACGACGGGACTCGACTACGCCGAGCAGCAAAGAATGATGGAGCTGGTCCGCCGCCTCAACGAGTCGGGATCCACGATCATCATCGTAACCCACGCCATGTGGGTCGTCGCCGAGTACGCCCACCGCGCCGTGGTGATAAAAGACGGGCGGGTGGCCCTCTCCGGGACCGTGCGCGAGGTCTTCTCTCATGAAGAGGAGCTCAGAGATCTCGCCCTCAGGCCGCCGCACATAGTCTCGTTCGGGAACGCTCTTGGGTATCCGGTGGTTTCGGTGGAGGAGATGTTGCAGATAACCGGGGAGGGCTGATGGACCCGTCGCTATATCTGGATCGCAATACCTGGGTTCACCGGCTCGACCCGCGCACCAAGATGCTCCTGCTGATCGCTACTTTCGTTCTGGCGTTCGTGTTTTTGAACCCGGTCTACGAGCTGGTCATACTCGCGCTGGTGGTCTTCTTCGGTTACCTGGCAAAAGTGCTCTCCAACCTCCGGCGCATCCGATTTATCCTTATAGTGATCGCCATCTTTACCATCATCATATGGTTCATATTCGGCGGCGGGAATTTAGGAGGAGTCATATACGGGATCAGCATCGCCATACGGATAGACATTACCATTATCGCGGGTATGATCTTCCTCTCCACCACGCGCAACGAGGAGGTGGCGATCGGTCTGGTCCGGCTGGGCATCCCTTATCGCTTCGGCTTCGCGGTCTCCACGGCCCTGAGGTTGGTCCCCACCATAGCCTCTACGGGGCTTACCATCGGCCAGGCTCAGCGCTCGCGGGGGCTCGACCTTGACTCCGGCAACCTCATCGAGCGCATCCGCAAGTACGTCCCGCTACTGGTGCCGGTCTTCGTCTCGACCATACGCTCGACCAACGTTTTCTCTATGGCCCTGGAGTCCAAAGGTTTCGGAGCCAGCCCCAAACGCACGTTCTACCTCCAGCCCACCATAAGCTGGCGGGACGGCGTGGTCCTGGCGGTGTTGGTAGCGCTTCTGGTAGCAGCTTTCGTGCTGCGGGCAATAGGATTCGGAGGATAGAGAGTTTCCCGGTTCGTTAGTGTAAGTCGCTGGCTATAGGAAGGAGAGAGGTTGTGAAAGAGATCTTTACGATGTGGCGGCACACCCAGATGGTGGTGCTCGTGGCTTTGAGTGCGGCCATCTACGCGGCGGTTTTGATCCCGTTTAAAGGTTTCGCCATCGTCCCGGGGTTTATCGAGATCCGGCCGGCCAACGCGTTCCCGGTGGTCTTCGGGTTGCTCTTCGGGCCGGCGGGAGCCTGGGGCTCGGCGATAGGGAACCTGATCGGAGACTTCTTCGGTACCCTGACGCTGGGGAGCATCGGCGGGTTCGTGGGCAACTTTTTCCTGGGACTGCTGCCGTATAAGGTCTGGGGAGCGTTCTTCCGGGGTCGGAACATGGAGACCAACGTGGATACCGGCAAGAGGCTTCTCGCTTACGTCGCGGTCACCGTCCTGGCCTCTGCGGTCTGTGCCGCCATAATTTCCTGGTGGATAGCCGTGCTGGGGCTGTACCCGTTCCAGGTGTTTTTCGCCCTCATATTCTTCAACAACGCCATAATAGGCGGCGTTATAGGTCCGATCCTGCTGTATGCCTTCTACCCTCGCGTGAAGCGGTGGGGGCTGCTCTGGACGGAGATCCTGGAGCCCGAAGAAGTCTCCGCCTCCAGGCTGCAGAGAATCGGGAACCTCCTGGTTTGGATCGGAACGATAGGCGCAGTGGTGGTCGGTGTGTTCTTTGGCCTCTCTTCAAAGAATCCCGGCACTCCAGGGGTTGTGATCGGCGTCGCGCTGTTCTTGATCGTAGTTGTCATTGCCAGCCTGATGCTCGGCGGACGCGAGCAGGTCGAGGCCGTCGAAGCGGAGGAAGAGGAGCCCGGAGCGCCCCGAGTCAGCAGGGCCAGGTGAGGGAGTGCGCGACGGTTCTGCCGTAAAAAACCTCGCCCTCGCCCCGGAGGGGCACAGGAAGATAGACTGGGCCGCCCGCCACTCCCCGGTGCTGAACGCCGTTCGCGATAAGTACCTCAAGGACGGAACTTTCGAGGGCCTGGGCGTCGGAGTATCGCTCCCGATAGAGGCGAAAACGGCTTACCTCGCGGTGGTCCTCGCCGAAGCCGGGGCAGAGGTCGCGGTGGCCGCTCCGCTGCCGTTCGTGGTACAGGATGACGTGGCGGCTGCGCTCGTGGAGCGAGGTGTAACAGTCTACGCCTCTTCGGAGAACCCACCAGAGGAGGCTGACCGGGAGCTGGAGCGGGTGCTCGATGCGGCACTGGACGGGCGCGAAGCGGTCCTGATTGATGACCGGGCTGCGCTCGTGCGGCTCGCGCACACCACGCGCCGCGGGCTCTTGCCGCGCATCCGCGGAGCCTCGGAGGAGACGACGAGCGGGGTGGCGAAGCTCAGGGCGATGGCGAGGGAGGGGAGGCTGGAGTTTCCCTGCCTCGCCGCCAACGACGCCCGCTGCAAGCACCTCTTCGACAACCGCTATGGCACCGGGCAGTCCTCGCTCGAAGCGATAATGCACAACACCAACCTGATGCTCGGGGGCAAGCGCGTCGTGGTCCTGGGCTACGGCTGGTGCGGCAAGGGCATCGCCCGCTACGCCGCGGGTCTTGGGGCGCGGGTTACGGTTTGTGAGGTGGACCCGGTGCGCGGCCTCGAAGCCTACGCCGACGGCTTCGACGTGCTCCCTGCTCTGGATGCCGCCGGGATCGGGGAGATCTTCATAACGGCCACCGGCAACCGGGACGTGCTAACGAACGAGCATTTCGAGCGGATGAGGGACGGTGCGATCCTGGCGAACGCCGGCGGAGTGGACGTGGAGATAGAGGTGGAAGGCTTGAGAGAGCTGGCCCCGGAGGTCCGGGAGGTGCGCCGCAACGTCGAGGAGTTTGTGATGCCCGACGGCAGGAAGTTGCACCTCGTGGGGCGGGGGATGGTGGTGAACCTTACCGCCGGAGATGGGCACCCGGTGGAGATCATGGACCTCACCTTCGCCATTCAGGCCCTGTGCGCCCATCATCTCGCTAACAACCACACAAGCATGAAGCCACGGGTGCATCTGCTCCCGAAGGAGATAGACGATGAGGTGGCCCGCACGAAGCTCGAAGCCGTGGGGATGGGCGTGGATTCCCTGAGTTCGGAGCAGAAGGAGTTCCTGGCGAGCTGGCGGGAGTGAAGCGGCTCAGTCCGCCTTCGCCACCACATAGCCGAGGTCGTTGGGCGGAGCATAGACGTAGCCTATATATCGCGAGCCGGCGGGGGTGTTGAAGATCAGGGCTCCCCCCTCGTAGCCGAAGGACCCGGCGGAGTTGGTGAACTCGATGCCGACGGCGTCGTAGTTTGCGTAGCGCGCCTTTATATCGCGGGTGATGAGCACGTAGGCGTGCTGGCTCCCGGCCCTGGTATCTACCAGCATGTGAACGGCGCGAACACCATGACGCCTGTCCGTCGTTTTCTGCAAAATCCTGTACTTCGGCACGTTTTTCGGACGCTCGAAGCTCCCTATCCGGATCCTCTTCTCTTTCTCGGATAGCTTTCGAGAGCGGGGCTGTGCCTTCGGAGAAGCTCCTGAACTATCGGAAACCGCCAGGATGCGGGGAGCCGGACCCGCCTGGGGGGTTTTGACTGCGCGCACCGGCCCACCGCCGGACCGCGAGATGAAAAAGAAAGCGGCGGCGATCACCGCAGCGGCGAGCAGGATAACTGCTACCGCACGCCGCAAACCGCGCTCCGCTTTCTGCGTGGCGGGGTGGAAGAGTTACTGTTGCGGAGCCCGGTACGTCGCTTCGCCCGCCTTGCGCATGGCTTCCAGGCCCTGCTCGGCGGTGAGCAGCGTGGTCGTCCTGGTCGCCTTGAGATGTCCCGGCGAAACGGCGGCCAGGATGCCGGCTGCGCTGGTAACGTCGTCCGGTACTTCGTAGATGACCACTCCATCGTAATCGCCGAAGCTATTGTAGAACGAGACCATCCTCCCGCCCATGCTCTCGACGAGCCTGCTGAAAGCCGCACTCCGGTCCTCCGGGTTGCGAACGAGCGCCGCCCACGCCTCGGGCGTGTACGCGAACTGCGTCATGTACAGGGGCATGCCTTCTCCTCTCTCCCGCTTTCTCCAACGGGGATATCCTGTGTGTCCAGGCATGATATATCTCTCATAAAAGCGGTACATCACCCAAATGAGTGATTTTCCGGTAGTGGATTTCGGGAGAATTCTGTGGTGTGAACCTGTAAGCTATCGAATTTCTCCCAGGGATTAAAATATACAGGTTAGCAGTTTTTAGACTGAGGGGTATCAAGTGTCTCAGAGAGTTTATGACGTTGCGATAATAGGGTCTGGTCCTGCGGGTTACACCGCCGCTCTCTACGCTTCGAGGGCGAACATGAGCACGGTAGTTTTCCAGGGGTTCGAGTCCGGGGGCCAGCTCATGCAGACAACCGACGTGGAGAACTACCCCGGATACAGAGACGGCGTGATGGGCCCGGACATGATGGAGGACTTCGAGGCGCAGGCGGCGCGTTTCGGAGCCGAGATGCGACCGGACGAGATAGAGCGAGTTGACTTCTCCGAGAGGCCCTTCAAGCTGTGGCCCGAGGACGAGGAGGAACCAGCCCTGGCGAGGGCGGTGATCATCGCCACTGGAGCCCGGGCGCGCTGGCTCGGGCTGGAGAGCGAGCAGAAGCTGATGGGCCACGGCGTCAGCGGCTGCGCCACCTGCGACGGGTTCTTCTTCAAGGACAGGAAGGTGGCCGTGGTAGGCGGCGGAGACACGGCGATGGAAGAGGCGCTTTTCCTCACCAACCACGCTTCGGAAGTCGTGATCATCCACCGCAGAGACGAGTTCCGGGCATCCAAGATCATGCTCGAGAGGGCAAAGAAGAACGAGAAGATATCCTTCATAACCGACACGGTGGTAACCGAGGTACTGGGTGAGGACTCTGTTGAGGGTCTCAAACTCAAGAACGTGAAGAGCGGCGAGGAGAGCGAGCTAGCTGTGGATGGATTCTTCGTCGCCATCGGCCACGATCCCGCGACCAAGCTCTTTGAAGGCCAGATAGAGATGGACGAGGGAGGCTACATCCTCCAGAAAGAGCACACGATGACGAGCGTGGCGGGAGTGTTTGCGGCCGGGGACGTCTCCGACAGGCGCTACCGGCAGGCGGTAACCGCTGCGGGGGACGGCTGCCGGGCGGCCATAGACGCCGAGCGGTGGCTCGCCGAGCAGGGAGAGGCCGAAGAGGCCGAGGACCCTAGCGTGTGGGTTTCGGAGAAGGACAAGAACCCGGCGAACCTGTAAAAAGTTCCAACCAGCAAAGCCCTCTCTATCTCGGGGAGAGGGCTTTGTTCTATTTTGCTGCCGGGGTAGAACGCGTGCCGGTCTGGCTGCCGACCCACATGTAGCCGTCGGACCAGACCTCGCGCTTCCAGATGGGTACGATCTGTTTGATCCGCTCTATGGCGTACCGGCTCGCCTCGAAGGCGGGTCCCCGGCGAGGGGCCGCGACGACTATCGCCACGCTCGGCTCCCCAGGATTTACGCGCCCGAGCCGGTGTACGATGGAAATCTCCCGCACGTCCCAGCGTTCTGTTATCTCCGCCCCGATCTCCTCCAGCTTGCGGTCGGCCATCGGGCGGTACGCCTCGTACTCCAGGTGCTCCACCCGCGCACCGTCAGACTCGTCAATCCGCGTGGTTCCGATGAAGGTGGATATCGCACCGCAGTCCGGCCTCTGGGCGGCAACGATGAGGCTTCCCACGTCTATTGGCTCCTCGACGATGGCGAACACGCTACCCACCCGAGACCGGGGGCAGCACCGCGACCTCGTCGCCGGAGGACACTCTATCTTCCATCCGGGCGTACTCGCCGTTTACGGCGAAGGCGAGGTTATGCTGCATCTCGGCGAGCTTCGGGTAGCGCCCGGCGAGTACGGGCCAGAGATCTCCCAGGGCAACTTCCTCTTCTACGGGCAGCACGGTTTCCCTGGTCCCCGCCCGGTCGGCTGCCGCCCCGAAGAGCAATATTTTTATCCCGTTCATGGGATAGATGCTAGCACGAAGTGTTCTCTAGGAAGCTTCGGCGTCGGGAGCCTCAGAGGGACCGGAACGCGAGATCCAGGCCGCGGGAAGCCAGACTTCCTTGCCGCTGTTGAGCATGACGGCGGCGTTGGACCCATCCTCGGAGACGTAGCGCACCTCACCTGCTCCAGCCGGTGTCTGTACCCACTCACCGACGGAGAGCTTCTTCAGGAAGGCTCTGCGCAGGGCCGCGACGTAGGCGAGCGCGAGCGAGGTGCCGAGATGCGCCCCCTCGTCCCGGCGGTCGGCGACGAGGATGCCCGCGATCCGGTAGAGGTTCGCCCGCGAGACCTGGGAGATCAAAGCCGCCCTTATCGTCTGCTTGACGAGCTTCTCCTCGAACTCAGAGTAGTGCTCCCCGCTGCGAGCCAGGATAGCCATCACCCTGGGAAACGCCCGCTCGGTAGCTTCCGCCACCGTGAGCCCGTTGACTCCCCGCTCGTAGACGTGCGGGTCGAGCCGCTCCTCCTCGCGCGGGCGCGGAACGCTGAGCCAGCCCTGACGTGTGGTTTCTCTCGTATCTCTCATGACAAAATTATACCACCCGCAGGCCGTATAACTCCGGTGAATTTCCTGCAAATTGCGGAATTGTAGGGAGTGTGAAACCCTCGCGAGAGAGTGGAGTAAACTTATAAACCGCAAGGCGGTGAGGAGGTTGAGGTTGGATTCAGGAGAGTTTCTGGAAAGGCTCAAGCGGGAGGTCATCGGGCACCCGGCGCTGATGCATCCGTTCCTGGAGCGGTTTGGGGAGGGGGATGCGAGCGCAGAGGGGGTGAGAACGTTCGCCATCCAGTACTACCGCCACGTCCGGGTGAGCAGGCTCTACCTCGCCGCTCTGATCTCGAACTGCCGGAATGACGAACCCTTGCAGCTCGCCCTGGCCGGTATCCTCTTCGACGAGTACGGCGGGTTGAACCCCGAGGAGACCCACCCCGCGCTCTACAGGCGTTTTTTGCGGGCTTTGGGCATCTCGGAGGAAGAGTGGGAGGCGCCGCCTACCTTGCCGGAGATAGACCTCTACATCAGCGCCCACTACGAGATGGTGCGCAACCCGGACATCCGGTTCGGACTGGGCGCTTTAGGACCGGCGAGCGAGTGGCCCGTGCCGCCCATCTACGTGCGCCTCTCCGAAGGATTGAAGAAAGCGGTGGGGCTGCCTGATGAGGCGCTCGAAATCTTCACCAGCCACGTGACGATGGACGTGGAGCACGCCCGGATCATGATGGAAGCCGTCGCACCTTACGCCGAAGACGAGGAGGGACAGAAGAAAGTGCGCGAGAGCGCCATGCGCTCGCTGAATGCCCGCTCCGTGATGCTCGACGGCCTTTACAAAGCGGTATACGGAGAGCCCGTTCCGCTGCCGGAGACCGAGACAGTGCATAAAAAGGTGTAACCATACCCATGCCTGAGCTTCCCGAAGTGGAGACGATAAAGAACGACCTGCGCGAGTTGGTCGTGGGCGCGGAGATCGAGCGTGCGGAAGTGCTGGACGGCAGGCTCGTCGAGGCGCCGTCGCAAGAAGAGTTTATCCGGCGGCTCGAGGGCGTCCGCATAACCGGGGCGCGCAGGAGGGCGAAGCACCTCATCGTGGAGCTGGATTCCGGGGACGCGCTGGTCTTCCAACTCAAGATCGGGGGGCAGCTCCTGCTCGTCCCGCCGGTCGAGGAACCCACAAAGAACGTCATGCTCGTGCTGCACCTCGACGGCGGGAGGCGGCTCTTTCTGCGAGACCAGACTGAGTTCTCCCGCGCCCGTCTGCTGGACCAGGAAGAACTGGAGCAGCGGCTTGCGGACCTGGGACCGGAGCCGTTTTCGGAGGAATTTACGGCCGAATATCTGAAGGAGAAGATCGGCTCGCGGAGGGCCCAGATCAAAGCTCTCCTGCTAGATCAGAAGGTTGTCTCGGGCATCGGGAACATATACGTGGATGAGATCCTCTTCGACGCCCGGCTGCACCCGCGGCGCAAGGCCAACACCCTTTCGGAAGAGGAATGGGAGCGGCTGCACGCGGCGATCCGCAAGAATCTCGCGGCGGGCGTCGAGCACCGGGGTACGACGGTGCGCCTGTACAGGGACGTGCTGAACCGTCCCGGAGGTCACCAGAACTTCCTGCGGGTGTTCGAGAGGGAAGGCGAGGAGTGTCTGGGATGCGGCGGGAAGGTCGTCAGGGAGAAGGTCGCCGGGAGGGGGACGTATTTTTGCCCGGCGTGTCAGAGTGAGAATGGTAGCGATGGGGAACAAAGGTTACCATTGGGTTAGAGAGGCTAGAAAGGGAGATACGTACAGTGGCGGAGAAGTTTGACCTCGTAATCATCGGCGGCGGAAACGCGGGCTACATTCCGGCGATACGCGCCAGTCAGCTAGGGATGAGCGTCGCCCTCATCGAGAAGCGGGAGGGCGGATACCTCGGTGGCACGTGCCTGAACGTGGGCTGCATCCCAACCAAGGCTCTCCTGCAGACCGCCTCGATGTTGCACGAGTTCAAAAACGGCGAAGAGTTCGGGATAAAGACGGACGGGGTCGAGTTCGACTACCCGACCACCGCCAAGAGGCGCGACCAGGTGGTAAACCAGCTCCGGCGCGGCGTGGCGGGCCTGATGAAGAAGAACAAGGTCCAGGTCTACAACGGTGTGGGATCTTTCGTCGAGCCGAAGAAGATCAAAGTCGCCCTCAACGACGGGGGAGAGGAAGAGCTTGAAGCGGAGCACGTCCTGATCTCCACGGGAAGCGCCGTGAACACTCTGCCGGGGCTGGAGATAGACCACGAGAAGGTCATCTCCAGCGACGACGTGGTGAACGAAAACGAGCACGTCCCCGAGTCCGTCATCGTCCTCGGCTCCGGAGCCGTGGGCGTCGAGTTCGCGAGCATGTACCGCGACTTCGGCGCCGAGGTCACGGTGGTCGAGATCCTGGACCGCATCGTGCCGCTGGAAGACCCGGAGATATCCGCCGAACTGGAGAAGCAGTTCGAGAATCGCGGCATCCGGGTCATGACGAGCACCAAGGCAGACCCCGAGAGCCTGGACAAGAGCGGTGATGGGGTGAAGATCAAGGTCGAGAGTGAAGACGGCGAGGAGACGCTTGAGGCCGAGAAGCTGCTGGTCGCCATAGGACGCAAGACCGTGATCGAGGATCTCAACCTGGATGCCACGAAGGTCGAGACCAACGACCGGGGCGTGATCCAGGTGGACGAGTTCTACCGCACGGGGGAGGACAGTGTCTACGCTGCGGGGGATGTGATCGGGGGCTACTGGCTCGCGCACGCCGCCGGGCACGAGGGCATCGTCGCCGTCGAGCACATGGCGGGCGAGGACCCGCTGCCCATTGACCAGAACCTCATCCCGCGCGTAACCTTCTGCCGCCCCGAGGTAGCCTCCTTCGGACTCAGCCGTGAGCAGGCCGAGGAGCAGGGATACGAGGTCAAGGAGAGCAAGTTCCCCTTCCGGGCGATAGGTAAGGCGCTCATCGAGGGCGAGCCCAACGGGTTCGTGAAGGTGGTGGCCGATGCGGAGACCGATCTCATCCTGGGGATGCATGCCATCGGGCCGCACGTGACGGAGTTGATCGCCGAGGGTGTCTTCGCCAAGCTGGTCGAGGGAACGCCGCAGGAGATCGGGATGAGCGTCCACGCCCACCCCACGCTGGCCGAGGTTATCGGGGAGTCCGCGATGGCTGTGGACGGGCACGCGATCCACTTCTGAGAGCCCCTTTCGACCCACGGCGGGACGGGTTCGGCTTCAAGAACCCGTCCGGTCCTCGGACGAACCGCCTCGACGCGCTCCTGTACGGGCGGGGCCTGTGCTTCGGCATGGCCGCTGCTGCGCTCGCGAATTTCGCGGGTGCCGGTGGCATCTGGCCTTCGCCGCTCGCCGCGCTCCCGCCCACGCCCGAGGTTCTTGCCGAAATCCGGGCGTACCACGCGCTGCAGTTCCGGCCACGGGTAGCATTGTGGGTTGCCTGGGACTGGCTGCGCTCGTCCGGCGGTAAGCCCGACCGGGTGCGGCAGCGGCTGAGGGTCGCATCAGAGAATGCAGACCCGCACGTGATCTGCTTCGGCCCCGGAGCCAACCCGATGTTCTTCAAGCGTCTGGGGCTGGCGCACGCGGTCGCGCCCTACCGGATGGAAGAGACCGGAGAGAAGGTGCACGTGTACGTCTACGACCCCGAGTACCCGAAGGATCGGGGGAGACGGGTAGTCTTCTGGCGCGAGGACGGAGGACATTTCGATCGGTTCAGGTATGGCGTTTTCGACAGCCGCGAGGGCTGGGGGATCGTGCTCGTCCCCCTCTCGACCATCCTGTCTCCGCCACGCGGTCTGAACCGGCGCAGGTAGAAGACGAAGAAAATGATCGCTACAAGGCCCGCGTCGCTGAGCCAGGTGATGGGAGTGAGCAGCGCGCCGAGCGCCATGAGGAGAGGGTTGCCGAAACGATGAGCGGGAAGGTCGTGATCTTGCACTGCACGGAGCCAGAGTCGTTGATAACCGAACCCATCAGACTCACCACCGCGCCGAAGAGCGGACCCTCAGGAGCTTCTGACTGATGATGAACCCTGCCAGCACGATGGACGCTACGGGATCAAAGACCAGTAGCCGGCTCACCAGGCGGCTCGGACCGGGATCTTCGACTTCCACCCGAGGTTAGCCAGCCTGGATACTTCTCTCACTCTCTCGCGATCCTGGCGGTAGCTCGGGGCGTCTCTGTGGGGTCATTACTGTGGCATCAGCCGGTTAAGATAGTATAAAGGTGCCCACGAAGAGCGGAAAAGAGGAGAGTTGTGGTTCGCAGGAGAAAAGTCGAGCTAAACGTACTCGAAGACGGGACGCGCACCTACACGGTTCACCACCGCTGGGAGGACCGTCCCGTAGCCCCGCCGCCGGATGGAAGGCCGACGGAATACCTGCCGTTCAAGCAAGAGCGGGGGGCGCACGGGCGTCCACCCTGGCTCAAGGCTAGAGTGCCGGGCGGGCCGGGCTTCCGCGACATAAAGGAAACCATGCGGGGGCTCTCCCTGCACACCGTCTGCGAGGAGGCCCGCTGCCCGAACATCGGGGAGTGCTGGAACAACCGCACCGCCACATTTATGATCCTGGGCAATGTCTGCACCCGCTCGTGCGGCTTCTGCGCCGTGCTGACCGGAAGGCCCCCCGAACTGGACCTCGGCGAGCCGGGGCGCGTCGCCGACGCCGCCAGGAAGATGGGTCTCAAGCACGCCGTCATCACCAGCGTCAACCGCGACGAATTGGAAGATGGCGGAGCGTCCATCTTCGCGCAGACGATCCGGGAGATCCGCAAGGCCATCCCCGGTTGCGCCGTGGAGGTCCTCACGCCGGACTTCAAGGGGGACAGAGACGCCATTAAGACTGTCATAGACGCAAAGCCCGACACCTTCAACCACAACATCGAGACGGTTCCCCGCCTCTACCCGGCAGTACGTCCGCAGGCGAAGTACGAGCGTTCTCTTGAAGTGCTGCGTTACGCCAAGGAACTCGACCCGGACGTGCTGACCAAGAGCGGGTTCATGGTGGGGCTAGGCGAGGTCGAGGAGGAGCTTCACCAGACGATGCGCGACCTGCGCGAGCACGACGTGGACATCCTGACCATCGGCCAGTACCTGCGTCCCACGGAGAACCACCTGCCAATGGTCCGCTACTACGAGCCCAGGGAGTTCGCGATGCTGAGACGTTACGGGCTCGATGAGGTCGGGTTCAAGCACGTCGAGAGCGGACCGCTGGTGCGCAGCTCCTACCACGCCCACGAGCAAACCGAGGGTGCCCGCCGGGGGGCGCTGGGAGCAAGGGCGTAGGCGGGCTCCGGCATGGAGCTCGAAAAGACCACTTCTCTGGATGTCCGGCGGCTGCCGGGGTTGACGCCCTACGCCGAAGCCTGGGATCTCCAGAGGGAGCTTGTGCGGCGACGCAAGAAAGATGAGATCCCGGATACCCTTTTGGTGCTGGAGCATCCGCCGGTCTACACGGTGGGACGTGCAGCAAGGGACGGCTCCAACCTCGGGCTTGGAGAGGAGTACCTGCGCTCGCGCGGGGCGGAGGTCTTCTGGTCCGATCGTGGAGGGGATGCCACTTTCCACGGTCCGGGCCAGATCGTAGCCTACCCGATCCTGCGCCTCAAAAAGCCCGATACCCGGAAATATCTGAGGGATTTGGAAGAGGTCGTCATCCGCGTGCTGGCTGACTACGGGATAGAAGCCGGGCGACATCCGACCTACACCGGCGTGTGGGTGAAAGAGCAGAAGATCTGCGCCATCGGGGTGAAGTTCTCCTCGGGACGCATAACCTCCCACGGCTTCGCGCTCAACGTGAACACCGACCTCTCATGGTTCGAGATGATCACACCCTGCGGCATCCGCGAGTACGGAGTTACGAGCCTGCAGCGGGAGCTGGGAAGAGAAATCCCGCTCGCCGGGGTCGAGGCCAGGATCGTCGAGAGATTTCGTGGAATCTTCGGTAAGACACAAGAGGAGGGACCGTGATCGAGGGAGTTGCGAACATCTGGATGCCGGTGCGGGACGTGGAGCGGGCCGCCGGTTTTTACCGGGACGTTCTGGGTCTTACGGTGGTAAAGGAAGATGTGGGCTGGGTCGAATTCGACGCGAACGGCGTCAGGGGGGCCCTCAACGGCAGGGAGCCCAAGGGAGCCGGAAGCGGCGGTCCGGTTCTGACGTTCGAGACGGCTGCTCTCGAAGAGACGGTTTCCGATCTCACCAGACGGGGTGTCGAGTTTACCGCGGGGATCTCCGAGCACGACTGGGGCCGGGTTACCACCTTCCGGGACACCGAGGGCAACGAGATCCAGCTCTACGAGCCGCCGAGGAGCTAGAAACAGAGCCAGAGAATTTCCTGACTGAAGAAGCCCGCTTCTTTTTCCGCTAACATATTAAAAAAGCAAGCTTCTTTTCTGGAGGGGGATATGGCGGCTTTCACGCGACGCACCGGCATCTATCTCGCGGCCCTGCTGGGAGCGATGATTGTTTTGATGCTTGCGTCAGGGGTTTCCTGGGGGCAACCTCACAAGAAGGGTTCCCGACGAACGGAGCGAACCGCAGACGCGGCTGCTGGCGCTCCTCACGCCGCGGGGGAGTTGATCGTCAACTTCAAACCGGCGGTCTCCACCCGGCGGGCCGGGACGCTGGAAAGCTCCTACGGGGTGCGCGTGGAAAAAGATCTCCCGGAGTTGAACGCTGTGGTGATATCCGCGCCTAAGATGGGGGGCAGGATAGGCTCAGAAGCTCGGGAGAGAGCCCTGGCGCGCCTGAAGCAGGATCTGCAGCGCAACCCTCTGGTGGAGTCGGTGGATTACAATTACCTTCGGAAGCCGAGCTTTATTCCCAACGATCCCAGATTCGGGCAGCAGTACGGACTCAAGAAACCCGGTTTCCCCAGGGCGTGGAACCACGCTCTGGGGCACGGGGTCAGGATCGGCGTGGTGGATAGCGGTATTGATGCCTCCCATCCTGATCTCAGAAGCAAGATAGCCGCCCGGAAAAACTTCACCTTCTTCGGCGGCCCTTCTGATACCACGGACCAGATCGGCCACGGCACCCACGTCGCGGGCATCGCCGCCGCTGCGACCGATAACGCCAGGGGAGTTGCCGGGGGCTGCCCTGACTGCAAGCTGCTGGTCGCCAAGTCGGTGGGGCGCTTCGGCGGGTACGACTCTGACATCTCCCAGGGAATCGTGTGGAGCGCGAACCACGGAGCGAAGGTCATAAACCTCTCGCTCGGGGGACCACGCTCTTCTACAACTCTTCACCGGGCGGTACGGTATGCGTCCAGGAAAGGGGCGCTGGTGGTGGCCGCCGCGGGCAACGATGGCACGAACAGACGCAACTACCCGGCGGCCTATCCGGAGGCGCTGGCCGTTGCCGCGACCAACTCCGCCGACAGGCGCGCTTCCTTCTCCAGCTACGGCAGGTGGGTGGACGTTGCAGCCCCTGGGGTGGACATCCTCTCGACGTATCCCGGTGGCTACAGGAAATTGACCGGCACCAGCATGGCTAGCCCGGAGGTCGCCGGCCTCGCCGGGTTGCTCGCCGGGGAAGGTCTTACAGAGACGCAGATCCGATCTCGCATCCTCCATACCGCAAAAGACCTCGGCCCTGCCGGACGAGACCCCCGCTACGGAGCCGGGCGGATAAATGCGGCGGCTGCCACGAAGTAGCGTTTCTGTAGATCGGGGGCGCTTCTCAGGCGCTCCCGATCAGGATTCCCGATACGAAGACGAGCGCCCCGCCGAACACGACCTGTAGCGCGCTCATCCAGAAGCTCATCCTGAAGTAGCGGTAGCGGATCAGGGATATCGTAAAGAGCTCCACGCCGACCACCCCGAACGCCACGTACAGCGCGAGAGTTACGTGCGGGATCAAAAACGGCAGGGTGTGGAAGATTCCCCCGAAGAACGTCGCCATCCCCGTGATGACGCCCCGCATGATCGGATTTCCACGCCCGGTCAGCGACCCGTCATCCGAGAGCCCTTCCGAGAAGGCCATGCTGATCCCCGCTCCAACCGCTGCCGCGAGCCCGATCAGGAACGTCGAGTGCGCGCTGTGCGTCGCAAACGCCGCCGCAAAGATAGGGGCCAGCGTCGAAACCGAGCCGTCCATCAACCCGACCAGACTCGGCTGCACTACTTTCAAAACAAAATCTTTACTGTGCCCAGAGACCGTCATCTCCCGGCCCCCGAGCCCCAGCCGCTCCATCAGCGACGACATCTGGCTATCTCATCCTCCACAGTAATCATCTCAACCCGAATTCTACATGTATTCGGACAAAAATCAAGAACAATTCTTGTTATTGTTTATGAGAATCGTTTGCAGCTAGGAGGTAGTTGGGGAGAGGTGGGGCTTCGGGGTAGGTTTTTGGGAGAAGTTTTCAGATACGGCGGCCGGTCAGGAGGCGGTAGATCAGGAGCAGGATTATTGCTCCGATGACGGCGACTATCAGGCTTGGGATGTTGAACTGGGCTATGTAGGTCTTACCGGTGAAGATCTGGTAAAGGAAGCCGCCGACGAACGCGCCTATGATACCGAGTAGTGTTGTAACGATACATCCTCCGGGATCCCGGCCAGGCATGAGCAACTTGGCTATCACACCGGCGATCAGGCCAAAAACGATCCAGGATATAATGCCCACTCTCTCCTCCAGTTGGTTTCGGAGATTCTCGACGACCGTATCATATATCCGATTTTGACATATGTTATTCATGTGCTGCCCGGTGATCCAACCTCCCTCCCGGAGCGTAGTACGTAGCGACAAGCCTGCTTTTGAGAAGCAAAAATGGTCCATTTGGAGGATGTAACCCATAGCCGGGGCAGACATAATTAGTTCATTAAAGGTAAAAAAGGAGGCTAAATATGTAAAGAAGCTTACTTTAATGTGAAGTGGAAAGACCCCAAGACGAAAGGAACGTGAATGAAGAAGTTGTTGGTTGTGGCGGCGATGCTGGCGATGGTTCTGGTGGCTGCCTCTCCTGCATTTGCTCAGGCTAGTGCCGGAAACATCAGCATCCAGGCGGTGGATGCCTCCCAAACTCAAGCTTCGATGGTTACCCAGAGTGCGGTCGCGGTCGGTGGGACCGGTAACGCCAACGGTGCTGCCTCTGCGGTGGACAACTCTGCTTATGTTGACCAGAGTGCCAGTGTGGATCAGGTGCAGGTCAACGGGGGTCTTGGTGGGGTTTGGATCTGGTGGTGGCCCTGGTAGGTCTTTTGAGTTAACTCTTCTCGGTTGAAAGCCAGGCGCCTCGCTGCTACTGGCAGCGAGGTGCTTTTTGATGATTCTATGCCGGCTGGTAGAGATCGAGGTCAGCTTTCATGACCATCTCCTCGGTGTCGCGGTGGAGTCTGAAACCGAGTCTCTTGCTGATCTTCTGCATCGCCCGGTTGTCGAAGAGGATGTCGGCTGTGATGCGCCGCAGTCCTTCCTCACGCCCGACCTCAAGCAGTTTCTCCAGCAGGAGTGTGCCGAGCCCCTGGCGCTGGAATCTGTCGCTTATGAGAACAGAGAATTCAGCCTCATCGAGTACGGTTCTGCGTCTGCTCAGGCGGCCTACGCCCAGGATCTCGCGCTCGCCCGTCTCCGGGTTCTTGCGCTCGGCGACCAGGGCCATTTCGCGATCATAGTCTATGAAGCAGATGCGCGTCAGGCGCGCGTGGGCGGTGCGCTGGCTGAGCCTCATAGCGTGGAAGTAGCGCATGTAGACGCTCTCCTCGGAGAGGGATTCGTGGAATTTGATCATCAGCGGCTCGTCTTCGGGACGGATGGGCCGTATGGTTATCGGGGTGCCGTCCCGCATCTCCTCGTGGTAGACGTACTGGGTTGGGTAGGGCCGGATGGCGGGCTCGGGGAGATCCTCCTCGGCGGTGTCGGGGTCGTGCAGGACCACGCGGGCGTCGAGTGCTATCTGCTGCTCGGGGGAGACGAGCAGCGGGTTTATATCCAGCTCCTTGATCCAGGGCTGCTCCACCACGAGCTGACTGAAACGCACCAGAAGCCTCTCCAGAGCGGCCACATCTACCGGAGCCCGCCCGCGAACGCCCTTGAACGCCTCGTAGATCCTGGTCTGCTCGATCATACGCCGCGCGAGCGTCGTGGTGAGCGGCGGCAGGGCGAGTGCCCGATCCTTGTACACCTCAACGAGCGCCCCGCCCGAACCGAACAGCAAAACCGGTCCGAACTGGGGGTCGAGGCTGCTCCCGAGGATGGTCTCGTAGCCGCCGGTCTGGATCATCTGCTGCACCGAAGCGCCTCCGAAAGCCTCTTCGCTGAAGCTCTCCGTGATGTGCTTCTCCATGCTCGTGTACGCCCTGCGCACGTCTTCGGCGTCCTGGAGGTTGAGGTGCACCCCGCCCACATCTGTTTTGTGGGTGATGAGTTCGGAGTTGAGCTTGAGGACGACGGGGTAGCCGATATCCTCGGCAAACTCCACGGCTTCGTCGGCGCTCCGGGCGACGCGGGTCTCGACGATGGGGATGCCGTAGGCGGCGAGCAGCTCCTTGGCCTCGTACTCGGTGAGGAGCGTGCGCTCCCGCTCGCGGACGTGCTGGACGATATCATCTGCCCGCTTACGGTCTATGTCCTCGCCCGCGGTGTCCACCGCCAGCTCTGGCGTCTCGTAGATTCCGCGCAGGTTGTAGGTGTAGCGCCACATGTTGTCGAAGGCGCCGGCGGCGGAGTCCGGGTAGTCGAAGGTCGGGATGCCCGCGCCGTTTAGGATGGAAGTCCCCGCTGCCACGTCGGAACCACCCATCCAGCTCGCCAGGACGGGCTTGCCAGTGCTCCTGGCGTACGGCACGAGCCGCTGAGCGGTGCCGGTGGGGTCGGTCATGTCTTGCGGCGTGAGGATGACGAGCAGGCCGTCGCTGTTGGGATCTCTCGCCGCCGTCTCCAGCGCCTTGGCGTAGCGGTCGGGGTCGGCGTCGCCGAGGATGTCTATCGGGTTGCCGTGGCTCCAAGCGGAGGGCAGGATCTTGTTCAGCGAGTCCATCGTCTCCGGTGAGAGCCCGGTCAGCTCCCCGCCACCCATGATAATCGCGTCGGTGGCGATCACACCCGGCCCCCCGGCGTTGGTTACAACCGTCATCCTCGGGCCTTTGGGGCGCGGCTGCTTGGAGAGAACTTCGGCCATGGAGAACAGCTCGGAGATGTCGTTTACGCGCAGGACGCCGCTGCGATTGAAGGCGGCGTCGAGCACCTCGTCGGAGCCGGTAAGAGAGCCGGTGTGAGAGGCGGCGGCTTTCCCAGCGGCCTCGGTCCTGCCGGGTTTGATGACGATGATCGGCTTGGTCAGCGCCACCTCGCGGGCCGCCGAGAGGAACGAGCGGGCGTCGCCCACGCTCTCCATGTAGATGACGATGCTCTGCGTGTGGGGATCGTTGCCGAGGTAGTAGATGAGGTCCCCCCAGCTCACATCCATCATCGAGCCCACGGAGACGAACGCAGAGAACCCGACGTTCTCCCGGAAGCTGCGGTCCAGAATAGCGGTCATCAACGCCCCGCTCTGGCTGAGGAGACCGACGTTCCCTGGTCGGGCCATACCCTTGGCGAAGGTGGCGTTGAGCCCGGTGTTAGGGTTCATTACCCCGAGGCAGTTGGGGCCTACTATCCGCATACGCCCGCGCCGGGCTTCTTCGAGTACCTGCTGCTCCAACTCAGCGCCCGCGGCTCCCGTCTCCTTGAACCCGGCGGAGATAATTATGGCCCCGCCAACCCCGGCCTCGACGCACTCCCGGATGAGGGCCGGTACGCCGGGAGCGGGAGCTACGATCACCGCCAGATCGACCTTCGCGGGAACTTCGGAGATGCTCGGATAGGTCTGGATGCCCAGAACATTCTTCCGGTTGGGATTGACCGGAAAGACGGTGCCCCCGAAGGGGTTGCTGATCAAATTCCACATCAGCGTCCGCCCAACACTCCCCACCCGCTCCGTCGCCCCGATGACAGCCACCGTCTCGGGTCGGAAGATCTTATCCAGAGGTTGCCGCTCGTACCTCAACACGTCGTGCGCAGGATCTCCACTTCTGACCGTGCCCATCATCCAGCTCCTTTCGTATCCAAAACTACTAAGTACCCGGATCCAGACTCTCCAAAATCTTCTCTATACTAAATTAACTGCAAAATGCACTTATATTCTTAATACATCCTATGAAGGTGTGGCGTGAATTTTTCAACCGCCACGGGAAAATCGAGCTTATCTCTCCGGAATTTTCATATCTCTTCGGGTGGCCCGGGGAGAGGTATTTCCGTTATACTTGATATAAACGGAACGATATTACGATGCGAGTTGCTATCCCAGCTTGCGTGGTCGCTAAAGTTTTGCGCGTCTTTGCCGATAAATAAGAGAGGCGGCATGATCATGCGTAATGTAGTTTCGGGGGATGAGTATGCGTCTTTGTGAAAAATGGATAGCTGCGGGGCTTGCGATGCTGGCTGCGTTCGTCGCGGCGGTGCTGGTCGCGGTACCGGTGTGGGCCCAGGATGGGGCGCCCGCTGACGGGGGCGAGGGCCAGAATGGCGCGACGACCAGCGCCCAAACCGCGAGCCCGACACAGGAAGCGACGAGTTCCGCGAACAGCGAGGATGCAGGCGAGCTTCAAAACTCCGCTGGCCGGACGGATACGACCTCGGTATCAAGCGCCAGTCCGGCGGCCCTGCAGGAAAGCACTGCAAGCCGGCAAGAGAAGGTAAGCAGCAGAGCACGGTGGGAGAGGACATCTCCAACAAATCTTCATCTCGAAGCCAGGGTGCGGCGGGGAGTTTGTATTGGAGCTTCGGCGCTCGGATGCGGCAGATGGAGCAGCCCCAGCAGAGCGTGCAGCCACAGGAAGAAGGCTCGATCGTCGGCAAGCCCGTTATTCCTCAGGAGAGGAATAACAAAGGTTTCGTTACCAGGGCGACGATAGATGCCAGCGGCTGCACCGTGCAGCAGGGCGCGACCATTACCGTCGCGGACGAAGATGGAACGCAGGGTCTGATCGAGGACGGCAACGGCTCCGAAATAACGGCGAACGCCGAGCAGATCGTCATTACGGGCCCCGGCGGGAAAGGACCCATAGAGTTCGCGGACATAAGTGGCGGGAGCGACGATCAGATACACGGCCCCGTGACCGTAACGGACTCGACGGGCATCTCGTGTCCGGGCGAAGACAACGGCCCCATAGCCTTGCCCGGTTGCAAAAACCCTCTGCAACTCCTGAAGATCGCGGATAACAAAAGCACCAGGACCGAGCCATTTTTTGTCTCGGCTCCATCTTTCAGCGTGCTGGTGAAGACGGGCCCCGAAAAAGACGGAAGCGGGAGCACAACGGTCTCGGTCTTCAAGCAACGGTACTCTGACGATAGTGTAGGCGAGAAAGTTGCCGCCAAAACGTTCGAAGGTGGAGAAGACGGGACCTTGAAGGTCAGCTCCGGGCCGGGAGCATACTTTCTGGAGATCAAAACCCAGAACCAGAGCTACCGGATCGCCGCGGAGCAGTGCGGAGGAAGCGCCCTCGATGTCGGAAACCCCTGCTCATCCCTGAAACCACCGCTCAAGGTGTCCAGAACCGTTCCCGCTTTCGGGAAGATAAGGAATCCGAACGATCAGGCATACCCGCTGCGGATCGTGTACGCCACCAGCTCGAAGAGCGGGTCTCTGAGCATCGTGCTCGAAGACCGCTCAGGGAGAAAGGTTCTCGACACGAAGATAGGCGGCCAGCAAAGAGGCGTACTCGGGATCAAGCAGCCTCCCCACGTATCCTACACTTTCGAGCTGTTGCCGCAGGATCAGGGCTACACCGTGGTCTTCGAGGGAGGTCCGGGTACCGGC
>CADDYV010000026.1 GCA_902810695.1 Actinomycetota bacterium | reverse complement strand
CTACCTCATAAAGATAGCTGATAGAGGGATAGAAGGAGCGGCAAGGGCGGATGCATCCCTAAGAAGAGGGCTCTCCACATTGAGAGGAAAGCTAACTTCTGAGCCTGTTGCGAGGGCCCATGAGCTTCCTTTCTCTGATGTAGCAAAGGTTCTTGTCTGAGACGCAGGAGGAGGATTTGACCCGCTACGAACCAGCGGACTCTTTCGAGACCCCGCGCTTCTCGGATGTGCGCACCTTCATGAGGTTGCCGAATGTCCGGGGCCTCGATAACGCCGATGTTGCCATCGTGGGCGCTCCCTTCGACACCGGGGCCACCTTCCGTGCAGGTGCCCGCTTCGGTCCCGAAGGGATCCGGGCCATCTCGCATCTCTTGAGACGCCACAACCCGAGCCTGGGTGTAACCATCTTCGATTACCTCTCGGTTATAGACTACGGGGATGTGCCGGTGGTTCCCGGTTACATCGAGGAGAGCTACCGCCGCATAGAAGAGGGGTTAAGGCCGATCCACGAGGCAGGAGTGGTCCCGATAGTGCTTGGTGGGGACCACTCCATAGCCCTACCAGAGCTAAGAGCCGCCGCCTCGGTGCACGGTCCTCTGGCTCTGGTGCAGTTCGACTCCCATCCCGACACCTGGGATTCATACTTCGGAAAGAAGCACACCCACGGCACCCCCTTCAGGCGGGCCGTCGAGGAAGATCTACTGGTGCCGGAGAGATCCATCCAGGTCGGGATGCGAGGTTCGATCTACGACGAGAACGACTGGGAAGATGCCAGAAGGCTTGGCTTCGATCTCCTCTCCACCGATGAAGTGCGCGAGCTAGGCATACCAAAAACCATAGAGCGGATCCGGGAGAGGGTAGGAGATTCCAAAGTCTACGTCTCCTTTGATGTGGACTTCGTAGACCCGGCGTATGCGCCGGGAACCGGTACACCGGAGATCGGGGGCTTCACCAGTCGCGAGGCGCAGGAGTTAGTGCGGGGACTGGCTGGAGCCGAGATCGTGGGCTGCGACGTGGTGGAGGTCTACCCGGCCTACGATCCGGCCCAGATCACCGCTCTTCTCGCGGCCAACATCGCCCACGAGCTTTTGAGCCTTGTGGCGCTCGCGCGTAAAGCCGCAGCGTCTTGAGGCCCTACCTTGCCTCTAATCGCCCAGTAGTTCTTCCAGGTAGCCTGTGTGATAGTTCCCGGAGGCGAAAGCCTCGTCGTCCAGGAGCCGCAGGTGGAGGGGAATGGTGGTTTTGACTCCTTCTATTTTGTACTCGCGCAGTGCTCGGCGGGCGCGGTCTATGGCCTCTTCGCGGGTCAGGCCCCACACGATCAGCTTCCCGATCAGGGAGTCGTAGAACGGCGGTATCCTGTAGCCCTGGTAGAGTGCGGAATCTACCCGCACGCCGGGACCGCCCGGTAGTTCGAGAAAGGAGATCTCACCCGGCCAGGGCATGAAGTCCTGATCCGGGTCTTCGGCGTTGATGCGGAACTCCATCGCCCAGCCTTTGGGGACGACATCCTCCTGCTCTATGCTCAGCGGCTCTCCCGAAGCCACCCGGACCTGCTCTTTCACCAGATCCACGCCGGTTATCATCTCGGTTATGGGATGCTCGACCTGCACGCGGGTATTCATCTCGATGAAGTAGAAATTTTCGTCTTTATCCACCAGAAACTCGACCGTCCCGGCGTTCGTGTAGCCCGACTCTCGGGCCAGCCGGACCGCTGCCTCTGCCATCTGCTCCCGCGTACCGGGGCTTATCCCCGGCGAAGGCGCCTCTTCGAGCACTTTTTGCCTGCGGCGCTGCATGGAGCACTCCCGCTCGTAGAGGTGCACGATGTTGCCTTCCCGGTCGCCTATTACCTGGACCTCGACGTGTCGCGGTTGCAGGAGCAGCTTCTCAAGGTAGAGCGAGCCATCCCCGAAGGCGGCTTCGGCTTCCTGCTTTGCTACCCGCACCGAAGCCCGGAGCCTCTCCTCGTCCTCGGCTACCCGGATGCCCCGGCCTCCGCCACCGGTTGCCGCTTTGACCATGACGGGATAGCCGACCTCTGCTGCGGACTTCATGATCTCTTCCGTGGAGGCGAGAGCTTCGGAGCCGGGGACTACCGGCACATCCGCTTCAACGGCCAGGGTGCGGGCCACCGCCTTGTCGCCCATCCTCTCGATTGCGCTGGCTAGCGGGCCGATGAAGGTCAGACCAGCCTCCTTGCAGGCTGCCGCGAAAGCGGCGTTCTCGGCCAGAAAACCGTAGCCGGGATGTACTGCCTCCGCACCGCTTTGCTCTGCGGCATCCAGGATAGCCTGGATGTTCAGGTAGCTTTTCGCCGCGGGGGGTGGGCCGATGTTTACGGATTCGTCGGCGTGGCGAACGTGGAGGGCTTCGGAGTCGGCGTCGGAGTAGATCGCAACCGTAGAGACTCCCAGCTCCTGGCACGCGCGGATGATGCGCAAGGCGATCTCACCCCGGTTGGCCACCAGAACCTTCTCGAACAAACGCCTTCCTCCTCTCCGCCGCAAGGACTTGCCTTCCTCAGCCGGTTTTCCGGTGCATTATTCCAGCGTTGACCCGGATTTTCTGCAGCTAGTATAGTATTCGGGCACACCCGAGGGAGAGGTAGGATACGAGTCATGAGCAGCGAAGTCGAAACCGGGCTACCACAGGCGCGGTACAGCTACGGCGGCGATGAGTACGTCTTCGTCGAACTTTCGGAAGCGATGAGCCTGAAGGTCAACTTCCGGGCGATGGCGATAACCAACGGGCTCCAGGAAGAGAACATCGAGGGTATCATGGACATCTGTCCCTCGAACGCTTCCTACATGGTACGCATAGACCCCGAGGTGCTGCACCCTGACGACCTGATATCACGCCTCAAAGAGCTGGATGAGGAGGTTGGAGACGTCCACGGCTTCGAGCTGGAGACGCGGGTGGTGGATGTGCCCGTCATGATCGAAGACCCCTGGACGTACGAGACCCTGATGCGCTTCCGCGACAGACATCAGGACCCGAACGCCACCGACCTCGAATACTCGGCCCGGATAAACGGCTACGACACCAAGGAGGCGTTCATAGAAGCGCTGCTCGGCTCTCCGTGGCTGGTCACCATGATCGGCTTCGTTCCAGGGCTTCCCTGGTGCTACCAGCTCGTGCCGCCGGAGGAGCAGATAGAGGTCCCCAAGTACGTCAGGCCCCGCACCTACACCCCCGAGCGGGCCTTCGGCTTCGGGGGCGGGTTCGCGGTGGTCTACTCCGTGGAGGGCGCGGGCGGCTACCAGCTCTTCGGGCGCGCTCCGGCTCCGGTTCTGGACGTGAAGCAGCGCCTCAAAGACTTCCAGGACTCCATCGTCTTCCCCAGGCCCGGCGACATCTTCAACTACCGCCGGATAGACCGGGAAGAGTACAACCGGATCGAGGCCGAGGTCGAAGAAGGGACCTTCGAATACAAGAAGAAGGAGTTCGTCTTTCACCCGGACCGCTCGCTGGAGGACCCGCACGCTTACAACGAGGAGATTCTGGGGGTGCTCTATGGCGATTAGAGTCAGGCAGCCGGGTCTGTTGACGACCGTGCAGGACACCGGACGCTTCGGGGAGTACGCCATCGGGATGCCGCCTTCGGGCGCGATGGATGTGTTCTCCTACCAGGTCGGAAACTATCTGGTGGGAAATGAAGAGGGTGCGGCGGGGCTGGAGATAACGTACTTCGGGCCCGAGCTGGAGTTTACTGAGGACGCTGTGATCGCCGTAACCGGAGCGGAGATGCCGCCGAAAATCAACGGCGAGGAGGTAGCAACCTGGGAGACGCTGCGGGTTGCGGAGGGAGATGTACTGTCTTTCGACTACCTCAAGAGCGGCGCCCGGTCGTATCTCGCGGTAGCGGGCGGGATAGACGTTCCGGTGTTCATGCACAGCCGCTCGACGTACACCCTGATCGGGCTCGGCGGCCACGAGGGACGGGCTCTGAAGGAAGGCGACGAGCTGAAGGTGGGAGAAGCCCCAGCGCGGGCGTCGGGGCAGGTCGGGAAGAAGGTTGACGGGGCCCATATCCCGGAGTATTCCAGGGAGGTGGAGCTGCGCGTGATCATCGGGCTCGCGAGCTACCGCGTTACGCCGGAGAGCATGGAGGAGTTTCTGAGTACGGAGTGGACCGTTACCACCGACGCCGACCGCGTCGGCTACCGCTACCGGGGCGGGGAGATCAAATTCGTCGAGCGCGAGCAGCCGGCGGGTGCGGGGGCCGACCCGGCGAACGTCGTGGACTTCGGCTATCCCATAGGCTCCATCCAGGTCCCCGGCGGGGTCGAGCCCATCGTGCTGATGAACGACGCCGTAACCGGCGGCGGGTACGCGACCATTGGGACCGTCATCAGCGCCGACCGCGACAGGCTCGCCCAGAGCAAGACCAACGACAAAACCCGCTTCCGCCAGGTGGACCTCGAAGAAGCCCTCAGGGCGCGCAAAGAGAGGCAGCGGCAGATGGCGGAGATCAGGGAATCCCTCGGCTAAAGGCAGGTGTGCAGGATGCGGATAGACCTAAACTGCGATATGGGAGAGAGCTTCGGTGCCTGGAAGATGGGCAACGACGAGGAGATGATGCGCTACATCTCCTCGGCCAACATCGCGGGCGGGTTCCACGCGGGGGACCCGCACGTGATGCGCAAGACCGCCGCGCTCGCCAAAGAGCACGGCGTGGCGGTCGGCGTCCATCCCGGATACCGGGACCTTACCGGCTTCGGGCGGCGGGAGATAAACATGGCGCCGGAAGAGGTGCGCGACGAGCTTATCTACCAGCTAGGAGCTTTAAGGGAGTTTGCCCACTACTACGGTATGGAAGTCCAGCACGTAAAACCTCATGGATCTCTGTACATGGTTGCCGCCCGCGACGAGGAGCTATCCCGCGCGATCATCGAGGCGATCCAGAAGGTCGACCCCGGCCTGCTCTTGTTCTGCATGAGGGCTTCGGTAACGCACGAGCTTGCACAGAAGATGGGCCAGCCGGTTGCCGTGGAGTTCTACGCCGACCGCGAGTACAACGATAACGGCCAGATCGTCTTTACCCGCAGCGTGGCGGAGGAACTTGACCCCGAGGAGGTTGGCGAAAGGGTCGTCCGGGCTGTCACCCAGGGCAGGGTAAAGACCGAGAGTGGCAAGGACATAGACATAAACGCTGACTCGGTGTGCGTACACGGCGATACCCCCGGCGCGGTAAGGCTCGCCGAGGCCATAGCCCGCAAGCTCGGGGAAAATGGTATCGAGATACAGCCTCCAGGACGCGCGGAGCAGAAGATCTCTTAGAAAAGGAGCGAATAAATTGGCCAACAAGACCGTAAAGAGCCCGATGCCCGGCACCTTCTACCGCCGTCCCGACCCGGAGAGCGAACCTTACGTAGACGAAGGAGATGAGATCTCCACCGGAGATGTCGTCGGCCTGGTCGAGGTCATGAAGTCCTTCCATGAGATAAAAAGCCAGGATGCGGGGACTGTCTCCAGATTCCTTGTGGAGAGTGAAGAGGCCGTGGACGCAGGCCAGGATCTCCTGGAGCTGGAATAACTCCCATGGTGTAAATCTACCGTAATACCTTCCCGGCGGCGGAATAAAATATATCCGTAGTAAGAAGA
Organism: Actinomycetota bacterium; assembly: GCA_902810695.1. GTDB lineage: Bacteria > Actinomycetota > Rubrobacteria > Rubrobacterales > Rubrobacteraceae > CADDYV01. Next base: position 40,324 of record CADDYV010000026.1, on the reverse strand, counting down.
GCGTTACCGCCGGGAGGTTTTATTGGAGATCGTCGAGGCCATAGAGTCACGCCGGAGCGTCGGACGGGTGAAGCGCGATGAGATCCCGAAGGAGCTTGTAGAGCAGATCCTCCGGAGCGCCATCCACGCCCCGAACCACAAGATCACCGAGCCCTGGCGCTTCCACGTCTTTACCGGTAGGGGACGCGGCGAGCTGGCGCGTGCCAGGGCGGAGATGGCCCGCCAGATGGCTGAAGCGGAAGGTGAAGACGAGGAGCTTGTTGCGGGCAGGATCAGCCGCGAGCGCAAGAAGGCTTTCCGGGCGCCGGTGGTTATCGCGGTGATCTCCAAAGCCGGCCGCGACGAGGTGGAGACCGTCGAAAACTACGCCGCCTGCTGCGCCGCCGTGCAGAACATGCAGCTCACCGCCCACTCTTTAGGTCTGGGATGCATGTGGCGCACCGGGCCGGTCGCCTACCACAAGCATATGCGAAACTTCTTCAACCTCGAAGACGACGACAGCATCGTCGCCTACCTCTACATCGGCTACCCGGACGCGCCCGAAACCCGCCGACGTCGCCAGCCCGTCGAGCAGATGACCACCTGGCACGAGGGCTAGGTTCCGTACCGCAAACGTTATCCCGTAATCGGTACGCCTTCGAAACCTTTCTCAGTGCGGCGTACCCTGACGAGAAAATCTCTGGGCTCGTGGTAGAGGATGACGGGAGCGTTGCGCCGCTCGGCTTCGTTCAGAACCTCGATGCGGTTTTTGCGGGCAGCTCTAGGGTCGGTGTCCGCGCCGCTGATCAGGTCAGGGTTCAGCCAGATCTTGGCCGGGGCTAGGTCCGCGGTGTAGAGAGCCGCGTCATTTCCTTCCCCGATCCAGGCGATCTGGTGTCCGGCGGTGTGTCCAGGCCTCACCTCGACCTTTATTCCAGGCACGATCTCCTCGTTCCCGCTCTGTAACTCCAGCCAGCCCTCTTCGACTCCCCGATCTGCCGCCGGTACCACCTCGCGGCGCTCTTCTCCTTCAGGCAGATTGCGGGCCTCTTCCAAAGCATCCTGCTGCGCGTAGACGGTGGCGTTCGGGAAGCTCGGCGGGTTGAGCGCCCAGCCGACGTGGTCCGGGTCCAGGTGCGAGAGCACGACGCGCGTAATGTCTGCGGGCGTGTGGCCGGTCTCCTCGATGCTCTCCAGCAGGTTCTTTTCGCGTCTCAACTCGTAGCTGTCGGCGAGAGATTCCGGTACTTCCAGCCCGAAGCCAGAGTCCAGCAAGACGAGTTCATCCCCGGTCTCGACCAGGACCGCGTGCATCGCGCCCTTGATGCGTGCTCGCCGCGAGCCACCGAGGAAGGTACCCGCGTCGGTGATGAAGGTGCCGTCTTCCAGAACCCAGAGTTTCGCGGAGCCGAGGTCCAGCGTTGCCTCAGGCACGGGCTGAGCTTCCCTGGCGCTCGGAGATGATGCCTTGCAGGGCGCGGGCCAACGTCCTGGGGTGTTTGAGCAGACTGTAGATCGGGGTGTCCCCGATGAACCCCTCGACGAGGGTCTTCCGGGCAGCGGGGTCTTTCTCGCACGCCTTGAAGAGTGGCTCTAGAAGCTGGAGGTTCGGGACGAGATTGACCAGCGCGTACCCGGAGAGGTGTTCTTTGGCTCGTTGACGCCTGAGCTGCCGCTCGTAGCCGGAGAGAAGGGTTGCCGAGAAGTCGCCTCTGGCGTGAGCCTCGTGCGCCCAGGCGGCGGCCAGACGCCCCGACTCGATGGCGTACCCGACACCCTCGCCGCTTATGGGGTGGACCATGCTCCCTGCATCTCCGACCATCATCAGGCCCTGGGAGTAACGCTTCGCGCCCCACATCCCCATCTTCAGCGACCAGCTCTTTGGCGGCCCTTCAGGCTCCGCGTTCTCCAGCCACTCTCTGAGTTCCGGCTCTTCCAGAAAGCGGTCGTAGAAGCCCTTGAGGTTGCGCCTGGACCGCTCCAGCGTCGCCGTCGAGACTCCGGCCCCGACGTTGGCGTATCCGTCGCCGAGATAGAACACCCATCCGTAGCCCGCCCCGCTGCTGTTCATGTCTTTCGTGACGAAGACGTGCAGGTAGTCTTTGTCGGGACCGTTTACGCCCCTGAAATATTGCCTGCGCGCCACGGCGTTCTGGTGGGCTTTCATGCCCTCTCTCGCAAAGCCGCCCACCCCGTCGGCGGCTACCACGAGAGGGGTTTCGAAGCGGAGGGTCTCGCCGTTTGCGGCCTCGACCCCCGTAACGCTGCCCGCAGATGAGCGCAGGAGTTCGGTGGCGCGAGTGTTGCTCCTGAATTCGGCCCCGGCGCTGGTTGCGCGTTCGAGCAGCTTCGCGTCCGTCTCCTGGCGGCGCGAGACGTAGCCGTGCGTGCCGTGGAGGGTGGGCGGGACGCTCTGGCGCAGGAAGGCGTTCTGGGTGTAGATTGAGAACCCCGTGAACTTGCCGTGCCGGGGTTCCTCCAGCCAGTCGCCGAGGCCCATCAGCGAGACCTCCGAGGCCGCATGGGGCATAAGCCCGTCGCCGCAGGGCTTGTCGCGGGGAAACTCCTGACGGTCCAGCAGCAGGACTTTGAGCCCGCTCCTTGCCGCGTAATAGGCCGTCGCCGAGCCGCCCGGTCCCGCCCCGACGACTACGATATCATAGCGTTCAGCCATCCTTCTCCTCCCGGTGCTTTCACGGATACGCCCGCATTATACTTGGGCCGAGATTTGAAAGGAGGCGCTAGCAAAATGGTGGATCGTAACCGACCGGCTCGCTACAAGGTAGGAGACAAAGCCGCGCTCAAAGCTACAGGCCAGTCAGTGGAAATACTCGACGTGCGCCGGGCCGAGTTTATCCCGGACTTTGTCTACAAGGTGAGGGTTCTGGCCGAGAAGCCCGCCCGGCCCTACAACCTCTCCGTCCCGGAGCACGACCTTGAGGACCGCTAGAGATCTCCGTCAGCCGTTACGCTTATGTAGGCGACATCTACCAGGGGAACGCCGGTCTTCAGCGAGCGGTCCACGGCACGCCTGAGAGCTTCTGCGGCGACGCCGGAATCCGGGAAGTGGGTGTCCAGGAGCCGGGCGGCGCGGGCTATCTCGTAAAAGGAGAACTTCCGGCGCTCTCCGGTTAGGGATCTCACCGCTTCGAGGACTTCGGTGCTCAAGGAAACCAGTTGCTCCAGGCGCCAGCGGACTTCGTCTCCCGTGAGGTTCATGCGCTGGTAGAGGCGTGCGATCTCGGCGACCTCGACCAGCGCCCGGGGACGTTTGCCCAGCCGCTCGACGACGTTCTCGTCCAGATAGCGACGGACGGTGATCCTGGCCAGTATCATCTGGCCTTCCTCGTCGCTATAGGCTGTAAGCTCCGGCCACCTTTCCATCTCGCCCCGGAACTCTCTTGCCGAGACTTCTTCACCGGCGATAAAGATGCGCGGCACGTGGCCGCCGGCGTAGTAGGAGATCTGGCGCGCCATCCTGCCGATTGCGGGAGATGGCTCGGGAGTCCGGATCTCAACCCACCGCCTCTCGCTGCCAGCGTACAGGCGCTCAAGCGCCCGCCACGTGGCGTCTCCTCTCAGATCCAGTTGCCCCGGCCGTCCGGTGACAACCACGACCTCCGCCTGTGGCAGCTCCTGCGCGTATGCCTCCCGCACCGCCGACAGGAACTCCTCGAACTCCTCGTCTACCTCGCCCGACAGGTAGCGGCGGCGCTCCGCCGGAAGTACGTACATTAGTCGGCTCTTGATCCTGCGTTCCTTGCCTTCGGTCGCCTTCAGGCGGTCTATCGCTTCATAGAGTTCCCGCCGTCTCTGATAGACGAGCGCGGAGAGCCTCTCTACCTCCGGGTCGGTCGTGGAGCCTTCCGACCACGCCTCGTCGCGCGCCGCGCACGCCGCATCATGCGCGTTCTCCGCCCGCAGGACGGCCCGTTGATATGCTTCCTTCTCCCGCTGGACCTCGCCCAACTCGCGTTCAAGGGTTTCTATCGTTGAAGGCATAAAAGTTTCCCGCTCCTGCAAACACGCCCTTTTGACGAAATTTTACAGCAACCCGAAACCTCGCAGCCATGCTTTCGTATCCTCTCTCATGATTCTGTTGCGGTTGATACAAAAAACAGTTAGACTGATAGTTACTAAAGTCTCGATGTAAAAGGAGAGTTACATGGACTTCAACACGGGAACTAGCGGTTCGGGCGGGGCTTCGCATCCTCCGGGTGGCATACCGGGTGCCACGGCGGGTGGACCGGGAGAGGAATTCAACCTCTCAGATCCCATACAGAGCTATATAAACGCCGTAAGAAGCGTCGTTACGCACCCGGCGAGCTTCTTCCGCGGCATAGTTCACCGGGGAGATTACCTGAACCCGCTGCTCTTCGCGCTGATCTGCTATGAAATATCCGCGATCCTCGGCGGCATCCTCTCTCTGATCGTCGGGAATAACGGTTTCGGCAGTTTCATAATTTCCCTGATTATCACGCCGATTGGGGCGACCATAGGCCTCTTTATAGGGGCTGGAATCCTCCACCTTCTGGTTATGCTCCTGGTAAAGCCCAACTCGGGTTTCGAGGCCACCTTCAGGGTAGGCTCCTACGCCACGGTTACGAGTCTCGTGAGCTGGATCCCGGTGATCGGGTGGATAATCAGCCTGTACGGCATCTACCTGAGCATAGTAGGTATTCGTGAGGTTCACTCGACGACCACGGGTCGTGCTGCAGCAGTTGTGCTGATACCTGCCGTTATAGTGTTCCTGATCTTGCTGGTCCTGGTCGCCCTCGTGGGAGCCGTGCTCTTCTTCGGTAGCCAGCAGGGGGCCGGTTTATAGCAGGCGTACCAGATCATTTCCCATTTCTCCGGGTGGCTGTTCGCGCCTGATCGCAGCGTTAGCCACCCCCTTCTCTGGCCGCTATACTAAACGCAGTTTTTCAGGCGAAAGAGGGAGATTCAGGCGTGGCGCGAACGGTTACGCTCATACCAGGAGATGGTACTGGTCCCGAGCTTACGAACTCGGTAAAAGAGGTCATCGGGGCGCTTGGGGTGGACATCGAGTGGGAGATCGCCGAGGCTGGCGAGACCGTGATGGAGAAGGAGGGGACACCGCTTCCCGACTCGGTGCTGGAGTCAATACGGCGCAACAAGGTGGCCCTCAAAGGTCCCCTGACGACGCCGGTAGGCACCGGTTTCCGTTCGGTGAACGTGGCGCTCCGCAAGGAGCTCGACCTCTACGCCAACATCCGGCCCGCCCTGAGCCTGCCGGGTCTGGACCTGCCGTACAAGGATATAGATATCGTCCTCTACCGGGAGAACACCGAGGATCTCTACGCGGGTGTGGAGCACTGGGTGGGCAAGCATGCCGCCGAGTCCATCAAGATCATCACCCGCGAGGGAACCGAGCGTTTCTGCCGGCTGGCCTTCGAGCGTTCCAGAGAGCAGGGGCGCAAGCACGTAACCGTCGTGCACAAAGCGAACATCATGAAGTACACCGACGGGCTGTTCCGCGATGTGTTCTTCGAGGTCGCCAAGGATTACGAGAACGACTTCGAGGAGATAGACGACCGCATCGTGGACAACATGGCGATGCAGCTCGTGATGAAGCCCCACCTCTACGACGTGCTCGTCTGCCCGAACCTCTACGGCGACATCCTCTCGGACCTCTGCGCCGGACTGACCGGCGGGCTCGGCGTGGCGCCGGGGGCGAATATCGGTGAGGATACGGCGGTCTTCGAGCCGGTGCATGGATCCACGCCCAAGTACGCCGGCATGAACCGTGCCAATCCTCTCGCAACGCTTCAATCCGCGAGGAACATGCTCATCCACCTCGGCTACGACGAGGCCGCTGACCGGATGCAGGCGGGCATCGAGGCGGCCCTCAAGAGTCCCGAGACCCGCACCAAAGACCTGGGCGGAAGCGCAGGAACCAAAGAATTTACGCAGGCCATAGTATCGAACCTCTAAAAACGGGTAAATACAGCGGGATGTCGAAGGGTAGGGCGAAGATCCAGATGTGCCACGCGAGTCCTTGCTTCCAGCGGATAAGAGCAAACCGGACGGTGTTTTGAGGATCGCGTTTTTTACCGAGACCTTTTTGCCTTCGACTGACGGGGTCGTAACCCGGCTTAGGTACACCATAGAAGAGCTTTCCCGATTGGGAGATGAGATGCTCGTCTTTGCTCCCTCGGGCGGGCCAGAGGAGTACGCTGGGGCCAGAATCCGCGGTGTCCCCGGTATCCCTTTCCCGCCGTATCCCCAGGTCCGTCTCTCTCCGGCGCACCCTGGAATCGGAAGGGATCTCAGGCGCTTCAGGCCGGAGGTGATCCACGTGGTCAACCCGGCAGTTCTGGGGCCGGGTGGGGTGTACTACGCGTGGCGGATGAAAGTGCCGCTGGTGGCTTCCTACCACACGAACATTGCAACCTACGCCCCGCACTACAGGCTCAGCTTCCTCATAGGTCTCACCCGCAGCGCCACGAGGTTCATGCACAATCAGGCCCAGATAAACCTCTGTACCTCGGAGGCCACGCGGAAGTACCTCTCGAGCGAAGGTATAGAGAGGCTGAGGCTCTGGCCCCAGGGGGTTGACGCCCGCCGTTTCCACCCGGAGAGGGCTTCGAAAGAGTGGCGCATAAGGCTCTCGGGCGGACATCCTGCAGAGAAGGTTCTGCTCTTTGTGGGGCGCTTGGCCCCGGAGAAGGGGATAGAACGCTTGAAGGTGATCGTGGAGCGAGTGCCGGGTGTGCGCCTGGCTATAGTGGGGGATGGTCCGGTACGTAAAGAACTCGAAAGCGAGTTCAAGGGCACACCGACAGTATTCACCGGATTTTTGCACGGCGAAGAACTGGCTTGCGCCTATGCTTCCGCCGACGCATTCCTGTTCCCTTCCACCACTGATACTCTGGGCATGGCGATGCTGGAGGCTATGGCCTCGGGACTTCCGGTCGTGGCCGCACGCAGCGGAGCTTCCCACGAGGTAGTGGATGCCGGAAAGAACGGCCTGCTCTACGAAGCAGGCGCTAAAGACGATCTCATAGAGACTGTTCACAGGCTCTTCGCAGATAGTGATCTCTATGAGCATCTCAGCCGCGAGGCACGGTCGGTGGCTGAAAGGCGTGACTGGAAGAGCTCTACCGAGACGTTGCGCGGCTACTACCAAGAGGCGAAGAACGGACGATGAACTTCAAGCGGGCGCGACTGCTGAGCAAAGGTATACGCTTCTCGAAGTTCTCGCTGGTGGGCGTCTCCAACGCCACGGTGGATGTTGGGGCCCTCAACCTCATGCTTGCGCTGGACCCCACGAGGGTTCCGCTGAAGCTCGCGCTGTTCAACGGCGTAGCCATCTTTCTCGCGAACTCCAACAGCTACCTCTGGAATACGCTCTGGACCTTCAGGGACCGGGCAAGGCACGACCTCAGGCAAAACGCGCTCTTTTTCCTGCAGGCGTTGTTCAACGTGGGGGTAGGTAGCAGCCTGTTCGTGCTGCTGGTTCATCCGCTCCTCGCCTACACGAGCCTGTCTACCTATGCCGCCGGAAATGTCGCCAAAGCGGTGTCCATCGTTACGGCTTCACTGATCAGCTTCCTCGCCATGCGGCACCTGGTTTTCTCTCGAAAACGCCGCTTCAGGAGGCGCTTGTAAGAGCGTGGCGTGCGTGCTAAATTACCCTGGCTAGCGTGGTGTGCGGACGTAGCTCAGTTGGTAGAGCATCACCTTGCCATGGTGAGGGTCGCGGGTTCGAATCCCGTCGTCCGCTCTGGCTGCAAAGCCGGGGAACGACCGGTGTCGGCCGGCTCTGGCGGCATGGCCGAGTGGTTAGGCAAGGGTCTGCAAAACCCTGTACCCCGGTTCGATTCCGGGTGCCGCCTCCCGGTGTGGACGGGCGATTAGCTCAGGGGGAGAGCGCTTCCTTGACGCGGAAGAGGTCAGTGGTTCGAATCCACTATCGCCCACTCGCCTACTTTTCCGGCGCGTGTTGCCGAACTACCTAGAGGTTCTTTTACTCCATATCTCTTGTTCTCTCCAACGAAAGAAGGTGTCCGAAGTGTCTGCTGTCAAACTGCCCGATGGCAAAGAGTTACCTATAGAGCCCGGAGACAGAGCAAAGGATGTCGCTGAGAGGATCGGACCTCGCCTGCGGCGCGACGCGGTGGTGGCGAAGCTGGATGGGAAGCTGGTCGACCTCGACGCTCCCGTGGAGGATGGCGAGGAGTTCGAGGTCGTAACCCGAGATTCTCCCGAAGGGCTCTACGTTCTCAGACACTCGACGGCGCACGCGATGGCGCAGGCTATCCTGGAGCTTTATCCGGGCAGCAAGCTCACCATCGGCCCGCCGGTGGAGGGCGGTTTCTACTACGACATCGAGGTGGCCGGTCGTGTCACCGACGAGGACCTGCCGCGCATCGAAGAGAGGATGCGCGAGATCGTAAAGCGTGATCTTCCCATCTACCGTGAGGAGGTTTCTAAAGCCGAGGCGGAGGCCCTCTACCGGGACAACCCCTACAAGCTGGAGTTGATCCGGGACCTCAAGGAAGGCGAGGTCTCCATCTACCGCCAGGGCGAGTTCTTCGACCTCTGCCGCGGTCCGCACGTGGAGAGCACGGGCAAGCTCGGCGCGTTCAAGCTGCAAAACATCGCCGGAGCCTACTGGCGTGGCGACGAGAAAAACCCTATGCTTACCCGCATCTACGGGACGGCCTGGCCCACGGAAAAAGAGCTGAAAAGCTACCTGCGGCGGCTGGAAGAGGCGAAGGCCCGCGACCACCGCAAGCTCGGCAAGGATCTCAACCTGTTCACCTTCTCGCCCGATGTCGGCGCGGGAATCCCGCTCTTCCTGCCGAAGGGCGAGATGCTGCGACATCTCATGGAGGACTTCGTGCGCGAGGTTCAGACGAAGCACGGCTATGAGCACGTCTGGACCGGCCATCTGGTAAACGAGAGGCTCTACGCCAAGTCCGGGCACCTCGAACACTATGAGGATGCGATGTTCCCGCCGATGAAGGACGGGGAGACGAGCTACCGCCTCAAGCCGATGAACTGCCCGAGCCACATGACGCTGTTCAACTCGCGGGCGCACTCTTACAGGGACCTCCCGATCCGCTACGCCGAGTTCGCCACCCTCTACCGTTACGAGAAGAGCGGTGAGCTCTCGGGCCTCACGCGGGTGCGGAGCCTGACGCAGGATGACGCACACATCTTCTGTACCGAAGATCAGGTGCAGGAAGAGTTCGCGCGGGCGCTGGAGATCATCCGCGAGGTGCTGGGCACCTACGAGTTCACGGACTACAGGGTCAGGCTCTCGCTGCGCGACCCCGACAGCAAGAAGTACATCTCCGACGAGGAGAAGTGGGAGCGCGCCGAGGAAGCCCTGCGCTCGGCGCTCGACGCGGCGGGCATTCCCTACGAGCCGGTCAGGGGAGAGGCGGCATTCTACGGTCCGAAAGCGGACTTTATGGCGAAAGACGTTCTGGGCAGGGAGTGGCAGCTCTCTACAATACAGGTAGATTTCATCCAGCCCGGCAGGTTGGGGTGCGAGTATATCGGGGAGGACGGGCAGGCGCACACGCCGGTCCTGCTGCACCGGGCGGTTACCGGAACCACGGAGAGGTTCATGGCGGTCCTGATCGAGCACTACGCCGGTGCGTTCCCGACGTGGCTCTCGCCGGTGCAGGCCGCGATAGTACCCGTGGCCGACCGCCATCTCGAATATGCCCGGAAAGTCGAGCGCGAACTTGCTGGGCGCGGGCTGCGGGTAGAGGTAGATGACTCGATCAACACCATGCAGAAGAAGATCCGGGAGAACGCTCGCCAGAAAGTGCCTTACATCCTCGTGGTCGGGGATACTGAGGCCGAAGCCGGAGCGGTGAACGTGCGTCCCAGGGGTACGAAAAAGCAGGAGACACAGAAGATCGAGGAGTTTGCGGAGCGCGTTCTCGCCGAAGTTGCCGCTGCGCGTGGATCTAATAGCGATAGTAGCGCAGGCGGGGTATAATTAGTTCTGGAAAGGGTCCGTCGAAACCTCTAGTTGAGTGCTGAGGAAGTGTAACTTTCGGGCCCGGAAAGCTAGTTTTGAGAGGAGTGGTGCACAGTAGCCTCTGAAGGAGAACCGAGAATAAACAACCAGATCCGGGCGCGGTCGGTGCGTCTGATCTCCGAGAGCGGGGAGCAGCTCGGGATAAAGCATATCCGGGAAGCGCTGGACTACGCGGACAGGATGGACCTGGATCTGGTAGAGGTCGCACCTAACGCGAATCCGCCGGTAGTCCGCACGATGGACTACGGCAAGTACAAGTACCAGAAAGAGCAGGCCAGGAAGGCCGCCCGCAAGAAGCAGACCAACATCAACGTGCGGGAGATAAAGCTTCGTCCCAAGATCGGGGACCACGACTTCAACACCAAACGTTCTCACGTCGAACGCTTCTTGCGCGGCGGCGACAAGGTAAAGGTTACGATCATGTTCCGTGGCCGTGAGGTGCAGCACCCGGACCTGGGCGAGAAGTTGCTCCGCAGGCTGGCCGAAGACCTCGAAGAGATAGGCCAGATCGAGAGCCAGCCCAACCTCGACGGGCGCAACATGGTCATGGTACTGGCTCCGAAGAAGGAATCATCATCCGGCGAACGTAAAAAGAGCGCCGCGCGCAGCTAACGTAACTCTTTGATACAATAACGCGTTGTTACCGGGGCGAACCGGCTTTCGACTCCCGTGCCGCGAGCCCCCGTGTGAGGAAGAGTAGATAAACGCGGAGGAAAACAGATGCCGAAGATGAAGACCCACAAGGGCGCTGCCGGGCGCTTCGAGGTGAGGAAGAAGGGCCAGATCCAGCGCCGACGCAGCGGGCACAACCACATCTTGCAGAAGAAGAGTTCCAAGCGCAAGCGGCGTCTGAACACAGAAACTACTGTGAGCGCCAAGGACAGAAACGAAATCCGGCGCCTTCTGGGGTTGAAGTAAGATGGCGCGTACGGCACGCAGCGTCCACGCCCGCAAGAAGCGCCGCAAGATCCTCAAGCAGGCCAGGGGCTATCAGGGGACCAAGCACAGCTCGTACAAGAAGGCCAAAGAGCAGGTCTGGAAGAGCGGAGTCTACGCCTACGAAGGGCGCAAGCAGAAGAAGAGAGACTTCCGGTCGCTCTGGATCCAGCGCATCAACGCCGGGGCTCGCGAGCACGGTCTCTCCTACTCGCAGTTCATACACGGGTTGCGCCTGGCGGAGATAGACCTCGACCGCAAGATTCTGGCAGATCTCGCCGCCACCGAGCCCGAAGCGTTCGCGGCAGTCGTCGAACAGGCCAGAAACGCCCTCGACGGAAAGCCCGTGCAAGAGCGGATCAAGGTCGAAGGCACTGCCACGAGGCAAGAGACCACAGGCCAGGAGGAAGACGGCTCCGAAGAGGTCAATGCCACAGAGGCTGCGGAGCGCAAGGCGAAAGAGCTGGGTGTAGAGATCGAATCCGTAGAAGGGACCGGAGCCAGCGGGCGGATCACGGTCGGCGACGTGCAGAAGGCCGCTCGCGAGGATAACGAGGAAGAGGGCAGCTAGAAAGCCCCCGACCACTAAACGTTGTTCCGCAGGCTCTCCGCTTCCCGGCTGATAACCGTCGGTTTTGCGGCGCTGATGCTTGTCGGGACCTTGGCTCTCAAGTTACCGGCGTCCACCAGGGGTGGTATTTCCTGGGTGGACGCTTTTTTCGTGTCCGTAAGCGCATCGAGCGTAACCGGACTCTCGACGGTAGATTTCCCGAAGACCTTTACCTACTTCGGAGAGACGGTGATCATGGTTCTCATCCAGGTCGGAGGGCTGGGGATCATGACCTTTGCCACCCTGGGCGCGCTCCTGGTCGGGCGTCGGGTTGGATTCAGGGAGCTTCTTACCGTGCGCGAGGAACTCGGCAGCATAGACTCGCCGCGCAACACGCTGCGGCTCGTAGGGCAGATAGCGAGCATCACTTTTCTGGTAGAGCTGGTCGGGGCAGTCTTCCTTGCTTTCGGGTTCGTGCGTGGCGGGCTCGGTGTCGGTAAGGGCGCGTTCCAGGGAGTCTTTCACGCGGTTATGGCCTTCTGCAACTCCGGATTCGCGACGCTGCCGGATGGAGATCTCGCGCCGTACGCGGGGAATTCTGTGGTCGTCGGGGCGCTGGCTTGCCTGATCGTAGTCGGCGGGCTCGGATTCCCGGTTCTCGTCAACCTCTACCACTACCGGCAGGTCCGGCGCCTGACGCTGCACTCCAAACTCGTGCTTCTCACCACGGCGGCTTTGATCGCCGCCGGAGCAGTCAGCGTCGGCATACTGGAGTGGACCAATCCGTCCACGCTCGGCGGCCATCCTCTTGGGACGAAGCTCCTCATGGCCCTCTTTCAGGGCGTAACGCCACGGACGGCGGGATTTCAGACGGTGGATTATCCCGCGATGCACGGGACGACCCTGTTGATACAGATCGCGCTGATGTTCATCGGGACCGCTCCTACCTCTACCGGTGGTGGGGTGAAGGTAACGACGATTGCCCTGTTGTTTCTGGTCGTGCTCTCACAGGTTCGCGGCCAGGAGGACGTCTCTGCTTTCGGGCGCCGGTTGCCGGCTCAGCTCATAGCCAAGGCCCTGGCCGTGCTCTCGTTGTCGGCGTTGCTGGTACTCGTCGCCACGCTGGCGCTCATGGTCTCCGATAACCTGGGGCTTCTCCCGGCGCTATTCGAAGTGACTTCGGCGTTCGGGACGGTAGGGCTGACGCTGGGTGTAACGCCGCATCTTTCGACGTTCGGTAAACTTCTCATCGCGGTGGTGATGTTCCTCGGGCGGGTAGGTCCGATCACGCTGATCCTGGCCCTCTCTGCCCGCCAGAAACCGCGCGGGTACGCTTATCCGGAGGAGGATATAGCCATAGGATGAAGAGATGAAGCGGCAGTTCGCGGTGGTCGGATTGGGCAGGGTCGGCGTCTCCCTGGCGCGGACCCTCGATTCGATGGGCCACGAAGTTCTGGGCGTGGACCACGACCGGGAGATTGTGCAGGATCTCTCTTCCGAGCTGCCGAACGTGAACCTCGTCTCCGCCGACGCCGCCGAAAGCGGGGTGCTCGAAGGTTTGGGACTCGACCGCTTCGACGCGGCTGCGGTGATGATCGGCGAGAGCATCCAGGCGAGCGTCCTCATCACGCTCATCCTGAAAGATCTCGAAGTACCTATGGTGCTCGCCCGTGCGAACAACCCGCTTCACGCCCGCGTCCTGGAACGGGTGGGCGCGGATCAGGTCGTGGAACCCGAACGGGAGTTCGGAGAGTTCCTGGCCCACAGAATAGCCTCTCCGGGCATTCTTGATTATCTGGATCTCGGAGAAGACGAAGCGGTGGTGCAGATCAAAGTTCCCAAAAAGTGGGCCGGAAAATCTCTGGTGGATCTGGGACTGCCCCAGAAGACGGGTATCATCATCATGGCCGTAAAACCCCATGGTGGCCGGTGGGGGCTGCCGGACCCTTCATCTCCGTTGCAGCAGGATGATACGCTCGTGGTCGGCGGTCCCAAGAAGAAGCTGGACGAGCTGGATCTCTCGCGCGAGAAGTGATCTCTCAGTCCAGACTCAAGCGTCTCGCCAAGCTCAAACAGAAAAAGTATCGCGAGGAAGCCCGGCTCTTTCTCGCAGAGGGAAGCTCTCTGATCGGCGAGTCCAAGTCGCCGCCGGTCGAAATCTTCGACGAGCCCGGAGCTATCCGGAGGCTTTCGAGCCTGACGACGCCGGCAGGCCCGGTTGCCCTCTTCCGCTTTCTGGACGTGGCTGCATCGAGATTGATCGAGACGAGGCAGCGGGTCGTGCTGCTGCACGGCGTCCAGGACCCGGGGAACGTCGGTACGATCATCCGCGCCGCGCACGCCTTCGAAGCCGGGGCCGCGCTCTCGAAAGGATGCGCAGACCTCTACAACCCGAAGACCGTCCGGGCCACGATGGGGTCCATCTTCCACATCCCCATTGCGCGGGAACTGGACTCTCTGGAACTCATCGAACAGGCACACCTGGCAGGCTATACGACGGTTGCCACAACTCCATCCGGCGGCAAACGGCCTGACTCTCTACCGGACGAAAAGCTGCTGTTTGTGGTCGGGTCTGAGGGGAAGGGATTGCCCGAGGAGATGTTCAGATCTTGCCAGCTCCAGGTGACGATCCCTTCTTGCGCGGCCTCGCTCAACGCTGCAGTGGCGGCCTCGATCCTGCTCTACCAGGCGTATATGCGTGTGCTACCATAGCGCCTTACATGGACGCGACAGAGCGCATAGAAAAGCTCAAAACCGAAGCCCTCTCAGCCGTCGCCGGGGCGGGTTCGACGGCTGAGCTGGAGGACGTCCGCGTAAAGTATCTCGGGAGATCCGCCGAGCTAACGAACACCAAGAAATCCATCGGCAGGCTTCCCGCCGAACAGCGCCGGGAGGTTGGCAGAGCCGCAAATCTGGCTACGAGAGAGATAGAGGAAGCTTTGAGCGAGCACGCCGCGCGGCTGACGGCGGCGGAGAGAGAAGCCCGCCTCAAGGCCGAAGCTGTGGACATCACCCTTCCGGGGACCCCGTACCCGAAGGGGCACCTGCATCCCACCCAGAGGGTGATAGACGAGGTGGTGGACTTCTTCGTGGGGCTGGGTTACAGGGTCGCCGAGGGGCCGGAGGTCGAGACCGACTACTACAACTTCACGGCGCTAAACATACCGCCCGGCCACCCGGCGCGGATGATGCAGGCGACGTTCTTCCTGGACGACGGGCTGGTCTTGCGGACCCACACCTCACCGGTGCAGGTCAGAACGATGCTCGCGCAGGAGCCGCCGGTCTACGTTATCGTTCCCGGCAGGGTGTACCGACGCGACTCCGACCCGACGCACACCCCGATGTTCAACCAGATCGAGGGCCTCGCGGTGGATAGGGGGCTCTCTCTGGCCCATCTGAAAGGGACGCTCGCGGCGATGGCCCGCAGCTTCTTCGGCGAAAAGACGAAAACCAGGTTCAGGCCGAGCTACTTCCAGTTCACCGAGCCGAGCGTCGAGATGGATGTGAGCTGCTTCGTCTGCGGCGGTTCCGACCCGAACTGCAAGGTCTGTAAAGGGGCCGGGTGGCTGGAGATGCTCGGCGCCGGGATGGTGGACCCAGCGGTTCTCGAAGAGGTCGGCTACGACCCGGAGGAGTACACCGGGTTCGCGTTCGGGATGGGGCCGGACCGGATGGCGATGGTCAGGTACGGCATCCCGGACTTGAGGCTTTTCTTCGAGGGCGACCTTCGTTTTCTGCGGCAGTTTTAGTTCTGGAAAGGTAGGCAGCTTTGCGCGTTCCTCTTGGTTGGCTGCGTGACTACATAAACTTCGACCTCTCTGCTGAGGAGTTGGTGGATCTGCTCTCGCTCCACAGCCAGGAGGTCGAGGGCGTCGAGCGATTCGGGGTGCTCGATGGGGAGGTAGTCGTGGGGGAGGTCGTGGAGTTCGGTCCACATCCCGACGCCGACCGGCTGCACGTGGCGAAGGTAGACATCGGCGGTCAGGTGGTCCAGATCGTCGCCGGTGCCCCGAATCCCTATCCCGGAGCCCGTATCCCCGTGGTCCTCCCCGGCAGCACGCTGGCGGGGATCGGGAAGATCAAAAGGGCCAGACTCCGCGGCCTGGAGTCCTACGGGATGATGATGAGTGAAAGGGAGCTCGGCATCTCGGATAACCACGAGGGTATCTTGCTTCTGGATGATAATTACGAAACCGGCCAGCCTGTCGAAGAATACTTCCCCGTCGGCGAGACCGTACTCGATATAGATGTGATGCCCAACCGCCCGGACCTGTGGGGTATGATCGGGGTTGCCCGCGAGCTGGCCGCTATCCTGGATACGGATTTCCGCATCCCCGAAACCAGGTTCGAGACCGGCGGCGAGCCGACCTCCGACTACATACTCAGGGTCGAAGCAGAAGACCTGTGCCCGCGCTACGACCTGCGCAGGGTGTCCTCGCTGAGATCAGGGACCTCGCCGATCTGGTTGCGCCGCCGCCTTTACGCAGCCGGGATGCGGCCCGTGAGCGGTATCGTTGACGCGACCAACTACGTGATGCTCGAGACCGGGCAGCCCATCCACGCCTTCGATGCCGGAAAAGTGCGCGGCGGTATAGTGGTCCGCCGCGCCCGGCCAGAAGAGAGGATGACCTTCCTCGACGGCCGGACCCGCACGCTGGACGAGAGGATGCTCCTGATCTCCGACGAAGAGCGCGGCGTCGCCCTGGCGGGCGTGATGGGCGGCGAGGATACCGAAGTCGGTGATGAGACAACCGAAACCCTCCTTGAGGTTGCTACCTTCGACGGGCGCAACGTCCTGGAGACCTCCGCGCGGTTGGGATTGCGGACGGACGCCTCGGGACGCTTCGAGCGCGGGCTCGACCCGAACATGGTCGACTACGCGATGGACCGGGTGACGCAGTTGCTCTGCGAGCACTGCGGCGGGCGCGCCGCATCCGACACCCTGAGCCACTACCCGAAACCCGTCAAAGCGTGGGAAGTTCCTCTACGTATAGAGCGGACGGAGCTTCTCCTGGGAACCCCGGTGAGCGAGGATGAGGCCGCGAAAAAGCTACGAGCCCTGGGCTGCGAAACCCGGCCTGAAGACGGAAAAATCCAGACGACCGTCCCGACTTTCCGCCGGGATCTGCGCCGGGAGGCCGACCTGATCGAAGAGGTCGGGCGGCTCATCGGGCTCGACCGGGTGCCGGAAGAGCTTCCCGGCGTCTTCTCTCCCGGTGGTCTGAGCGCGGACCAGCGCAAAGTTCGCCTGCTCCGGCAACTGCTCGCCGACCTCGGGCTTGCGGAGGCGATCACCTACCCCTTCGGGCCGGATCGCTGGGAAAGTGACCTGACAGGCGACGAAAGAGACAGCCGGGAACCCATCCGCCTGCAAAACCCTCTAAGCGCGGAAGCAAGAAATCTGCGCCGGGTGTTGCTACCGGGCCTGCTCGACGCGGCGGCGCGCAACCGCTCGTTCGGAGTGCAGGGTGGCGCTCTCTTCGAGGTGGCGCGGGTTTTCGAGCCGGACCCACCGTCTGCTGAGTTTCGGGAGGCGGCCATCCGGTTCAGGATGACAGGGGAGACCGGGGGCGAGGTTCCCGACGCCGCCTCTCTGATGGGAGTGAGTGAAACGCTGAAGGTTGGTGCGGTTCTTTTCGGAACGGTGCAGCCGGCAGAATGGAACACGCCCGAGACGCGCGCCGGATTCTTTGAGGCTCGCGGCCTGGTCGAACGGCTCGTGCCCGGAGCCTCTTTCGAGCCCGGAGTGAAGCCGTTTTTGCATCCCGGACGGTCCGCTGTGATACGGGCGCAGGGTTCGGAAGCCGGATGGGTTGGGGAGCTGCATCCCGAAACAGCGGAGAAGTTCGAGCTCGGGGGCTGGCCCGTAGCCGTTTTCGAGTTGGACGTTGCTTTCTGCGACCCGGACCCGGAGCCGCGTTTCAAGCCTTTCGTCAACGTGCCGGCGGTTGGGCGCGACCTGGCGGTCGTCGTGGACAGCCACATCCGGGCGGGCGACATGCTCGCGGCCATCCGCGATCTCCACAGTCCTATACTCGCCGGGATGCGTCTCTTCGACCTCTATGAGGGTTCGCCGGTGCCGGAGGGCAAGAAGAGCGTAGCCTTCAACTTCACCTTCCAGGGGCGCGAAACCCTCACCGACGAAGATGTGAACAGCGAGGTCGAGCGCATCGCCCGGCGTCTGGAAGAAGAGTTCGGCGCGCGGGTGAGAAGCTCTTAGTTTCGGGCGTTGCGCCACTCGCTCTCGAGAATGCCCATCATGATGACGTCGTAGAAGGTATTGCCGCGTTTGATCGCCTGCCGCAAGCGTCCTTCCTCGCGGAAGCCGAGGTTCCTGTAAACAGAGATGGCAGCGGCATTAAACTCGAAGACTGTCAGGCCGATCCGGTGCAATCGCATATCCTCGAAGCCGTAGCGCAATACCAGCTCGATAGCCTCTGTACCGTAGCCGTGCCCCCGGTATTCTGGATGGCCCAGGATCACGGATAAGTCCGCAGCGGCGTTCGCTTTGCTTATGTTCATGAGGCTGATTATGCCGATGGGTTCGCTTAGATCCTTCAGGTGAACAGCGAAGGAGTCGTCGGTAGATGAAGACTCCCGATTCTCGAACAGCCTCTGGGCGTCGTGGCGACTCAAGGGAGCGGCAGCCCAACTTGTGAGGTGCCAGATCTCCTCGTCCCCGTACCACCTGGCGTAGAGCGGATAGTTCCTGCGCGAGTGACGCCGCAACTCCACGCGCTCCCCCACGAGCTTCTTCGCTCTTCTAGTCAGTCGCACGCCGAAAATATATCCGTTTTGATGGAAAGGTGCTATGTTAAAATTTGTTCAATATGAAAGTAGTTCCGGATCGCCTCATAGCCCTTGGTTTTGGGAAGTTCGTCAGGGCCGACAGAATCATCGCTCTTGTCCCGATCGAGGAAGATCGCGGGAGCGGGCGTCGCACCCTCGTTTACGTAGAGAACCTTCCCGAGCCACTCGTCGCCGGGCGCACGGAGAGCACCATCTTGCGCGACATGATCGGTCCGGAAAGCGGGTACGTTGAGCTACTGCGCGAGTTGCAGATGCAGATAGGGCAGGTTCGCCCGCTTTTGAAGGCTTCCATTCGCTCCGAGGCCGGGTTGGATCTTGACAAGCTCTCCAGGCGCATCTCCGAGCTTACCGGAGAGTAGGAGTTGAAGCCGGGGCAGATCCTCGGGGTAGACTTTTATGACCGTGATCCCCGCGAGGTTGCCGTGGACCTTCTGGGATGCGTGCTCTCGCACCGCACGCCCGAGGGGGTAGCCTCCGGGATCATAGTGGAGACCGAGGCGTACCGGCCAGAAGATCCCGCCTGCCACGCCTACAACGGGCCTACCATGCGCAACCGCACGATCTTCGGTGCGCCGGGGCTCGCTTACGTATACCTCTCTTATGGCACCCATCGGATGCTGAACGTCGTTTGCGAGAAAAAAGGAGTGGGAAGCGCTGTGCTTCTGCGCGCCCTGCGCCCGGTGGAAGGACGAAATCTCATGGAAAGGCGGCGCGGACGGAAGATCCACCTGTGCGACGGTCCCGGCAGGCTTACCCAGGCGTTGGGCGTCGAACTTTTCCAGGACGGACAGAGTATGACTGATGGAGCGATTTCCATATCCTACGGAGAGCTGCCAGACGAGGAGATTATCTCCACCACCCGTATCGGCATCACGCGAGGAGCGGACCTTCCGTGGCGATACCTGCTCTACGGCGATTCCGATGTCTCCGTAAAGCCGCGGGAGATTTTCGAGCGCGGGTTGAGGCGCTCGAAGGTATAGGCAACAGCCTGGTTTGTCAGGTTATTGAGTCCCTGCTGGGCCGTAGAAGCCGTTGGTGGCATCCGGCGGAGTAGGGGTAACGCCTTTGAACTGTTTCTTGGGTTCTCCCTGCAGGGAGTGCTGCATATAATCGTGCCAGATGACGGTGGGGGTAGGTTCGTTGCCGATCTGCTGGGCCTCCGGGCCGATCAAACCCTCCAGGGTCTTGCCGCCCTGGCTGTAGCCCATCCACACGGCTGTCGTTAGCTGCGGCGTGAACCCGATGAACCAGGAGTCGAAGAAGTTCTCCGAAGTCCCGGTCTTGCCCGCTGCCGGTCTGTCGCCCAGAGAGGCCTTGCTGGCTATGCCCTGGTTTATGTCGCCCATCATGAGGCTGATGGTTTCTCTGGCTATCTTCTTCGGTATGACCTGCTTGCCTTTCGGATGCTTTGGAGCCGAATAGAGAACTTTCTGGTTCCTCTGTCCCTCGTTCTGCACGACCCTGGTTATCGCACGCGGCTCGACCCGCCTCCCCTCGTTGGCTATCGTGGCGTAGGCTCTCGCCATGTCCAGCGGCGAGACCACCTGAGTTCCGAGCACTATCGAGGGGTTGGGGTGTTTCTTGAAGTCCGCTTGAATCCCGAGCTTTCTGGCTACCTCGGCGATCTTCTCGGGACCGTTTTTCAGCCCGCGCCCGTTGGCGTTCGTTGCCAGGTCCGTGAACACGGTGTTATCCGACTGCCAGAGCGCGTCCTGAAGCGTGATCCGACCTCGCTCGATCCCCTCGTAGTTCTCGACCTTCCACTTCTCGGCACTGCCGCCGGGTCTCTTTATGTGGTAGACCTTTTTCTCGGAGACGAACTTTCTCTTCGGGCTAATGCCCTGCTCCAAAGCGGCTATCAGGGCGAAGGGTTTGAACGAACTGCCGGGTTGTCTCTGTCCCTGGGTTACCAGGTTGAAGTCCGAGTTCTGGTTTCGCCCTCCTACCATCGCCTCTATGTTCCCCGTATTTGGGTCTATGGAGACGAGGGCGGCATCCGGATAGTTCGGGTTGGAGAGATAACCGTTCGGTCCGTAGAGGAGGTTCTGGGCGTAGATCTGATCCTTGAGGTTCAGCGTGGTGTAGACGCTCAGGCCGCCTCTCAGTACGGTAGCGGCCCCATACTTGTCGACGAGCCTCTGTTCCACCATCTCCGTGAAGTCCCTCGTGGAAGACGGTCCGGTAAGCCCGGTCGTATTCATCGGGTTCTCCGGCCATTTTTTCGGCATCGGCTCGTGCAGCGCGCTCTTGTAGTCCTGCTCGGTGATGTACCCGGCGTCGAACATCTTCCTGAGCACCAGGTTACGTTGGGCTTTGGCCGCTTTCTCGTCTTTGCCTAGAGATGAAGGAGACCAGAGTAACCCGACCAGCGTGGCCGATTCGGCGGTCGTGAGATCCTGCACCGACTTGTTGAAGTACGTCTCCGAGGCGGCTTCGACTCCGTAGGCGTTGTTGCCAAAGTACACCGTATTCAGGCAGTCGGCCAGGATCTGGTCCTTACTGTAGCGACGTTCGATCTCGATAGAGATCAAAGCTTCCCTGATCTTGCGGGTAATCGTCGGTGCCTGGGTGAGATAGGCGTTCCTTACGAACTGCTGCGTGATAGTGGACGCGCCTTCGACAGCCTTTCCTGCCCGGATATCGGCGTACAGCGCCCGCATTATGCCCCACAGGTCTACGCCGCCGTGCTCCCTGAAACGTTTGTCCTCCTTGACCACCAGTGCGTTCAAGAGATTCGGCGGCATCTCGTTCAGAGACGCAGTGCGGTGGTTCTTGCCCTCGAATATGGTTCCGATAACTCGTCTGGAACCCTCGGTCTTCCCCAGCGGAGCCGAATATATGTAGGTCGGTTGCGTGGAGACGTAGGTTGGTTTCTTGAGCTTGTCTACAGCCTTTACGAGCCCGAGATAACCTCCGGCTGCGAATCCCAGGGCAGCAACCAGGGCGCACAGAAAGAAAATCCCCGCACCACGAAGAATTTTGAGCCGTAGAGTATCACTCTCGCGGGGTTTCTTTTTTAAGCTCTCCGGCAGCCAGCCAATGCTCCCGGAAGCCGGACGTTTGGGACTAGCGGTTCGCTTCTTCTGGTTAGTCCGGGTCATCGGCCTGCTATATTACATCAACCGAAACTGCAAAACAGCGCGCTCCGGGATGGATAATGTTTCTATGACAGACCACTCAGCCCTAGAGAAAATCCGCAAAAACGCCGTGGACGTGGTTACCGAGGAGGAGTTGGATCGCCGTCTCCGCAACGAGAAGCTTCGGGTCAAACTCGGCATAGACCCCACAGCTCCGGACATACACCTGGGATTCGCTGTCGTGCTGAAAAAGCTGCGCGAGTTCCAGGATCTCGGGCACACCGCAGTCCTCGTCATAGGCGACTATACCGCCCGCGTCGGAGACCCTTCGGGGCGCTCCAAAACCCGTCCCATCCTCTCTCCGGAGCAGATCGGGGAGAACACCCGTACCTATCTCGACCAAGCGTACCTCATACTCGATAAGGAACGCACGGAGATCCGGTACAACTCCGAGTGGCTTGCCCCCCTCTCGATGGCCGACATCATAAACCTGACACGGGCTACCACCGTGGCGCGCATCCTGGAGCGCGATGACTTCGCCAAGCGTTACGCCTCGGGAAGCCCCATCTCCCTGACCGAGCTACTCTACCCGCTGATGCAGGCTTACGACTCCGTTGCCATAGACGCCGGCGTAGAACTCGGCGGGACAGACCAGCTCTACAACCTGCTCATGGGCCGCCACGTCATGGAGTACTTCGGCAAACGCCCCCAGTGCGTGCTCACCACACCGTTGCTCGTCGGCACCGACGGGAAGATAAAGATGAGCAAATCCGTCGGCAACTACATCGGTATAACCGAGCCGCCCGAGGACATGTTCGGCAAGGTGATGAGCATCCCCGATGAGATCATGCCAGACTACTACTCGCTCC
This sequence comes from Actinomycetota bacterium, assembly GCA_902810695.1. Classification (GTDB taxonomy): domain Bacteria; phylum Actinomycetota; class Rubrobacteria; order Rubrobacterales; family Rubrobacteraceae; genus CADDYV01. The sequence goes on along the minus strand of CADDYV010000026.1, from coordinate 18,079 downwards.
TTCTCGAACGCCCGATGCCCGAAGCCGAGCCCGTCGAACAAAAACGCACGCTGGCTCGCTCGCTGGTAAAGGAGTTCCACGGAGCGCGCGCGGTCGCAGAAGCCGAGAAGCACTTCGATACGGTAGTCCGCCGGGAAGTCCCGGACGATGTCCCGGAGGTCGCGCTTCCTCCTGAGAAGGAGATATGGATCGTGGACCTCATAACCCGCGCCGGGTTTGCGAAGACCAACGGTGAAGCCAGGCGCTTCATCCGCGGCGGCGCCGTACGGCTCGGTGAAAAAGTGATCCAGGACGAGAAGATCAACCTCGATCCAGAGAGCATAAAAGGTGATGTTTTGCAGGTCGGAAAGCGGCGCTACGCCCGCATCACTATCGAGGATTAGAGGCATAATTCTCCTACAAAAATTTCCTGGAAAACCAGTTGACAACCCCGAGCGGGTTGGTATACTCCGCAAAGCATGACGGGGGTCCACTTGACAACCGAAAAGGAGCAAACAGGGTAAGGTCCCCAAAAAGCGGGAGTCTTCCCTGGCCCGCCGAGAGGCGGGCGTTTCAGTCGCTCTGAAAGGTTTAGATCCCTGTCCAGGTTGCTCCGCCGAGAGGCGAGGGGCTTGGAGGCCTTGAAAACTGAATAGTAGCGAAAGACAGGTAAAACCCGTCTACCAAAACAGCCGGGACTGACTCTCTGCGGTCCGAGAGTCTAATAAGGATCGCCGAGCGGGTATCAGGCCCGCCTCAATCATTGGATTGAATTAGTTCGGAGAGTTTGATCTTGGCTCAGGACGAACGCTGACGGCGTGCTTTAGGCATGCAAGTCGAACGAGAAAGCCCTTCGGGGTGAGTAAAGTGGCGAACGGGTGCGTAACACGTGGGTAACCTGCCCCTCGCAGGGGGACAACCGGAGGAAACTCCGGCTAATACCCCGTACGCTTGCCGGGCGGCATCGTCTGGCAAGGAAAGGTAGCTTCGGCCATCCGGCGAGGGATGGGCCCGCGTCGCATTAGCTAGTTGGTGGGGTAACGGCTCACCAAGGCGACGATGCGTAGCTGGTCTGAGAGGATGATCAGCCACACTGGGACTGAGACACGGCCCAGACTCCTACGGGAGGCAGCAGCCAGGAATCTTGCGCAATGGGCGAAAGCCTGACGCAGCAACGCCGTGTGGGCGATGAAGGCCTTCGGGTCGTAAAGCCCTGTTGGTAGGGACGAAGGGCGAAGGGTTAATAGCCCCTAGCCTGACGGTACCTTCCGAGGAAGCCCCGGCTAACTACGTGCCAGCAGCCGCGGTAATACGTAGGGGGCGAGCGTTGTCCGGAATCATTGGGCGTAAAGAGCGTGTAGGCGGCCCGGTAAGTCTGTCGTGAAAACCTGGGGCTCAACCCCGGGCGTGCGGCGGAAACTGCCGGGCTAGAGGACGGTAGAGGCGAGTGGAATTCCCGGTGTAGCGGTGAAATGCGCAGATATCGGGAGGAACACCAGTAGCGAAGGCGGCTCGCTGGGCCGTTCCTGACGCTGAGACGCGAAAGCTAGGGGAGCGAACAGGATTAGATACCCTGGTAGTCCTAGCCGTAAACGATGGGCACTAGGTGTGGGGGGAGTCGAATCTCTCTGTGCCGCAGCCAACGCGTTAAGTGCCCCGCCTGGGGAGTACGGCCGCAAGGCTAAAACTCAAAAGAATTGACGGGGGCCCGCACAAGCAGCGGAGCATGTTCTTTAATTCGATGCAACGCGAAGAACCTTACCTGGGCTTGACATGTAGCTGCAAGCGCACGGAAACGTGTGACCTTCGAGGGTGCTACACAGGTGCTGCATGGCTGTCGTCAGCTCGTGTCGTGAGATGTTGGGTTAAGTCCCGCAACGAGCGCAACCCCCGTGGCGTGTTGCCAGCATTAAGTTGGGGACTCACGCCAGACTGCCGGTGACAAACCGGAGGAAGGTGGGGATGATGTCAAGTCATCATGGCCCTTACGCCCAGGGCTAGAAACGTGCTACAATGGCCGGCACAATGGGCAGCAAGACCGCGAGGTGGAGCGAATCTCATCAAAGCCGGTCTAAGTTCGGATCGGAGTCTGCAACTCGACTCCGTGAAGGTGGAGTTGCTAGTAATCGCGGATCAGAACGCCGCGGTGAATACGTTCCCGGGCCTTGTACACACCGCCCGTCACACCACGAAAGTCGGCAATACCCGAAGCAGGCGCAGCTAACCCCTTTTGGGGAGGCGGCTTGCGAAGGTAGGGTCGGCGATTGGGGTGAAGTCGTAACAAGGTAGCCGTACCTGAAGGTGCGGCTGGATCACCTCCTTTCTAGGGAGTGCGGTAGAGCGGTAACGCTCGACCGGACGGATCGCCTACATAGCGGGGCAGGCTGGAGCAAAGCTCGCCGCTCCGGAAAGCGATTCCGACCTAGGACACTTCGACCAGTTCTGGCTGTAGGGTTTTGTCTTTCGAGTAGCTGCTATTCAGTTTTCAGGGCCTTTGAGTCCTGAGTTTGGCGGAGTTTTATGCGCCCGCGAGAGCGTAGGTGCCTGGTCTTTGAAAACTGCATAGTGCGAATCCGAATGCCATTAAGATACTAAGGGCGTATGGTGGATGCCTTGGCACCGGAAGCCGATGAAGGACGTGGCAAGCTGCGATAAGCCGTGTGGAGCCGCAAGCGGGCTTTGAAGCACGGATCTCCGAATGGGGAAACCCGGCGGGGGTAATGCCCCGTCACCCGCACCTGAACACATAGGGTGCGAGGAGGGAACCCGGGGAACTGACACATCTTAGTACCCGGAGGAAAAGAAAGAAATTCTCGATTCCCTGAGTAGTGGCGAGCGAAAGGGGAAGAGCCTAAACCGGCCGCGTGGAAGCCTGCGGGCGTTGCGCGGTTGGGGTTGTAGGGCCAACGTGGCCGTTCCGCAGGACGGTCGAGGGAGTTACAAACCGCACGGGTAGCTGAACCGGGCTGGAACGTCCGGCCGCAGAGGGTTAGAGTCCCGTAGGCGCAACTCGAGCGGCTCCCTGTTTGGTTCCTGAGTAGGTCCGGACACGTGAAACCCGGATTGAATCCGCGGGGACCACCCCGCAAGGCTAAATACTAACGGTGACCGATAGTGAACCAGTACCGTGAGGGAAAGGTGAAAAGTACCCCGCAAGGGGAGTGAAATAGTACCTGAAACCGTACGCTTACAAGCGGTCGGAGCAGCCTTTTGGCTGTGACGGCGTACTTTTTGCATAACGGGCCAGCGAGTTGCTGGTGCCTGGCGAGGTTAAGCTGATTAAGCGAGCCGAAGCGAAAGCGAGTCTGAACAGGGCGACTAGAGTCAGGTGCCGCAGACCCGAAACCGGGTGAGCTATCCGTGGCCAGGCTGAAGCGGGGGTAAGACCTCGTGGAGGGCCGAACCGACCTGGGTTGAAAACCGGGCGGATGAGCTGCGGATAGGAGTGAAAGGCTAATCAAACCCGGCGATATCTGGTTCTCCCCGAAATATATTTAGGTATAGCCTGGCGTGTTTCGTCGCGGGTGTAGAGCACTGTTTGGACGCGGGGGCCTACAAGCTTACCAACTTCAGATAAACTCCGAAGACCGCAGACGTTAGAGCGCCGGAGTCAGGGGCCGGGGGATAAACTCCGGTTCCGAGAGGGAAACAACCCAGACCGCCGGCTAAGGTCCCTAAATAACGGCTAAGTGGCTGAAAGGATGTGGCGCTGCACAGACAGCCAGGATGTTGGCTTAGAAGCAGCCATCATTTAAAAAGTGCGTAATAGCTTACTGGTCAAGTGGTACTGCGCCGAAAATTCAGCGGGCCTTGAGCCGTTTACCGAAGCCGCGGACTTCAGCTTTGGCTGGAGTGGTAGGGGAGCATCCCGTACCGGGTGAAGCGGCGGCGTAAGCTTAAGCCGTGGACGGATCGGGAGTGAGAATGCTGGCATGAGTAACGAGAGACGGGCGAGAAACCCGTCCGCCGAAAGCCCAAGGGTTCCTGGGTAAAGCTAATCTTCCCAGGGTCAGTCGGGACCTAAGCCGAGGGCGAAAGCCGTAGGCGATGGACAGCAGGTTGACATTCCTGCACCGCGTGCGTGGCGTTACTAGCGATGGAGGGACGGAGAAGGGTAGGCCATCCACGGCGCTGGTCGACCGTGGGCCTGACCGTAGGGCGGGGACCAGGAAAATCCGGGCCCCGTTACAGGCCTGAGGGTTGGGCCGAATCCCGCTTTAGGGCAAGTGGTTGAACCCATGCTCCCGGGAAAAGCTTCTAAGCGAGTCACGGACGCGCCCGTACCCCAAACCGACACAGGTGGGCGAGTGGAGAACACTAAGGCGATCGAGCGAACTCTGGTTAAGGAACTCGGCAAATTGTCCCCGTAACTTTGGGAGAAGGGGAGCTCTGGGCGGTTAGCGTCCTCGCGGCGTGAAGCTGTCCGGAGCCGCAGAGAATAGGCCCAGGCGACTGTTTACCAAAAACACAGGTCTCTGCTAAGTCGCAAGACGATGTATAGGGGCTGACGCCTGCCCAATGCCAGAACGTTAAGGAAGGGGGTTAGCCCTGCCCTTCGGGGCTTGGCGAAGCTCTCGACCGAAGCGCTGGTCAATGGCGGCGGTAACTATAACCGTCCTAAGGTAGCGAAATTCCTTGTCGGGTAAGTTCCGACCTGCACGAAAGGCGTAACGATCTGGGCGCTGTCTCGACCGGAGGCTCGGTGAAATTGTAGTATCGGTGAAGATACCGATTACCCGCGGAAAGACGGAAAGACCCCGTGAACCTTTACTGTAACCTGGCATTGGACATCGGCACGCCTTGTGCAGGATAGGAGGGAGGCTGAGAAGCCGGGGCGCTAGCCTCGGTGGAGCCGCCGTTGAGATACCTCCCTGGGCGTGTTGGTGTTCTAACCCCGCGCCGTAATCCGGGTGGGGAACATTGTCAGGTGGGCAGTTTGACTGGGGCGGTCGCCTCCTAAAAGGTAACGGAGGCGCCCAAAGGTTCCCTCAGCACGGTCGGAAATCGTGCGCAGAGTGTAAAGGCACAAGGGAGCTTGACTGCGAGAGGGACACCTCGAGCAGGGACGAAAGTCGGGCTTAGTGATCCGGCGGTCACGCGTGGAAGTGCCGTCGCTCATCGGATAAAAGGTACTCCGGGGATAACAGGCTTATAGCCGCCAAGCGTTCACAGCGACGCGGCTGTTTGGCACCTCGATGTCGGCTCGTCGCATCCTGGGGGTGAAGCCGCTCCCAAGGGTTGGGCTGTTCGCCCATTAAAGCGGTACGCGAGCTGGGTTCAGAACGTCGTGAGACAGTTCGGTCCCTATCTTCCGTGGGCGTTGGAGACTTGAGAGGAGCGACTCCTAGTACGAGAGGACCGGAGTGGACGCACCTCTGGTGTACCGGTTGTCCTGCCAAGGGCACTGCCGGGTAGCCATGTGCGGAAGGGATAACCGCTGAAGGCATCTAAGCGGGAAGCTCGCCTCAAGATGAGGTCTCCCACCTCTTTCAAGAGGGTAAGGTTCCTGGTAGACGACCAGGTTGATAGGCCACAGGTGTAAGCGCGGTGACGCGTTCAGCCGAGTGGTACTAATAAGCCGAGGGCTTAATGGTTTTTTCGCACTATGCAGTTTTCAGGGACCGGGCTCCTGCTTTTGCAGGGCCTCTACAACTGAATATGCTTTTTAAGAAAGGGTGACGATGGCGGCGGGGATACACCTCTTCCCATTCCGAACAGAGAAGTTAAGCCCGCCAGCGCCGATGGTACTGCGGGGGGGACCCCGTGGGAGAGTAGGTCGTCGCCCATTTTTTATTGTTTGATCTCTTTTGAGGCGCAGCAGCGTCCTATCTTTCACGGTACGATCTTGGGTTGCGAAAGAACTCGTTAAGGAGAGATGAGACGCTGTAGATGTAACAGATTACAGGGGAAAGAAGAAAACCATGCAGAATCAGGAACTTGACGAAAAATTTGTTCAGGAACAGTGGGAGAGGCTCGAAGCGTTGCGCGAAGAGTTGCTCCGGATACAGCGTGGTATGGAAGAGGACGAGCAGGACCGGAGCGATGAGGAGCGCGGCTCGCAGTTCGACGCGGGGGACATGAGTCAGCAGATGTTCACGCGCGAGATGGATGCCACGCTCGGAGAGCAGGCCGAGCGGCGTCTTGAGGAGGTAGAGCGTGCGCTGCAGAAAATAGAAGAAGGCAGCTACGGCATCTGCGACGATACCGGAGAGCCTATCCCGAGGGGCAGGCTGGAGGCGATCCCGGAGGCGGTCCGGACAGTCGAGGCTCAGGAACGGTTCGACAGGGAGCGTCGCCCGGGGCGATAAATCTCTGGGCAGATTTCATCCTCGAACGGGTATACTCTCGTGCATGGAACACTACTCCTACCAGGATAGAAAAGAGGAGGCCAGGATGCCTCTTTTTGATACTCGGATCGAGCAAGGTACCCCAGAGCCAGCAACGCTTCCTCATCGGGGGCCGGAGAGCGGGGGCTGGAGAGGTTTTATAAAACGTCTTGTGGCGCCGCTGGCCGTTCTCGGAGGGCTGTTGGCGAAGTTCAAGAGCCTTCTGCTCTTGCTGCTGAAAGTCAAGTTCTTCGGCACGGCTCTTACCATGCTGGTGAGCGTCGGGGCATACATGCTGCTGTTCCCCGCGTGGTTTGCCGTGGGGTTTGTGGTCTTGATCTGGGTTCACGAGATGGGGCATGTGTTGCAGCTCAGGCGAGAGGGAATCAGGGCTTCGGCCCCGATGTTCATCCCGTTTCTGGGCGCTTTCGTCTCGATGAAGCAGATGCCCAAGAACGCGCTCGCCGAGGCGCGGGTCGGTCTGGCCGGGCCAGTGCTCGGAACGCTCGGCTCTCTGGGAGCACTGGGGATCTACGCCGCCACCCACCACCCGTTGTTTCTGGGGCTGGCCTACATAGGGTTTTTCCTGAACCTCTTCAACCTGCTGCCCATGCTGCCGCTCGATGGGGGACGGGCGGTTGGGGCCATGTCGCCCGTGTTCTGGGTTTTGGGGATAGCCGGGATGATTGCGCTGCTCTTCGTGCACCCAAACTTCATTCTGATCCTGATCGCGTTTCTCGGCGGGACGGAGCTGTGGCGGAGATGGAAGACGCGCAACACGCCGGAGGGGAAGGCGTATTACCAGGTCGCACCCAGGCACCGCGTAATGGTTGGTCTGGTGTACTTTGGACTCATCGCCATTCTCGCCCTCTTGATGGCGGCAACCTACGTTCCCGACCCGGCGACGCTCAGTTAGATATGCGGATCATTCTCTATACCGGCAAGGGGGGCGTGGGCAAGACGAGCGTGGCGGCGGCTACTGCGCTCAAGGCGTCGAGGTCCGGGAAGAAAGTTCTGGTGATGAGCACCGACCCGGCACACTCGCTCTCGGATGCTTTCGATGCGAAGGTCGGGCCCGAGCCAAAAGAGATGGCTTCTGGACTCTATGCCCAGGAGATGGACCCGTCGTCCATGATGGAGGAGTACTGGGCCGAGATCCAGAACTACGTCACTGCGGTCTTCGAGTGGCAGGGGACGACCGACGTGGCCGCCGACGAGCTGGCGATGCTGCCGGGCATGGACGAACTCTTCGGATTGCTCACGGTGCGCCGGCACCGCCGCGAGGGTCTCTACGACGCTCTGATCCTGGACGCTGCGCCGACCGGCGAGACGCTGAAGTTGCTGAGCCTGCCAGACCAGATGAGCTGGTACGTGGACAAGATACTGCCCATCCAACGCCGGATCGCTAGCATCGCCCGCCCTCTCGCTCGCCGGACGAGGTCCCTGCCGCCGCTACCCGAGGACAGCGTCTTCGCCGCCGGGCAGCGCTTCTACGACGCGCTCTCGGAGGTCGAGGACATCCTCACGGACCGCAAGAACGCCTCGATCCGCCTGGTTACGAACGCCGAGAAGATGGTGATCGCCGAGGCGAGACGGGCCTACACCTACCTCAACCTCTACGACTACGGGGTAGACGCGGTAATCGTAAACCGGCTACTGCCGGAGACCGTTTCAGACCCGTACTTCTCCCGCTGGCTGGAGGCGCAAACGGAGCACCTGCAAACGATAGAAGAGTCTTTCTCGCCGCTTCCCATCCTCAAGGCACGCCTCTTCGACCGGGAGATGTACGGCCTGGAAGCCCTCTCGGCCTTGAGCGAGGATGTATTCGGGGATGTGGATCCCCTGGAGATGCTCTACGAGGGAGAGGCGCACAGCATCGTCAAGAACGGCGACGGCTACGAGGTCATCCTCAATCTGCCGTTTGTCGAGAAGGCGAATCTGGATCTGTCCAAGCGCGGCGCGGAGCTTCTGGTGCGGATTGGAGGCTACAAGAGGAATGTCCTACTGCCGGACTCCATGGCACGGCTGTCGGCGTCGGGGGCGAAAGTCGAAGGAAACCAACTCAAGGTGAGGTTGCATGAATAATCACGAGACACAGCGCAGGCGTCATCCATTGCTGGGCGTGGTTGCGTACGTGCTCGTGCCCGGAGAGAGGCGCAATCGCTCGAGTAGGCACTTCCGTCGGGCCGGGATCGAGGCCCTAAAAGGCGTGGGGGCGCTTGCGAAGTTCGGAAAGCCGCAAGAGTCCTCAGAGGCCGGGCGTAGAGAGCGCATAAGAATAGATTGACCTGCTGCGAACTGCCGCTTTACGTTGGCGCTTGAAGGCGCTGGTAGTAAGATAACTTGGGCGAGTTCTTATAAGCATAATCGGGAGAAAAGCATGGCAGAAAATGGACAGCTAACCGGAACTTTCAGGGTGAAGAGCGGGATGGCCCAGATGCTCAAAGGCGGGGTCATCATGGATGTGGTAAACGCCGAGCAGGCCAAAATCGCCGAGGAGGCAGGAGCCGTCGCGGTGATGGCTCTCGAAAGGGTGCCCGCCGACATCCGCGCCCACGGAGGCGTTGCGAGAATGGCAGATCCACAGAAGATCCTGGAGATCCAGCAGGCTGTAACCATCCCCGTTATGGCCAAGGCGAGGATAGGCCACTTCGTCGAGGCGCAGGTTCTGGAAGCCCTTGAGGTTGATTATGTGGACGAATCAGAGGTTCTCACCCCCGCTGATGAGACCAACCACATAAACAAGTGGGACTTTACCGTTCCGTTTGTGTGCGGGGCTACCAACCTCGGTGAGGCTCTCAGGCGCATAGGAGAGGGGGCGGCCATGATCCGCTCCAAAGGCGAGGCCGGAACCGGCAATGTGGTAGAGGCGGTAAGGCACATGCGCTCCATTGTGGGGGGAATAAGGAAGCTCACCACCCTCGGGCCTGAAGAGCTGATGGCCGAAGCCAAGTCTTTAGGGGCGCCCTATGAGTTGGTGAAGTGGGTTGCAGAAAACGGGCGGCTTCCGGTGGTTCTGTTTACGGCTGGGGGGATAGCCACGCCAGCGGATGCGGCTTTAATGATGCAGCTTGGGGCTGATGGAGTATTTGTGGGGAGTGGGATCTTCAAGAGCGGGGATCCGGTAAAGCGGGCAGAGGCGATAGTAAAGGCCACAACCAACTACAACGACCCGAAGGCTATAGCTGAGGCGAGCCAGGGCCTGGGCGAAGCTATGGTTGGTAGGGAGATGGGAGAGATCCTGGAAGGAGAGCGGCTGGCTACCCGTGGCTGGTAGTAACGGCAAGGCTAACGGAAAAAAGAAGATCGGGGTCCTCGCCCTTCAGGGTGACTTCCGGGAGCACGTCCAGATTCTGAAAAAGCTCGGCGTCGAGCCGGTCGAGGTAAGGAAGCCAGAGGATCTAGAGGGGCTTGCCGGGATCATCGTGCCCGGCGGGGAGTCCACGACTATCGGCCGGATGATGGCGTCCTCGGGGCTGCTCGATGCCATTCGGAGCTTCTTCTACCAGGGAGGGGCCGTATGGGGAACGTGCGCGGGTATGATCCTCGCGGCTTCGGCGACCACAGGACCGCCGCAGCCGCTGTTGGGACTCATGAACGCCCTGGTCGAGCGCAACGGGTTCGGGAGGCAGGTCTTCTCTTTCGAGAGAGATCTCGACGTGCAGGGATTTGAGAAGCCGTTTACCGGGGTGTTCATCCGGGCGCCGTTCTTTGAGGATGTTGGGCCTGGAGTGGAGGTGCTCTCCGAAATAGACGGTCGGGTCGTTGCGGCGCGGGGAGAGAACATTCTGGTAACTGCCTTCCACCCGGAGCTCACCGACGATCTGCGCTTCCACGAGTACTTTCTGAAGGAGGTGTGCGGCATATGAGCGGTCATTCCAAGTGGTCAACGATTAAACGAAAGAAAGGCGCCCAGGACGCCAGGCGCGGGGCGCTCTTCGGCAAGCTCTCCAGAGCGATAACCGTGGCGGCCCGCGAGGGGGGTGGAGACCCGGAGATGAACCCAGCTCTGGGGCTGGCCGTGCAGAAGGCGAAAGATGCCAATATGCCCAACGACAACATCCAGCGGGCCATAGACAAGGGCACGGGCGCAGGCTCCGAGGGCGAGACTTTCGAGCGGATCACCTACGAGGGATACGCGCCGGGTGGGGTCGCGGTGCTGGTCGAGGTCCTTACCGACAACCGCAACCGCGCCGCCTCCGATGTACGCTACATCTTCTCCAAAAACGGCGGTAAGCTCGGCACCAGCGGCTCGGTAGCGTACCTCTTCGAGAGGAAGGGCGTGATCCTGGTCCCCGCCGACAGCGTTGACGAGGACGAGCTGATGATGGCCGCGCTCGATGCTGGTGCCGAAGACGTGGAAGTTCAGGAGAACGACTACCGCGTCCTGACCACGCCGGAAGATTTCACATCCGTCCGCGACGGTCTGCGCGAGGCGGGCATCGAGTACGAGAGCGCTCAGATCACCATGGAGCCGCAGAACACCATCGAGCTGGATTCGTCAACCGCCCGCCAGACCCTGCGCCTGATAGATGCACTCGAAGAAAACGATGATGTGCAAGAGGTTTACTCGAACTTCGACATCTCCGACGAGGTCATGGCGGAGGTTGCTGGCTAAATTCTGGTCATAAGCGAGTTTCCGAGCGAGAAGGGTTGAACAGATCGGAAGATCGGCTACCTCACGGTCTTCTTTAGCACAGACTTTAGCTTGTGCGAGTCCGGTATCCAGTAGCCCACGCTCGTGCCACCCTGCTGCGTATTTGCTGCTTTTTCCTTACCGGGGAGAGTGGCGCTCTGCAGCTTCACTCCGGAGTTTTCAAGCGATCTAGCCCGGCCTGCGAGCTGGATCATCTGGATGCTATTCATGTTCGTTTCGGTGTCTCCGATCAGGGCGCTCAGGGTGGTTGGATTAGAGAACAGGTTCGAAGAGTTTAACGCCTGGCTAAACATCGCGTACAGGAATTCCTGCTGGCGCTTGGCGCGTTCCGCGTCACTCCAGTTGTTTTTGCCTCGCAGGTACACGAGCGACTGGTCCCCGCTCAGGGTTTGCATTCCGGGGCTCAGGTTTATCGTGGGACCATTTGCTGTGGCCTTTCCGCTCATCTGCTCCGGCACATCGAAGCGTATGCCGCCCATGGCGTCTACAACTTGTCTAACTCCGTCGGCCTGGATCAAAACATAGTTGGGCACTTTCGCGCCTATGAGTTGGGCGGTCGTTTTGCTTACCAGGCCTGGACCTCCCAGGGAGAATGCCCGGTCAATGTCCCCAGTTCCGTGTCCCGGTATCCTGGTCTGGGTGTTCTGGGGAATCGAGAGCATCCCGAGGCTTCCCTTCGCCACCTTGGCTACCACGACGCTGTCTTTGCCAGAGCCCCTATCTCCGAAGTCACCGAGTATCAGTACCCGCTGTGTATCGCTGCCCAGGAAGATCCCCGGGGCGATCCCGCCAAGAGCGCCGGTGATCCGCTTGGTGAACCCGTTGTAGGGTGCAACCACGGTGGTGGCGACGACGATTATTCCTGCTATGGCTACCAGGATCAGCCCGAGAATTACCCTTCGCCAGCGCCTCAGTTTAGAATGTCGGGGCTTTGTCTTCTGGGTTTCCTCATCCAGGCCTATGGCCTTTCTGTCCAGACCCAGATATGTAGCGTACGTCGTCAGAAAGCCTTGCGCCCAGGCGATGTTGGGTACCACATCCAGCTCCCCTCGCTCCAGAGCTTCAAGGTAGCAGGCGTGGATCTTGACCGCCTGTTCTACAGCGTCGAGAGAAAGTCCGCGCTCCGTGCGGATCTCTCCCAACCTTCTGCCCAACGCCCTAAGCTCCGCTTGCTGGTTTCTCGCCGTTGCTCTTTGTGTTTGTCCGCTCATGATTATCTAAACCCCGCCTTCTCAAAAACAAAACCCGGCCACGAGGTCTCTATAGTCCTCGTAGCCGGTCGCACCACTAGCTCCCCCATACCCAGGTGCCCGCCAGTTTCGAGGGTACGGGTTATTTCGCTTCTACTGGGTTAGTTATGTTACATACGGAACTATAGCAACGGCTTCCAGAAGACGCAATAACTTTGCTTTCACGGCCATTACTGCCGTGAAACTTGTGGGAGGTTGGATCCGGGGCACCACATCTGCGACTTGATGCAGAGAGTTGCAGGGCGAGTTAACCTTAACTGGTAGCTATGGATGGTAACAGGGGCAAGATCATACTCGGCGTGGATCCCGGAACGGCCACTATGGGGTGGGGTGTCATCCGGCAGGACGGCAACCGTCTGCGTTACATCCAGCACGGAGCGATAACCACGCCTTCTTCATGGGAGATGCCGCGCCGGCTGGCGCACCTCTTCGATAGCCTGACGAAGCTCATCCGGGGTTATCGCCCTGCGGCTGTCGTGGTCGAGGAGCTGTTTTTCAACACCAACGCGACGACGGCGATTACCGTCGGGCAGGCACGGGGGGTGGCGCTGCTGGCGGCGTACAAAGCCGGGGTGCCGATCTTCGAGTACACGCCCCTGCAGGTCAAGCAGACCATCACCTCCTACGGGCGGGCAGACAAGCGGCAGGTGCAGGAGATGGTCCGAATGCTCTTGAACCTGCGTGAGATCCCCCGCCCCGACGACGCAGCCGACGGTCTCGCCATCGCCATCTGCCACGCATTCTCCTCTAAAATGTCGGATAAGGTAGGGGTGGGGAGATAGCACTTTGTGCAGGATAATTGGACCATGATATATCGCCTGCGCGGACAGCTTATCGAGAAAGACGACGAGGGCGTCGTGATAGAGGCAGGCGGCGTTGGATACCGCGCCGCGACCTCGCTCTCGACGCTGAAGGCATTGCCGACTCTGGGAGAGGAATGCGTATTGCACACCCGGATGGTCGTAAGAGAAGACGCGATGCTCCTGTTCGGGTTCGCAACGAGGGAGGAACGGTTTGCTTTCGACTCCCTGACCGCCGTGAGCAAGGTAGGGCCGAAGCTGGCGCTCTCGATCCTCTCCGCTTTCTCTCCGCAGGAGATTGCAGAGGCCGTAGCCCGGGGAGACGTGCTGAAGCTTTCGAGCGTGTCGGGGCTCGGCAAGAAGACCGCCGAGCGGCTGGTCCTGGAACTCAAGGGCAAAAACCTCGCCGTGTTTGAACCCGTTGACGTGGGGGGTGGGAACGGCCGTCCGGCGCCGGGGCCTTACATGGAGGCGCGGGAGGCTCTGACTGGACTGGGGTACTCGCTGGATGAGGCGGAAAGGGCGTTGAACCAGGTGCCGCCCCAGGATTCCGTCGAGGCGTATATTAAGGAGGCGTTGCGGAGGATAGGGAGCGGGCGCTAGAGATGGAAGAGTTCGACGACTTCACGATACGCGGGCAGGAAAACGGAGAAGAGCCCCAGGCGGAGCATCCCCTGGATCCCGAGGAGCTTCCCGGCGACGATGAGCCTACCCTGCGTCCACGAACCCTCGATGAGTTCGTGGGCCAGGAGAAGCTCAAGGAGAACCTGCGCATCTTCGTCGAGGCAGCCAAAAAGCGGGGCGAACCGTTGGACCACGTGCTCCTGGCCGGACCGCCGGGGCTGGGCAAGACCTCGCTGTGCCAGATCCTCGCCCACGAGATGGGGGTCGGGCTCAGGCCGACCAGCGGTCCCACTCTGGAGCGGGCGGGAGATATAGCGGCCATCCTCACCAACCTCGAAGAAGGGGATTTCCTGTTCATAGACGAGATCCACCGCCTCAACCGCGCCGTCGAGGAGGTCCTCTATCCGGCGATGGAGGAGTTCGCGGTGGACATCGTACTCGGGCAGGGACCGTCGGCGCGCACCATCCGGATGGACGTGCCGCACTTCACGCTCGTCGGTGCGACTACGCGCACGGGGCTCATCACCTCACCCCTGCGCGACCGGTTCGGGTTCTCCAGCCGGCTCGACTACTATTCCGCAGAGGACTTGAAGAAGATAGTGGTCCGCAACGCGAGCATCCTGAAAGTCCCGATCACCGAGCCCGGCGCGGAGCAACTCGCCCGGCGCAGCCGTGGCACGCCGCGCGTCGCCAATCGCCTGCTCAAGCGCGTCAGAGACTACGCCGAGGTAGTCGGTGACGGCAAAATAGACGAGGAGACGGCAAACGCCGCCCTCGCGATGCAAGGAGTAGACAATCTCGGCCTTGACCATGTGGACCGGGAGTACCTCAAGCTCATCATCCAGAAGTTCGACGGTGGGCCGGTGGGGTTGGGCACCATCTCCGTCGCGCTCGGCGAGGCAAGGGATACAGTCGAGGATGTCTATGAGCCATACCTGCTCCAGAGCGGCCTGATCCAGCGCACCAGCCGCGGAAGGATCGCCACGAGACGGGCCTATGATCACCTCGGCATCCCGATGCCCGGTTAGAATCACTCTAAAACAGCATCCTTGTAGAGTCCGCGCTACCCGAGTTTGCCCGATTGACATTACGCCCGAAGAGATTTAATGTGCCGTGATCTCCTGCTGAGAGAGCATCTACGAGGCGCACTGAACAGAGGGAAGGGACGTGGACACTTTAAGCGAGGGGAGGCTGGCGAAGGCCGTCGGGGTCGTGGCCGTACTGGCCTCGGCTGTTTCTCAGGAGTACGGCAGCGGCATAAACCTGGTGCTGGTGGACAGCCTGGGCCAGTACCCGGAGGTGAAGTGGCTGGTTCCCCTGGCGATGGTTGTGGCGGGGCTTTTGCTCGCCCCACAGACGGCGCTGTTTGCACGCTTCTCGCAGGTAATGCCGCGCGCGGGATCCACCTACGTGTGGCTTACGCGCTCGACAAACCTGCCCGTGGGATTCATCGTGGCGTTCGTGTGGTTTATCGGGGTGGTCGGGGCTATGGGTTTTCTGGCGTTCGCGTTCGGAACATTCGTGGGAGGAGCATTTAGCAGCCTAGGTTTGCCATCCGGGTGGGCTACGACCTCGGCGGGACATCTCGTGCTTGGGCTGGCTCTGATCTGGGTTCTGTTCCTGCTGCACTACTCGGGCGTGGGTAACTACGGCGCTTTCGTCAAAGTTATTCTGGTTCTGGTCCTGATCGCGGCGGCGGTTACTATCTTCTACGGCTTCGCTACATCTCAACAGACGTTCTTGGGCGCACTGGGACAGAAACTTGGTAGCACGCCGGAGCCCCCCGCCTCGCCGGGTTCTCCATCCGCCAGATCCTTCTTTTCGGTTGTAACGGTATTCGTCTTCGCCTATGCCGGGCTAACCGCGGCAACCTCGCTCGGCGGTGAGGCCGAAAATGCGACGAGGACGATGCCACGCGGAGTTCTTCTGGGGTGGGCGGTGGCGCTCGTGCTCTACAGCCTCATAAGCTTCTCGCTGTTCCACGCCGTGCCGTGGTGGGTGGTTCATCCTCTGGTTGGA
This sequence comes from Actinomycetota bacterium, assembly GCA_902810695.1. Taxonomy (GTDB): domain Bacteria; phylum Actinomycetota; class Rubrobacteria; order Rubrobacterales; family Rubrobacteraceae; genus CADDYV01. The sequence continues at coordinate 2,424 of CADDYV010000026.1, read as the reverse complement.
TCCGGACACTCCTCGCTGGCTACGGTCCCAGGATTCATAGGCCTTATCGCCCCGAAGTTCGTCGGGGCTGTCCTGAACGTGCTGGTTGCGGTAATCGTGGGCAAGACCGTGGCCCCGGCGCTGCTCGACTGCTCGCGCTACATGTTCGCCTGGGCGCAGGATGGCCTTCTTCCGGGAGCTTTCCTGCACACCTCGAAGAGCAAGGCTCCCGATATGGCTCTTTTCGTGGGCGCCCTGCTGGGGTCTTTATTCCTCGTGGAAGCAACCTTCGGGGGCTGGCAGATAGGGGTGCTCTTACGCTCCATGAGCGTCGTACTTGTGTTCGGAGTGCTCGGAGTGGGAGCACTGATCGCCAGGTTCAGCCCTCGCCACAGCGAGGCATCCTGGGCTCGCGGGCTCGTGCGCCATCCCGATGTACTCGTTGCAGCCGTGCTTGCGATCATCATAGGCGTGGTGCTGGAGGCAAGCGTGCTGGTCGTGCCCGGCCAACCGCTGGTTTTGCAGCCCAGCTTCCAGGCTGCGGTATCGGTCGTGATCGCAATAGTCGTCTACACCCTGGCTTCCAGAAAAGCATCGCGAAAGGGAGAGAGCCTGGTAGCTTCCACTGCTGAGCCGCCTTTGGAATAAAGCTTCTAGCGATAAATAAGCCGGGTTTTCTGGATGGTACTCGGCGAGGAGCCAGAGTAAAATATTGCCGCGTTCGCATGCGTTTTCGGTTGCTGATATCCGGCGGCGCTTGTTGATCGGAGAGTTGTGGTTTGTAGAAGTTGCCGGTTGGCGTCTATCCGGCGCTCTCCTCCGGGCTGGGTAAGAAAATCGGGGTTGGTAGAATAGGCTCATAGTGGAGTTTACGAGGACAAAAAACCTTCCAGATGGCGTGGACCTCCTCGTATTGGACGGTTCGGGCGAGTTGCGCACCGATGTCGGGCTGGAGGAGCTTCCCGTCCACCTCTCGGACCCTGAGGCCCTGATCTGGTGCGACATCTACAGCACCGAGGGGGGACAAAACGGTCGCTACGGTGAGCTATTGCGAGAGGTCTTCGAGTTCGACGACCTCACCATAGAGGACTGCTTCACCAGAAGCCACTTGCCCAAGGTGGACATCTACGACGACTACCTGTTTATCGTCCTGTTCTCCTTCCACCTCTCGGAGAAGACCCGGCGGGTGCAGACCGTAGAGGTGGACATGTACGTCGGTCCCAACTACGTGGTCTGCATCCATCCGCGGCCCTTGAGGGAGCTGGATCGGGTGAAGAGGCGGCTCCTCAATGGAGACGAGTTCGTCTCCTCGCTGCCCGCCAACGTCGCCCACACGGTCTTCGACGCCGTGGTGGATGAGTATCTCCCGATAATGAATCGCCTCTCCGCCATGGTTGACGGTATTGAGGACAGGTTGCTCGATGAGGAGAGCGAGGAGTCCTCGGAGACCGTTCTGGACTCGCTCTTCCACCTCAAGCACGAGCTGACGGCGCTCAGGCGGCTCGCCGTTCCTCTGCGGGACGTTATCAGCATCCTCTTGAGGCCCACTACCCGTCTCATCCCCGAGGAGAGCCGAATGCACTACGACGACGTGCGCGACCACCTCTTCCGGGTGGTGGACATGATAGATACCATGCGCGACTACCTGACGGGCTCTCTCGATATCTACACCACCCAGCAAACCCAGCGCATAAACAAGACCATGCAGCGCCTGACGGCCATTTCGACCGTCTTCCTGCCGCTGACGTTTATTACCGGGGTATACGGAATGAACTTCCGCCATGAGAACTTTCTCGGGCAGCACTTACTGTATGGCATGTTCGTTATTACGGGATTTATGGTGCTCCTGGGGGTAGGGATGTTCACCTACCTGTATCGCAAGAAGATGATCTAGGATCAGGTATCCATCCGGCTGTTTGCTTCGTTATTTGCAGCAGAATAGACTGTCAGGGATGAATAGTTTTCAAGAGCTGACCAGAACACGCCGGAAGAAGTCCCGTTGGCTGCGTGTCGGATCGTTACCGGTGCTCGTTGTGGTAGCGGCTGGCATGCTTGCACTGGTCGGCGTGGTGCATCTGAGCGGGCAGACATCGAAAACCGGAGACGGCGGAACAAAGACCTACCAGAAGCCGAACCTGCTCTCTGACACGGCGGATAGTGGTGGCCCGTTCGATGTGCTCGTGCTGGGCGTGGATAAGCGGCCGGATAGCGCTGCCGAGGGGGGCGGCACCCGGACGGACACGATGATGGTTGCGCGGGTGTACCCGGACACCGGAGAGATCAAGCTCCTCTCCATTCCGCGGGATCTCCTGGTCCAGATAAAGCCGGGGGTTAAGGACCGGATCAACACCGCCTACGAGTACGGCGGGGTAGCGCAGGCGGCGAGTGCTGTAGAGAATCTTACCGGGATTCCCATAGATCACTACGCCGTTGTGGATTTCGAAG
>CADDYV010000025.1 GCA_902810695.1 Actinomycetota bacterium | reverse complement strand
GGATACTGTACAACACGTTATTGCGGCTGGCAAGCTGATTGAAGAGCGGCACCGCCGGAAGTACAATCTACTCTGATGCTTGGTATAGATACACGGCTTCGCAGCGTGAGAGGAGCATAACCAGTGAGCGCTGATGGCTTCACCCGGATGTCCATTTACGGCATCAACATGGATCTTTTCAGCTCCACTCCTATCGTGATACTCAAGGTCGAGGACGATAACCGCTACCTCCCGATCTGGATCGGCCAGGACATAGCCCGTGCAATCCTCATGAAACTCCAGAACCAGGAGTTTCCCCGTCCTCTAACCCACGACCTGGCGGTAAACCTCGTCAACGAGCTGGGCGGCTCCATGGAGCGGGTAACGGTAACCCGGCTCGAAGAGTCCACCTTCTACGCCACCATCACCTTGGAGATAGATGGGCGCGTCGTGGAGGTAGACTCCCGGCCTTCGGACGCTATAGCTCTGGCGATTAGATCCGGAGCTGAGATCTTCGCCTCCGACGAAGTCATAGAGGAGGCGAGCGTCGTCTTCGAGGAGTCTATGGAGGAAGCTCCCGAAGAGGAGGTTGTGGACAAGTTCAAGGAGTGGGTAAACAGGGTCTCTCCGGAGGACTTCAGGGAGAGGTAGACTCCTCTTCCTCTCCTTTCCGGACCCGCTCGGCCAACCTCCCGAGCCTTACCGTGGCGATGACCATCACAACGGTTACGACTACCGCGTAGAAAAACTTGGCGGCAAGGTTTCCTTGCGTGCCGAAAACCGCCCCGAACAGCGTCTGGATGGCGTCATTCCATGCCAGCGCCGCCACCAGCCCGAAGGCCGCAGTGATGAGTTGCAACATCTTATCCAGAACTTCGCTGCTCAAGCTGACTCCTCCCTATCGTCTTTCCCGACTCCCACTCTCTATGGAGCGCATTCTGGCTAAACGCTCCAGCAACCCGGCTTCCTCCCAGATCCAGCGTCCCTCGCTCTCCGGCACACCGAAGGCGGGAGCACTTCCGAGCATCCTACCTGCTCCCGCCGCCACGTTATCGCCCGCAACCAGAACTTCACCCTCCCTCACCGCAGCAAGCCTCCAGCGATGAACGAGAAGACCGTCCTGATCCTCGACCCCACCGACCATCCATACCGCCCGCAGCCCCAACGCTCCGGCAACCTCCTCCAGGGAACGCCTCAGCGCGTACAGCAAGAGCGCGGCGCGCCCGTCCGCGAAGTTGGACGCGGCCCCGGCTGCCGCCAGGAGATCGTCTGCTTCCTCGGTATCCACCGGAGCTGCCGGGAGATCCGCTTCCGCACCGAAGTCGCCGCTCTCGGCCCGGTCCGCGATGCGCTGGTGGTGGGCATCGAGCGCGAGCCGCCCGAGTTCTCCTGCTCCGACCCAAGTAACTACGGCAAGCGCACCTGCTCCGAGATTCCTGGATTCCGCCCTCTCCGAGTCCAGAATCTCCTCTATCGAGTACACCTGCACCTTTCCAGGTTCGTCCCAGTCGCGCGTTCCGGCGGATATCGCCCGGCGGATTAGCGAGTCGGGCTCACTCTCCCGTCTGCCGAAGAACTGCAGGTCTTCTTCCTCGATCAGACCGTCCTCCGCGGCCCCGTACGCGCCGGACTCGCAGATCCTGCGCACCCCCGCTTCGGAGAGAGAAGGCAGGCGCACCTCGGTGAGGTTGCGTGAGATAAGACGTGGCACCTCTTCCGGCGGCATCCCGAGGTTCCCGAGAGCGACCTCCGCGGTTAACAGCAATCCGCAAACGGGAGCAGAGAAGAGGTCCGGTGCAACGTGCGAGGAGGAAGCGGCGGCCCATCCGAAACCATCCTGGGATGCGGCGGCGTATACGGGGCTCCCCACGCCGGGAATCCTGGTGGCGGGAAGAACCCGCTCGAACGCGGAATCATCGGGCGCGTAGAGGAAGATCTCGGCTTCCTCGCCCCCGCCGCGCCACTCGAACTCCGATGCCTGCTCGGCCACGCTCTTACTCTACTATTATGAGCGGGTCGCCGGAGCGCACGGTCTGGCCTTCCTCGACGAGAACCTTCGAGACTGTGCCGCCTCTCTGGGAGCGGATCTCACTCTCCATCTTCATCGCCTCCAGCACGCACACTGCCTCGTCTGTGGCGACCTCCTGGCCTTCCTCGACGAGCACCCGCACGATCGTCCCCTGCATCGGGGCTGTTACCGCTCCCTCGCTCACCGCCGCCCGCCGGTTCGTGAGGGTCCTGCGCCTCGGCGCGCTGTCATCCGGTTGCTCCCCTTCGGAGTAGACCTTCACCCGGAAGAGCCTCCCGTTCACCTCGACCTCGACCTCCCGGACCGTTTTCTCCGGGGCCTCGTCCTTCTCGCCGACAGGAGCGGCTTCGATCTCCAGCTTCTCCATCCGTTCTTCGATGAACCCTGTGGTGTATCTGCCCGAGACGAAGACCTCGTCGTCCAGAATCGCCTCAAAGAACGGGAGCGTCGTGGAGATCCCCTCTACCCTGAACTCCGCAAGGGCGCGCCGCAGCCGCCGCAGAGCATCCTCCCGATCCGAGCCGCGGACGATGAGCTTGGCGAAGAGCGGGTCGTAGGATTCAGGGACCAGCCCCGGCCCCCAAAGCGAGGAGTCCACCCGTACTCCGGGTCCACCCGGCTCCCCATAGACGGTAACGAAGCCCGGACTCGGGGCAAATCCGTTCGCGGCGTCTTCGGCGTTCAGCCTGACCTCTATGGCGTGGCACTGCCAGCTTATCTCCTCCTGCGAGAAGGGCAGGGGCTCTCCGGCGGCGATCCGGATGCCGGTCTGCACGATGTCCACCCCCGTAACCTCCTCGGTTATGGGGTGCTCGACCTGCACGCGGGTGTTCATCTCCAGGAAGTAGAAATCCTCGTCCTGCACCAGAAACTCCACGGTTCCCACGTTGTCGTACCCGACGGCCTCCGCCGCCCGGAGCGCCGCCTCACCCATCTCTTCGCGCATCGCGGGATCTATGGCGGGAGAGGGGCACTCTTCGACGAGCTTCTGGTGGCGGCGCTGGATCGAGCAGTCCCGCTCGCCGAGGTGGACGGCGTTACCGTGCCGGTCCCGCAGGACCTGTATCTCGATGTGCCGCGGTCCCGAAAGATAACGTTCCAGGTACACGGCGCCGTCCCCGAAGTACGCCTCACCCTCCCGGCTCGCCCGCTCGAAGGCACCTTTCGCCTCCGTCTTGTCCCATGCGACGGCAAAGCCCTTGCCCCCGCCGCCCGCGGAGGCTTTGATCGCCACCGGATAACCATGCACTCCGGCGAACTCGAAAATGGCGTCGGCGGATTCTATCGGGTTTTCGGTGCCGGGTGTGATCGGAACCCCGGCCCTCGACATGATCCTGCGGCTCTCGACCTTGGAGCCCATCGCCTCTATCGCCTCTGGGTGAGGTCCGATCCAGACCAACCCCGCCTCCCCAACCGCCCGAGCGAACGCGGCACTCTCCGCCAGAAATCCGTACCCCGGATGCACCGCCTCCGCTCCCGAACGCCTCGCCACCTCGACGAGTTTCTCGATGTTCAGATAGCTCTCGACAGCGGGCGTCGGACCGGCGTGGTAAGCCTCATCCGCAAGCTCCGCGTGCAGCGACTCCCTATCGGCGTCCGAGTAGACAGCGACGCTGGATACGCCAAGCTCCCGCAGGGCGCGGATTATCCTGACGGCGATCTCGCCGCGATTCGCCACCAGCACCTTCTCGAACATCTAACTTTGCCCCTCCCAGTCAGGGTACGACCACATCGAGCCTTCCAGCTCTGCCCACGGCGAAAGCGGCCTCCCGATCCTCCCCGCAAGCTCCCATCGGCCCGTCTGCGGCGCTGGTCCCTCAGGCTCTTGCAGGCGCAGGACTTTCAGGGCCGCCAGGATCGCGGCAGCTTCTTCGGGGTCTGGAGCAGGGCGTCTCAGGAGAACGTCCCCGCGTCCACCTGCACCTCGTCCGGTTCCGCGAAGTGCTCCTGGATGTACTTCTCACCCTCGTCGCAAAACAGCGTAACAACCGCCTTCAGTTCCGGGTGATTCTCCCTGACTCTTCTGGCGGCCACCAGGTTCGCCCCGCTCGAAGGTCCCACGAAGAGCCCGTAACGCCTGGCCAGGTACCGCATCGCCTCGACCGCCTCCTCGCTCCCGACGGAGAGCGTCGTGTCCACCAGGTTCTGGTGTCGGGAGAAGATGCCGGGGATAAACCCGTCGGAGATCCCCTCGATCAGGTGCTCACCCACCTCGCCGCACAGTATGGTGCAAGACTCGTCGGGCTCCATCGCGAACAGCCGCACCCTGGGGTTGACTTCCCGGAAAGTCTGCCCGACCCCGACGATCGTCCCGCCCGTGCCAACTCCCATCACCAGCGCGTCGGGCACTCTTCCCTCGGGAAGCTGGGAGAGGATCTCCGGTCCCAGCCATACTCTGTTCTCCTCCACGTTCCACTCGCTCTCGAACTGCGACGGACAGAAGTAGCCCTCCTCGCGTCCCAGCTCCCTGGCTTTGGTGAGCGCCTCATCCACGTGGAAGTGGCCAACGTGAAGGATATCGGCCCCAAACGCCCGGCTTATGGCTACCCTCTCCGAGCTCATCCCCTCCGGCATCACCACGAGCATCCTGTAGCCCTTTACGGCGGCGACCATCGAGAGGGCGTTTCCGGTATTGCCGGATGTGGCCTCGACGATGGTGTCGCCGGGCTTGAGCAGGCCCTCCTGCTCGGCGCGTTCGATCATGTATTTGGCGATGCGCGCCTTGATCGAACCCGAAGGGTTCAGATACTCCAGCTTGCACCATATTCCTTCTACCTCGATAAGTGGGGTATCTCCGATCGCATCCAGGACGGTACCCGAAGCCTCAGATACTTTGCTCTTCGACATGCCTAACTCCAATCGCCTGCCAGGTGCTCTACACCATTTTATCCGGCAGCATATCTTAAAGCGGGATGTTTCCGTGCTTGCGCTGCGGCCGCTCGGGGCGCTTGGAGCGGACCATCTGCAAGGCTTTGATGAGGTAGGGGCGCGTCTCGCGCGGGTCTATCACGTCGTCCAGGTATCCCATCTCGGCGGCGACCATCGGGTTGTTGAACTGCTCTTCGTAGTTCTCTATGAGCGCCTCGCGCTCGGCCTCCGGGTTCTCGGCCTCGGAGATCTGGCGCCTGAAGATGATCCCGACCGCAGCGGGCGCGCCCATCACCGCGATCTCACCCGTCGGCCACGAGACGTTCACGTCCGCCCCGATGTGCTTGGAGCACATGACGTCGTAGGCCCCGCCGTAAGCCTTACGGGTAATGACGGTCATCTTCGGGACCGTCGCCTCGGAGAAGGCGTAGAGGAGCTTCGCTCCGTGGCGGATGATGCCACCCCACTCCTGGTCTGTGCCCGGCATGAACCCCGGCACGTCCACGAAGGTGAGAAGCGGGATGTTGAAGGCATCGCAGAAGCGGACGAACCGCGCTCCCTTGATGCTCGCGTTTATATCCAGCGTCCCCGCCAGCACCATCGGCTGGTTCCCGACGACGCCGATGGCGTGCCCGTCGAGCCTCGCGAAGCCGACGACGAGGTTCTGCGCCCAGCCTTCCTGCACCTCGTAGAACTCCCCGTCGTCCACGACCATCCCGACGGCCTCCCGGATGTCGTAGGGTTGCCGGGGCGAGTCGGGAACGAGCGAGGCCAGAGCCTCCTCCATCCGCTCCGGCGAGTCGGTGGGTTTGTAGTACGGCGGCGTCTCCAGGTTGTTTTCCGGCAAAAACGAGAGCAGGTAGCGTACGTCTTCGAGGCACGTCTCTTCATCGGGTGCGGAGAAGTGGGCAACGCCGCTTTTGGTGCTGTGCGTCCCCGCGCCGCCCAGGTCCTCGAAGCTGACCTCCTCGCCGGTTACGCTCTTTATGACATCGGGGCCGGTGATGAACATGTGGCTCGTCTCCTCGACCATGAAGATGAAGTCGGTGATCGCGGGCGAGTAGACCGCCCCGCCCGCGCACGGCCCCATGATGACGCTGATCTGGGGCACGAGCCCCGAAGCCCTGACGTTGCGGTGGAAGATGTCGGCGTATCCCGCTAAAGAGACCACGCCCTCCTGGATGCGCGCCCCGCCCGAGTCGTTCAACCCGATTATGGGGCATCCCGTCGAGAGCGCGAGGTCCATGACCTTGCAGATCTTCTGCGCGTAGACCTCGCCCAGAGAACCGCCGAAGACCGTAAAATCCTGCGAGAAGACGCAGACCTTCCTGCCGTTGATCTCACCGTACCCGGTAACGACCCCGTCTCCCAGGGGCCGGTTTTTCTCCAGCCCGAAGTTGTAGGAACGGTGCACCCGGTAGCGGTCCAGCTCGACGAAAGTTCCCTCGTCCAGAAGCAACTCTATGCGTTCGCGGGCGGTGAGCTTGCCCTTCTCCTTCTGGCGCGCGACGGCGTTCTCGGAAGCCGGGTTCGCAGCAGCCTCGCGCAGCTTCTTCAGGCCCTCGATCTTACCGGCGGTACTTCTCTCCCCGAGCCTTTCACCTTGCATATCCGGGCATTCTAGCACGCGCCTGCACGCGATTTTCTGCCGAGCCTCTCCCTGCGAGGTAGTAAAATTAAATCCCGGATTCAGTTACCGGGAAAAGGAGGAGAAGTGAAAATCTTCGAGAAGCTGGCGGAGTACCGCTACGAGCAGATCGTGTTCTGTCACGACCGTCAGACTGGCCTGAAGGCCATCATAGCCATCCACGACACCACGCTAGGCCCGGCTCTAGGCGGCTGCCGGATGTATCCCTATGCATCCGAGGATGAGGCAGTAGTAGACGCTCTACGCCTGGCAAGAGGGATGACTTACAAGGCCGCCGCGAGCGGCCTTAATCTTGGGGGCGGAAAGTCGGTGATCATCGGCGACCCGCACACGGACAAGTCCGAGGCGCTCTTCCGCTCTTTCGGGCGCTACATCGAAACCCTCGGCGGGCGCTACATCGTCGCCGAGGACGTGGGAACCTCGACTGAGGACATCACCCACATCCAGGTCGAGACCTCGCACGTGGTCGGTGTGGACGTAACCCACGGCGGCTCCGGCGATCCCTCGCCGCTGACGGCGCTGGGCGTCGTGCAGGGGATGCGGGCCTGCGCCGAGGAGGTCTTCGGCTCTACCTCTCTGGACGACAGAACGATCGCCGTGCAGGGGCTGGGTCACGTGGGACACAACCTGTGCAAACTGCTGCATGAGGAGGGCGCACACCTCATCGTAACCGACGTCGAGGAGGAGGCCGTAGAGCGCGCGGTCAGGCAGTTCAGGGCCAAGCCGGTCGAGCCCGATGAGATCCTCTCCATGCCCTGCGACATCTTCGCCCCGTGCGCGCTGGGGGCTGTGATCAACGACGAGACCATCCCCCGTCTGCGCTGCCGGATAGTCGCCGGCAGCGCCAACAATGTTCTGCTCGAACCGCGTCACGGCGGGGAGCTCGCCGAGCGCGGCATCCTCTACGCCCCCGACTACGTAATAAACGCCGGCGGCCTCATAAACGTCGCAGACGAGCTTGAAGGCTACCACCGCGGGAGGGCGACCAAGCGCGTTATGCGCATCTACGACTCGGTAAAGAGCATCATCGCCATCTCCAAACGCGACGGCGTCCCCACCAACATCGCCGCCGACACTTTAGCCCTGGAGCGCATACAGGCGATAAGCTCTATGGAACGCCTCCACACCGGCCACCCTTACGGCCAGCGATTCCGGCGCAGGGAGACGCTGTAGAGAGAACACGGGCCGCCTCACTCAGTGCGCGATCCCCCACACCCGGTAGCGCCCGTCGAAGCGCGCCACGAACACGCTCGCCTGGGAGAGGCTGGCGCTATGGTACCCCGCGTGGGGGAAGATCATATCCACCTCCACGCTGCGGTTGTTCAGCCGCTTGCCGCACTCCCTGAACGTCCCGCTCCGCGGGCTCCCCGATCTGACCAACTGCGCCAGGGTAGCGTACCGGCCTCTCGTATTCTGCGAGTAGAGCTTCGGAGCCTCGGCGAGCGCATCGTTGGTCGCCCCCGCCAGCGCGTTCGGAGGCAGCCCGTCCGGTACGGCTTTGGGACAGGTGCCCTTGCGAGGATTTATTCCGAGGCTCGCCCCTGACCTGTCCGACGAATGACCACTGGATGCCTTCTCCGAAGCCCCATCTCCACGCCCGACCGCAGCCGTCGCAGCCACCGCAGCGAGAATTACCGCGGCGATCACAGCGAGCGTTATTCTCATTTTCTTCACCATCTTCCCACTTTCCGCCACCTATCGCACAAATTTAAGTAAATACAAGTAACAAAGCAATAATATCCGGGTTACGATTTTGTAAAGTATATTCCTTTTTAGATTGTTGGCCGTCAGTGCATCCACGAAGATAATAGGCTTTCTCACTGGAAAGGCATTTTTTGTAAAGCTCACTTGACAACCTGTTCATGACAAGCTAACTTTACAGCATGAAAAACGACGTGCGGGCGCTCAGGACGGAGCGAGGACTATCGCAGGGACAGTTGGCGAAGGAGCTTGGGGTTTCCAGGCAGACGATCAACGCGATCGAGACCGGACGTTACACGCCCTCTTTGCCGCTGGCGATGGCGCTCGCGCGGTTCTTCGGCAAATATGTAGAGGAGGTTTTTCGTGAAGATGGCAAGGAATGAACACGGCGGTTCGAGGTGGTCGAAGTGGTTGGGGCCGACTCTGGCGGTGGGAATAGGGATCGCCTATCTTATCGCTTTCTGGGCAGGTGGCGATCCGAAGTCCGGTGTGGGAGGGCTGGCGCTGATGTCCGCCGTAGCAGTCCTGTTGATTGTGGGCGGGCGCAGCGAGGTGATCCGGGCGCTCAGAGGCCAGCCCTCCGATGAGCGGTGGCGATCCTTTGATCTCAGGGCGACGGCCTTTGCCGGGCTCGTCACGATCTTCGCCATAATCGGGGGCTTTCTGTACGAGATAGCTCGGGGTCACAGCGGTAGCCCCTACGCGTGGCTTGGAGCACTCGCCGGTCTCTCCTATCTGGCGGCGTTCTTCTGGTTGCAACGACGCTCGTAGGCTATCCAGACACTTGCCTTACTGGTGCTCCTAGTACTCAAAGCCAGCCGGAAGCAGGAAACTGCCAGGCTACGAGCACCCAGGAGATGATCAGCACCAGCGCGGTCCAGTCGCCCGCGCTCGCGTGCATCCGACGCAGCTTGGTGCGGCCCCGTCCGCCCCGGTAGGATCGGACGTTCATGGCGGTTGTGAGAACGTCGGCGCGGTTGAACCCGCTGATAAAGATGGGGACGAGCAGCCTTCCGATGCGCCGGGCGCGTTTGATGGCCCCGCCCTCGTCAAAGGGTACGCCGCGGGCGGTCTGGGCCTTGGCGAGACGTTCTATCTCCTCGATAAAGATGGGGACGAATTTGATCGCGATGACGAACACCAGGACCATCTCGTTGACCGGGACTCTGAGCCGCTGCAGCGGTCTGAAGACAAGCTCCAGAGCGTTGGTCAGGTCCACGAGAGAAGTTGTCAGCATCAGCATGGTCGTAACGTAGTAGAGAAGCAGCACGCGCAGGCCCACGATCGCGGCGAACCGGATCCCCGTGGTCGAAACCGAGAGCACACCCCAGCTCCACAGCACATTCGAAGGCTGCACCTCTCCGGGATAGAAGAGAACCTGGAAAACGAGGATAAAAACCAGAAACCCCAGAAAGAAGCGCGAGCCCCGCAAAAGGTATCCGAACGGAACCCGCGAGAGCACGTGGATTAACACCAGGAGCGGCAATACCAGGGCGTAGCCTGCGAAAGTGTCGATCAGGAACGAGGCCACGATCAGAACGAACGCCGCCGCCAGCTTCAGGCGCGGGTCCATCCGGTGGACCGGCGAGCCGGTGTCCACGAACTGCCCGAAGATGACGTTGCGTTGAAGCTCGAACACCTACCCTGCTCCCAGATGCTTCAGGATCTCCGCCTCTAGCTCCTCTTCCGTCAGAAGGCTGGTCGGGAAGTCGGGGAAGATTTTCTTTAGCTCGGAGGCGACGTTTACCGTCTCGGGGAGCGAGATGTCCAGTTCGGCGAGTCTGTTGGATCGGCGCAGAATTTCGCGCGCAGGCCCGTCCATGACTACCTTTCCCGCATCGAGCACCACGAAGCGGTCGCAGAGCAGGCTCGCCTCCTCCAGTCCCGCCGAGCACACCACGAGCGTAAGCTCGCGTTCTTTCCGCAGGTTGAGCAGCAGATCCAGCAACTCCCGCCGACCCCGCGGATCGAGCCCGGCGGTCGGCTCATCGAGCACGAGCACGGGCGTGCGCATCGCGAGCACCCCGGCAATCGCCACCCGGCGGCGCTGCCCGCCCGAGAGCGCGTGGACGTAGCGCAACCGGTACTCGGGATACGACAATCCCACGGCGTTCAGGCTCTCCTCGACGCGCTTTCTCGTCTCTTCCGCCGGGATCCCCGCCGCCGTCGGCCCGAAAGCCACATCCGCACCGACGATGTTCTCCACGATTTGTGCGTCGGGGCTCTGGAAGACTACGCCTATCTCGCGGCGCAGCTTTCCCCTGTCGTAGCCCGGCGCGGTAACGTCCTCGCCCTCGTAAAACACTTGGCCGCTTCCCAGACGCAGCAGGTACACCAGCGCATCTACCAGGGTAGACTTCCCCGACTGGGTGGCCCCGACTATCGCCACCCTCTCACCCCGGTGTATTTCGAGCGAGACATCCCGGATGGCCTCGACCGCTCTCGGAGTACCTTCGAGGTAGGTGTAGCGGAAGTTCTTCAGCTCGATAACGGGAGACGTGCCGGCTTCCATCAGCCGGAGCACCGCCGGTATGCCGGAGATTCTGCAAGGGCGGCGAGCGCCCGCCGCAGGTCTGCTCCGTCGAGGATGTCGCCTTCGAGCGGGACGCCGCGGGCCCGCAACCGGTGCACCAGGCTCACGGCGGGGGGAACATCGAGACCTATGGACCTCAGCCTGTCCACCTCACGGAAGATCTCGGCGGGAGTTCCATCCAGGACGAGCTTCCCCTCGTCCATGACGACCACCCGGTCGAAGAGGGCCGCCTCGGACATGGAGTGCGTGATGTGCAACACTCCCATACCCCCGCTGCGGTTGAGATCCCTGACCGTGGAGATCAGGCGCGCGGCGACCGGAGCCGGAAGCAGTGTCGTCGGCTCGTCGAGCACCAGAAACCGGGGCCGCATCGCCAGGGCGCCCGCTATCGCCACCCGCTGCTTCTGGCCGGGGGAGAGGTCTTCGATCAGGCGCTCCCCCATCTCTTCCAGGCCGAGTGCTTCGAGGGACGAGTGCACACGCTCCGCTATCTTCTCTCTCGGAAGCCCCAGGTTCTCCGGTCCGAAGGCCACATCATCGGCGACCCGGTTCATCACGAGCTGGTCGTCGGGGTCCTGGAAGACTACCGAGATCCTCTCGCGCACCTCCCACTCGTTGCCGGGACGAACCGGGATGCCGTCTACCCGAATCCGGCCTTCAGTCGGGTACAGAACCGCGACGAGCAGCTTGACCAGCGTGCTCTTCCCCGAGCCGTTGTGCCCGATAACCGCGACGAACTGCCCCGGCCCTATCCGCAGGTTTACGCCCCGCAGCGCCGGGATCGCATCTTCCTCGCCGGTCCGGTAGGCGAACGAAAGATCCTCGATCTCGATCACACCCGCGCAGCCCCTAGTACCGGCGCTCCTCGTCCTTGGTCTCCGGAGCGGTCGTACGCCCGCTGCGGACCAGCATAACTCCCCTGACCACCACGACGGTTATGATGGCCGCCAGAATCGCCTCGGCTATGGCCTGCGGGATTATCGGCACGATCGCCGCAGGCGGCAGGTAACCCCGCCACACCGCGAGCCCGAGCACCCCGACGGTGTTCGTCGCAGAGCCCAGAATGCCCGCAAGCGCAGAGGCCACGCTCAGGCTGCGCTTCCGCAAAAGCGCGAACACAACCCAGGCCACCACCCCGATAAACAGCCTCGGCACTACAGCCACTATCGGGTCCTTGAACAGAGGTATGGTGGCGTCTATCCACGAGAATATGCCGAAGATGGCTCCAGCCAGGAAGCCCACCACCGGCCCTTCGAGCGCGCCACCCAGAATCGCAGGCACGTGCATGATCGTCGCGTTTCCAGCCAGGTTCGGCACCGGGATGAACCCCCACCGCGTCACGCCGAGCAAAACAGCTATCGCTCCCAGAACCCCGGCGACCACGATCTGCCGCACCCTGAAGCTGAATACCGAGCCCCGCCTCCCGCTCCCCGACTCCGTCATCATCTCTCGTTCCTCCTGCTCGTCCAACGATTAAAGTCTTGCATATATGTGCACATTGTCAATAACTTACAGCGGAGGGATGTAGCGACCATCGGCGGCGGTCCAGCCCCCATCAACGAGCATCAAAGATCCCGTTACATAAGAACTGGCATCAGAGGCGAGGTAGACGATAGCTCCGACCAGTTCGTGTGCTTCGGACCACCTACCCAGGATGGTCTTTTGGGCGTAGGCTTCGTACCACTGGGGGATGTTTTTGATCTGGTTGGTAAGCGGCGTCTCGACGATGCCGGGGGCGATGGCGTTGACCCGCACCCCCCGCTCTCCCAGTTCGGCTGCCAGGGCTCTCAGCATCTGGACGACCCCGGCTTTGGTAGCGGCGTAGATACCCTGGCCCGGCTCGACCGTCTGGGCCCGGATGCTGGAGAAGGCGATGATGCTCCCCGATCCCCTCTCCGCCATGCCTCGCCCGAAGTCCCGGATCAGGCGGAAGGTGCCCTTCAGGTTCAGCTCTACAACCCGGTCGAACTCCTCGTCCGTGATCTCCAGCAGTGGCTTCCTGACGTTGATGGACGGCGTGGCAACCAGCACGTCCGGGGATTCGATCAGCTCGACCGCAGCCCGGACGCTCGACGGATC
The DNA here is from genome assembly GCA_902810695.1 of Actinomycetota bacterium. Classification (GTDB taxonomy): domain Bacteria; phylum Actinomycetota; class Rubrobacteria; order Rubrobacterales; family Rubrobacteraceae; genus CADDYV01. The sequence goes on along the minus strand of CADDYV010000025.1, from coordinate 33,702 downwards.
GCACATATCCAGCTCCAGCGCCTGTCCCTTGTAGCCTTCGGCTTCGATCTCCTGTGCTGTCCTTTGGGCGTTTTCGGCATTCACGTCCGCGCAGATAACCTCCGCCCCGAAGGCTGAGAGGCCGTGGGAGCCGGCCCTCCCGATGCCACTGCCCGCTCCCACCACGAGGGCGCTCTTTCCCGAAAGGTCGAACATCGAGCGATAGTCGAACATATCCTCAAGCTTCCTTTCCGTAGCAATAGTACACCGCCGCAGCCGCGTAGATCCGGCAATACAGGTAGGCTCGCTACACCCGTGCAGGAAAGTTCCGTCGGTGGGTCGGGGACGCATTCGAAACGCCTTTTCCACTCGCACCTCCCCCACATCTCCGGGTTCTCGCAGCCTAGCAACTTGTGCCGCACAACTCAATTTCTACCGGATAGTACAGCGAGGAGCACGCGCCTCGAAATCAAGGGATGCTGGGTTCCTACCCTCTGGCCGGCTGTTCCAGCTCGGCGAGCAAGCCCTCGAAATCGAGCCGCCGGGTCATGAAGTTCAGCCTGTCTCCGATCCGCGGCCATTCACTGGGCTCCCGGTCCCAGGCCAGCTCGATGCCGTTGTAATCGGGGTCATGCAGGTAGATCGCCTCGTGGGTGCCGTGGTCCGAAGCCCCGTCAATGGGCCACCCGGCGTCCAGAAGTCGCTTCAGGGCGACGGCCAGGTCTTTGCGCGTGGGGTAGTTGATGGCGAAGTGGTACAGGCCGGTGGTGTTGCGCGGCGGCGGGGAACCGTCCTTGCTCTCCCACGTGTTCAGGCCGATGTGGTGGTGGTAGCCACCCGCGGAAAGAAAAGCGGCTTCCGCTCCATAGCGAGCCGTAACCTCGAAGCCCATCAGGTCGCGGTAAAAAGCAACTGAGCGTTCCAGGTTGGAGACCTTGAGGTGGACGTGCCCGATCCTGGTCTGCGCGGGTATGGTCTCACGGGGCATAGTTGACTCCTTCTTTCGAACCGGATTTATCATATCCGGGGCCCAGGCATCCAGCCAATAATCACTCAAAGCGAGCGGCGTGAGGAGTTCGTCGTACTGACCGGGTTACGAACATATGCCCCGAAAGCAGCATTGATAGCTCAAAGTAGTGCAGGAGCGACCGGCTCCCACGCCCAATACTTATTAATACTTGGGAACGCTCGGGTCTATCTCCTCGCTCCAGGCGTTGATGCCGCCCTTGACGTTGTAGACCTCCTTGAAGCCCGCATCTTTGAGCAGTTTAACGGCCCGGGCGCTGCGCGCTCCGCTCTTGCAGTGCACGGCGAGCGGCTCGTCTCTGTCGAGCTCCTGGTAGCGCTCCGGCAGCTCTCCGAGCGGGATCAGGGGCGCGCCGATGTTGGCGACCTCGTACTCGTGCGGCTCGCGCACGTCGAGCACGGAGATTCCGCCGTTGTTCAGCTTCTCCCTGAGCTCCTGGACCGTGATCTCAGGTACCTCATCCTCCTGCTCGGCAGCCTGCGCCTGTGGGATGCCGCAGAATTCTTCGTAGTCTATGAGCTCGTGGATCGTGCGGTTCTCGCCGCAGATCGGGCACTCCGGGTTCTTGCGGAGCTTCATCTCCCGGAAGCGCATCGAGAGGGCGTCGTAGAGGAGCAACCTCCCGATCAGGGGCTCCCCGATCCCGAGTATGAGCTTGACGGTCTCGGTGGCCTGGATGGTCCCGATGGCGCCGGGCAGTATCCCCAGCACCCCGCCCTCGGCGCAGCTCGGCACGAGACCTGGAGGAGGCGGCTCAGGATAGAGGCAGCGGTAGCACGGTCCTTCCTCGGCGTAGAACACGCTCGCCTGTCCCTCGAAGCGGAAGATCGAACCGTAGACGTTCGGCTTGCCCAGAAGCACACACGCGTCGTTTACCAGGTAGCGCGTCGGGAAGTTGTCCGTCCCGTCCACGATGATGTCGAAATCGCGGAAGATGTCTAAAGCGTTCTCGCTCGTGAGCTGCTCCTCGAAGCCCTCGACCTTTACATTGGGGTTTATATCCTGGATAGTCTCGCGAGCGCTCTTCAGCTTGGGACGGCCCACATCGGAGGTGCCGTGGATGATCTGGCGCTGCAGGTTGGACTCATCCACGACGTCGAAGTCAACGACGCCTATCGTTCCGACGCCCGCCGCGGCGAGATACATCGCGAGCGGAGCCCCCAGTCCCCCGGCTCCGATGGTCAGAACCCGCGCCTGCTTGAGCTTCTTCTGCCCTTCGAGCGCCACCTCGGGCATGATGAGGTGGCGGCTGTAGCGGCTGATCTCCTCGTTAGAGAGTTCGACCGCGCCGTTGGCGTTTTGTATCAAAGGTTGACGTGTCTCCATAATGTAAAAACCTCTCTTCAGCGTTCAAATGTGGCGGTGCGTATCAGCACCGAAAACCTTGCTTATCTAAATTTCAACATCGGCCGCCGGCGATGGAGGGGATGATGGAGATCTCATCTTCCTCCGCCACCGCCGTGTCGGGGCCATCGAGATAGCGGATGTCCTCGTCACCCTTGTAGACGTTCACGAACGACCGCAGCTTGCCGTCGCCGGTATAGAGGTGCTGCTTGAGATCCGGGTACTCATCGGCAAGATTACCGAGGGTCTCACCGGCCGTACCACCGGAGACCGAGACCTCGGAATTCCCGCCAGCATACTGTCTCAAAGGGGTGGGGATCTTCACCTTCGGCATATCAGGACTCCTTCCCTAAATCCTTCTGAAAACCTGCGGAGAAACTACTGTACCAGCGACTCCTCGTCGTATCCCGTGCGATCATCTTTGAGCACCCAGGAGCGCACGTCCTTCAACCCGTCCTCACTCACAGAAGCGATAACGTAGGACCAGCCGGGCCAGGCGTGCTCCCGGTCGTAGTCGGAGGGCTCTGCCGGATGGTCGGGGTGGGAGTGGTAGAACCCGAGCACGTCCAGGTCCCGCTCCTGCGCCCTCTCCTCGAACTCTTTGATCTTCAACGGCTCTATGAGGAAGCGGCGCCCGCGTTCGCCCTCGTGGGTGTTATCCGCGCGCCACACGTCCACCACGATCTTCATCTCGCCCACATCCATCCCGACGAGAACCCCGGCGCACTCTTCGGGGTACGCTTCCTTCGCGTGCTCCTCGATGTGCCCGATGTCTCCCCGGCCTATCTTGAGCGGCAAAGGCTACTCCTCCCAGAAGCTCTCGGAGAGATACTTGTCTGCCCCATCGGGCAGTATCGCCACGACGACCCCGGATTCTATCTCTTTCGCAACCTTCAGAGAAGTCGCCACGGCAGCCCCCGCCGAGATGCCGATGAGAAGTCCTTCCTCGCGCGCGACCCGCTTGACCATCTCGTAGGCCTCTTCGGTCGCGGTGGAGCGGTTCTCATCCGCGATGGTCGGGTCGTAGATCTGGGGCACGATCGCGCTCTCCATGTGCTTCATGCCCTCGATCCCGTGAAACGGCGAGTCCGGCTCGAAGGAGATCACCTTTATCTCCGGGTTGTACTCCTTGAGACGGCTCGCCGTCCCGACGAACGTGCCGCTCGTCCCGAGCCCCGCCACGAAGTGCGTGATATCACCCTCGGTCTGCTCCCAGATCTCCGGCGCGGTTGACTCGTAGTGCGAGCGGGGGTTTGCCGGATTGGAGTACTGGTCGGGGTAGAAGTATCTCTCCGGCTCCTCTTCGTAGAGCCGCCTCGCCTCGCGGATGGCTCCGTCTGAGCCTTCTCCGGGATCGGTGAGTACGAACTCCACCCCGTAGGCGCGCAGGATCTTCTTGCGCTCCTCGCTCGCGTTTTTGGGCATACACAGCTTTACTTTGTACCCGAGCGCCGCCCCGATCCAGGCGTAGGCGATCCCCGTGTTTCCGCTCGTTGCATCGAGAATCGTCTTCTCCGGCGTGAGCTTTCCGCTCTGCTCGCCGTCCCGGATCATCCACAAAGCGGGCCTGTCTTTGACCGACCCGCCGGGGTTGTACCACTCCGCCTTGCCCAGTATCCTGACCCCGGGAACCTCGCTCCCGATGCTCGAAAGCTCGAAGAGCGGGGTGTTCCCTACGAGTTCCGTGGGGCTTACGCCAAGCCTGTCCTTAATCCGAGTAATCATGTCGGATTTATTATACAGGTCTGGAGCGAGCCGTCCAGCGGCACAGCGCGGCGCTTACGAGGCGGCGGTCAGCTTGTTCAGGAGAGCCAGCGGGTAATCTGGACCTTGTTTTCGGTGAAAAACCTTACTCCATCCTTGCCGGTTGCGTGCAAGTCCCCATAGAAGGACTTCTTTATCCCGTTGAACGGGAAGAACGCCATGGGTGCTGCTACTCCTACATTCACCCCCAACATCCCCGCTTCCACATGCTCCCTGAAGTGCCGCACCGCAGAACCACTCTCGGTGTAGATCGAGCAGGCGTTGCCAAAGGGTGATGCGTTGGTGAACTCTATGGCTTCGTCGAGGGTGCCTACCCGCACCACCGAGAGCACAGGCCCAAATATCTCCTCTCTCGCTACCCGCATCTTCTCTGTTACCTTATCGAGGATGGTGGGCCCAAAGAAAAAGCCTTCTTCTCTTGGGGGCACCCTTCCATCGAGGACTACTTCTGCTCCTTCCTCTTCTGCCAGGTCTACATAGCCTCTTACCTTCTCCCGGTGGGAGTCACGGATGAGGGGTGTTAGCTCGGATCCCTCTTCGTATCCAGGACCTACTTTCATCTCTGAGGCTGCCTTCTTTACCTTCTCTATGAGCCTCTCTTGCTCTTCTTCGGTTCCCACCGCTATAAGCACGCTTCCGGCAAGGCATCTCTCTCCTGCGTTGCCGTAAGCACTGGAGATGATGTTCGGAACTGCTCTCTCCAAAACCGCATCGGGCATGGCGATCATGGCGTTTTTGGCTCCTGCGAGAGCCTGCACCCTTTTGCCATGGGCGCATCCTACCCGGTAGACATGCTCAGCTACCGGCTGAGAGCCTACAAAGGAGAGGGCCTTTATCCCCGGATGCTCAAGTATTGCGTTAACCGCTTCCTTGGCCCCATTAACTATGTTGAAGACCCCTTCTGGAAGACCGGCTTCCATAAGAAGCTCCCCTAACCTCTGGGCGGATAAAGGGGTTCTCTCAGAAGGTTTCAAGATGTAGGTGTTGCCCGCCCCTATCGCTATGGGCAAAGTCCACAAAGGAACCATGCAGGGGAAGTTGAATGGGGTTATCGCTGCCACCACCCCCAGCGGGTAGCGGTAGCTTGCGTTGTCTATCCCAGAAGCCACATCCCTTACCGTCTCCCCCATAAGCAGGGTAGGCATCCCGCAGGCGAACTCCACCACCTCGATGCCGCGTCTTACCTCACCAGCGGCATCTTTAGCATCCTTGCCATTCTCTAAAGTAACGAGGTCTCTCAGTTCCTCAAAGTGCTCTTCCATAAGCATCTTGAGGCGAAACAAGATCTGGGTACGCTTGACCACCGGGGTAGCAGCCCACCCGGAGAAGGCAGCTTGGGCGGCTTTGACGGCCCTGTCTACGTCCTGGTAGGTGGAGAGAGGACTCTGGGCTATCACCTTCCCCGTGGCCGGGTCGTAGACGGCTTCGGTTTCGAGCCCGTCCGCATCCTCCCAGATGCCGCCCACGAAGTTTCTGACCCGCCGGAGCGTTTCTTGCGTCTGCTGCATGGCACCTCCTCTGTACGTCTGCAGTAGCTCTACTACTCGGTTTTTCTCGCAGCCCCCATCGCCCGCCGGTAGAAGTCGTAGGGGGCGTTCAGCAGGCTCGCGTAGGAGTTCGCGGCCTCCTGGAGCATTTTCTGGAATGCTTCCAGCTGTCTCTGCGAACCCTCCGTCAGCTCCCGAGCCATCTTCTGGTTGCTCTGCACCTGCTCCTCCAGTTCACCGGTCATGCTCTCGAAGAAGCTGCGCGTGATATCGGCGTTGCGCTGCTGGATCCCGTTCGCCCGTTCGATAACCTCCCGGTAGGCTTCCAGGCTGTCCTTCAGGGCGCGGTTGGTCCGCTCCTGGCTCTTCAACGCCTCGTCCACGACGGAGACGTAGGACTCCATAGCTTTCGTCAGGGCCCGGTTGGTCTCCATCTGGCTCTCCAAAAGACCGGTGACGCCCTCGAACCAACCCTGGGCGAGCCTGGTGTTTCTCTGCTGTGCCTCCGCAACGTTCTTCACGAACGTCTGGTAAGACTCTCCGAACGCCCCCGTCAATTCCCGTGCCGCCTGTGGCTCTCTCTCAGGCATTCCGCCTCCTTTCCCAACTTCTCTGTGTATTCTAAACATTTACGTCCCTTGTTGAGGACGCAGCGAGCGGAAGTCTCCGCCACCGTCCCCGCCCGGAGACCGTTTATCCAGAGGTCCTCGTTTGGAAAACCGGCACGCCGGGCACAGAAAATCAGAGTTACGCAGCGGAGAGGAGCAAACATGCGCGCGATGGTTACACCGGAGTTTGGGTCCCCGGAGTTGTTCGAGGAGAGGGATGTCCCGAAGCCGGAGGCAGGGCCTGGAGAGTTGCTGGTCAGGGTGGTAGCAGCCGGGACCAACCCGGTAGACGCCAAGATCCGGGCCGAGGGAAGGGCCTTCGGGCTCGAACCCCCGGTAATCCTCGGCGCGGATGTCTCCGGGGTCGTGGAGGAGGTCGGTCCCGGGGTGGATGATTTCTCTGCCGGAGACGAGGTCTACTACACGCCGGAGGTATTCGGCGAGAGATCCAACGGGAGCTACGCCGAGTACGATGTGGTCCCGGCGAGGATAGTGGCGAGAAAACCCCCGTCGCTCAGCCACATCGAGGCTGCGGCGGTACCGCTCGCGGGCGGAACCGCCTACGAGGCGATCGTGCGCAGGCTCGGTGTCGGGGTGGGAGAGACCGTCCTGATCCACGGCGGAGCCGGCGGGGTGGGGTCGTTCGCGATCCAGCTCGCCAAAGCCTCCGGAGCGCGGGTCCTGGCGACGGCGGGAGCGGACAACCAGAAGACGCTGAGAGATCTCGGCGCCGACGCCGCCGTGGACTACAGAGACCAGGACACCTCAGAGGTGGCGCTAGAGGAGACCGCGGGCGAAGGCGTGGATGCCGTCTTCGACACCGTGGGCGGGGATATCTGCGTCCAGAGCGTCGCCTACACCCGGCCCTTCGGACGGATCGCCACGATACTCGGGACGCAGGGCGACCTCACCGGGCTCTACACGAAGAACCAGACGCTCTATGGCGTGTTCCTCACCAGGGAGCGCCAGCGCCTGCAGGAGATGACCCGCCTCATCGAGCGCGGCCAGCTGAAGCCGCTCGTGGACGAGACGCTCGACCTCACCGAGGTTGGCAAAGCGCATGAACGCCTCGACTCCGGGCACGGACGAGGCAAGATCGTTTTGCAAGTTACTTGACAGGGGTACTCCTGCCTCTACCATTCATCGTTATGGATACTCGAAAGCAGACTCTCAAAGAAGACCTCGCCCGCGCGTTGCAGGAGGCGAGGGAGCGTACCAGATGGCTACTAGAGAGCGTATCCGACGAAGACCTCTACGCGCAGCACGATGAGATCATGAGTCCCCTGATCTGGGACTACGGCCACATCGCCAACTACGAAGAGCTCTGGCTGCTCAAAGAGGCATTCGGCAAAGAACTCTCCGAGCAAGCTCTCTTCGAGATCTACGACGCCACGATCACACCTCGCAGCGAACGTCCCTCGCTGGAGATGCTGGACAGGGCGTCGGCAGACCGCTATCTCGACACCATTCGGGAACAGGTCCTCAAGGAACTGCAGAAAGCGGACCTCGAATCCGGCGATGCGCTTCTTAAAGACGGCTTCGTCTACAACATGGTCATCCAGCACGAGGCCCAGCACAACGAGACGATGCTGCAGACTCTCCAGCTCAAGAAGGGCAGGGGCTACGAGCCACCAGAACAGAGGCAACTCCCCGCAGGCAACCCGCCCGAAGAGGAGATGGTCTTCGTGCCCGGCGGCAGGTTTGTCATGGGCACCGATGACGAGGAACTCGCGCTGGATAACGAGGGACCGGCTTACGAAGTGCACCTGCCGGGCTTCTACATAGACACAACGCCCGTAACCAACGGCTCCTACCTGGAGTTCGTCGAGGACGGCGGCTATGAGAAGAGAGAGCTGTGGGACCCGGTAGGCTGGGATTGGATCCGGGAGAACGGTATCTCCGCTCCCAAGCACTGGTACCAGAAGGAACCCCACGACTGGTGGACCGAGCGTTTCGGCTTCGACGAACCGTTGGATGCCGGCGCGCCGGTCGTGCACGTCTCGTGGTACGAAGCCGACGCATACACCCGGTGGGCCGGCAAGCGGCTTCCGACGGAAGCGGAGTGGGAGAAGGCGGCCTCTTGGGACCCGAAGACGGAGACCAAGAGGCTTCTTTATCCGTGGGGAGAGGAGCAACCAACACCCGAGAAAGCCAACCTGGACCAACTCGCCTTCCGCCCGGCGCAGGTCGGCGCGTACCCAGCGGGCGCGAGCGCATACGGCGTCCTGGGTATGATCGGGGACGTGTGGGAGTGGACCGCTTCGGACTTCGCGGCCTATCCCGGATTCGAGAGCTTCCCGTACAGGGAGTACTCGGAGGTCTTCTTCGGCCCAGACTACAAGGTCCTGCGCGGCGGCTCCTGGGCGACCCGTCCCTGCGCCATCCGCAACACCTTCCGCAACTGGGACTACCCCATCCGGCGCCAGCTCTTCGTGGGCTTTCGCTGTGCGAGGTAGCGATCAGGTGTCAGCGATCAGGCCTCGACGAAAGAAAGGCTGATGGCTGAATGCTGATGGCTGAGAGCTAACATGTGCCGCATGGTTGCCTATCTGGGCGGGCCGGAGGTTACGCTCTCCTCGGTTCTCCTGGAGCCGGAGCACTCGCTCCTGGTACAGAGCTACGCGCCCCAGGAGATGATGAGCGGCGTGGTAAACGCCGACGGCTTCGGGACGGGATGGTACGTCCCGTGGTCGGGCGAGGAGCCAGCCGTCTACCGCTCGGACAAACCGCTGTGGGCTGACCGGACCTTCGCGGGGATAGCGCCGAAGATCAAAGCCCAAAACATCTTCGCCGCCGTCCGGAGCGCGACGCCGGGGCTTCCGGTCGAAGAGAGCGGGGTTCCGCCGTTCTCCTCGGGTCCTTACACGTTCATGCACAACGGCGCGATAGAGAACTTCCGCCACACGGCGATGCGCGCTCTGCGCGACTCTTTAAGCGACGAGTCCTATGCCGGGTTGCTCGGCGTTACGGACTCGGAGACGATCTTCGCCACCCTGCTCGACCGCTTGAGGGAGAGTGATCTCGCGGAAGCTCTCGCCGCGACCGTCCGCCACGTCTCGGAGGTCTGCGAAAGGCTCGGTGTGCAGACGCACCTGAACCTGGCGATCACAGACGGCAAGGACATGGCCTTCACGCGCTATTCACAGGAAGGCGAAGGCAACTCCCTGTACTTCATCGAGGATGGAGAAGCGTTCCCGGAAGCGGTCGTCGTGGCCTCGGAGCGCCTCTACAAAGACGAAAAATGGCGGCGCGTACCCGACCGGCACATGCTCCTGGTAAGTCGTGAAGGAAACGCGTCGCTCAGGCCGCTGTAGTAGGCTCCGAGGAAGGAGAACGGCACCGTGGAACGCAGAGGGAGCCTGGAGATCTTTAAGCTCGAAAACCCCGAAGAAGGCACTTTCAGATGGCTCGCGACGTCCGCGCCGGGCTGCTCGGTGAGCCGAAGGACCTCTCACCGTGGCCCAAATACCTCTACGATGCCGAAGGCTCCAGGCTCTTTGAGAAGATAACGGAGCTACCCGAGTACTACCAGACCCGTGCCGAGCTCTCCATACTGCGGGACAGGGCCGGGGGATCATCGCCCGGACGCGCTTCGACAAGAACCTGCTGAAAGTCCTGAACGAAAACCTCGGTGGCGGGTTCCACCCAGACCTGTTTGAGCACCGCGCGGCCTACGATCCGGAGAAATCCTGCATGGAGATGTGGCTCGACTCGAAGGTCGAGCAGGAAGTCTATTTATCCGAGCTGGACCTGCGTGTGTCCTTCGCGGAGGGCGAGGGGATGAGCGCCGAGATCAGCGCCAAGTTCACCGCCGGATCCGTCGCCCGGATATTCGAGAAATCAGCTATCACCCCGCTCGACATGTACACCGATAGCGACGATCTTCGGGCGAGCCCTCGGTGGGAAAGCCGTCTAGCGAACTCGCGGTTGCCGGGGCGGATGTCCCTTCCTCCGGAAATGCCGGACGAGTATCAAAACCAGGAGGATGACGCCGACGATGCTCAGGGCCCAGAACCCCGCGCTCAAAGCCTGCCCGGCCAGGATGGTGAGGGCTATGCTGGGTACGATCCCGACCGCGGTCGTCCAGGCAAACTTCCGAAAAGGTATGCCGAGCAGACCGAGCGCGAAGTTGAGCAGGCAGAAGGAGATAAAAGGAACCTGGCGGAGGGCCACAAGCTCCCACCACGTCCCGTGAGCCGCGCGGCGCTCGACCCGGAGCAATCGCTTGGGGCCCACCAGTCGCAGTGCCAGCGGACGGACCAGACGCGCGATGGCGTAGCCGAGCCAGGACGCGAGTACCATCCCCACCCAGGTCAGAGCGAACCCGAGCCAGGGGCCGAAGGCGACCCCGTTCGCCACCGCGAGAACTTCCACCGGGAAAGGCACGAGCCCGTGCGCAACCATGAGGGCTACCGAGACGAGCGGAGCCCAGGCCCCGAACCCATCAACGATGTGATGGAAGGTCTGGACGTTGAGGTGCTCGACGAAGGCGTAGGCGTCGCCAAGAGGGCCGCGCAACAACCAGAGGCCCGCCCCGAGGACGACTACAAACGCCAGGGATGCCAGCAGACGACGCCGGGGCGGTCTAGGTTTTGCCGCACGGCCTTCCGGAACCGACCTCCCGGCTTCGTCGTGGGTACAGGTGTTCATGCGCGTCCCGGCTTCTTTCAGTATTGTTCTCCTGGGATTCTACTCCCGCAGAGAATCATCGGGCGGGATCGGGCGACCTAACCCCGGTTCCGTGGAGTTCTGAGCGGGAGGTCACCCCTCCTGTGAAGCGCCCTCTGAGGCTTCGCGGCGTGCTTTCCTGATCTCGGCAGCGCGGGCGGCGTCGCGCAGGGCAAAGGCAATGAAGAGCAGCAAGGTGAGCCCGGCGAAGAAGATCAAACCGGCCCCGATCCACAGGTCGTTGCGGGTCGCCTCGACCCAGTGCTGGCCCACCTTCTGGTAGCCCACTATGAAGGGGGCGAAGAACAGCCACATCCCCCCGATGAACGTGAGGATGGTCGTCACGACTCCTATCCTGGCCTGTCTGGTCATTGCTGGGTGCTCCTTCCTTGCTGCTGGCTGGTTTCGTGGGCGGGATACTCGCTACCCTCGCCGTTACGCCTCTGGCGCTGCTCCTGCATATCCTTGAGCATCTCGTTCAGGAGGGGGACGAGCATCTGCTCGATGTTACCCTGGGATGCCGCCTGCGGAGCCGCCTCCTGCGGCTGCTGGGGCTGAGGCTTGACCCTGCGCTCTATGATGCCCCGGCTGCGCAGCTCCTCGACGAGCGCGAGGGTGTACAGCACAATCCCTCCGACCGAGATGATCACAAGCGCGATACCGGTCCAGAAGTCTGCTTTGGTGGCGTCAGCCCAGTTTGCGCCGGATAGCTGGTAGCCCTGGGCGAAGGGCGCGAGCATCAGCCACAGCCCCCCCAGAAGTCCCAGCAGGGCACCCACTATTCCGATGACGTATTTGGTCACGACACAAGCCTCCTCTTTACGATCTAATCTCCACTTTCCTCTGACTTTACGTCTTGTCGTGTAAGTTTCCACCCCTTCTCTCGCGAACACCATCCAGAAGCATCCTTACGGCCAGGGGCTCGATGATCTGCCGTCCCGCTTTCCGGGCGCGTTCCCTGGCCGAACCTTCTTCGGCGGGAACTAGAGACGCCGCCGCAGCCTCCAGGTTGGGAGAGTCACCGTCCAGGTTCTCTAACCTGCGGCTCAGGTAGGTAAGCGCGATCCCGCCGAGCAAGGGGTCTATCTCCGGCTTTCCGTCTCTACCAGATTCGCCCGCTCCCTGCGAGGCGCCGACCAGGTCGGATCTGCGGATCAGGACGATGGCGGCGAGGGCGCCCGCGGCGAGCATTATCGCTGCGAGTCTGAAGATGTCTACCGTACCGTCAATGAACGAGGCGCGGGCGATCTGCTGGATCTGGGAGAAGCCGGGCATGTGCTGAAAACGCGGCGGAGCCTGCTTCAGAGCGGTGCTTCCGGCGGTCGTCCCGGCGTTCTGGACTCCCTCTATGATCCTGTGCCTGATCCCACCGCTCAGCCGGGGCACGTCTAGCGCCAGGATCTTATCGTGCACGTAGCCGTTGTAGCGGTTGGTGAGGATAGCACCCCAGAACGCGACGCCGAACGCTATGCCCACCTGCCGGCAGACGTTGTTGACCCCGGAGGCCATCCCCGCCCTCGCCGCACCGACCGTGCTCACGGCCACGGTGGAAAGTGGCGGGTTGACGATCCCGCTGCCCAACCCCGCGATGAAGAAGGACGGCAGCAATATCACCCAGTCGGACTGTTGATCCTGCGGAGAGATGCGCGTCATCAAAAAGACCGCGATGGTGAGCAGAACCATCCCCGTAAAGAGCACCGGGCGGGGGCCGATGCGGCCGGTCAGGGCCCCGGCGACCGGGGCGGCGAAGAGTACCATCCCGCTCAGGGGGAGCAGCCTGAGTCCGGTCTCCAGGGCGCTGAAGCCTAAAGAGTTCTGCAAATACAGGGTGAGGAACAGAAACAGCGCATACAGCCCGGAGCTCAGCGCGAAGGCGGTGATCGCCGCCCCGGTAAAGCTTCTGTTCTTGAACAACCGGGGGTCAACCATCGGGTTCTTTATTAAGAGCTCGCCTACGACGAAGATAACAAGCGAGATACCCGCCACCACGAACAGCGTGATGATGTAGGCCGAGCCCCAGCCTTTGTTTTCACCCTGGATCAGGGCCAGAACCAGACAGAACAGGCCCACCGTTACGGTCGCGAGCCCGAACACATCAACGGAGCGGGGAACCCCCTCGTCGCGCGACTCCCGGATGGCCCACGTGGCGACCAGTATCCCGATGACGCCGATGGGCACGTTCAGGTAGAAGATGGACTGCCAGCTTACCTTCTCGACCAGAAATCCACCGACCACGGGACCAACCGCCGTTGCTAGCCCGGCGGTGCTGCCCCAGAACCCGATTGCCATGCCCCGCTCCCGGCCCTCGAACGTGGCCGAGATGATGGCGAGCGAGAGCGGGAGCATCACCGACCCGCCGAGCCCCTGGATCACACGCGCACCCCACAAAAGCTGGATGTGCGAGAACCCGAACACGGTGAAGTTCCCGGAGAGCGCGCAGAGCAGGGAACCAGCGGTGAAGACGCCGAGCCCGGTCATGAATACCCGCTTGCGCCCGAAGATATCGCCTAACCTCCCGGCGGTAACGAGAAAGACCGCAAGCGCAATGGTGTAGGCGTCTATGACCCACTGCAGGTCCGAGAATCCCGCGTTGAGATCCTTCTGGATGACCGGCAATGCCACGTTGACGACAGTAACGTCCAGAAGCGCCATGAGCAGGCCGAAACACGTGGCGGCAAGCGCCCACCACCTGCGGCGGTCCGACCTGGAACGGGAAGCGGCCAGAGTTTCGGTCACGTAGAGCTCTCCTCCCGGGTTGCTATCGCCTTTACGTACAGGTCGACGATCTCCTCGATGCTCTCGGCATCGGGCTCGTGCTGCGGCTGCCCGAGCAAAAGCCCGCCGAGCATGAAGTAGGTCAACAGCGGCCCGACGAACATCCGCCACGCCACATCTTTTTTCACCTCTCTGACCAGCTCCCGCTCCTGGGCGTGCTCCAGGAAGGCGCAGAAGCTCTCCCGGCCCCGCTCCGGCACGGTCGAGCAGAACAGCTCTCCTAGCTGCGGCAGCCTGGGGGTCTCCGCGACGATCACACGCACCAGCGCCAGCCACTCGGGTTGCATGAGGGTCGCTACTATCTTGTGTGCCAGGCTCACCAGAGCCTCCCGCAGATGTTCGAGGTCCTCCAGGAAGGGCTCGTTCTCGAGCATCCACTCCTTGGGGCCTTCCCCGATGAACCGCCTGAGAACGTCTACCAGCAGATCCTCCTTGCTCGGGTAGTAGGCGTAGAGCGTCTGCTTGGAGACACCCGCCTCCGCCGCTATCGCATCCGTGCTCGTTCCCGCAAACCCCCTCTCGATAAACAACCGCTGGGCCCCGGCGCAGATCTGACGTCGCTTCGCCCTCGCCCGCGGCTTTAGCTCCTCCGAACCCGAAACCACCTATTACTCCTTCTCAAACTGTACAGTTCAGTTTGATGCTACCGTGGGCGAGCGAACTTTCAAGAGCAGGTTTTTGGAAAATATTCCTCTGAATTGCGTCGTATCGCGCCTATGGAGAAGAAGGAGTGTTGTTGAAGAGGAAAAGCATCGCTGCTTGTGGCTGCAGTGCTGAGGCTTCAGGCAGTTCAGTGATGGCGCAGCCGGAGTTGAAAATGTGGCTTTCCTCTTCGGGGGGGAGCTTCCTCGTTTCTACACACCTTTCCAGTTTACGCTGTCCAGGACCTTCTGCACCTCTGGGAGATATTGCCTGAACTGACCGGCCGGGGCGTAGAAGATTATAGCCACCGTCCGAGATTCGATGCCTTTCACAAGGAAGATCCGCTGCTTGAACCCTTTGACGATCGATATGGGATCCCCGTCCTCCAGACGGAAGACGGGGACGCAATCCTCGCACTCGTCGGATCTCTTCTTTGGCAGGGAGGATACGGTCACGTCAAACCGTTCGCCGGATACGCCCCCCATGGAGATTGGAACCGGTTCTGAGGTATTCAATCTCGGGTTCCGTTTAAACCACGCAACCAGGTTGCTCGGTGCCGACTGCGTGTTACCCCGCGTCAACGCCAGGGGATTAAAGACCTTACGGACGTTGACGAAGCTGAGGAGCGCCCCTGGATCGGTATCGGATCTGGCGAACTCTCTGTTGTAGATGGAGAAGAGATGATGTGCTGGGCGTGAGGTAGGCTAGGCGCCAGTCTGCGGGAGACGATGTGGGTCTCAAGGCGCCTGCCGCCCCGGTTAATGATGGCGGTCCCGCTCGCTCCCGAGCGGTTGAGAGGGTGAAGGTTGGCCCGGAAAAGCCTGTGCTGGAATAAAATCCTCTGCTGGGATCCTCCCTGCGCAAACGCTAACGAAGCGAGGCCTAATGAGAGGCCTGCGATCAGCAGCAACAGTACGCCGAATTTCTTGCTCATTTTCCCCCTTCGCGGCAAACTTTTGTTTACATCAGATCTTCCTCATGTGATTTCGTCGCCCTCTCATGCCGCCTTTCTGTTGCTTTCACAACGACTTCTCAGGAGCTCTCAAGAAGCAAAAATCACAAACATTATACGCGAGCCGCACCGGACCGGATACACTCTCGCCAGCCTTTTTCACCAAGCTTTCGAGAACGTCAGTTACGTGTAGCGACAGGTCCGCTACACCCTCCGTCTGGACAGTATTTCCCTGCTGTCTCGGACGAGAGGCTTTATTTGCTCCCTCCGGCCCCCACCTTTTTCACCGGAATGTCTGGAGCGTGATTTTCGAGCAATCCGCTTTGTTATCGGATCAGATCAAGGCTCCGTCCACGTCGAAAGATATGGGCCGCAGGTCTTCGACCACCTTGAGTCTTTCATCAGACTCCACCTCGGAGAGCAGAGCCTCGGAGACCCACATCCGGCGGAGCTTGAGGGTGTTCTGGATGCGGACGAGGCGGGCATCCTCCGGGGAGATGCCCTCGCACATCTCCAGGGCCGCGGCTATGGCGAGCCTGTCGGTGGGCATGACCATCGGGAGGCGAACGGTGTCCGGGACTGTTGAGGTTAGGGCGTTCATGTAAGTTGCGGAGCGGTCCATCTCCTCTTCCAGCCGCTGCGTTACCACATCGGCCAGCCCGACGCCGTTGGCGTTGCCGCCGGTCTCGGACGTGAGGCCGAGGAAGACCATGCGCCCGACCCTGGGACCGCCTTCGGCGTAGGGCGTCGGGTAGCGTCCGGTTACATTGGGGTCTGCGCCGTCGCCGCTTATGTTCTTGCCGATCTCATCCACCACGAGCACGTCCAGCTCCTCGAAGGGCAACCGCATCAGGATGCGCTTGGCCTCCTCAAGAAGCGGGGCTTCTCTCGACTCCAGCTCCCGCGCGGGGATGGCCACCACCTTGCAGGGCTCCTCGTCGGGATTTTCGAGAACGGCTAACCCGAAGGCTACTTTGCCGGTCTCTATTGAGACACGCGCGGCCTCTGGGATGGTGCGGTGGATGTTGCCCCAGCCTGCGGCGTGGATCGAGTGCGCCCCCTTCTGCTTGCCGAGTCCGATGGCGAGCATCTTGGTCGGCCCGCTCTCCACCTCTCCACGGAAGGCGGTGTGCGGCTTTATGCGGTTTACCACCACCACCGAGTCCGCCTCGTAGGCTTTTCTGTCCATGTAGACCGCGACACCTGATGGCGTCTCCCCCACGTTCACGGCCTCCATCGTCGCCCGGATGGGGCATCCCACCTTCTCCTCGCTCACCCCGAGATGCCTGAGAACGTCCGCCTGCCCTTCGGCGGTCGAGGCCCCGTGGCTGCCCATCGCCGGTACGACGAAAGGCTTGGCCCCAGCCTCTTTCAAAGCCTCGACGAGCGCCGCGACGACCTCGCCGATTTTGCCCACCCCCCGGCTCCCGACGCCTATCGCCACCGAGCCTTCCGGCAGCTCTACCTGCCGAAGCGCATCCCGCACCGCGGAGCGGATGTCCCCGAGGGCCCCCGGAGCGTCCACGCTCTGCTCCACGAGCGCAATCGGCGGCAGCTTCACCCCGCCGAGCAGTTCCTCTATCTCGTCCCGAACGATCTGTTTCACTCCATCACCCCCGCAGAAGGAGATCTCCGGCGCAGGACGCCGGATACCGTTTCTCCTGAATAGTCTACCAAGTCAAGAGCCACCCCTGAGCCCCGGACCCGCAGCCACAATCAACCGAGGAGGCTAGAATGCCTGCACCACGCTAAAAACGCTTCGGAAGGTGGGAGCAGTGAGAGAAATCGTACTCGAGAAACCGGGGAGCATCACTGTAGTCGGGGCCGAATCACCCCGTCGAGAACCCGGTCAGGCGCTGGTGCGTCTGCGCGCGGGCGGCATCTGCGGCTCGGATCTCGCAGCCTACCGGGGAACCTCGCCGCTCGTCGGATACCCGCTCGTGCTCGGCCACGAGCTGCTGGTGGACGTGCTGGAGTCTCCCGAAAGGCCGGAACTCGAAGGTCGGCGTGCCGTAATCGAACCGCTCGTCTCCTGCGGCTACTGCCGCGCCTGCCGGATAGGGCGCTACAACTGCTGCGCGAACCTCAAGGTCCTGGGCGTGCAGACCGGCGGCGGCTTCAGGGAGACGAACACGGTGGATGTGCGCCGCCTGCACCCGGTCCCCGACGGTATGCCCGACGAGAGCGCAGTGCTGGCAGAGCCGACCACCATCGCCTACCACGCCGTGCAGCGGTCGCAGGCGGAGGCGGGACAGGTAGCCCTTGTGTTCGGGGCTGGCACCGTCGGGCTTTTGATAGCTCAGATCCTCGCGAGAGGCCGGGGATGCCGCGTGCTGGTCGCGGACCTCGACTCCTGGCGTCTCGGCGTCGCCGGGTCCCTCGGTGCGACTCCTCTCCCGGAAGACCCCGTCCGGGCGGTTGTGGAGGCCACCGGCGGGGAGATGGCCGACGTGGTCTTCGAGGCTACCGGTAGCGCCGCCTGCACCCGGATGACCACCGACCTCGTGGCCCACGCGGGCAGGATAGTTTTGATCGGCTGGAACCAGGGAGCGGTCGCGGTGGACACGGTTACGCTCATGCGCAAAGAGGTAGACCTGCTCGGCTCGCGCAACAGCGCCGGAGCCTTCCCGTACGTTCTCAGGCTCCTGGAAGATGGAGTTGTAGACCCCAAACCCCTCATCACCCACCGCTTCGACTTCGCCGAGATCGGCTCGGCCTTATCCCTGCTTGACCAGGGTAGCGAAAACGCGCTCAAGATCCTCATCAACGGAACCTAGCAAATTTTGCGGTTCCTGCGTCTTCGGGGGAGTTTTGAGTACCGAGTCGGGAGGGACTAGGACAAGCTTTGTGAATCAAATCTCCCGGATCAGGGGCCAAAACAGTTATCCGCGTTTACCAGGAGTCCCAGATGGGCAGATTTTTGTAGTATTCGAAAGGATATTTTCAGGAGGTAGTTTAAGAGTGCGCTATACCCTTTTCGGACAGACAGACCTGAATGTCTCGACCGTGTGTTTTGGAACCTGGCAGGCCGGCGGAAGCTGGGGGGCCGTCGAAGAGGATGATCTCAAGAGGGCCATCCGGCAGGCGCGAGAGCTGGGGATCAACTTCTTCGACACCGCCCAGGCTTACGGATTCGGGGCTTCCGAAAAACTTCTCGGGGAGGCTCTGGAGCCCGAGATAAAGAACCGCCGCGAGGAGGTGGTTATCGCCACCAAAGGCGGCCTGCGGATGGAGAACGGACAGATGCGCCGGGACTCTAGCCCCGATTGGCTGCGCCAGGGCGTCGAGGACTCCCTGCGATTTCTCGGCACCGACTACATAGACATCTACCAGGTGCACTGGCCCGACCCGAACGTGCCCTTCGCGGAGACCGCGGGCGCGCTGGAGGAGATGGTCGAGGAGGGTAAGATCCGCTACGTCGGAGTCTCGAACTACGACGTAGCGCAGATGGCCGAGTTCGAGCAGACGCGCAGGATAGACTCCCTCCAGCCGCCGTATCACCTCTTCCGGCGCGAGATCGAGGATGAGATACTCCCCTACTGCGAGGAGCACGGCATCGGGGTTCTGGTCTACGGGCCTCTGGCCCACGGACTCCTCTCCGGCAAGATGACCCCCGAGACCCGGATCCCGGACGACGACTGGCGGGCATCGAGTCCCATGTTCCAGGGCGAAAATTTCAAGAAAAATTTGGAAAAAGTCGAAGAGCTAAAGCGTTTCGCCGCAGAGCGCGGGCACACCGTCGCCCAGCTTGCGGTGGCCTGGACGCTGGCCAATCCAGCCGTTGACGTCGCGATAGTCGGGGCCCGCCGTCCGGACCAGATCGAGGGCACCGCCCCCGCAGCCGAGTTCGATCTCTCCGAGGATGATTTGCGCGAGATCGAGGACATCATGCGAGATGCGGTCGCCGTTGGCGGTCCCTCTCCAGAGGGAGGCGACTAAACGCTCCGCCGAAGCTTCAATTTCGACAGCAACACGCTCGCCTCGCGCAGAAACGCCACGCTCGCCTTCGCGGCGCTGGCCCTGATCTGGGGAGCGTCATTCCCGTTCGTGAAGATCGGGCTCAGGGACGCTCCCCCGCTGCTGTTCGCCGGATTGCGCGTCCTTCTCGGCGGCTTCGCCCTGGTCACGGTGGCCGTGATATGGGGCGGCAAGCTCAGGCTGCGCGGGGTGTGGCCGGTGTTTCTGATCTCCTCGGTCTTCAACTCGGGACTTTTCGTGGGGTTGCAGACGATTGCGGTCAATTACCTGCCTTCGGGGCTTGCGGCGGTCCTGATCTATCTGCAACCCATAATCGTGGGGTTACTCGCGGCACTGTTCCTCGGGGAGAAGCTCACACCCACCAAGGTCGCTGGTCTGATCCTGGGCTTTTTCGGCGTCGTGGCCGTGAGCGCCGAGGGCCTTTCAGGACAGATACCGTTTGCCGGTGTGATCGCTGGCTCTTTAGGCGGCCTTAGCTGGGCTATCGGGACCGTGTACTTCAAGCGGGTGCAGGGGAAGGTCTCGATGCTCTGGTTCGTGGCCCTCTCGTTCGTGCTCGGCGGCATCTTCCTCACGCTCGCGGGCACGGCGACCGAGTCGTGGAGCGCGATCCACTGGTCCGCGGCAGACTTCTGGGTGAGCTTGATCTACATCTCGATCGGGGGGATCACACTCGCCTGGGTGCTGTGGCTGGGGCTCGTGAGCGCCGGCGAGGCGAGCCGGGTCTCGGCATACGTCTTCTTCGTCCCGCTCACCTCGGTTGCCATCGGCACCATATTCCTGGGGGAGCCGTTCACCATTTTCCTGGTTATAGGAGCAGCGTTGATCCTCACCGGGATCTACCTGGTCAATCGCCCACAGAAGGCCGGATAAACCCTCCTGGACTCAAGTGCTCCTCTCCAGCGCCAGCCGCGAGCACTCTTCTGCGAAACCCGGCGGCGGGAACTCCAGCGCGAACTCCCGGACTTCGCCGCGGATGCGGTCGAGCGTATCTTCGTCACCACGCCTGGTGGCTTCTGTCACCTCGTCTATCCAGCCTGCGATCCGGGGCATCTCCTCGGGGCCAATGCCGCGGGTGGCGAGCGCCGGGGTTCCGAGCCGGATGCCCGACGGGTCGAAGGGTTTGCGGGGATCGAAGGGCACGGTGTTGTAGTTGACCACGATCCCGGCCCGATCCAGAGCCTTCGCAACTGGCTTGCCGGGAACGCCCTTCGAGGTGAGGTCTATGAGGATCAGGTGGTTGTCCGTGCCGCCCGAAACCAGATCGAAGCCGCGCTCGATAAGCGATTCGGCGAGCACCTTCGCGTCTGCGACGATACGCCGGGCGTAGTCTTTGAAATCTGGCTGAGAAGCCTCGTGGAGCGCGACGGCGATGGCGGCTGTGGTGTTGTCATGAGGACCACCCTGGAGGCCCGGGAAGACGGCGCGGTCGAGCGCACCGGCGTACTCCACGTCCGAGAGGAGCATCGCGCCGCGCGGACCGCGCAGGGTCTTGTGGGTGGTCGTCGAGATCACCGATGCGTAACCCGCGGGAGAGGGATGGACGCCGCCCACGATCAGGCCGGAGATGTGCGCCACGTCCGCCACCAGCAGCGCGTCCACTTCCTCCGCGATCTCCGCGAAGGCGGCGAAATCTATAATCCGCGGTATCGCCGTCCCGCCGCAGAAGATGATCCTGGGACGGTGCTCCTTCGCGAGCGCGCGGACCTCGTCGAGATCCACCCGTCCCGTCTCCGGCTTTACGCCATAGCGGACGGCGTTGAACCACTTCCCCGTGACCGAGACTCCCCACCCGTGCGTCAGGTGGCCGCCCATCGGCAGGCTCATTCCCATTACCGTGTCGCCAGGGTTCAGGAAAGCCAGGTAGATCGCCAGGTTCGCAGTCGAGCCCGAGTAGGGCTGCACGTTGGCGTGCTCGACCCCGAAGAGGTCTCTGGCTCGCTCGGCGGCGACCTCCTCTACCCGGTCGGCGATCTGCTGCCCCTCGTAGTAACGCCTGCCGGGGTAGCCTTCGGAGTACTTGTTGGTCAGGACGGAGCCGGTGGCCTTGCGCACCGCCGGAGAAGCGTAGTTCTCCGAAGGGATCATGCGCAGCTTCTCGGCTTCCCGAAGCTCCTCGGCTTCGATCAGGGCCGAAATTTCGGGGTCAACGCTGGCGAGAAACGGACTTTCGTGCGGCGTATCACTCATGTGCCCTCCTCGGTCGCTCGTATACGGCTTCCGTGAGGGCGCCCAGGCGCGCGACGCCGCTTCTCTGTAGCTCCCCGGTGGTTCTCCACCTTTACGCGCCAGTTGCTATGCTCGAAGCATAGCCTGAGTGCTCTCCGCCCGCAACCTCAAAAGTGCGCATCGGTTGTTTTATGCTAAGGAAGGTATAGACTTGTTTGTGTTTGATCGCGGATGCGGTCGTTTTAGCGTTTCTGCAAAGAAATATTTAAAGAAAGCGCCGCAATTTGAGAACGTTTTACAGGCTGATGTCGTTCACCCGCGGCAAGCGTTGGCTTCTGGTCGTGGGCATTATCTGCGCGGTGGGGTACACGGTCACGAACCTCGCCGTGTCCTGGCTGGTCAGCAGGGGCATAGGCCGCGCCTTCCCTTCGGCTGCGAAGAGCAACCCGGAAGTGCTCTGGCCGCTGGCCGGAGCCGTCCTGGGGCTGGCCCTGCTGCGGTTCGCGTTCAACTCCGGCAGGCGCTACTCGACCAACTACCTCGGCCACGTCGTCGAGTACCGGATGCGCCGGAAGCTCCTGGGACGGATGCTCGGCCTCTCCCACCGCTTCTACGACCGGGCCCCGACGGGCGAGCTGGTCTCGCGGGCGACAAACGACCTGCGCGTGATCCGGTTCTTCGTCGGCTTCGGCATGTTCCAGCTTTTTATCAGCGTGATCACACTGGCGGTAGTCGCCGTCGCGCTCTTCTACATCTCGCCCGGCCTCGCCGCCATCGTCCTGATCCCGATGCCCTTCCTGGCACTCTCCGCCTGGCGATTTGCGGACAAAGTCCACCCGATCTTCCGCTCCGTCCAGCGGCGGCTGGCCGACGTTACAACCAGCGTGCAGGAGAACGTCTCCGGCATCCGGGTCGTAAAGAGCTTCGCCCGCGAACCCTTCGAGGTCGAACGCTTCGGCGACAAGGCCGAGGGAGTCCTGACCGAGACCCTGGCCGCCCGCGGACTCCGGGCCTTCTACATTCCCGGAATGAGCTTTCTGCCGGCGGTCTCCGTCGCGCTGCTCCTTTTCTTCGGGGGTCGGGCTTACGTCGCAGGCTCCCTGAGCCTCGGTAACTTCGTCCTCTTCCAGCTCTTTTTGATGCAGCTCGTGTGGCCGATGCAGGGATTCGGGATGGTCATAGACCAGGGACAGCGCGCCCTGGCCGCCAGCGAGCGGGTCTTCGAGATACTCGACACCACACCCGACATCGAGAACCCGCCGGACCCGAAGCCGCTCCCCGCAGGCGATGGCCCCCTCGGGGTCGAGTTCCGTGATGTCTCCTTCGCCTACGGTACCGGAGCGCGGGTACTCGAAGGCGTGAGCTTCCGGGTCGAGCCGGGAGAGACGGTGGCGGTCGTCGGCGCGACGGGCTCGGGGAAGTCCACGCTGCTCTCGCTCATCCCTCGCTTCTACGACCCCACAGAGGGATCTGTGCTCGTCGGCGGCGTGGACGTGAGGAAGCTGGATCTCGACGAGTTGCGCCGGAGCGTCGGGGTGGTGCCGCAGGAGACGTTTCTGTTCTCCGAGAAGATCCGGGACAACATCGCCTTCGGAAACGAGGATGCCACGGAAGAGGAGATCGTACGCGCGGCGAAGATAGCGGGCATACACGACCAGATATCCGGCTTCCCCGAAGGCTACGATACGATGGTCGGCGAGTGGGGCATCACACTCTCCGGCGGCCAGAAGCAGCGGGTGGCGATAGCCCGCGCCCTGGTGAAGAACCCCAAAATCCTCATCCTCGACGACGCCACGAGCAGCGTTGACGCCGAGACGGAGAAGCAGATCCAGGAGGCGCTTCAGGGCGCATTGCACGAGGCTTCCGGGCTTACGACTTTCGTGGTCGCCCACCGGCTCTCGACCATCCTGCTCGCCGACCGCATCCTGGTTCTCGACGAAGGACGCATCGTCGAGTCGGGCACGCACGAAGAACTTGTCGCTCTCGGCGGCCTCTACGCGAGCATGTACGGCCCCGAAGGCTGGGAGCAGGCTTCCGCATGAGGGGCCTGAAGACGTACCTGATGGGCTTCCCGCTGCTGCGGCTCCTTGCTTTTGCGGGACCGTACAGGTGGCGGCTCGCGGGGCTCGGGGTCATCACCGCCCTGGCGACCGGCGCGGACCTCGCGGGACCCCTGATCGTCGGCTACGCCGTGGACTACGGGCTCGGCACCAAGAAGGGACACGGTCCCGACCTCAACGTCATCTACCTCTCGGTGGCGCTGTACCTGCTCGCCGCCGGAGCCTCGTGGGTTTTCGGGTACATTCAGACCTACGGGCTGGGGTGGGTTGGCCAGCACGTCATCCTGGATCTCAGAAACACGCTCTTCGGGCACCTGCAGTCACTCAGCCTGCAGTACTTCTCCGAGCAGAAGGCGGGTTGGATCATCTCGCGCCTCACCAACGACATCGAGAACTTCACCAACCTCTTAAACGACGGCGTCCAGAACCTCATCAAGAACAGCCTCACCCTCCTCGGAGTATTTATCGCCATCTTCATCCTCGACTGGAAGCTGGCACTGGCCACGATGACGATAAGCCCGATCATGGTCGTCGCCACCGCGTACTACCGGGTAAACAGCATGCGGGCCTTCCGGCGCGCCCGCGAGGCGATAGCCGATATCGCCGCCTTCCTGCAGGAGAACATCTCCGGGATGCGCGTCGTGCAGGCGTTCACGCGCGAGCGCCGCGCTTTCGAGGAGTTCGACGGGCGCAATCACGCCTACAGAAGAGCCAACGTTCGCACCACCCAGCTCTCCTCAATGTACTTTCCGGGGGTGGAGTTTCTGGGGGCGGTCGCGCTCGCGGTCGTACTGCTCTACGGCGGATTCAGGGTTGTGGACGGCGCCATGACCGTCGGGCACCTGGTAGCGTTCATCGGGCTCGTAAACATGTTCTTCCAGCCGATCCAGCAGCTCTCCCAGCTCTACTCCGACCTGCAGAGCACGATGGCCTCGCTGGAGAAGGTCTTTTCCGTTCTCGACACCGAGCCCGACCGCGCCGACCACCCGAACGCCCGGAAGCTCAAGCACATCGAGGGCGAGGTCGAGTTCGACCACGTCAGCTTCTCCTACGGAAATGGGGACCCGGTCCTGGAGGACGTGAGCTTCCGCATCGAACCCGGCGAGACTCTGGCCATCGTCGGTGAGACCGGCGCGGGTAAGAGCACTATCGTCAAGCTCCTCTCGCGGCTCTACGACCCGACCTCCGGCAAGGTGCTGGTAGATGGCAAGGACCTCAGAGACATCCGGGGCTCCTCGCTGCGCTCGCGCATGGGCGTGGTTTTGCAGGACACTTTCCTGTTCACCGGAACCATAGAGGAGAACATCCGCTACGGACGCCCTGGCGCCGCCCACGAGGAGATCGTCGCGGCCGCGAAGGTAGTGGGAGCGGACGACTTCATCCAGAACTTCCTGGAGGGTTACCAGACGCAGGTTCGCGAGCGCGGCGGCAGGCTCTCGGTCGGCGAGCGGCAGCTTATCGCTTTCGCCCGGGCGCTTCTGGCAGAGCCCCGGATACTCATTCTGGACGAGGCCACGAGCAGCGTGGACCTCGCCACCGAAACCCGAATAGAGGAGGCCCTGCAGAAGCTTCTCGCCGGGCGCACTTCGGTCGTGATCGCCCACCGGCTCTCCACCGTCCGGCGGGCCGATCGCATCCTTCTCATAAGCGGGGGCCGCGTCGTGGAGCAGGGCTCTCACGAGGAGCTCATCTCGAAACCCTCCGCTTACCGCCGCCTCTACGAGTCGCAGTTCGCGGCGTAAGTTATACGGTCAGGTTCGAGGCCCGGCTTTCAGCACCTCTTCGTCAACTTCGGACTCGAACTTGGTGAAGTTCTTCTGGAAGAGTCCGGCCAGGTCGCGAGCTTTCCGGTCGTAAGCGTCTTTGTCGCTCCAGGTCTCGCGGGGATTGAGGATTTCGTTCGGGACATCGGGGATCTCTTCGGGCACGTTGAGGCCGAAGATGGGGTGCTCCCAGGTCTTCACGTTATCGAGTTCGCCGGAGATCACCTCTTCGACCATCCTCCGGGTCATCTTTATATCCACCCTTTGTCCGATCCCGTAGGGGCCGCCTACCCAGCCGGTGTTCACCAGGTAACAGCGCACGTTGTGCTCTTTAATTTTCTCGGAGAGCATCCTGGCGTAGCTCGTAGGCGGCAGGGGCAGGAAGGGAGCCCCGAAGCACTCCGAAAACGTTGCCTCTACCTCTGTTTCCATCCCGGCCTCGGTTCCGGCGAGCTTGGCCGTATATCCGGAGAGGAAGTAGTAGGCGGCCTGCTCGGGAGAGAGGACGCTTATGGGCGGCAATACTCCGAAGGCGTCCGCCGTGAGGAAGAGGATGGCTTTGGGGTGGGGTCCCATCCCTTCCCGGACGTACCCTTCGATATGCTCCAGAGGATAGGCGACGCGGGTGTTTTCGGTGAGGGAATCATCCGAGTAGTCCACCTCGCGGCTGCGGCGGTCTACTCCCACGTTCTCCAGAACGGCTCCGAAACGGACCGCGGAGTAAATCTGGGGCTCCTTCTCCCTGGAGAGTTCTATGGTCTTGGCGTAGCAGCCGCCCTCAAAGTTGAAGATGCCTCTGTCCGACCAGCCGTGCTCGTCGTCCCCGATGAGGCGCCGGTTGGGGTCCGCCGAGAGCGTCGTCTTGCCAGTCCCCGAGAGCCCGAAGAAAAGGGCGACGTCGTTGTTTTCCCCGATGTTGGCCGAGCAGTGCATGGGCAGAACGCCATACTCCACCGGCAGCACGAAGTTCAGGACGGAGAAGATGGATTTCTTGATCTCCCCGGCGTAGGCAGTGCCGCAGATCAGGACTACCTTGCGGGAGAAGTCAACGCCGACGAACGTCTCCGAGTTGGTTCCATCCTCTTCGGGGTCGGTCAGGAAACCGGGCAGGCTTATCACCGTCCAGTCAGGCTGGAAAGTGTCGAGATCCTCGCGGGAAGGGCGCAGGAAGAGCTGCTGGGCAAACAGAGCCTGCCAGGCGTGCTCGGTTACGACCTGGACGCTGAGGCGGTAGCGGGGGTCCGCGCCCGCGTGGGCATCCACCACCCACACCTCTTCGAGCTCATCCAGGTAAGCGGCCGCCTTCTCCAGAAGTGCCCCGAAGGCTTCCTTCGAGAAGGGTTTGTTGGTATTGCCCCAGGCCACCTTGTCTCTGGTGAGATCGTCCTCGACGATGAACTTGTCTTTTGGTGATCGCCCGGTTCTCTTGCCGGTCTTGACGATCAAGGCCCCCGAAGCAGAAAGCAGGCCCTCCCTGCGCCTGATGGCTGCCTCGACCAGACGGGCAGGCGGCAGATTCTCGTGCAGCGTCCCGAGGTCCTCGACCCCGAATCTCTCCAGCGCCACTTTGCGAACCGCTAGGTCCATACTTCACCTCACCCCTGTGTAAGACTCCAGTCTCCCGGAGCGTTACCTTGCTACCGGAAAAAGTGTAACAGAAGCGCGTGAAACGCGGATGCAAGCGCCGCAGGGGATTGTTGAAAACCTAACAGGGTTCGCCCAAGATCACGCGAGCCTAGACGGCTTCCGAGAGAGCCTGGCGCAGCATCCCGGAGTGCCGGCCCGTGCGGATGGTCCTGAGAGCTTTGATCTCGACCTGCCGCGCTCGCTCCTGAGAAATACCCAGAACCTCTGAGATCTCGCGCAGGGTGCGACCTTTGCCTCCATCGAGTCCGTGACGCATCCGGATGACGCGGGCTTCGCGCTCTGGAAGCGCGCTCACGGCCTCTACCAGAGTCCGCTCCCACTGCCCGGTCTCGACGCGGACGTACTCGCTCTCCGAACCCTCGTCTGGCAGCAGATCCCCCATCTCGGCTCCGTCTTCCGCGAGTCTTGTATTGATACTTCCGATCGGCTGTCCGACCTTGCGCAGCCTGCGGGCTTCGTGGGGTTCTATCTCCAGCCTGGCCGCAAGCTCTTCGTCTGTAGCCTCGCGGGCAAGCTCGACGCTCAGGGCCGCTTCGGCGCGACGCAGCCTGAACAGCGCATCAACAACGTGAGCTGGAAGCCGGACGGTACGCGAGTGGTCGGCGATGGCGCGGGTTACGGCCTGACGTATCCACCACGTCGCATACGTAGAGAAGCGGTTTCCCATCTCGGGGTCGAACCTCTCGACCGCTTTTATCAGGCCGGCGTTGCCTTCCTGGATGAGATCCTCGAAGGGAACGCCCCTTCCTCGGTACTTCTTGGCGATGGATATCACCAGCCGCAGGTTCGACTCTATGAGCTTTCGCCGCGCCCTCTTGTCTCCCTGGTGCGCCAGCCGCGAGAGTTCGCGCTCCTCCTGGGCGTTTAGCAGCGTGCCATCCTGTATCTTCGAGAGATACTGTGTGAGAGTGTCCTTCGTTTCCACCTTTTTCCTATCTCCCTCTGTGTTTTCGCGAGATCTACGCCGCAGGGTGCGTGCCGCCTGTTACGCGCGGCCCGCCGTGGGTAACGAACCGTTTGAGGAGCCGCTCGTCCAGGCTGGAGGTAATCCACCAACTCCGCCCGCACGAAGAACAATCGAGCATGAGCGACCGGCGGTTTTCCGGCTCCGCCAGCGCCGCCAGCTTCAGAGACCGCAGGCAGCACACCGGCAAAGAGCCCACGTAGATCTCCTCCTCCGGCTTTCCCGCCGGAGCGATCGTGGTATCGGGACGCAAAGCTCTCTTTCTCACCACTCTGCCTTTCTGCACCTTCCGGCCCTGGTCCGGCATCCGCCGATTTCCCTGCTCCACAGCCTCCTGTGCCGCGCGAGAGCCGATATCCTCGTACCACCACCGGTAACTCCAGGATCTCTCAAAGCTCCGAGAAACCCCATAATCCGTCCCAAGCTTTCCCCTATTCCGCCGCGACTCCCACCCCTCTTGCGCAGTGTTTTCGCCAGGTGGTTCAACTCGACCTCGCGTATCATCTCCTCGTGGTGCTGCTTCAGGATGTGGAGATAGAACTCTTCGTGCATCTGGGGCCTCCTCTCCATTTGTTCTCCGGCCTTTCCCTATTTACTAGGCGGCTCCTTTTTGCTCCCGACTCTCCGTGAACGCGCACTCCTCCGGTTCCGTCGGGAGCGGCTTCTGCCAGGCAGCCCCGCACGAGATGCACTCGAACGAGTCGCCTGCACCGCGGGCTTCTTTGCGGCAGCAGGAAGGAAGGTCCGCCTCGTAGACGGCCTCTTCGCCGAGGGTTGAGATCCAGATCCGCATCACGCCGCTCTCCCGGAGAGGCGGCTGATCCACTCGGAAGCCTCCTCACGGGTCAGCTCACCGACCTTCTTCCCGACCATCTCCTCGAACTTGGGCACACCATCCTCGACCACGTCGGAGATTAAAGCCTCCAGGTAGTTGAGCTGCTTGCGCGTCGCAGGTAGAGAACCCTTATTGTCTTCCTGCGGTATCCGAGGCTGCTGCCGGACCTCCGCCTCCGGCTCCTCGCCTCCAAGCTCCTCGAAGGCCGTAACACCAACGTTGATCGCATCCCTCAGAGCGCGCGCCTTGGCTCTCGTCTCGGCCATCCGGATCAAATGCGGCGCTATCGCCCGGTTCACGTTCTCCGGGCTCGCATCGCCGATCCCGGCAAACTTCCCCTCCTCCGTTCTCACCACAGCCTTGACTATCGCGACCTGGCCGTTCTCGGCATTGGGGATCTGCAAAAGCTCGGTCTCGATGCTCCTCAAGCCTCGCGCGTGCGCCTCCTCCAGAAGGCCTGCGTACAGCACAAACCGCCGGCCTCCGCGCTCGATCATGTACTCCTCTCTCACCTGCGCACCTCCTTCGGTGTATCCTCACTGAAATTGATGAGGCTAAGGTCAAATAAAAACATCAGGCTATTCTCTCGTAGGTATACTGGCGTCCGCCGGGTGCGGCGGTTTCCACGCGGCGGTGGATGAGGCCGAGCTTGGCGAGCTTGGTTGCGCGGTTGTTGCAGGCGGTATGGTTGAGGCCGAGCTTGGCCGCGAGCGCCGCGTTGGTAATGGAGCCCGCGTCGTAGATGGCCTTCAGGGTATCCACCAGATGGTCGGGGATCTTGCCGACGATATCCGGCTCCCCGCCGATCTCGTTTACCCGGATCAGGGCCAGAGACCGTTGCCGCAAGGACGCCTCGACGTTCTCCAGGAGATCCCGCTCCTCCTCAACCAGGACGAGGTGCTTATCTCCGTACTCGCCGCCTGCGATCCTCGACGCCATTATGCCCAGCGCCTCGTCCGCGAACGAGTAGTCCATCATCTCCACGCCCCGGGTGTCCACATACAGCGTGCCGTTCTCCGACAACCCCTCCAGCGCCTCCGCGAGAGCCTCCCGAACCGCCCGGCCAGCCCTCCGCGTTACCATCAGCCTGCCCCCGAAATTGCCCCCAGCAACCTCGAAAACTCGCTGCGCCCGCTTCTCAGGCACCGGATCTATCCTCACTGTGTTCAGTGAAATCATTTGACTGGATTGTACCCTGCTCGTGAGGGAAAATCAACGGGATTTTCTGCTTTTTATTCACGGTCTTTCTCTTTCTTCTCGGCTGGAGTGCGGGGCAGTGAGACGCGGACGAAGGTGCCGGGGAAATTGGGGACGATGCGGGAGCTCTTGCGGTTTTTGTAGGCGGTTACGCGGCCGGAGCCGCTCCTCAGAGAGAGCGAGCCCCCCGATCTGGTTGCGATCTGGGCGACGAGGGTGAGGCCGCCGCCGCGCCCGACCTCGCCGGTGCCGGAGACACCCATTTTGAGAGCGTAG
Source organism: Actinomycetota bacterium (assembly GCA_902810695.1). Taxonomy (GTDB): domain Bacteria; phylum Actinomycetota; class Rubrobacteria; order Rubrobacterales; family Rubrobacteraceae; genus CADDYV01. The sequence continues at coordinate 3,567 of CADDYV010000025.1, read as the reverse complement.
CGCAGCGCGTCGTTGTCGGTAACGGTGTACTCGGCGTACTTGGTGTTGCGGGAGAGGGTTTCGCGCACGCCGACCCCGCCGTCGGCTATGGCGATGAGCACCTCCTCGCCGCGCCTGCGGGAGCCGCTCACGATGTGATGGTACGCCTGGACGGCGGCGTAGGCTCCGCAGGGTGAGGCGCTGTGCTCGGCGGCGTTCGAGCAGACCTCCGAGAGCGTGGAGCAGATGGCCACCCGCTCGCGCAGCCGGTAGCCGCGGTTCTCCAGGATCTCCGAGATACGCTCGATGATACCGGGAATCTCATCCTCGGTGCGGAAGTTGATCAGCTCCTGCAGGGTTCCCGGATCGTGGCGCTCGCGCTCTTCCAGGGAGGCCACATCCGCGTTCGTTCGCACCCGCCCGCCGAAGATCTTGAAGAAGTCCATCCGCTCCAGGTACGCCGGGACGTTCCACCCCGAGAGGGAGAGACTGACCTCCTCCGAGCGTCCGGTAAGGTGCTCCAGCAGCACGGCGAGTCCGCAGATCCCGGCAGGCTCGACGAACTCCACTCCCCGCAGGTCGAGCACGACCGGCTCTCCGGCGATGTGAGCTGCGGCCTCGAAAGCGGGGTCGAGGCTGCCGAGGGTCAGAACCCCGCTCATCGCGCCTCGCCGCCGGACGTTGAGTTCGAGTTGCATGTCCATTAATCTGTATTCTACCTATTTGGCACGCATCGCCGGTCGAGAGAGTTGTCAGGGGATCACGGTTCACTACCGGGCATCAGACCCAGAACCAGAATTCCGGTGACGCTCGTAGAAGATTTCCGTGTAACGGCGGCTGTCGAAGCGGCTGATCAAAGTTCCACTCCCCACCTGCCGAAATCCGCACTTCTCGAAGACTCGTTGCATCCGTTCGTTGTGGGACAGGGTCGAGCCGCGCACCACCTGCAAGCCCAGGACATCGAAGGCGTAGCCGACCAGAAGCTCTACGGTCTCTCTCGCGTACCCGCGCCCCCGCATGTCTCTTGGGCCTATCTTGATGCCGAGGTCGCACCCCCCTCTCCTGAAGTCGTAAAGCGTCGCCATTCCGACCGCCTCACCGGCTGCCTCGATGATGAAGGTCTTTACCCCCTGGTCCTCCCAGCGCGACAGGTAATCCCTGCGAGCCGCCTCCAGGGATATGGATATCGGCGGACGCCCGTTCCAGGCTGCAAGCTCCGGGTCCCTGTCCCACGCGTATACCACTTCCACATCCGAAGGACGCGGGAACCTCAAGGACACCGACTCTCCCTTTATGACCGTAAGCTCTTCAGCGTATATGGTGGATCCTTCCCTCCAGAAACCCAGTGTTATACCGCCAATATTAAAGGCAAGTATAATGCTCTGCTCGCCGATCCAACCAGTGCACGAAAAAGGGCCGGTTTCTACAGAAGGGAGAGACCCTTTTCCGGCCCTTAGCGGGCTCCCGACAGAGCCGCTGAGATGTTATAAATATTGTAATCTCCCTCGATGAGAAGTGCAAGCCTCGTGGCGACTTTTTTATCATTGTTCCAATGCTATAATGCCGTTCTGAGGGCCGCTAGCTCAATTGGCAGAGCAAGAGACTCTTAATCTCTGGGTTCCAGGTTCGAGTCCTGGGCGGCTCACTTCCAAATTCCCCAATAAACTGCGGAAAGACTCTGTTTTTTAGCCTTCGAAGCGGGAACCTTGATCCGCGGAGTGCCTGGAGCGGTGACTTTCCTGTTACGTGGAAGAGGCGGGTAACGTCCCTTATTTGCTACTTGGTAAACAATACTCCTCCCCGTAGACTTGCTCCATCTAGCCCCGTGCCAGTGCCAATGTGAAGGAGTAGCAGATGGGAAAAAGAGAGCACTACGAGCCAGGAACCTTCTCCTGGGTGGACTTGCAGACCCCGGATCCAGAGGCCGCCAAGAGCTTCTATTGTGATCTGTTCGGCTGGGAAGCAGAGGACATGCCTGCTGGAGACGCTGCCACCTACACGATGATGCGCCTGGATGGAGATGTAATCTGTGGCCTCAACGAGCTTTCTAGCGAGCAGCGTGAGCAAGGTGTCCCACCCTACTGGTTCTCCTACGTAAACGTTGAGGACGCCGATGCAGCGGCGGCGCAAGCGCGTGAGTTGGGCGGCACAGTCCATGCTGAGGCGTTCGATGTCCTGGATGCAGGGCGGATGGCCATCATCGGGGACCCGACGAGCGCCACGTTTGCGGTATGGCAGCCAGCGAGGCATATCGGAGCACGGCGGGTTAACGATCCTGGATGCCTCACCTGGAACGAGCTTCATACGCACAATCTTGAGGTGGCTGCCGAATTCTACAGAGGGCTCTTCGGCTGGGAGCTGGAGCCTATGGAAGAGGACGGCAAGGTCGTTTACCTGGTGATCAAGAACGCCGGCTTCAGTAACGGTGGGATCACGCCGCTGTCCGAGCAGGAGCAGAATGTGCCACCATACTGGCTCGCCTACTTTACGGTTCCATCCTGCGAGGACTCCGTAGAGAGAATACAGGGGTTGGGCGGAAGTGTGATGGCCGGACCACTTGAGATTGGCCCGGCAGGCAAGATCGCGGTGGCAAGAGATCCCCAGGGAGCGGTGTTCGCCGTGTTTGCGGGCGAGACTGACGACTAACCAGTCCGGTGAATCGGATAGACCAGTAGCCGATAGGTAGGGGGCACTTCCTTCCATTCATTCTGGTACTGGAGCGTCGTCTCCGCATCAACTGGTAACAACTGGCCCAAGGACTCCGCAAAATATACCGGCTTATCTCGCCAATCGCCCGGACATCTTCTACATGCCACGTTTCTTGGCGAGTAGGGGAACTTGCGCCACGCGGGTATGGCCCCCTACCTATGTACTGTATCCTGCCGGAGCATGGGCCTCTTCGCATCAAATCAAAGCCCGGCGATTAAAGACTCGAAGCCGCTTTTCCGATAATCTTCTTCAGACCAAGCCCCACCAACAGAGAGCGCCTCCGCCAGGTATAAAGGAGAGGTAAATTGAACAGCGTGGTGATCACGATACTGTCAGGTACTCTGACCCTCCTGGCAGCCGTGGCATGCGCCATCGTGGGGCTGGCTTTGACCTATCGCTTCGTTCCGGTGAAGCTTCTCGAGTCGCATCATGCTCCCACCGGGGCGATCTACGCCGCACTCTACGTGATGTTCGGTATATCTCTGGGTTTCTCCCTGTATCTGGTGTGGCAGCAGTACGAGAGTGCAAAGCAGACCGTGGCATCAGAGGCTGAGGCCGTGCAGCGGATCTACTGGCTCGCCGAAGGTTTCCCTGACCCGCAGCGCACTCAAGTTCAAGATCTCGCCGTCTCATACGCCAGAGTAGAGATCAAAGATGAGTGGCCGATGATGGCAAGAGGAGAGGTTAGTCCCCCTGCTGAGCGGATATCGCACCAATTAGCGGTAGCGATACGAAAGCTCAACCCGAAGAGTAACACTCAGGATGACCTTTACGCCGATGAGTTGCAACGTTTTGATGCTCTAAGAGAAAACAGGGCGCTGCGTCTGCTCGAAGTGCGCGAAGGCATACCCCCATCGTGTGGTTTGTCCTGCTGGCTGG
>CADDYV010000024.1 GCA_902810695.1 Actinomycetota bacterium | reverse complement strand
CCTGAACGAGGATCTCAAAGGCATCACGCTCCTCAAGGGCATCGAGGTGGACATCCTCGAAGACGGCTCCCTCGACCTTTCGGACGATGTGCTCGAAGAGCTGGACATCGTGATCTGCTCGGTCCACCACAAGCTGGGTCTCTCCGAGAAGAAGCAGACCGAGCGGGTCCTGAAGGCCCTGGAGAACCCCAACGTGAATATCCTGGCGCATCCCACCGGGCGCATGATCGGGGAGCGCGAACCTTTTGCGATAGACATCGAGCGAGTTATGGGGGCGGCGAAAGAGAACGGCTGCTTTCTGGAGCTGAACGCCAACCCCGACCGCCTGGACCTGAACGACACCCACTGCAAGATGGCCAAAGAGATGGGGGTGAAGCTCTCCATCGCCACCGACGCCCACAGCATAAACGCCCTGGATAATATGCGCTTCGGCATCGGGCAGGCCCGGCGGGGATGGCTGGAGAAGAAGGATGTCATCAACGCCCGCACCGTCAGGCAACTCAGGAAGCTCCTGAAGCGAGGCTGAGGACGATGGTCAGGAAGAAGCCGGACGTCTCGCCGGAGTCCATCGAGAAGAAAAAAGACGCCAGAGAAGCCATAGAGGAGTTGCGGGCGGCGATCCACTACCACGACCACCGCTACTACGTGCTGGACGACCCCGTGATCTCCGACCCCGAGTACGACGAGTTGATGCAGAAGCTCGCCGCTCTGGAAGAGAAGTTCCCGGACCTGCAGAGCCCGGACTCGCCCACCCAACGCGTCGGCGGCGAGCCCAGGGAAGAGTTGGGATCGGTCAAACACCCTTCTCCGATGCTCAGCCTCGCGGCCACCTACGACGAAGAGGAGGTGGAGAGGTTCGTGGAGCGTTGCCGCGAGCGGCTGAACAAGAAGCCCGAGTTCGTCGCCGAGCCCAAGTACGACGGGCTCTCTGTGGAGTTGCTCTACGAGGACGGAAAGCTATCGGTGGCTTCCACCCGTGGAGATGGGCAGACCGGTGAGGACGTTACCGCCAACATCAAGACGATAAAGGAGATCCCGTTAGAGCTTCTGGGCGATTCCACTCCGAAGTGGCTGGTGGTGCGCGGTGAGATCTTCATGAACAAGGACGAGTTCGGGGACCTGAACCGCCGCCGCGAGGAGAACGGGGAGAGCACCTTCGCCAACCCGCGCAACGCCGCCGCGGGATCTCTTAGGCAACTCGACCCGAATGTAACCGCCAAACGTCCCCTGCACTGCTTCTTCTACGAGGTGGCCGAGGCGAAGGGCCGCAAACTCAAGACCCAGCGGGAGGCCCTCGATGCGCTCGCGGAGTGGGGTTTCAGGATCAACGGGGAGTGGACGGAGACATGTCCCTCTCTGGACGAGATTCGCGGGTATCACGAGAGGCTCGAACAGCAGCGTGACCACCTCGAATACGAGATAGACGGGGCGGTCTTCAAGGTAAACGGCTTCTCTGAGCAGGAAAAGCTCGGCGTGCGCCAGCGCGACCCGCAGTGGGCCATCGCCTACAAGTTCAGCCCCCGCCAGGCGACCACGAAGCTCAAGAGTATCCGCGTGCAGGTGGGCCGGACGGGACAGCTAACGCCGGTGGCGGATCTGGAGCCGGTCGGGATCGGGGGCGTGGAAGTGACTCACGCCTCGCTGCACAACCAGAGCGAGATCGAGCGCAAGGACATCCGCGTCGGCGACACCGTGCTCGTGGAGCGGGCGGGAGATGTGATCCCGCAGGTCGTCAAACCCATCGAGGACGACCGGGATGGCTCGGAGAAGAAGTTCCGCATGCCCGAAAAGTGCCCGGTGTGCGGCTCCGAAGTGGTCATGGGCGAGGACAAAAAGAACGCCTACTGCCCCAACACTACCTGCGAGGCCCAGATCCGGGAGCGGGTGAAGCACTATGCCTCGAAGGAGGGTATGGACATCGAAGGCCTGGGGAGCAAGATGGTCGAGCAGTTCGCCGACGCCGGTCTGATAGACAGCCTCTCCTCCATCTACCATCTCAAGAAAGAAGACCTCACCTCTCTGGAGAAAATCGGTGACAAAAGCGCCGAGAACCTGCTCCGCGAGATAGAGGGCACCAGAGGCAGGCCGCTCTACCGCTTCCTGTACTCTTTGGGCATCCCGCTGGTCGGGGAGCACCTGGTCCGGGTTTTGTCTCAAAACTATGAAACACTCGATGACCTGATGGACGCCTCGGAAGCGGAGCTGCGGGAGATAGAAGAAGTTGGCCCGGAGGTAGCCAGAAGCATCGCCACCTTCTTCGCCGACGAGCAGAACCGGAAAGAGATCAAGAATCTACGCGAGGTCGGACTGGAGCTACTCAACCCGGACTACCGGGCGGAGGGAGCGTTGCGTCCCCTGGAGGACATGAGCATCGTGTTCACTGGCAGCCTCAAGCGGTGGACTCGCGGCGAGGCAGAAGAGCTTGTGCAGTCTTTGGGCGGGCGCTCCACTTCCAGCGTGAGCGACAATACCGACTACGTGGTGGCGGGAGAGGGCGCCGGGTCGAAGCTGAATGAGGCGGAGGAGCGGAACGTCCCGGTAATGAGCGAAGAGGAGTTCATCAGCTTTCTCGAGGAGCACGGAGCGGACGCGGGCTCGTGAAGCTGACCTTCCTCGGGACGCGGGGTGAGATCGATATCAGTACGAAGCAGCACCGCATGCACAGCTCCCTGATGGTCACCTACCAGGGTACTGAGGTCATGGTGGACTGCGGGGCAGACTGGCTGGACAAAATCGAGGACCTGAACCCCGAGGCCATAGTCATCACCCACGCGCACCCCGACCACGCCGGGGGTCTCAGAGAAGGCGCTCCATGCCCGGTCTACGCCCCCGAAGCAGCCCGACATCTCGTGGAGAGCTACGGCGTTCGGGAGCGGCACGTGATCGAGCACCGCAAAGAGGTGAGCATCGGCGGCATAGCGTTTGAGGCTTTTCCGGTCGAGCACTCCACCCGCGCTCCCGCCGTGGGCTACCGCATCTCCGCCGGAAGGGTAACGATCTTCTACTCTCCCGATGTGGTCTACATCCACGACCGGAAGCAGGCTCTATCGGGAGCGAGGCTGTACGTGGGCGACGGAGCCACCCTCACCCGCGCGATGGTGAGGAAGCGGAACGACGCCCTGATCGGTCACTCCCCCATCCGCACCCAGCTCACCTGGTGCCAGAAAGAAGGCGTGCCAAGAGCCATCTTCACCCACTGTGGCTCGGAGATCGTCGGCGGCGACGAGCAGAAGATCGGCTCAAAAGTCCGCGAGATGGCCGAGGAGCGGGGCGTTCAGGCCCGCATCGCCACCGACGGTATGGAAGTAGTCATGAGATAGCACAAGGAGGATCCCCTTGCCGGAGCTTCCCGATGTAGAGGTCTTCAAGCGATACGTTGATTCCACATCATTGCACCAGAACATTGACACGATCGAGGTAAAAGACAAAAGAATTCTGAGGAACGCCTCGGCCCGCGAGTTGGAGCGGGACCTCAAAGGCAGTAAGTTCGAGTCCTCGAAGCGCCACGGGAAATATTTGTTCGTGGAGTTGGGTTCCGGCGGGTGGCTGCTGCTGCACTTCGGGATGACTGGCAGCCTGCAGTATTACAAGAACGCGGAAGATGAGCCGCCGCACGCGCGGTTTGTGATCACCTTTGCCAACGGCTACCACCTGGCTTTCGATGACCAGCGGATGTTCGGGAAGGTGGATCTGATCGGGGACCCCGATAGCTTTGTAGAATCCGAAAATCTGGGGCCGGACCCTCTCGCGCTGGACTTTCCGGGATTCCGGGAACGCCTCGAAGGAAAGAGAGGAGCCATCAAGGCAACGCTGATGAACCAGTCGGTCCTTGTGGGTATCGGCAACATCTACTCGGACGAAATACTCTTTCAAGCCCGCATCCACCCCGATACCAGAGCCGTGGAACTCGACGAAGAAGCCCTCAAACGCCTCTTCGACGAGACGCAGCGGGTGCTGCATGAAGCGATAGAACACGGGGCAGATCCCGGCGACCTGCCAGACTCATTCCTGCTCCCTCGTCGGCGGGAAGGGGAAGAATGTCCCCGGAGCAATGGAAAGATAAAGAAGATAAAAGCCGCGGGCCGCACCGCCTACTACTGCCCCGCCTGTCAGCCGAAAAAGTAAGTTTCCAGAGACGCGGAGGTGACATCAAATGGCAAGTAAGAAAGAGGAATGGAAGAAGCTCAGGGAAAGCTCGGCGGAGCGGTTCGGTGAGGACTCGGTCTTCGGGGAGGGCTCCACGGGCGCGCGGATCGCCATCGTGGGGGAAGCCCCGGGCAGGCAGGAGGTCGAGCAGGGACGCCCCTTCGTGGGGCAGGCCGGGAAGTTGCTCGACGAGTTGCTCGAGGAGGCCGGTATTGACCGCTCGAAGATCTACATAACCAACGTCGTCAAGGTTCGTCCGACCAAAGAGAGCGGGGGGCGCACCTCGAACCGCCCGCCGCGTGCCGGGGAGATCCGGGAGGGACTCGAAATCCTCGAATCCGAACTCCAGCTCGTCGGACCGTCGCTTCTGGTGCTCATGGGAGGCGTACCGGCGAAGGCGCTCATCAAGAAGTCTTTCACCCTGAGCCGGGAGCGGGGAGAGGTGCTGGACTCCGGGATCGGTATTCCGGCGCTCGCCACCTACCACCCCGCCTACCTGCTCCGGCAGCGAGGCGAAGACTTCGAGAAAACCAGGAAGGCTGTGGTGGAAGACCTCAAAACGGCGCAGAAACACGCTGGAGGCTGAGGGCGGTTACGGCTCCCGTATCCGCCAGCGCACCCTTCCCTCTAATGGGTCGTCCTGGAGGGTGAGATCCTCTCCGGTGCGCTCCAGCCGCAAGATGTGGAGCACACCGTCTTCAGGCAGACAGAACAATCCTCTGGCTGCGGAACCTTCGGCGCCGAACACGGCCAGGTCTATCTCCTGCCAGTCTATCCACTGCGTGCTCTGGGCGAGCTTCGCGTGCGGAATCACCGCGCCGCTTCTGACCGCTATTATCGCGGGGATCTCTCCGGCCCCGATCAGGTGCCACCGACCTCCCTCGTAGACCTTGCCACTCTGGTAATCCGTCCAGGAACCCGGCGGCAGGTAGACATCCCGGCTCTCCATCTGCTCCATCAGCGGGGCCATAAGAATGTCCTCTCCGAAGAGGTACTCATCCTCGATGAGCCAGGAGGTTGGATCCTCTGGGTACTCGAAGAACAACGTCCTCAGCAGAGGATAGCCGTTCTGTGCGGCGTGCACGGCCTGCGCGTAGATGTAGGGCATGAGCCTGTATCTCAACTCCACGATGCGCCGGAACCCGTCCGTGAACTCCTCGCCGTACTCCCACGGCTCGGTGGGAGGCGTGCCGTGGCAGCGGCTGTGCGAGGACAGGACGCCGAAGGCCAGCCACCTGCGGTAGAGGTCTTGTGGGCTCGGGTACGGGTAGCCCCCGATGAAGTGGCTCCAGAACGAAAACCCGCACAAACCCAGCGACAGGCCGCCCCTCAACGTTCCGGCCATCGCGCCATCGGTGTTCTCGGCATCCCCGCCCCAGTGCAGCGGGTAGCGCTGGCTGCCAGCCCAGGCGCTGCGGGAGAAGGCGACGCCGCTACCGGTGATCTCACCCGTGATCCCGGCAACCGCCCTGTTGTAACGCAGAGGGTAGAGGTTATGCTCGTGAAAGCCGCCCTTCCTGGATACATACATCCCCGAGAGAGGGGCCGCCTCGCCGAAATCCGCCGTGAAGATACCCACGCCCATCTTGAGCAACCTCGCCAGCTTCTCCTGATACCACCTCTCCGCCTCCGAACTGGAGAAGTCCACTATTGCGTCGTCGACCGGAGGCTCGCCGCTGGCGGTCAGTACCGCGTGGTTCTTCTCGATGATCTCGGCGTGCAGTCTGTTTTTGGGGTTGAAATACGGTAGCTGCCACAGGCTGAGGCGAAAGCCCTCTCTCTTGAGATCCGAGATCATTTTTTCGGGGTTCGTGAAGCGTGATCTCGAGAACTCGAAGTCGCAGCGGTGGGGCGTCTCGGGCCAGCCGGTGTCCAGGTGGATCACATCCGATGGGATTCGCTGCTCGCGCAGTTTGCCCGCAACCTCGCGAACCTCTTCTTCCGAGTAGTAGCTTTGTCGTCCCATCCACAGCCCGAAGGTCCACAGCGGAGGAACCCTGGCACGCCCGGTGAGGGCGGTGTACTCGGAGAGGATGTCCTTCGGGGAGCCGAAGAAGAAAAACAGATCGAGCTGGTCATCGCCGAGATAGATCGTGCTCGCCCCATCGTGGGAGTAGCCGAGGTCAAGTGTGAGCGGTGCGCTGGTGTGGGCGAACATCCCGTAGCCGCGGCTGCTCAGGAAGAAGGGAACAGGCTTGTACATGTTCCGGGTCTGGGCGCTGTAGGCGTCGTAGGCCCACAGGACCATCCTCTGCCCGCGCTTGTCCAGCCTGGTGAAGGACTCCCCGCCTCCATAAAGCTTCTCGCCCGGCGAGAGGGAGAAGCTGGCCGCGATGTGCCGGTGGAAGGTGGACGTATTCCGTACGAACGAGAAGGGCATGGGCTTGGCGTTGACCACGCTCATGGAGTCGGCGAGATTGATGGTTCGGGTAAGCGTCCTCCCCGAAGCATCCCGGAACTCGAAACGCAGCGGCTCGCGCCCCACGACCACGGAACCGAATCGCCCCCGATACGCTGCGGAAGTCCCATCGTCTTCCATCTCCCAGGAATCATCGGTTGGGGGCTCGCCATCGAGGATTAGTGACGGTTCGCCGGTGGACGGTTGCGGTCGGGCAGAAAGCCGCAGTCGCACCGTGCGGGGAGAGACAAAGGAGAGAGAAAAAGGGAGGCTCCTGTCGTCCTCGTACTCTCCGGGCGGCAGATCCTCCCACGTCTTGTAGTCCTCGAACTGGAGCGTGAGCTGGTGGTAGGAGACGCGCTGCTTCAGCGCCAGGCTCTTCCAGTATATCTTCCCCGAGGCGGCAGCCGGATCGAACTCCGATATCCTCTCTCCGATGAAGAAGTGGTTCTCCTGCCTGGAGAACTCTTCGGCTATATCCACCGGCTCGTTCTGAAAGATGGCATTGAACTCTCCCACCGGCTCTCACCTCCTCATACGGCTAATTGTGTGGACTTCTATCTTTCATGGCAAGAGTTCATAGACAGCTCCGAACGAGTGTGCCTGCACACTTCGGGCCATTTCGTCTTGGGTAGGCGATTTTCGGGTTTGCCCGGCACGCGAATCGGCAAAAGCTCTGGTTAGTTGGAAAGCAACTCCGCCGGAGCAACCAGAGGAGGTATGTGCAGTGCCTATAGCCAACCCGCAGGATCTATTCCTGCATGAGCTGTGCGAGATCTATGATGCCGAGCATGACTTTCTCGAAGGGCAACAGGAGATGGCCCAGGCAGCCACGGATGAGGACCTCGAAAGCGCCATCCGAAACCACATCACCCAGACCGAGCAACACATAAACAACCTGGAGCAGGTCTTCAGGGACCTGGGCGAAGAGCCCCGCAGAGAGACTAACGAGGTAGCAAAGGGTCTGGTAAGCGAAGCGCAGGAAGGTATCCAGGAGTCCCAGAACGATGAGATCCGCGACTGCGTAATCAACGCCGGGGTCGTGAAAGTCGAGCACTTCGAGATGGGCAGCTACCGCAGCCTGCTAACCGGCGCGCAACTCATGGGCCAGGGTGGAGTCGCGAACCTGCTGGAGGCGAACATGCGCCAGGAGGAAGAGACGGCGCAAATAGCCGAGGGCAGCGCCAGAGAGCTACTCCAGAAGGCCCAGCAGCACCCGGAAGGCGAAGAGCAGGGGCTCATAGACAAGGCAAAAGACAAGCTCACCGGAGAGTAAGGCAAAAGAAGGGACCGGGGAGTTACGCTCCGGTTCCGGGGCCGCCTCTACGACCCCAGGCAGCCTATAGAGTCGGGTTTCTCCTGATCGGACCGTTTTATCGCCCCCGTAACGGGTACAAAGTGCGCAAAGCGACACACGCGAAGAGGAGGAGATGATGGCGCGGTGTGAAGTATGCGGTAATGACTACGATCTTGCCTTCGAGGTGATAACGGCGGGACAGTCGCACACCTTCGATTCGTTTGAGTGCGCGATCCACGCGCTGGCCCCCGTTTGCGAGCATTGCGGATGCAAGGTCATCGGTCACGGAGTGCAGGCAGATGGCGCTCTTTTCTGTTGCGCCCACTGCGCGCGGGAATCTGGCAAGAGCGGCATCCAGGACCGCGTAGGCTGAAAAACGGAGGTAAAGGAGGGAAAGTGCCGTACAAGCAGATCAGCCAGCTACCGGATAGCGTGAAGAACAACCTCCCCAAGCAGGCGCAGGAGATCTACAAGGAGGCGTTCAACTCCGCCGAGGAGCAGTACGGCGAAGAGGATCGCGCCCACCGGGTAGCCTGGAACGCCGTGGAGCAAAAATACGAGAAGAACGAGAAAGGCAACTGGGTCAAAAAGAGCAGTTGAGTTCCAGAACCTCGTCCTACCTGGCGATGTAGCTTACGACCTCTCCCTCCAGGCGCTCGGCGCGGTCGTCGTCCGCGAGGTGTTCGAGGTGAGCGAGTGTCTCGGCGAGCGCGAAGCGTAGCTGGTGGGCGCTGAGGTCATCGGAGAAGACCCGGCGTGCGATCTCGAACGGCGAAGCCTCCCGCCCATTGAATGCCGCGTGCATCACGTCGAGCCTCTCCGCATGATGCCAGAGAAGCTCCTCGATGCGCCCGTCGAGGTCGTGAAAGAGCGGGCCGTGGCCGGGTAGAACCAGTTCCATATCGAGCCCGCGCAGGCTCTTGAGAGAGTTCAGGTAGCGTTCGAGCGGGCGCGGAGCCGTGTAGGTCCACAGCCCGATATTCGGCGTGATGCGCAGGAGCACGTGATCTCCCGCGAACAGAAGCCGCCTTTCCTCGTCGTGCATCACGAAGTGGAAGTCGGAGTGGCCGGGGGTGTGGATGACCCGCGCCTCGCGGTCTCCGAGTTCGAGGATCTCTCCATCGCGCAGCGGGATCAGGCGCTCCGGCAGGCGTATCCCCAGGCTCGTGCTCCCCGCGGTCGGCCGGGCCGTCTCCTCGTCCATGCCGTTGCGGATCAAAAACTCGACGAAAGGTTCTACGCCCTTGGCCGGGTCCCACACGCGGCGGGCGTTCTCGATCTCCTCTCCGAGCATGAGAACCGGCGCCCCGCTGCGCTCCTCGAGCCAGCGCGCGAGCCCGATGTGGTCGGGATGAAGGTGGGTAACCACTATCTTCTCGATGTCCGAGTCCGGATCCAGGCCGATTTTAATGGCCTCCCGCTCCCACGCCTCCCGCGCCGGGAGATAATCGAAGCCAGGGTCTATGACCGTCCACCCATCGGAGCCCGATATAAGATAGGAAGAAATAAATTTGAGAGGGAAAGGCACCGGGAGCTTGAGCTGGTAGACGCCGTCCACGATGCGCGCCACCTCGCCGATGGGCTGCGAGCCGAGGCTGGAAGGAGCTACGGGATGCCTCATGCGCCCGTGAGCAGGTAGGCCAGCACGGAACGCTTGCACATCTCGCGGTACTCCGCGTGGGTCTTCTCCCAGTTCTTGTCCTGCACCCACTGGGTGAACAACCCGTCCACCAGGGCGCGCACGACGGTCGCGGCCTCGCCTGCGTCCATCTCTCGGAAGACCCCCTCCTTCTGGCCGGTGCGGACGACCTCGGCGTAGAGTCCGTTGCAGATTTCGTGGAACGTGGCGCCCACGTCGGCGAAGCGGTCGTTGCGCGCCGCATAGCCCAGAAAGTCGAAGAAGACCAGGTAGAACCTGCGGTTCGACTCCGGCCCCACGAAGATGGCGTCCACCATGGCGGAGACCTTCTCTTCAGCGGAGGAGACCTCGTTTATGGCCTCCCGGATGCGCTGGGCGACGCGGGCCAGCACCCAGCGCATGGTCAGCAGGATCAGGTTCTCCTTCGACTCGAAGTAGTAGGGGAGAATCGCCTTGCTCACGCCCGCCTCGTCCGCCACATCCTGCAAGGAGAGGCGGTTCAACCCTTTCTCCCCCATCATCTTGTAGGCGCTGCGGATCAGGTGCGCCTGCTTCGGCGCCAGTGCCTCGCCATCACCGCCAGGAGCCTGTATCAGGGTGTCAGACTGCGCCACGTACTCTCAGCCGCCTTTCATACTCCAGATGTCGCTTAGAACCGAACAAGTTACCTGCATTTTACATAAAAGGCACAAGCGGTTACACGCTCTTGCCGAACTCCGGCTTGCGCTTCTCCATGAACGCCGAGATGCCTTCTCTGGCGTCCTCGCTGTCGAACAGCGGCTCCACGAGTTCGCGCTCTATCTCCAGCCCCTCTGCGAGTGGTTTCTCTATTCCCCGGTGCACCGCGAGCTTGATGGACCCGATCGCGCCGGTCGCTCCGGCGGCGAGACCCTCGGCGTACTTGCGGGTCTCCTCTTCGAGCTGGCCTGCCGGAAACAGCCGGTCGAGGATACCCAGCTCGTAGGCTTCGGCGGGCGAGAGTCTCCTGCCCGTAACCATCAGATCCAGCGCCCTGCTGACACCGATGAGACGCGGCAGACGCTGGGTACCCCCGTTGCCCGGCAGGAGACCCAGGGTGGCTTCCGGCAGCCCCAGATAGTACTCGCCTTGGGCCCCGAAACGCAGGTCGCATGCTAGCGCCATCTCCAGCCCGCCGCCCAGGGCGGTGGCGTGTATCTGGGCGATAAACACCTTCGGTATGCGTGCGATCTCAGCCAGCCCCTCGTGGGCCGTCCGGATCATCTTCATGTTGTCATCGGTGGTGTTGGCGTTGAACGCCTTGATGTCGGCCCCAGCGGAGAAGAAGCGCTCGCTGGCGCTGCATAAAATAACCGCGCCGGCCTCACCGTCATCGGCGGCTGACCGGATGCACTGGCCGAGCTCCTCCATGAAGGAGTAGTCGTAGCTGTTCGCCGGCGGTTTGTCCAGGGTGATGTACCCGACGTTCCCTTCTCTGGTGTACTCTACCGCCACGTGCTTCGCTCCTTTCGTCGCTCCAAAGAGCCATCAGGTGTCCGCGGTCAGGGAAGAACCAACTGGCTGAATGCTGATGGCTAACAAGCTGACAGCTAATCTCAGTCCAGTCCCCCGATAACTACCGACTTGCTCTCTAGGTAGTGCTCGATGGCTTCCTTGCCGTGCTCGCGGCCTATGCCCGAGTCCTTCACCCCGCCGAAGGGCAGCTCGTCGTAGCCGTAGTGGAGCTGGTTCACCCACGTCATCCCGGCCTCTATCTCCTGAGCGGCCTTGTGGATCCACTTGATGTTGTGCGTCCAGACCGAGGAGCCGAGCCCATACATGGAGTCGTTGGCGAGACGGATCGCCTCGTCAACGTCGTTGACCTTAAAGACCGGCAGGAGCGGCCCGAAGGTCTCCTCGCGCACCACGCGGCTCTCGTGCGGGGCGTTCTCGATCACGGTCGGCGCGAAGAAGTATCCCTTGCTCCCGTTCTTCTCGCCCTCGTAGACGACCCTGGCACCTTTGTCCACCGCGTCCTGGAGCTGCTCGGCGAGGGTGTCGCGGTGGCGGGCGGCGTTCAGCGGCCCCATCCTTATCCTGGGTTTCTCCGCCTTCTCCATGCCGTCTCCGAGCTCGTAGCGGGAGACCCGCTTGATCAGGCTCTCCATGAATTCGTCGTAGATCTCCTCGAAGACGTAGACCCTCTTGGCGGCGAGACACGCCTGGCCCGCGTTGAAGAAGCGCCCGATGTTTATGCCCCTCACGGCGGCGTCAACATCCGCGTCGGGGAAGACTATGACCGGGTCCGAGCCGCCCAGCTCCGCCGAGACGCGCTTGAACTTGGGAGCCGCGACCTCCATGAGCCTGCGCCCGGTCGCCGTGCTGCCGGTCAGCGCCACCCGCCGCACATCCGGGTGGGCGGCGAGTGCCTCTCCCACCACCCGGCCTTCCCCGGTGACGACATTGAGCACGCCTGCGGGGAGCCCGGTTTCATGCAGCAACTCGGCGACACGCAGCGTGGCGAGCGGGGTCGTGTTGGCGGGTTTGACCACCACGGTGTTGCCCGCAGCCAGAGCCGGGCCGATCTTGGTTCCCATCAGCGTCAGCGGGAAGTTGTACGGGACGATAGCCGCGCAAACCCCCATCGGCCTCTTGATGACCATGCCGTAAGCCCTGCCGAGATCCGAGGGCAGCGTGGCGTAGACGCCCTCGATCTTGCTGGCGAGGTCCGCGTAGTAGTTCATCCCATGCAGGAAGTGGTGCAGCTCGCCCATCGCCTCCATGAAGGGCTTGCCCTGCTCCCTTACGAGGAGCTGCGCGATCTCCTTCCCGCTCTCCTTGATCCTGGCGATACCGGCCCGCATAATCTCCGATCGCTCGTCGGGGTCTTTCCTGGACCACTCCTTGAACGCTTCTTTGGCCGCCGCGACAGCCGCATCCACATCCTCGGGACCGGCCTTCGGAACGGAGTCGAACTCCTCTTCGGTCGCCGGGTTGACAACCGGCATCTCCTCGCCGCTTCTGGCGGAGACTTTCTCGCCGCCTACGAGGATCTGGGCCATATCTACTCCTCTCCCTTCCCGTAGTTTTGCACGATAGACTTCTCACCGTTCATGTACTTGAGCCGGAGCGACTGGTACTCGCGGGCCGCCGACTCGACCCACGCGGAAGAGCTTCCCTCCAGGGACCTCTTGACCTGCGCCGGGACGCCCGCCGCCAGGACTTCCGGTGGGATCTCCTGGTTCTCCTGGACCACGCTGCCCGCGGCCAGCATGGTCCGGCTTCCAACGCGCGCCCGGTTGAGCACGATGCTTCCCATCCCGACGACCGCGCCATCCTCGATAACGCACCCTTCGAGCAGTGAGAGATGCCCGACGGTAACGTTCTGGCCGATGGTCGTGGGAAGCTCTTCATTGGTGTGGATCACGCAGTTATCCTGGACGCTGGAGCCCGGACCGACTACGATCCGGTTGAAGTCGCCCCTCAAAACGGCTCCGAACCACACGCTGGCTCCCTCCTCCACCACCACGTCTCCTATGAGCGTCGCGGTGGGCGCGATGAAGGCGCTGGGGTCCACCTGCGGCTCCTTGCCCTGAAACGGAAGCAAATGGGCCATCCGCTACCTCCCCGTGAACGAGGGCGCGCGCTTCTCCCGCGCCGCCTGGACGCCTTCGTGATGGTCCCCGGTTGTTACGAGCAGGCTCTGCGCCAGGCTCTCCGCGAAGAGCCCGCTCTCCAGGTCCACGCTGGCCGAGAGGTGCAAGAGGCGCTTGGCGAGCCCGTAGGTCTGCGGCGCCCGTCTGAGTATGTGTCGCATAAGCTCCCCCGCTTCCTCCAGCAACCTCTCGTGCGGGACGACCCGTGTGATGAGCCCGTGCCGGAAGGCTTCGGAAGCGTCCAGGTCCTCACCGGCAAGAAGGATGTCCCGCGCGCGGGCCAGCCCGACCAGCTTGACCAGTCGCACGCAACCGCCGTGGCTGGGGATGAGCCCGATCATGCCCTCCCGGAACAGGAACCGGGCGTTCTCCGAAGCCACCCGCAGATCGCACGAGAGCGCAAGCTGCGTCCCAGCTCCGGTCGCAAGACCGTTGATCGCCGCGACCACCGGCTTCTCAATCCGCTCGACCGTCGAGATGAGCCGCGTCAGCTCGTGGCTCTGCGCCCGAAACTCCGCCGGGTTCCACTCCCGCTCGAAACGCGACAGGTCGCCACCCGCGGAAAACGCCTCGCCGCTGCCGGTCAGGATCATACCCCGCACCTCGGGCTCGCGCTCCGCTTCGGAGAATAACTCCAGCAACTCGTGCTGCATCTCCTCGTTCAGCGCGTTGCGCCTCTCCGGACGGTCCAGCCGGACGAGCAGCACGCCGTTCTCCAGGCTCGTTCGCAGGTTCGAGTAGTCTTTCATCTCTTGATGAGCTCGAACGGGCTGTGGCACTCAAGACAAATGTACTGCGAGACCATCAGGTGCGAGCCGTACTCGGAGACCCGCTCCACATTCCCGGAGCCACACCACGGACACCTCACGCGCTCTTCTTTGGTCTCTGTAGCCTGCGTTGCAGTTGATTCCACTCGTTCCACGGAAGATCACCGTACTCCCATCTTTGCTCTCGTTCGTCCCACTCGACCGGCACCTCGACGCGCGCCTCTTTGAGCAACGGCACCACGCGGCTGAGGTAGGTCTGGCGCATCTCCTCGTTGCTCATGCTCACGAGCCCCTCGCGCTTGAGTACTTCTATCCCCTCTTCCCCTTCCGGGCCAAACCAGCACAGCATTTCAAGGAAAAGCTCGTCAACCCGCTCCTGCAGGAGTTTCCTGCCGCGCTCGTTGTAGGCGATCTGGCGCACCAGCCCCTCGGCATAGGCGGAGGTGAGCCGCTCTTCATCCAGGATGCGCTGCGCCCGCTTCGCCAGGTTTTCGTACTTCGATGTCGCAACCGACTCCAGCACGACGTTGACCGCGGGCCCCACGAGCGCGAGCGCCGCCACGACGTTCGACCAGCTCTTGAAAGGCTCGTCCAGGAAGCTCACCGAGTAGCGGCGCCTGCGGTCCTGCTCTCCCTGAAGGCTGGTCGGCGGGTTGGGCCAGGGCAGCTCCTCGAGCAGCGGGTAGAGGACCCGTGAGTGCCCGAGCTTGTCCTGGGTAATGGCGGCGCAGGCCGCGGTGGATTCCAGAAGAGGTCCCGCATCGGCCCACTCCGAGACGCGCCTGCCCAGGAAATACTCGTTATCTCCGAGGACTGCGATCAGGTTGACCAGAGCCGCCAGCGCCTCGTCATCCTCCACCATAAACTCCTCCATCGAGCTGCGCGCCGGTGCTATCTCCTCGGTTCCCTCTGGCCTCTCGCTCAAGCCCCCACCTCCTCTTTCTCTCTCTGGACCCAGTAGATATCGCGCTGCGGCACCAGCACCAGCTCCAGCCACTTATCGCCGTAGCGGTCCAGAGCCGCCTTACGCGCCTCCTCGTCGCTGGCCGCCTCGACTTCTCCCCGGTGCTCCACCGGCTCATCGTACTCGGTTCGCGCAAAGACCAGATAGCTCTCCACGTTAATCCCCTACTCCGGCCTGATGACCCGTACGAGCGCCTTGCTCGGCACCACGAACATCTCTCTCCAGCGCCACTCGTCGTACATCAGGTGGGCGTAGACGGCGGCGTCTCTGGGGCTGGCGGCGCGCACGTTGCCGTTGTGCCTCAGAGGACGGTCCGGCCGGGCGGTGAAGACCTCGTAGTTCTCCACGGGACGCATCACACCACCCCCACCTCGCGCAGCTTCTTCCTGCCCAGCGGCGTTATATCCTTGCGGGACCACAGATCCCAGACCACCTCGATCTCCACCTCGTCTATGCCCTCCATCATGAGCAGGCGGTCCCTGATGTCGTCCTGGATCATGTCCGTCGCAGGACACCCCAGGCAGGTGTACGTCAGCCTGATTCTGGCCTTTGTACCTTCGACTTCGATCCCGCGTATCAGGCCGAGATCCACCAGGCTGATCGGGTATTCCGGGTCCAGAACCTCTCTGAGCGCGTCCCGAACTTCTTCTGTGGTGCGCATCATCCCTGCTCCCCGTGCCCGTTGTAGAGTTCCTTGTAGCCGCGCTGCAGGTGCGCGACGTACTCCTCGTTCTTGGGTCCGCGCTCCCTCCAGCGCTTCAAGACCTCATCCCAGGAGATCTCACCCCGCTCGAAGTTCCACCGCTTCTCCTCGGCGACGAAATCCGCCGGGAACGGGCAGTCTATGACGTACTTCTCCTGCTCTTCGTCATAGTGCGCCGGAACGTCGAGCCCCAGGCTCTCGCACAGCGGAACGGTCGAGGACATCCAGGTCTGCCGGAGCTGGTCGTTGGTTGAACCCTTGTAACCGTACTCGATCTGCTCGTTGTGCCGCTTCTGGGCGTCGGGCAGCCCGAACCACTCCAGCGTCAGGACGAACATCCAGTCCACCGCCCGCTGCAACTCTTCCTTTTTCTCCGGGTCGCGGCTCAAGGTCCGCATCCACTTCTCGCCGTGCCGGAGGTGGAAGTTCTCCTCCCTATCTACCTTGACCAGCGCCCGCTTCCACGGCCCGTAGGAGCAGTTGCGGTGGATATCGGAGAGGAGCACGAACCCCGCCCGATCGTAGAAGCCGTTGGCGACCACCAACTCCGTGAAGCTCTCCAGCGGTACGTCGAACGCATACGGATATTTGAACTGCTTGGGCTTGCGCCTGTAGACGAGCTCCTCGGTGTCCACCCCAAGGTCCCGCAGCATCCGGTAGGCGATGTGCGCGTGCCCCAGCTCGTCCTGCACGATCCCCATGACGGTGATGTAGTTGTTGACGCTCGGGAGCGTGGAGAAGTCTTTGGTGGCGTTCATGTAAGCCGGGGCGCTGATCAACTCCGTATCCGCCGAAACGATGAGCGTGCGCTTCAACCCCTCGATGTACCGCTCGGTCGCCTGCTCAGGAGCCTCTATCAGCCTCCCTTCCTTGATGCGATCCAGCAAAGCCTCTTCCGTTACAGCAGCCATGTTCCCTCGCTTTCCGCCGATGATGTCAACAGTATAACTGTCCGTTCAGTCAAATTCAATATCATGGGAGTTACTCATGTTCATCCAGGAAGTCGAGCAGCATCTGGCTGAGTGTTTCGGGCCTCTCGACGTGTGGGGAGTGACCGCAGCCGGGGATGATCTCCTCCTGGTAGCTGCCTCCGTTATGGTGGTAGCTTTCGAGCACGGACCGGATCTGGGAGACCATCGGCTGTGGCGGGTAGACCTCGGTTCCCGGCCAGCCGGGTACGACTTCGAGCTGTCCCAGGTAGCCGAAGTCGAAGAAAGAGGTGTCCGAGATGACCTGGTCGTCTGTGCCGTGGACCCAGAGCACGTCGGGTTTGGGGTTCATTCCGGCGAACGCGCTCAGGTTGCAGTATTTCGGCGACATCGCGTTATTCACGCCTCTGGTACCGGGCGCGACATTCGGCCAGTTCTGCGAGGCTGTTGCGTCTCCCGGGTAGTTGTCGTCTCCCACCTTGGATCTGAGCACTTCCGAGAGGAATACCTCTTCTCGCTCCGGGGTGATGCGGGAAGTGTCCTTGAAGAAAAACGAGTTCATGACGTTGCGAGGGGAGTTGGGGTCGTCTGCGCTGCGGTCGCCCTCGGCCAGCCGCTTGACGAACTCGGGGCTCGCCGTGCCACCGCCCGAACCGGCGTAGTCCGGCCAGCATGGAGTGCCTTGTTCGTCCCTGGTTCCGCCGAAACCGTAGGGCGAGAGAGGTGAGATCAGGGCGAGGGTTGCGACCGCACCCGGATGGTCCATCGCGTACTGCATGGCTACGCCGCCACCCATTGACCAGCCGACCAGGTGAATTCCCCGCTCCAATCCCAGGGCGGTCGTCAGCGCGTACAGGTCGTCCGAGAAATCCCGGAGCCCTCTCGTGGCATCCACCGGCTTCGCTTCGGAGCCGCCAAATCCCCGCAGATCCGGAGCAATGGCCCGGTAGCGATCCGGGAGCGTGATCATCGTCTCTTCGAAGTAGCGGGAAGAGGAGATGTTGCCGTGGATGAACAGTACGGGCACACCGTCCTCTGCTCCGCCTGCCAGGATGTGCGTCCTCAGTCGAGGTGTGTCCACTGTCCTCGAAGATATCCCCTCCAACAAAGGCGCATCATCCATGTTGTCCCCCCGTCTTGAATTCGTCCATCCTGTAAACTCGCAGGGCGTTTTGATAAAGGATCTTCTCCAGGGTCTCGCGGGAGAGGCCGAGGTCGAAGAGGGTGAGGGCGTTGGCCTTCAGGCCGGGGACGCCGGGCCAGTCGGTACCGAAGATCATCTTGCGGGCCAGACGCTCGAAATCGTACCGGTGGTAATAGTCGGGGAGCTTCTGTGGAGGAAGGCCGGAGATCTCGATCCAGACGTTCTCGCGCATGAGCGTCATGAAGGCTGCGGCGTCGTACCACCAGCCGCGCCCGCCGTGGGCCAGCACGATGGTAAGGTCGGGGAAGTCCCTTGCCACGTCTTCGATCAGGGCCGGGTCCGCGTAGCGGTTGGTGGCTCCGGGAAAGACGCTCGTTCCGCAGTGGAAGACCACCGAGTAACCCTCGCTCTCGCAAAAAGCGTACAGCGGGTAGAGCATCTGGTCGTTGGGGGCGAAGCTGCCGTGAACGGGGTGTAGCTTCAGCCCGACGGCGCCCATACCGAGTTGGCGCTTGAACTCCGCCACCAGCGGGTAGTGCAGGTGCGGGTTCAGGTTCGCCATGATGTGGAAGCGATCCGGGTTGAACTCCACGATCGGCAGCAGGTCTTCGATGGGCTGGATGCCGGTAGACTTCGGGCTGTACTCGCAGAAGAGGATGGTGCCGTCTATGCCTTCCGCGGCCAGATACTCATCGAAGCGCTCCGGGATCAGGGCCCCCTCCTCGTCGTAGATCTCGGAGAACGGGACGCTCTTTCCGAACTTCTGGGCCCACTCCTTCCAGGAAAGCTTGAGCGTGGGCAGACGCGCGGCGTGGACGTGGGCGTCAATAACCGGGATTCCCTCCAGCAAACTCGATCCTTTCCGCTATACACCAGGACAGGCGGGACGCGGCCCGCGCAGGTTCACTCTACCTTCTCCAGGACCATCGCGATGCCCTGTCCCACCCCGATGCACATCGTCGCCAGCCCGTAGCGTGCCTCTTCCCTGCGTCTCATCTCATGCACCAGCGTGGTGAGTATCCTCGCTCCCGAGCATCCCAACGGATGCCCCAGGGCTATCGCTCCTCCATTGGGGTTTAGCCTCTCATCCTCGGGGTCCATCCCCCACTCATATAGAACCGCAAGGCTCTGGGCCGCAAAGGCTTCGTTCAGCTCTACGAGATCCAGCTCGTCAAAGGAGATCCCCGCGCGCTGGAGCGCCTTCTGTGTGGCTGGCACCGGCCCTATGCCCATCACCCTCGGCGGCACTCCCGCTACCGCTATGCTCTTTATCTTCGCCAGAGGCTCCAGCCCGTGAGATTCTGCGTAGTCCCTGGAGACGACCAGGACCGCCGCCGCTCCATCGTTTAAGGGAGAGGAGTTGCCCGCCGTTACGGTTCCATCTTTTTTGAAGACAGGCTTCAGTTTGGAGAGCTTCTCCAGAGAGGTGTCTCTTCTCGGCCCTTCATCCGCTTCTACCGGCTTCACTTCTTTGCGCGTCTTTACCTCGACCGGCACTATCTCTTCCCTGAAGCGTTTCCCATCAATTGCGGTCACTGCTTTCTGGTGGCTCCTCAGCGCGAAGAGGTCCTGCTTCTCTCTGGAGATGTCATAGCCTTCCGCGAGCCTATCTGGTTCCTGTTCTTCTGAGGTCAGGTGGTAGCGTTCCTCCGCGAGGTTCTCCGCAGTCATCCCCAGTGAGTCGGTGTGGCCCATTTCTTCCATTTTGGGGTTGACGAGCCGCCAACCCAGAGTGGTGTCATATATCTTCTGGTGCCCCGTGGGAAAAGCCCTCTCCGGCTTTGGCATCACCCAGGGAGCGCGGCTCATGGACTCCACCCCACCGCCCACATATACCTCTGCCTCTCCCAACATCACCGCTCTTGCGGCCTCGGAGATGGCTTCGAGGCCGGATCCACACAGCCTGTTCACCGTGGCGCCACAGACGTGCTCCGGGAAGCCCGCCAGAAGCAGGGACATCCTGGCTACATTGCGGTTGTCCTCTCCGGCCTGGTTGGCGCATCCGAAGTAGACATCCTCGACTTCTCGCGGGGAGATGCCGGTGCGTTCCACGAGGGCCTCGAGGGCCAGAGCCCCCAGATCATCGGGACGCACGGTGCTCAAAGCACCGCCGTGCCTGCCTATCGGGGTGCGCACCGCTCCTACTATCCAGGCTTCTTTTATCTCAGTCATATCTTCCTTCAGACCAGTTCATCCTTCTGCTGGGGCATTGTTACCCCGGTCTCCGGTTCGCGAAGCTTGTAGCGCTGGATCTTGCCCGTCACCGTCTTGGGCAATTCGTCCACGAATTCCACCAGGTGCGGGTACTGGTAGCGCTTGAGCTTCTGCTTGCACCACTCCTGCAGCTCCACCACCAGAGCATCCGAGGGCTCGTAGCCTTCGCGCAGCACTATGTGCGCGCGGACGCGCATCAGGCCATCTACCGGTACGCCCACCGCGGCAGCCTCGACGACCGCCGGGTGCTCGCCCAGAGTGCTCTCGACCTCCACCGGCGAGACCCACAGGCCGCTTACCTTGATCATGTCGTCGGATCTCCCCTCGTACCAGAAGAATCCGTCCTCGTCCTGCCGGTACCAGTCTCCGGCGAACATCCACTCGCCCCGCATGGTCGCTTTGGTCTTCTCGTGGTTGCGCCAGTAGTAGGCGGCGCAACTGTCGCCCTTCACGAGCAGGTACCCGGCCTCACCGGGCTCCACCGGACGCTCGTTCTCGTCCAGGATCCTCGCCTCGTATCCGGGCACCGGAACGCCGCTCGAACCGGGCTTGAGCCTCTCCGGGGTGTTGGAGACGAAGATGTGCAGCATCTCCGTCGAACCGATGCCGTCGAGGATTATCGAGCCGAACATCTCCTTCCAGCGGCGCCAGATGCTGGCGGGGAGCGCCTCGGCAGCGGAGGCACACAGGCGGATGGAAGAGAGGTCGTAGCCGGAAGCTCCCTGGTAGTTGAGGATCGCGTTGTACAGCGTGGGCACGGTAAAGAACAGCGTGGGACGGTACCGCTCTATCGTCCCCAGAACAGCCTGCGGCGTGGGCCTTCCGGGGTACAGAACGGTAGATCCCCCGGCCCAGAAGATGAAGGTGAGCCCGCCTCCCAGCCCGTAGGCGTGGAAGAGCTTAGAGGCGGAGAAAGTCACATCTTCCTCCGTCACCCCGAGTATCTCTCTGGCGTAGGTCTCGCAGGTGTAGAGGATGTCGTGCTGGAGGTGGACCGCACCTTTAGGCTTGCCGGTCGAACCGGAGCTGTAGAGCCAGAAGGCGGGATCGTCCTTATGGGTGTTGGCCGGGGAAAGCTCGTCTTCCCCGGACTCCAGCAGTTCTTCCAGAGTTTCTCTGCCTTCCGCCGCGCCGTTGGTCACGATGATCTCCGCCGGTTCGTCGCACCCTTCCACGCCTTCGCGAACCTTCTCGTAGTGCATCTCGTCGGCAACCACGACGCGCGAGCGGCTGTTCTCGACGAAGAAGCGGTAGTCCCCGGAGCCGAGCAGGGTGTTCACCGGGATCGGGACCGCCCCGATCCTCATCGCCGCGAAGAACGCCACCGGGAAGGAGGGCGTGTCGTTGAGCACGAGCAGAACCCGGTCCTCCTGCCGGACACCCATATCCCTCAAGGCGTGGCCGAAGCGGTTGATGCGCCGCGCCAGCTCGCTGTAGCTTATCTCTTCCTCGCCGCAGCGGATGGCGATCTTGTCCGCGCGTCCCGCCTCCAGGTTGCGGTCGATCAGGAGGCTCGCGTTGTACCACTCTGGCAGCGTAACCATCTCTATCTCCTCACTCCGAGCGCCTCACCACGACGGACTTGGTCTCCGTGTAGTAGTCGAGCGCCTCTATGCCGTGCTCTTTGCCGTATCCGCTCTGCTTCCAGCCGCCGAAGGGAAGCTCGTCGTAGACGATCTGCGGGGAGTTGATCCAGGTGTACCCCGCCTCTATCCTTTCGGCCGCCTCCGAAGCCCGGTTCAGATCCCGCGTCCAGATCGAGGACCCGAGCCCGTAGATCGAGCCGTTCGCCAGCTCCAGCGCCTCTTCCATGTCCGCAACGCGCCACACGGGCAGCGCCGGGCCGAAGACTTCCTCGGTCGCCACGCGCGAGTCGCGGGCGGGCTCTAAGAGCAGCGTCGGCTCGTAGAAGTTGCCCCTCTCGAACCCGTCTCCCTCCGGCCTCTTCGCGCCGACCAGCACTTTGGCGCCCGAGTCTACGGCGCTGGCGACCTGCTCCTCCACCAGCTCCCGGCCCCGGCTCGTGTGCAGCGGACCGATCATGACACCATCCTTCGTTCCCGGCCCGAGCCTGAGCCTCTTCGCCTTCCCGACGAGCTTCTCTATGAACTCGTCGGCTACGCTCTCAAAGACGTAGACGCGCTTGACCGCCAGGCATGCCTGCCCGCAGTTGAAGAAGCGGCCCACACTCGCCGCGCTCGCCGCCCGATCCAGGTTGGCGTCGTCGCAGACGATCATGGGGTCTGATCCACCCAGCTCCAGCGTTACGCGCTTGAGGTCGTTCGAGGCGAGCGCCATGAGCTTCTTTCCGACCGGGGTAGAACCCGTGAAGGCCACCTTCCGCACCAGCGGGTGCTCTGCCAGCGCCTGCCCCGCCTCCTCGCCGGTTCCGGTGACCACGTTGAAAACCCCCGCCGGAATGCCTGCCTCGTGCATGATCTCCGCGATGCGCAACGTGGTGAGCGGGGTGGTCTCGGCGGGCTTCGCCACCACCGTGTTGCCCGTGATAAGAGCCGGCCCCAGCTTGTTGCCGAGAAGGGTGGTCGGGAAGTTCCAGGGGACTATGGCCCCGATCACACCCAGCGGACGTCTCACGATGAGCCCGTAGGTTTTCTCGTCGAGATCCGGCACGTACCCACCGCGGATGTTTTTGGCGAGCCCAACGTAATGCTCCAGCGTGTGCACGAAGCGCCGGATCTCCAGCCGCGCCTCCCGCAAGGGCTTGCCTTGCTCGGCCGTGAGCAGCGACGCAAGCTCGTCTACCGCCCCCATCACGGCCTCCGCCGCCTCCCCGAGCAATGCCCCGCGCCTGGAAGCCGGGGTATCCCGCCACGCCGGGAACGCCTCATGGGCGCTCCGGACCGCCTGATCTACCTCCGTCGAACCCGCTAGCGGAACGGAGTCCACCTCGCTACCGTCCGCCGGGTTGATGACAGGCATGCGCTCCAGCGAAGAGTACCCGGTGTAGCTTCCATCAACATACAGTTCTGCCACGCGAACATACCTCCTACGCGCTCTCTAACTCCCATTTCGAGATTTATGTTGCTTTGCGATTGGCATCGTCCCGCCTGCGCCCCCGTTCTTCGTCAGGGGCATATAGCCCCGGCAATCGGGTAGCCCGGGTTCGCTGCTGGTGCCTTCGGTCACTTCTGCAGACATTTATCTGCTGGCCCTGATCCGCCTTTCTCCCACCTGATGAGAGAACCTTTCCTCTCAGCTTCCAATTCTAGCCTAACCAACCAGTCAGATGTTGTCAACCGTCCGGTCAGTCAAACAGATCAGGCACTGGCGGCGGACTCTCTCAGGGAGGGGGCGGCGAGGTATGCTTCGCCGTGGGTAGATCTGAGGGAATCGAGCGTTTCGAGGATGGTGGAGGCCCCGATCTCCTCCACCCACTCGAACGGGCCTCTGGGATAGTTGGCGCCGAGTTTCATCGCTTTATCTATGTCTTCTGCGGTCGCCACGCCCTCGGAGAGCGCGAAGAAGGCTTCGTTTACGATGCAGGAGATGATGCGCAGGCTTATATCTGCAGAGGGCTCTTCAGACGACTCTGCGTCGCCGTGCCCTTCAGCACTGTAATTGTAGAAGCCCCGGCCGCTCTTTCTCCCGAGAAGTCCGGCCTCGACCATCGAGCGTTGCAGCACGGAGGGCCGGAACCTCGGCTGGTAGTAATAACGCTCGAAAATAGACTCCGAGACGGCGAGGTTGACGTCCATTCCTATGAGGTCGGCGAGCTGTAGAGGCCCCATGCGGAACCCGGCATCGCGCATGGCGGTGTCTATTCTCGCGGGCTCCACGCCAGACTCCGCCATCCGCAGCGCCTCCAGGTAGAAGGGTCTGGCGACGCGGTTCACGATGAAGCCGGGCGTGTCCGAGACCCGGATCGGGGTCTTCCCCAAACGTTCGGCGGTCTCTTCCGCCCGGCGCACGGCGGAAACGTCCGTGAATGACCCGCTCACGACCTCGACGAGCTTCATCACCGGAGCGGGGTTGAAGAAGTGCATGCCGACGACCCTTTCGGGATGCCGCGCGGATGCCGCGATGCTGGCGACGGAGAGCGAAGAGGTATTGGTGGCGAGCACCGCGTCTTCTCCGACCACATTTTCCAGATCGGTAAAGACCTTTTTCTTTACTTCGAGGTCTTCGATCACAGCTTCCACGACCAGCGGAGCCCCGGCGCAGTCCTCCAGAGAAGTGGATGCGGAGATGCGGCCCAGGATCTCTCCTTTCTCGGCTTCCGCGATTCGCCCTCTGTTTACCCGGCGGTCCAGGTTCTTCTCGATCGCCTTCCGGCCCCGCTCCAGAGCCTCTTCAGCGACATCCGCCATCACCACCTCAAGCCCCGCCGAGGCCGCGCTCTCCGCGATGCCAGCCCCCATAGTGCCCGCCCCTACAACGGCAATGTCTACCATCCGAACCTCCCGAAGACGCGCCTATCACCTGCTGCTGATTGTATGGACGGTCAGGATTATAGAGAATGGAGTCCACAGTCGTTCATCCAGAGCAGGAAGGGGCGTCTCCCATGGATGCTGAACGGTTCGAGCAGATCCAGGTAAGCGTGGCGGATGGTGTGGCGACGGTGACGCTGAATCGTCCCGACCGCCACAACGCCCTGGGCAGCCGCATCGTCGAGGAGTTGGGTGAGGTATTAGAAGAGATAGAAGGTTCAGGCGAGGTCAGGGTTCTGATCCTGACCGGAGCAGGAGAGAGAGCCTTCTGTTCGGGTGTGGATCTGAAAGAGCGCGGCGAGATGGACGCTGATGAGAGGTGGGCTCACAATAGAGCCCTCAACGCCTTCACGGAACGGCTGGCCCGGCTCCAGATACCCACGATAGCCGCCATCAACGGGCTCGCCTTCGGCGGTGGTCTGGAGATAACGCTGGCGTGCGACTTCCGCCTCGCCGTCGAGGAAGCCCGGTTCGCGCTCCCCGAGGTCGGCATCGGGATAGTGCCGGGCGCCGGGGGTACCCAGCGTCTGCCCCGCCTGGTCGGGCCAACGAGAGCGAAAGAGCTGATACTCACGGGTAGGAGAATAGACACCCGTGCTGCGCTGGAGATGGGCCTCGTGAGTAAGGTAGTTCCGGCAAGCTCCCTGATGGCGGAGGCCCAAAACTGGGCCAGGGAGATCTCCGCCAACAGCCCGCTGGCGCTCGCTTACGCCAAGGCAGCAGTAGACCTCTCCTCGGAGACAACCATAGAACAGGGACTGCGGTACGAGACAGCCGCCATCCGGACAACCCTCGCCTCCGAGGACTACAGGATCGGTCTCGCAGCCTTCGCCGAGAAGCGCACCCCGGAATTTTCCCCGCTGACGACCCGGCGTATCACCTGATGCCCGAACCACTTGACAAGATAAAAGTTTAGTTCTAAACTTTTATCTATGAAAGCGATGGAACCGCGAGAGGATACTCAGAAGGAAGCGGGAATCGTCCGCAGGCTCCCGCAGTTCGGAGAGCCGAAGACTTCGGTGAGAGCGTGGGTGCGGATGCTCCGGATCTCGGACAAAGTCGAGCGGGTTCTGGCTCACGATCTCAGGGAGAGGTGGGGATTGAGCGTTGCACAGTTCGACGTGCTCACCCGCGTGGGCGCCAACGAGGGTCTTACCCAGGGACAGCTCGCCGACTCTCTGCTCGTCACCAAGGGCAACGTGGCCCAGATGGTCGAGAAGATGGAACGCAAGGGGCTCATCACACGCCGCCCGCAGGGCCGCTCCAACCGCCTCTACCTCACCGAAGAAGGCAGGAAGCTCCACGAGCAGATCGTCCCCGCCCACGAAGCCCTCGTAGACCAGCAGTTCTCCGAACTCACCGAGGAGGAACAGCAGACCCTCCTGGAGATCCTGCGCAAGCTCAACAAATCTCTCACCTGAGGAGGTGTTTCTTTTGCTCTATAAGTTTAGTAGTAAATTTACTTCTAACTATAGATAGAGGAATAGTCGAAAGCAGAAGGAGGCAAAAAGATGGAGTTGGGTGGCATACATCATGTGACGGCTGTAACGGCTGATGCGCCGGGCAACGTCGCGTTCTACACCGGGGTTCTGGGCTTGCGGCTGGTGAAGAAGACGGTGAATCAGGATGATGTCTCGGCCTACCACCTCTTCTACGGGGATGATATCGGCCATCCGGGGACGGAGATGACCTTCTTCGACTGGGCGCATATAGGATCTCAGATGCCGGGGTGGGGTATGATCTCCTCCACCGGTTTCCGCGTACCGGATCGCGACTCGCTCCAGTGGTGGAAGTCGCGCTTCGATGAACTCGGAGTATCGCACGCGGAGATAGAGGAGCACAACGGTCGGGCGACGCTGCGCTTCACCGACCCAGAGGGACAGAAGCTCGCGCTCGTCCACGACGAGGCCGACGGCGTTCCGGGCGGCACACCCTGGGAGAAGAGCCCGGTTCTGCAAAAGACGGGCATCCGGGGTCTGGACTCTGTCGAGCTGTCCGTCAGGAGCATCAGGCCCACGGCGACGGTGCTTGTGGACGTGATGGGCTTCCGCAAAGCGGAGGAATACAGCGAGGGCGGGCACAAAGTCGCCGTCTTCGAGGTAGGTCCGGGTGGTCCCGGAGCGAGGGTACAGCTTGTGGAGAGGCCGGATCTCCCGCCCCCGGTCATGGTCGGCGCCGGGGGAGTACACCACGTCGCCTACCGGACGCCGGACGAGGAGGAGCACGCGGCGTGGCGGGATCGCTTGCGGAAGGCCGGTCTCGGGGTAACGCCGGTTATAGACCGCTACTACTTCAAGAGCATCTACTTCCGCGAGCCAGGTGGGGTCCTGTTCGAGATCGCCACCGACGGACCCGGTTTCGCCACCGACGAGGACGCGGAACACCTCGGCGAGAAGCTCTCCCTGCCGCCGTTTCTGGAAGACCACCGGGCCCAGATCGAACGCGGCCTGCGTCCGCTACAGACTACTGCCGGAGGCACCCGGTGAGCGAGGAGCTCAAGGGCTTCATCCACCGCTTCGTGCCCGGCGAGGAGGGCGGACCAGATACCACGCTGCTGCTATTGCACGGGACCGGGGGCAATGAGGAAGACCTGATCCCGCTGGGCCGAGAGCTTGTGCCCGGAGCGGCCATCCTGAGTCCCCGCGGCAGGGTACTAGAACACGGGATGCCCCGCTTCTTCCGCCGGCTCGCGGAAGGGGTCTTCGATCAGGAGGATCTCGCCCGCCGCACCAGAGAGCTTGCGGACTTCGTGGAGGCCGCCGTGAGAGAGTATGACCTCGATCCCACCAAGCTGGTGGCAGTAGGCTACTCCAACGGGGCGAACATCGCGGCGAGCCTGCTGCTGCGGCGTCCAGGGCTCTTGCGGGCCGCCGTCCTCTTTCGAGCAATGGTGCCTTTCGAGCCGGAGGAGCCGGTGGACCTCTCCGGGATGCCGGTCTTCCTCGCCGGGGGCCGGATGGACCAGATGATAGCCCCGTCTGACACCGAACGCCTGGCCGAAATACTGCACAACTCTGGCGCTGAGTTGGACCTCCGCTGGCGCAACGCCGGACATCCTCTGACATATGAGGAAGTCGAAGAAGCCAAGGCATGGCTCTCGGAAACCCTGCCCAGGCTGTCCGCCGGGAGGTTATGATGTAGATGGGTGATCTTCGGCAAAATAAGAAGGGACGAGTCCCGGAAAAATGACTAGCTTTTACGTGGCGCTGGAGAGCGAACTGCTCGTCATAAGCGATGAGGGTGGGCACAGGAGCTTCGAAACACACCTCGCGGGCCTGCATCCCCGCTGCCTGGCAGCGGATCCCAACCGTCCCGAGCATCTGTATTGCGGCACCTTCGGAGAAGGACTCTACGAGAGTGAGGACGCCGGAAGCTCCTGGCGACCGGCCGGCGAGGGCATAGCCCATCCCAGGGTTACGGCGGTGGCGGTAGGCTCGGGGGAAGATAACGACACCGTCTACGCCGGGACTGAACCGAGCGCCGTCTTCCGTTCCGAAGACGCGGGAGAGGGCTGGCGGGAGCTGAGAGGGCTCACCGGGCTGCCCTCGTCGGCGCACTGGAGCTTCCCGCCGAGGCCGGAGACCCACCACGTCCGCTACATCAGCGTGGACCCGGCGCGTCCGCGGCTGCTCTACGTGTGCATCGAAGCCGGGGCGCTGGTGCGGAGCCCCGATGGCGGCGAGAGCTGGGAGGACCGCAGGCCCGACGGGCCGCGCGACACCCACACTCTGGCGACCCATCGCAAGGCGCCGGGGCGTTTGTATTCGGCGGCCGGCGACGGCTACTTCGAGAGCCACGACTACGGAGAGAGCTGGTCGCGTCCCGCAGAAGGGCTCTCCCGCCGTTATCTGTGGGCGGTTGCGGTAGATGCAGACGACCCCAACACGGTGGTCGTCTCCGCAGCCCACGGCCCCTGGCAGGCCCACAACCCCGAAAGCGCGGAATCGGCGATCTACCGCCGCACGGGAGACGAACCCTGGCAGCTCTGCCGCAAAGGGTTGCCAGAACCGGAAGGCACCCTCGCACCGGTGGTCGCGGCCAGCGAGGCGCATCCGGGCACTTTCTACGCCGCGAGTAATCATGGGCTCTATCTTTCGGAGGACGCAGGAGAGAACTGGGAGCGGCTAGAGGATGACTGGACCGGGAAGCACCACCCCCAGCGCCCGCACGCGCTGGTTGTAGTAGAGACTGCCTGATCCAACTTCCCAGCGCCTCACGGGGTATGCAGAGGATTCCAACCGAGGATAGCCAGCGTCACCGGGGTGGCGCATATCGCGGCCAGCGCCCAGAGCAAATCCTTCTCCGGGGCTGAACACGGCCCCGGTTCATGACCTTGAGGGCACCTTCCTTTCGAGAACCCTGCCGGGAGCCGGATAGACCTCGTCCATCCCGCCATTTCCGGGGAAGACCACGATAGCGTAGCGGTCGTTTACAGAAGTGTGTCCCACGGTCCCGAGTATATAAATTCTCTACATTTTTCCTGGCGGCATCGTCCGCACCGACTGCGCCGCCAAGGTGGCGGCGAGTGGTTTTTGCAGGCTTGCTCCTGCTCATTGTTTCTGCGACGGCGCTCCCGGTATTGGCTATACCGTGTACTCTGCTGGTGGTTTGCCTGTCTCAGATCATGGGCTGCGGGCTGTTGGCTCTGGCTTTGACAAAAAGATTTCTTTTCGTGGCTATACTTCCTCCGTGCGGACGGTGGGAAGCAACGAAACCGATGCCCGACCTGTCTAAAGTTTCAGAGCTAGACGACGGATTTCTGGTCACCAGGGCGCAGGCCGGCGACCGACGGGCCTTCTCCGAGCTGGTTCGGCGGCACCAGAGCTCGGTCTACAGGGTCTGCTACCGCGTGCTAGGCGATAGAGAAGATGCCAGGGACGCCACCCAGGAGGCTTTCGTGCGGGCATTTCGGAGGCTGGATAGTTTCGAGGGACGTAGCGCCTTCAGAACCTGGATGCTGCGCGTGGCGATGAACGTGAGCCTCAACGAGCGTGCCAAGCGGAAGGAGCTTCCATCCCAGGACATGCTCCCCGATCCCCTGCCCGATCCCGAAGCCGAGGTGATCGCAAGCGAACAGGTAGACCGGCTGCACAGGGCCCTGCAGCTCATCGAGCCCGACCAGCGAGCCGCCATCGTACTGCACGACCTGGAGGGTCTCACCTACGAGGAGGCGGCGCAAACCCTGGGAGTGCCCGAAGGAACGGTCAAGTCGTGGGCGCACCGCGGCAGGCGACGCCTGAAGGAGCTCCTGACGTGAGCGAGGACCGCGTGGAAGAACTGCTTCCAGCCTACGTGGCAGGGGAGCTCTCCGAGGAAGAGGAGAGAAGGGTGGAGGAGGCGCTCGCCGGATCCGCCCGCCTCAGAGACGAGTTCGCCCGCTACGAGCGCCTGTTCGTCCTGCTCGCTGCAGCAGCCGCAGAAGAGGTGGAGGTCCCGCACGACCTGGAGCGCCGGATCGCCCGGCAGGTTGCCTTGAGGACATATCTCGGCGCGGCGGAGGAACTGGTTGCAGGGTTGCTCGGCTCCTACGGGCGGGCAATCATCTATTACCTTGGGCTATCTTGAACGGGAGGACACTCTTTTGGGCCATATAGCATCCAACTTCGTAGATTACATACCAAAAGCTGTAGCGGCCATCGTAATGGTCGTCGCCGGGTTTGTGGTGGCTAGCCTGGTAAGGCCGGCGGTTGCCGCGCTGCTGCGGCGTCTGAGGTTCGATCAGGCGTGCGAGCGCGTCGGCGTGAACTCCCTGATGCGGGAGGGCGGGATAAGCAGCAGCGCGTCGCAGTTCGCGAGTCTGGTGGTCTTCTGGGCGATCATCCTGTTCGCTGTCCTGGCGGCGGCGCTGGGGCCGCTGGGGCTGCAGGGCCTCTCCATGACCCTGAACCAGATCATCCTTTATCTGCCCCGGCTCCTGGCTGCGATTTTGATCATCGTGTTCGGCACCGCAGCAGCACGGGTGGTCGAAGGGCTCGTCCAACGGGGGCTATCGGAGGCGGGCGTGAGGCGTACCGGGACGCTCGGCTCGATTGTCCGCTTCGGCGTAATCTTCATCGCCGCCATACTCGCCGCGAGCCTGCTCGGCATACAGCCTACCATCCTGATCGTTGTTGCGATCATAGGTCTCGGAGCGGTGGCGCTGACCGCGTCTCTGGCCCTGGGTCTGGGCCTGCGGCAGCTCTCCCAGAACGTCGCCGCCAACCGCTATATTTCGGAGCGGATCGAGGAGGGAGATGAGATCCACCTCGACGGCGTTTCCGGGACCGTAGAGGATATAGGCTACGCCACGACGACGCTGCGTGGCGCCAACGGGCGCATCTACATAATCCCCAACTCGCGCTTTCTGGAGCACGTGGTCGAAAAGGAATCCGAGCGGGGCGCGAGAGGCGAGCGGTAATCGGTACGCTACCTGACCCCGGTGCGGCGGCGCCGGGCGCGCTCCTGGAGATCGCCGAAGTCCAACTCCCCTTCCAGAAACCTTCCTATGAGGTATCCGATTATCCCCCCAACTATGGCGATGGCTGCATCACCAACGCCAAGCCATATCCCTATCACCACCAGCACTACCCCGATTATCGCTCCCCACTCCCTGTAACTCCACACCGGCATCTCTATACCTCCTTCTCTTCGACGTAGTTTGACGCGGTAGTTCTCAAGATGTAGCTCCTTCTACTCTCACCTCGATCTCGTCTACGGGCACTTTCTGCTCCTCCAGGACCTTGCGCACGTTGTCGCGGGCCCGGCTCGCCAGTTCGGAGAAGTCAGCCGAATCCGGGATTTCGATGCGGCAGAGAATCCCGCAGCGATTTCCATTGGAACTCAGCGAAGCATCAGCCGAGACAACGCCCGTCTCGCGGGCGGCCTTCTCGACAAGAGCCCGCAGAGCCCTCACCTCGATTTTGACCTCCTTGCCCGGCTCATCCTCGATGATGGCGCTTCTGGCCCGCCGAATCCGGGGAACAAGTTCCCGCAAAAACAGCAGGAATGCCAGGACAGCCAGCACTATACCGCCTATGCCCATCCACAGCCGGATGCGCGCAAGGCCGGATAAGGAGACATCGTCCAGAGACCTCAGGGCCGCGCGATAGTCGAAGTACGAGGCGACCTGATCCGCCGGGATCACCTGAAAACCCATCAGGAGCAAAAATACCGGTATGGCCAGCATCAGCAGGGCAACCACGATCAGCACGAGGCGGTTGAACACGTTCATGCCTAGCGCACCCTTCTTCCGGCCTGCCGCCCCTCGGCCTCGACGACTTTGACCTTGAGCTTCCGCAGGGGTATCCCCTTTCGTTCGAGGTGCCCGCTGACTCGATCCCGCAACTCGGACCTCGCCGCGCTCAGGTCTTCCCCACTACGCACGCCGGCCTTGAGCCGCACCTTTGCCCCCGGTCTCCTTCGGGCCTTGACCCGCGCCGAGGACCAGAGCACGTTCGGGGTCTGACGAGCCGCGGCTATGGCCTCCCCTCTCACCGCCCGGCGGGTAGCGGCCGTGCCCCGCTTTCCCAGGCGCACATGCCTGGGTCTGGGAGGTTTGAGCTCCGCGAGGAGCAGGATCAGGCCTACAACCGCCACTACGACGAGGATGGCGATCTCCAGAGACGACAATGCACCGCTGGTTACCGCTCCCACGAAGTTCTTCAGGCCCGAGTAAAAGGGGGTATTTCCAACTCGACCGGAGAGGGGAAGCTCCGAGAGCCGGTATCCGAAGAGGTTGAAAGCGTAGATCGCGGCGAAGGCCCCGATCACCGTAAGCGCGGCGAAGACGAGCGCCATCAGAAGCCTGTTGAAGATCCTCAACCTCTTCCTACCTCGATGTCCTCGACCACTACCATCACCTCGCGGCCTTTTGCCAGCGGATTAACATTCTGCTTCACCTCTTCGGCCAGCTCCGGGACCGGTGCGAGGAGCGGGTACGAGAGGACCACGTGCACCTCAACTTCTCCCGGCTTTACAACCACTCCCTCTACCTTCTCTCCCGCCCCGTAGGTAGCCGCCTCGGCGTAGATCCCTGAGCCCAGCCTCGAAACTCCCTCTGTGGCGAGGGCTGCCACGGCGATGGTCGCAGCGAGTCTCAACTCGTTATCCAAGGCTTCGGAGCTTCCCTCTTCCAGGATTCGTAAAAGCTATCTCTGCTGACTCTCCAACTGCTGCTGTTGTTCCTCTTGAGGGAAGAAAATGTTGGAGACTGCTATGTTTACTTCCGTTACCCGCAAGCCCACCAGGTTCTCTACCCGGTTTATCACGTTGCGCCTTACCGCCTCGGTAAGCTGGGGGATCGCCTTGCCATACTCGGTGGTCATGGTCAGATCTATTGCTGCCTCTTCCTGACCCACCTCTACCGAGACGCCTTGGGTCTGGGTACCACCGCCGGTAAAGCTACCGATAAAGCCGCCCACAGCCTGGGAAGCGCCGCCGCCCATTCTGATGCCTTCCACTTCCTGCGCCGCGATGCCGGCCACCCTCGCGACCACCGTATCTTCTATGACGGTAGTACCGTGCTCGGTTTGCAGCGGTCCACGCTGTCCCTGCCGCTGTTGATCTCTTTGCCGTTGCTGCCTGCTCTCTCGCTGCTCGCTCATGGTTCATTTGCTCCTTCGTTGTTCGCCTAAAGGAAAATCTCCACTCTCAGGAATCTGCGATGTGAGGTATCGTCGCTTTTAGTGCTGGTTCCTCCTTTCCTCTCGTCCTAGAGCTTCTCCACGGCATCTATGAGACCATCAATGTCCTACTCCTGAGGTAGCGGCGTTCATCTGCGAAGAAGGCAGAGCAAACTCCTTTCTCTCGCAGAAACGGTCGCTCCCGCCGACGTTTTCCCAGAGAGTTTTTAGAGAAGCGTTTAGCGCCTTCTTCCACCGTAGGAGGTCCTGCGGCCGGCGAACAGCCGGTAGATCAACAGCAGGATGATCGCCCCTATGATGGCCACGATGATGGAGGCGACGTTTATCCCGGTAACGCCGGGACCACCAAAAGCACTTACGATAAAACCACCTATCAGGGCGCCTACTATCCCGATGATGATCGTCAGGATGATCCCACCAGGGTCCCGCCCCGGCATAATCAGTTTGGCCAGGACTCCGGCAATGAGCCCGAGTATGATCCAGGATATTATTCCCATCTGCGCCCTCCTTCGAGGCATCGCTTTTCGACCTTCTACCGATATTGACAGCCCGGGCCGCCAGTCCGTTGCACCTGACGCAGAAATTTTATGGGCCTGGGAGCACCGGTGATTGCGACAAACCAGGATAATGGCTTCTTGAGAGCGGTATATTTGGTTTGAGGAGTAATACCAATCAGAGACCAAAGGGGATCATAATCAGTACAGACGCGAAAACATTCCTCGGAAAGTGGTTCTATCGGCTGGCGGAATCCGGCTGGGACGGCGAGGTTTTTCTCGATGCGCTCGCCGACGATCTGGTGTGGGAAGTTACCGGCACCTCGCCGATTTCCGGTATCTACCGCAGCAAACAAGAGTACACCGAAAAGGTCTATAAACCACTCGACGAGCGCCTTGCTTCCTGGCCCAAACCCGTGGTAGAGCAGATAATCGGCGATGGAGAGTGGGCCGCTGTCCGGTTCCGCTCGGAGGGTGGCAGAGGTAAAAACGGCGTAGATTACAACATGATCTATTGCTGGTTGATGCGGGTGAGCGGCGGTAAGGTTCGGGAGGTTACCGGTTTCTACGATCAGATCAGGGTCGGCGACCTATTCTCTCGATCCACAAACACAGGTACGCGGTAGTCCTTCGATCCACAGCAGCACGGCCATCGCCGCCCTCCGTCCCAACGCTCTTCCCGGAGATCACCTTCCAAAAACTTTGATAGATTGCCCAAAATAGTACAAATGGGGGATACGCCGCATCTCGAACTCCTATAGCATTCATTTTTACAAGACTGGCCCGATATGGTAGAGGCTTAGAGTCCCGTCTCCCCGATGAGTGGGCACTTCCTTGAAGGTTACTTCGAGGAGGGAGCGGGAGGAGCCAGTGGTGCAACCGGCTACCGGACACTTGAGAGGCGTCCGTGGCCGGTTTTGCGTTCTGTGGCGGCTTCAGAGTAAGGAGGTGGTTCACAAGCTGATTGCAGGGATCCGGTTCGAGAGGAGTCAACGGTGTCTCGGTCGCCAGCAACAGCAACGGAGAAATTGTCAAGCAGGATAATCGAGGAGAAAACCCTATGTACGCAACGATAAGGCAGTACAAGGCCGAACCCGAGATCGTCGAGGAGGTGGTACGTCGCGCACGCGAGGGCTTTGTGCCCCTGATCAGGGAAGCGCCGGGCTTCGTCTCCTACTCTATCGTGGACGTCGGCGAGGAAGGTGTACTCACCGCCAGCTTCTTCGAGGATAAAGCGGGAGCCGAAGAATCAGTTCGCATAGCAGCAAGCTGGGTCGGGGACAATCTGGCTTCTCTTCTGCCCGATCCCCCGCAGGTTACGACCGGAGAGATTTCAATCCGCGAGGTGAAGGAGGAGCAGATCGAAGGTTACCATACGGTGCTGAGGCGGTATCGCTTCGATCCTGGAGATGTCCCGGA
Organism: Actinomycetota bacterium; assembly: GCA_902810695.1. Classification (GTDB taxonomy): domain Bacteria; phylum Actinomycetota; class Rubrobacteria; order Rubrobacterales; family Rubrobacteraceae; genus CADDYV01. Next base: position 16,837 of record CADDYV010000024.1, on the reverse strand, counting down.
GGTAACCCGGCTGGTTGAAGAAGGTCTGGTGCCGCAGATCGTCAGCACCCCGGGTTTCGGCATCTACTGGGTGTTGGATGCGGGAGACGGCGTGATCGTATCGGGGAGCGCCTTCGCAGATCGCGCCTCGGCAGAGGCATCCAACGAGAATACTCTCTCCTGGGTGCGGGAAAACCTGGCTCGCTTCCTCGCGCATCCACCCGAAGTCATTACCGGCGAGCTCAAACTGCGCGCCATAAAAGCGGCAACCGCCGCAGGCGCCTGATAGAAAGGAGAGTTTATGCGCTTTATGCTCAAGTGCTCTATACCGATGGACAAAGGGAATGAGTTGGTCAAGGATGGGACCCTCGGAGAGACAATCCAATCCATACTCGAGGAGATCAAACCCGAGGCAGCTTACTTCACGACCGTTGGTGGTGCGCGGGGCGGATACATCGTGGTGGACATAGATGATCCCTCGCAAATACCCGCTATCGGAGAACCCCTCTTCCTCGGGCTCGGTGCAACCGTCGAGTTCTATCCCGTGATGACCCCAGAAGATCTAGCCAAGGGAGCCCCGGCGATAGAGCGGGCCGTCCAGCGTTACGGCCAGGATGTGCTTCCTACCGGGTAACCAGAAGGTCTTTCAGCGGACCGGGGGCTAGATCACAGCCCCCGGTCCGCGCTCTCAGATCCGAGGAGTTATTCGTTTGGATCTGCGGGTTCATCCAAGGATAAAAGAGAGCGCGAGAACGGCCCCGAGAACCGCTCCCGCGAACACCTGGGGCAGCGTATGGGCTTTCGTTGCGACGCGAGACCAGAGCACTAGCGGCAGGGTGAGCAGGAAAACCACGCCCGCGGGTCCGAGCAGCAGAAAGCCTGCTACTGTGGCGTGCCCCGCGACCGAGGAGTGGGCGCTTATCTTCCAGAAGAGGGTGATAGCAGCCGATACCACCGTAGCCAAGCCCATCGAGATCGTCGCCCGGAACAAACCTTCTGGCGCGTGCAAGAAATAGAGTGAGAGGATCAGGACGGCGGAGGCGAGGATCGTGAACGCAGCCGGCACGAGACGCTCGGCCCGGCGTGATATCCAGAAGTCCCCCACCTGCGAGCGACGCCTGAGCCAGAGCACGTACCCGGCCACAGCTCCGGCGGCGGCAAGCTCTATCCCTACGTAGAGTAATGCCCTGTCGAGAGCACTCTCCGCCAGAGCCACGAGAACGTAGAGGGCGGTGAACACGAAGAACGGGTTCAGCGTGTTCGTGATCGTGTTCGCCGGCCTTCGCATCTGGGTATATCGCACGGTCATGGGGAGTAGAATCTAGCATATGCCAGAAGCGCGTACACCTGGCACCGCCGAAACCGAAGCCCTGGATCTGTGGTACGAGCTCGGACGGGTCTGCTCGGAGGCCGGTTACGCGAGGAGCCGGGCGATTGTCCTGGGCTTCACCGTGGCGCTTGTAACCGGTTCGCTGGTGCTGCTCTCGGTCCCGCTCTTCGGCACATCGTGGGCCGGTCCTTTCGCGCCGTTAATCCCTGTTGCAGCGGGGCTTCTGGCGGGAGGCGGGCTCATCGCGTGGAAGTACGCAGAAGCCTCAAGGCAAAGCCGTCTCATCGGAGAGATGCTCGCGGAGAAGGGTTACGATGTGAGGCGTCCGGCACGGGACGGTCTCGGCGCCTACTACGATACTCAACTCATCCTGCTCCGCTCGGAGTACGAGTTTCTGCTGGTGCGCGGAGCCCGCAAGACTGCCCGGATGTTCGAGGAGTCCTTCGGGTTCACGCCGGAAGACCCCTTCGAGTGCGGCCCGCTGAACGTCAGCCCGGATACTGGAAAGATGCGCGCCCTGCGCGAGCGTTGGGAGCGGCGGCTCGCGATGAAGCGGGAGCGGGGAAGCAAACCGCCCGCGCTCGGACTCAGAGAAGACCTGGCGTACCGCGTCTTTCCCAGGGAGATGACCGTAATCGCCGAAGTCGCCACGCGCCGCTCTTATCTGGCGATCTCGCGCGACCTTCTCCGCAGGCGCTACGGGCGCAACCCCCGCAAGAAGACAAGCTCCATGCCGGAGGACCTCCGGCGGCGGGTGGAGCGGGACCTGGAGGAGTACGCGGCCCTCACCCGGCGGCCAGGCTAGCGGCCGTAACGCTCAGCCACGCCAGGGCCGCCGCGACCGGGACGAAAGCCACCAGCGCGGTAACGAGCGCCGTCATCGTGGACTCCCGGTAGACGCTCCGGATCGCAAGCGCCATCAAGATCATCAGGGCATAAGTTAACGCGAAGGCTTTTATCACCGGGATCCAGGCCAGAATCATCGCCGAGTACGCGCTCGCGACTATCCGGTAGACCTCCCGGAAATTCGAGACTTTCCCGACGAAGGTGCGGATGGAGAGCAAATACACCGCCGCCACCACCCCGACCGCGGCAGGGGATACCACGATGAAGACCGCGGCTTCGATCACGGTAGAGATCAGCTCGTGCGTGCTGACCTGTCCGAAGATGGAGCCGGAGATCAGGGCTATGGTAGCGTTCAGTACTCCAGTTACCAGGCTCACGAGCCACACGAACAGCACGGGCTCTCTGATGGGACCATCGGCGGAGAAGTTCAGGTAGAAGTTCTTGGGAGAGAAGAGAACAGCGCGTATCAGAGCGAAGGCGCTAGGCAGAGGATTTTTCGGGTCGAACTCGGGGGCTTTAGATTTCTCCATGCGAGAGATTATACCGGTCAAAAATCCTTGCCAAAACGCCGCGCAAAACTTAGACTAAAAGCCCTTCAAAAATAGCATGGTGGAAAGGCAGCGATGTTGGTACCGGTTATGACGCTGATCCTCGCGGCAGAGGTCGGGGCGTTTGCCATGCTCCCGCGCACCGCTCTGGGAGGTCTCGTGCTACTTCTCGCTGTGGTGATACCGGTTACGGTGGCAATCGCACTTCTCGTGCGCCGCAGGTTGAACAGCAACGCACTAAGGAGGATACGCAGGATCTCCCCCGAAGACATCACAGACCGCCGCCCGCGATCCGCCACCTCCTTGCCCGAAGACCTCTCCCGCTCCATCGTCGAGCGAGCCAGGGAGATCCGTCGAACTCTCGCCGACTCTCCTTCGAGCATACAGATCGAGATGTGCGTCCTGGGCTACCGGAACTGCGCCAACGACATGATCACGCTGACCCACATGATCAACGAGGAGATCCCGGACGCGGGTTTCTTCAGGCGCTTGAGGCTGCGGGCGTGCCGCAGGCGCGCCACGGATGCGCTCTCGGAGGCGAGAGCCGCGCTGCCACCGGGCGTCTTGCGTGCCACGCGCCAGGAGCAGCAGTAAGTTTAGACCGCCAGTATTTCACTGACCTCGGGGACTTCGCGCCGGATGTAACTCTCTATGGCATAAACGAAGTCCAGTTGAGAGAGCGGACAGCCGCTGCAGGCTCCGAGCATCTCGATGCTTACCGAACCACTCGCCTCATCGCAGTCTACGACTCGGGCGTCCCCCCCATCTGCCCGCATCGCCGGGCGCACCTTATCCAGGGCTTCCTCGACCCTGCTGCGCATGTCCCCTGCTCCGTCCATCGCCACGATTATATCGGAGAAACCGATAGTAGAATGGAGTCTGAAGGAGAGAAAAAGCGGCAAAGGAGGCCCTGTTGAACGACACATCCAGGCAACAATCGCTACTCGTGATCGGGGCTCCCGAGCACGACGCTGCCTCGTACTATCTCTCGGGCTTCCTCGCGCCGGACCCCGTGATCTTCGCGCAAACCGGCGGGAAGAAGTACCTCGCCGTCTCCTCGATGGAGTACGGCCGGGCGAAGAAACAGGCCAGGGTGGATGAGATCCTCTCCTTCGACGAGCTGGAAATTATGCGCCTCTCTCGCGAGTTGAAGAACGGCGCGAGGGCCTACGCCGCCGCAGCCGCCAAGCTTTTCAAAGACAACGGCGCGACCTCTATCACCGTGCCGCCCAACCTCGGTGTGATCTACGCCGACGAACTGCGCGCCCGCGGTCTGGAGGTCCACCCGGACGCGAAGCTCTTCGCCGACCTGCGCCGCTCGAAAACAGAGGAAGAGGTCTCCTATATCGAGAAGACCCAGAGAGCGGTCGAGGAAGCCTGCGCCCACGCGCGCGAGATCCTTGAGGAGTCGGAGGTCGGAGATCGCAACGAGCTTCTCTGGAGAGGCCAAACGCTCACGAGCGAGCTCCTGCGCTCCGAGATAGACATCGAGCTTCTGCGCCGCGGATGCGCTGCCGAAGGGACCATCGTCGCGGGGGGCACGCAGGCCGCAGACCCCCACGAGAGAGGCCATGGCCCGCTGAAAGCCGGCGAGGCCATAATCCTCGACATCTTCCCGAGGGATCAGCAGAGCCGCTACTACGCCGACATGACCCGTACGTTCGTCAAGGGCGAGCCGAATGAGGAGTTGCAGCGCATGTACGACGCGGTGCTCGAAGCCCAGCAAGCGGCGCTCGCGATGATTCGGGCCGGAGTAAACGGCAGGGATGTGCATCGCAAGGTCTCCGACGTTCTGCACGGCGCGGGCTACAAGACCGCAGTCCACGATCAGAAGGAAGGCGAGCCGCTCACCGAGGGTTTCAACCACGGCACGGGCCATGGCGTGGGGCTGGAGATCCACGAAGGCCCCCGCATGGGTTTCACGGACGAAGAGCTCGTGGCAGGCGATGTGGTGAGCGTCGAGCCCGGCCTCTACTATCCGAATGTGGGGGGCATCCGCATAGAAGACTTGGTCGTGGCGACCGAGGAAGGCTGCCGCAACCTGACCAAATCCCCGAAAGAGTTCCGGGTTTAGATTTCACACCCCAACGCTGAATTAACCTCGCCAGGACAATCCGAAAGGAGCAGCCCTGAACGTCAGGAAAATATCCGAGCAGATCTCCTTCTCCGAAGAGAAGATGCGGAAAAACGGGCTCTTCGCATCACCGCGCCTCTTCTACGACCTCTACTGTCTCCTGCCGGGCCAGAGCCAGAAGGTCCACTCGCACGAAGACTCGGACAAGGTCTACTACGTCCTCGAAGGAACCGGACACTTCACCGTCTCGGACGAAAAGCGCGACCTGACCGAAGGGCACGCCGTCCTCGCTCCCGCGGGCGAACCCCACGGCGTCCGCAACGACACGCAAGAGAACCTCGTCCTGCTCGTCACGATGGCTCCCCCGCCGCAGCACTAAAATTGTTAAATCAGCCTGCTACGCCCTGAGTTTGTCCATGTGCTGCTTGCGGAACTTGGCTACTTTGGGCGCGATGATGGCCTGGCAGTACGGCTGGCCGGGGTTGTTCTGGAAGTACTCCTGGTGGTAGTCCTCGGCGCGGTAGAAAGCCTCGAACGGGACCACCTCGGTAACGATGGGATCATCCCAGATCCCCTTCTCCTCCAGTTCGGAGATGACCTCTTCGGCTACCCGCCTCTGCTCCTCGTCGTGGTAGAAGATCGCCGATCGGTACTGCGGCCCCACATCGTAGCCCTGCCGGTTTAGCGTCGTCGGATCGTGGATGGAGAAGAAGATCTCCAGGATCTCACGAAAAGACACCACCGATGGATCGAAGGTGACCTGCACGACCTCGGCGTGTCCGGTCGTCCCCGTGCAGACCTGCTCGTAGCTCGGGTTAGGGACACTACCGCCCGAGTAGCCGGACTCTACCTTCTCGACACCTTTAAGCTCATCGTAGACCGCCTCCAGGCACCAGAAACACCCGCCCGCGAGCGTCGCAACCTCTCTGCCGGCCGAATCGTCTGAACTACCGCTGTAAGACATTACCTTCATATCCTTTCGTCGTCAGGCTCCGAACGCCCTTGGTATACCGCATCCAGGCCCGGGGCGTAGTATGCATGCGCACGCTCTTCGCCTCAGACTCCGAAGACTACTCTCGCGTCTCCCGGTCGAGGACGCCAACCGTCTCGCGATAGAATTTCCTGGCGCTCTCGTGGCTGTCTCCGATGCAAACGGTGCCGACCTTGCCGTACTCGGAGAGAGCCCCGATCAGGTGGAAGACTACGCCCTGCTGCGAGGCGGCGTCGAAGTGCAGGCGGTGGTCCACGGAGATGTCTATGAGGTCATCGGGAGTGAGACCTCTGTAGGCCGGGCTGCTGAGGTTGTCGGAAGCGAAGTAGTAGCAGGGCTTGCCAGTCGGGGTATGGTAGAGCCCGCTCTCCGGGTCGTAGCTTCCGTTGGTCAAAAACTGCAGCATCATGTAGGGGTGGGTGGTTCCGCCTTTTCTGAGGTTGATCTCGATGGCGTAGTGTTCCCAGCGCCCCGCGCGTTTGAGCGAGATGAAGTCTATCGCGAAGCGGCCCAGCACCTCTCGCCCTTTGAGCAGTTGTGCCACCCGCTGCCCGACGTCCTGGATGTCCCGGCTGTATTCCTCGTCGGCGGGAAACGTGCTGCCCAGAAAGACCTGTCCCGAAGGTCCGCCGAGGACCTGATCGTGGGTCGAGATTATGCGGATCCTTCCCAGAGGATCTATGCGGCACTGCACCGAAGGGGAGCGGATCTCGCCTTCCCCTTCGACGAAGCTCTCGACGATGCCTCCCATATCGGCGAACTTCTGCCGGTAGCGCTCCCACGTCTCGTCGCGGGCCTCGAAGCGTATCCGTCGCGGCAGTTCGGATCGCACCCAGCTCACAAGGTTTCCGCTCTCCGGAGCGCCATCGTAGGGGAAGATCGCATTTCCCTCGCCCGAGAAGCCGTCGTTCAGCTTGATCACGGCGCGTCGCATTCCCGGCTGGCGGCGTTTCAAATCCGCCATGGCCTCCACCACATCCTGCTCGTCGCGCAGGTTCTCGAACCCGTCCGGTATTTTCACTCCGGCCTCCCGGAAAATCTCTCGGCTGCCACTCTTGGTGCCCAGATAGCTCAGGGCCGGATCGCAGGCATAGAGCGGTATTCCCAGCCGCACCGCGAGCGTGCGTTCGAGAGGCGTGGAGTTGAAGCAGGTTAAGTGAGCGGCCCGCAGATCCGGGATGGCAGACCGGATACGCTCTATCAGGCGTGGCCTCTCCAGGATCTTCTGCGTCAGCGGGGTGCTGGAAGCGTCGTGGCAGCTAAGCAGCGTCAGCCGCTGCCGGGCGTGCTGGTGCGGTATGCCCGGAAGAAGGTGCAGATAATAGTCTACGATCGGGGAGGAAATCTGCTGGCTCGTAACGTAGATGAGCCTGCCATGCGGCAACCTCAGCAGCATAAGCATGCACAGCATCCGCTCCTCGTAGTGGTGGGCACCCGATATCTTCGCCAGCTCCTCCGCGTGCAGCGAGAGACTCGGAACCACCACGTTAGTTCGAGGGATACGCGGCCCGGAGAGCACATCCTCGTACACGCCTGCCATTCGGCCCTGAATCTCCTCGAAACGCCGGATCTCCTCGGCTGATCCAGGAGCCGGCAAACTCAAATCAGAAGCAGCAGAAACCTCGGTCATCTTCGCCCCCTACACCGTGCCCGGCCGGCTCAGGAGAATTATCCCGATTTCAGCCAACACAACCTTTCCCGAACCCTTAGAGGGTCGTATTACCCTTGGCCCTAATGTTAGGCACAATTCAGGTTGCGCTACAAGGCAAAAACGGTTGACCCCGGATAGTAAGTTATTCGGTGCGCCTGAACTCGGCTATCGAGATGCCGAGCATGATCAGCCCGATGAAGGCGACGATAGCCAGTTCCAGCCAGCTCGGAACCTGCCAGCCCCACCACGTCACCCCCGAGACCAGCGCGTGACGTGTCGCCGCGCTGACATCGAGGTGGTCGAAGACCGCCCGCCGCATGGGATCCACCGCATAGGTAAGCGGGTTGATGCGGGTGAGCACTTGCAGCCAGCTCGGAAGGTTCGAGAGCGGGTAGAGCGCGCCGGAGAGGAAGAACATGGGCATCATGAACATCTGCACCAGTGCAAAGAACGACTGCATGTTCTGTATCCGTGCGGCTGCCATCACGCCTGTTGCGGTGATGGTGAAGGAGAGCAGCAGCAACTCTCCGAGCAGCGTGAGGATAAGGGCGGGCGAGTAGGGCACGCCCACAAGGCCTGCGAGGCAGAGGATTATTACGCCCTGGAAGGTCGCCACCGTCGCTCCGCCGAGGCACTTTCCTATCACGATGGTGCTCCTGCGTACGGGAGCCACGAGCATCTCTCGCAGAAACCCGAACTCCCTATCCCATACGATCGAACCCGCCGAGAACATCGCGGTGAACAGCGTAGCCATCGAGAGCACGCCGGGGAACATGAACGTGCGCAGGCTGAGGCCCCCGATACCGCCGGAGGCTAGAGTGGAGAGGCCCGTGCCCAGCACGAACAAAAACAGTATCGGCTGCAAGAGCGAGGTGAACATGCGCAGCCGATCGCGGAAGAACCGGATCAGCTCTCGCTGCCAGACGATCTTTACGGCTCGCAGGTCCTGGCGCACGCTGCGCTCGGGTACGCGCACCCGGGCAACACCAGGCGAGGGCATGGCTGTGTTGGTACTCATCTCTCTATCTCCTCGCTCGCATGAACATACGCATGTGGTCCGAAGCGGAGGCCTCGGCGTCGCGGATGGTGGTACCGGTGTAGGACATGAATACGTCATCGAGAGAAGGTCTTGACACACTGACCGAGCGGATGGGCACTCCAAGCCCGGCAAACAGTCGCGGCACGAACTGCTCTCCCTGGGCCACGGCAAAGGTAACAGAGCCCTCGTGGATCTCTGCCTCTACACCGAACTGACGTCCGAGGGCTTCGATGGCCGCGGCGTCATCCTCCGTTTCGATCTGCACCCGATCCTTGCCGACGCTCGCTTTGAGCGCCTCCGGCGTGTCCAGCACGACGATCCTGCCGGAGTCCATAATGGCGATGCGGTCGCAGTATTCGGCTTCGTCCATGTAGTGTGTGGTGAGGAAGATGGTTATGTCTTCGCTGCGCTTCAACTCTTCGATGTAGTTCCAGATCGAGGAGCGGGTCTGGGGATCGAGGCCTATCGTCGGTTCGTCGAGAAAGAGCACCCGCGGAGAGTGCAACAGGCCGCGCGCGATCTCCAGCCGCCGCTTCATCCCGCCCGAAAACGTACCCACCAGGCTCTTGCGCCGCTCCCACAGCCCGACCATCTCCAAGACCCGGCGCATCCTCTCCGGCAGGACTGATCTAGGCATGCCGTATAGCTCGGCGTGGAAGCGTAAGTTCTGCTCGGCGCTGAGGTAGTTGTCCAGAGTGGTGTCCTGGAAGACCAGCCCGATGTTGCGCCTCACCTCGTCCCGCTCGGAGACCACATCGTGCCCCGCCACCGCAGCCGACCCCGCGCTCGGATTGGCGAGCGTACACAACATGTTGATGGTGGTGGTCTTGCCGGCGCCGTTGGGTCCCAGAAACCCGAAGATCTCACCCGGCGCCACCTCGAAGTCTATCCCCCGCACCGCCTCGACCTTGCCGTAGCGCTTGGCGAGCCCGCGTACCGAGACCGCCGGCTGTTTCACCTTGACACCACCGTCAGCACTCACATCTATCTTCCGCACCGCACCTCTCCTACTCGGTGTCCCCAGGATCGTCTTCGGCGAGTATCCGGTACAGTCGCCTCCGGGCATCAGCCAAAAGCTGGCGAGCCTCGGCTATCTGTTTATTCGATCCCGCCTGCGCCACCTGCATGGCAGCCATGGCTACCTGCCCGGCGAGCCCGCGCATCTCGAGGAGTTCCTCACCGAAGTTCTCGCTCGCCGTCTCCCAGGGAGTGCCGAGCTCATCCCGGTGCTCTTGCACGTAGGCAAGCCCCTCGTCGGTGAGGTGGACGACCTTGCGCCCTTCAGCCTGCTCGATCCGAACGAGGCCCTCGTCTTCTAGCTGCTGCAGCGCCGGGTAGACCGAACCCGGACTCGGCCGCCAGAGTCCCCCGCTGCGCTCGGTGATCTCCTGGATGATCTGGTACCCGTGCATCGGACGCTCACTCAACAAAATAAGTATCGCCCCCCGCACATCCCCGTGAGCTGCCCTCTTCGGGCCGTGCCCGAACATCCGGCCCGGAAACCTGCCGTGCAGCTCACCCCACGCCCTCTCCCCAAACGCTCCCGCCCCACGTCTACCGTGAGCCGCCATGAACGCCCGCAGGGATCCCGGCAAGAACTCCCCTACTCCCCTGAAAGGTCTCTCACCAGCCATGCCCATCGAAGCCATCCGATCTCCTCTTCTTGCTTGCCAATATATCTCAGCTATCTACGATATATCGAAATAAATCGCTTGTCAAGCTAATGCGGATATGTTGCGTGGGTGGAAGTTCCCATCATGACGTAAGAGGGCTGGGGCCGGTTTCGATGTGGCGTGTCGGTGTGGGTCTGGGGGCGTGGAGCATGTTGCTCCACGGCCGCGTAAACAAGGGCGAGCTTTTGGCTTGCAACACAAAAAGAGACGATCAATAACTATATCCAAGACCAGAGGGTCCGGCGGCCTGCTCCTCGAGCATCTCGCGGTTTGTGATCACTATCCGGCGGCTGCACACCTCTATGTAGCCATCGCGCTGGAACTCGCTCATCACCTTGGAGACGGCCTCGCGGGTAGAGGCGATCATGCTCGCCAGGTCCTGGTGCGTCAGCCGGATACCGAGCGTTACACCGGACTCACCCTCTTCTCCCAGGCGGTCGCTAAGGTTCAAAAGCAGCGTCGCGAGCCGGGTGGAGACCTCCCGGTGCAGGAGGCTCTCTATGACCTCGTCTGACTGCCTGAGCCTCTCGGAGAGGGAGGAGAAGAGCCTGAGCGCGAAGTCCGGATTGCTCTTTATGGCTCGTTCCAGGGAGGCTTTCTGGACGCCCGCTATCTGGACGTCGGTTACCGCCTCGGCGAAAACATCCTGCCAGCGACCCTCGACCAGGCTCAACTTTCCGAAGATACCCCCGTCCTTGAGAAGCGCGGTGGTAGCCTCCTTGTAAGCCCCGTAGAGCTTGTAGAGCCTTATGGTACCCTTGAGCAGGAAGTAGAGCTGATCGTCGGGGTCTCCGGGCGCGAAGATGATGTCTTTGGCCCGGTAACGGCGCTCCACGACCCTGAGGCCCGCATCCTCGAGATCCCTCAGTGTGAAGCCCTCCGGGGCGCTGGTAGCGGCGAACCCTCCGGTATCGTGTCTTATCATCCTGAAATTCCTTTCTACTGGTTCATCCTGTCTGTACACACGACGGGAGGCAAAACCAGAACGGTACGCGCCTGGTTCTATCTCGCGTTGCACGAGTGCTTGCTCATTTGGGCGGACGGTGGTAAACCCTGCCGCCCGCAAAGAGAGTCGCTATCTTCTGCCTGCGGTAGTCGAAGATTTCGTCGAGCTGCCGCCGCACGACGATGGCGTGCGCCAGCACCCCGAGCGGTCCGAAAGGCAGGCGGTAGCGGACGTGGTCTCTCAATAACGTTCCGCCCGAGCACTCCTCGAAGGTATGGGTGTGATGCCACAGGACATAAGGGCCGCTGGTCTGAAGATCCACGAAGCGCCGGTTGGGGACCCACTCGGAGATCCGGGTCCGCCACCGGTAGGGAATTCCGAGCCAGCGCAGGCGGTAGGTGATAACGGTCCCCGGCCTCACCTCGCGCGGCTGCATGGACAACACGCGGAAATCCAGCCAGCCGGGAGTGATAAGTGCCAGGTTGTACGGGTCCTCGAAAAAAGGGAAGACCTCCTGGACCGGCTGCGGCACCCACTGCTCCCGCGCCAGGGTGTACTCCGGAGCCCCGAGTGCCAGATAATGCTGCATCAAGCTCTCACCAGGTTGTGGCAACTCTTACGCTCGGACCGCGAGATAGGATCTCACCCGGCTTGCGGATCGCGCACGCCGCCACGCGCACCTTCTCGGCGAAGGTGGTCTCGGCCCGACCGGAGAAGACGTCGTAGCCAAGAGCCTCTATCCGATCAAGAATGGCGGCGTAGAGTTCTCTGGCCACGACTACCGGGTAACGGCATCTGCGTGGTATGTGGTGCATCCCCTGGTCTGCGATCAGGTAGAGCATCCGCGCCCGTTCTATCTCGAAGCGCATCAGCTCGACGAACGCCTCGTTCACCCGGCCCGAACCGAGGTCCGCCTCCGAATACCCGAAACGCTGCAAATCTTCGAGCGGCAGATAGACCCTCCCCCGCTCCCAGTCCTCCCGGATATCCCGCAGGAAGTTCGTAAGCTGCATAGCCTCTCCCAGAGCTTCGGCGTGCGGCAGCGCCTCCTCCTGTCTGGCTCCCATGACCCGGCACATCATGATCCCGACGACCGCCGCGCTCCCGTACATGTACTCTTCGAGATCCCCGTAGGTCGGGTAGCGCAATATGCAGGTATCCATCTTCATGCTGCGCATAAACGACTTCACATGTCCCGATTCTATGCCGCACCCTCGCGCCGTGTTCGCGAACGCCCGCAAAATGGGACTCTCGACCTCCTCGCCGAGCATCGCTGCCACAGCCTCCATCTCAAAGGCTTCGAGGGAGAAGAGCCGGGCTTCAGGACTCACATCGCCGGAGAGGTCCACGATTTCATCGGCAAAGCGCGTGAAGGCGTATAGAGCGTGTACGTGATGCCTCACCCCAGATGGGAAGAGCTGCGTGGAGAAATAGTAGGTGCGGCTGTGATTCTTCTCGACCTTACGGCAGAACTCGTAGCACTCCTCCAGCCTCACCGCCCGACCTCCCGGCCTATACGCCCGGCAACGAGGCGGGCGCCGATGGTCACGAGCGGAACCCCAGTACCGGGACGGGTGCTGGCCCCGACGAAGTACAACCTACCGATGCTGCGCGAGGCGAGAGGCGGCCTGAAATACCCGACCTGCGATATCCCATGCCCGATCCCGAAGGCCGCACCCTCTTCCAGGTTGTAGTCCCACTTCCAGTCCTCGGGCGTTCTGATTTCCTCGAAGACCACCCTCCGCCGGATGTCCTCCATCCCGGCTTTCTCCGCCAGCAGATCCAAGACCCTCTCCCTGAACGGCTCGCCTTCGTGCCCCCATTCAACCCCCGGCCCCAGGTGCGGCACCGGGACCAGTACGTAGAGCGCCGTCATCCCCGCCGGGGCGGAGCCGGGATCCGTGCGCGAGGCGACGTTGGTGTAGAAGGACGGGTCCTCGGGCAGGCGTCCGTGGTGGAAGATGGCCCCGAAGTTCTCCCGGTAGTCCTCCGAGAGGTAGACGTTGTGGTGTAGCAAGTGGTCGTACTCGCGGCTCAGGCCGAGGTACAGCATGAACGCCGAGGCCGTATACTTCAGCCGCTGCGGAGAGCGCCACCGGAAGTCCTTGATAGAGGCGAATTCCGGCAGCAGGCTCCGGTAGACGTACGGGAGGTCGGCGTTGGCGAGCACCGCATCCGCAGAGATATCCTCTCCATCCACCCGTACCCCGACAGCCCTGCCCTTGGTCACCACGATCTCTTCCACCGCACTCTTCAGGTGTACCCTCACCCCCAATTCATCCGCGAGACGGCCCAGTGCCTCGATGAGGGAGTACATCCCGCCGCGCGGAAACCAGAGCCCATCTTCGGCCAGCTCGGTGTAGGGGAGCAGGGCATAGACCGCCGGAGCCTCGAATGGAGAGAGCCCCAGGTACATGGTCTGGAAGCTGAACACCTGGCGCAGCTTGTCCGTCCGGAAGAACTTCGAGACGGAGCGGTAGTAGTTTCCCGTGGCTCTGGTCTTCAGTAGGAGCCGCAGGTTGCGCGGCCCGAAGAAGTTCTTCGCCTTCTCGAAGTCCCGCTCGACGAACTCTCTGCGCCCGATCCGGTATTTCAGGCAGGCGTCTTCCAGAAACCTGTAGAATCTGGGGGTGACACCCGGCTCGATTCGCTCCAGCTCCGGGATAAGCTGCGGCAGCGACGGAGAGACGAGCATCGAATCCCCATCTCCGAAGTGAACCCGGTAATTCGGGCTCAAAGGCAACAGTTCCACGTAGTCGTCGAGATATCGTCCAGCGAACTCGAATAGCTCCCGGTACACATCACTCATAAGCAGGAGCGTCGGCCCCGTATCGAAGGTGAAACCCGAACCCCGCAGACGGCCCATGCGCCCCCCGATCCGGGCGTTCTTCTCGAAGACCTCGACCTCGAAGCCCATAGCCGCAAGCCGGATCGCCGCCGCCAGCCCGCCAATTCCCGCCCCTATCACCACTACCCGCTTCGTAGTCAAATCCTTCTCTCCAAGGTTTGTACAATGTTTGTATAATGTTATGGTAGCATTGAGGAGCGGAGTGATCAAGGTGAGAATAGGGAGGTTTTGGGCGAGGGGATCTACACGGTGAAGGTAGCTGCGGAGCGGGCGGGGGTAACGCCGGAGTTGCTCCGGGCCTGGGAGCGGCGCTACGGGGTACCCTCTCCGGCGCGGAGTGCGTCGGGGTACCGGCTGTATTCGGAGGAAGACATCCGGGCTGTGCGCTGGATCCGGGAGAAGATAGAGTGGGGCCTGAGCGCCCGGCAGGCTGTTGAGCTATTCAAGGGGGAACCCTCGGGGTTAGAGGGAGGATTTTCTCTCGATACCATCCGGGATGATCTTTTGGAACAACTTCTCGCCGGAGAGCGGGAGAAGGCGGATGCGGTGCTGGAGAGGGCTTTCCTGGGGCACGGGGTCGAAAAGGTGTGCCTCGTGGTCGTGCAACCGCTGCTCGTGCGGATAGGAGAGATGTGGAGCCGGGGTGATATCGGGGTGGCGCACGAGCACTGGGTAAGTGAGTCTTTGAAGTCCATCCTGATCCGGCGTCTGGTCGAGGAGAGAAAGGCCGGACGAGGAGTGATTCGTGTGATCGTGGGATGCGTTCCGGGAGAGATGCACGAGATAGGAGCCCTGATGTTCGCGCTCTTCCTGGTTCGTCGCGGCCTCGATGTTCTGTACCTCGGGCAGAATATCCCGCTTGAGGACCTGCGCGGCTTCATCGTGGAGTTCGGCGCCGAGGCGGTCTTCCTCTCCGTCTCAGAAGAGAAGCGAGCCGGGCAGATCCTGGAGGCGCTGCCAGATTTCGAGGCCGAAAGCGGTGTACGCATCTTCGTCGGAGGACGGGCCTTCGAGAGCGAGGCGTTGCAGCAGGCGGCAGGCGAGTGGTTTTTGAGCCGGGATCTCCGGGAGGCCGCCGATGCCGGGGCTAAACTGCTCCGGCGGAAAAACCCGGCGGAATGATAGGGCTCGACTCTAAATCCGCCGTCCGGTGTGGCGGCGGGCATCCGGGATGCCCAGCCTCTGGCGGCGTATCACGAAGCAGGCGAGAAGCGCGACACCGAGGAGCGCCGGAAAGGGAAGCTTCGCGGAGAGGGCAACAGCGGTCCAGAAGACTAGGGCCACTATGCAGCTATCGAGGAGACCAGGAAAGAGGCAGGCGTGCTTCCACCAGTTTCCCAAAACGAGAACCAGTGCCGTGGCGAGTGCGCTGGAGAGGAGCCAGCCCGCGTAGTTGCTCAGGGGAACCCCGTAATACGACCCACCCCCCGGCCAGACCCAGAGACCCAGGTGGGCCGCGCCGGGATCCAGGACCCCGTCAATGGCGGCGAGCAGCACCGTCGCCGTCAGAACCCAGAGGGCGCGCTGCAGCCCATTGCTCTCTTTGCGGGGCCTGGCAGCGGCGACTGCTCCCAGCACGAGCGGCGTCCAGGAGATGGGAAGAGCGTAGGGGACGATCCCGGCTATCTTCGGTCCCAGCGCGTCGCCGTAGTAGAACCTGCCGTAGGGAAAGCCGGTGAGAACCCCGGTCATCTCCACAGCGAAGCCCAGAGCGGAGAGCGCCGCCAGGCTCGGGATGGCGATCCGGGGGCCGAGGGATCTCCAGAAAGCAACCAGGGTAGGCAGGGCTATGATGAGCGTGGAGATGAGCGAGCCCACGCTGGCTCCGGGAGCTTCCGAAAAGCGCACGGCAAAGCATCCTGCAACCGCGAAGAACAGGCTGAGGAAGATGAGGCGGCGGGGCGGGTTGGCGGGCATGGCGAATATGGTATATCAGTACCCGGCCACCCGGCTGGTATATTGAACCGATGCTCGCGCGGTTTCTGCACATCTCCCGCCCCGTATTGTGGATCAATACGGTAGGCCCGGCGGTGATCGGGATGTGGCTCACCGGCGCGTTGTGGCGGGTAGAGGCGCTGCCGATACTCCTGTGGCTGACTTTGCCGTTCAACCTGCTCATCTACGGCGTAAACGACATCTTCGACCGGGAGACCGACGCCAAAAACCCGCGCAAGGGAACGCTTGAGGGGGCGAGGATAGCGCCTTCCGAGGTATCCCCGATCTGGCGGGGAGTTCTGATCTCGAACGCCCCGTTCGTGGCCTACTTCTTCTGGAGATTCCCCGGCGGAGCGGTGGTGTGGATGCTCCTGTACACGGTGATCTTCCTCGGCTACTCGGTGCCGCCCCTGCGCTTCAAGGCCCGACCTTATATGGACTCTTTGAGCAATGCCGCCTACGCGTTCCCGCTGGTGTTCGTTCCGCTGGCGCTCAAGTTCTCGCCGGTCTGGCCGGTGGCGATCGGGCTGATGGCCTGGAGCGCGGCCAAGCACACCTTCGACGCGGTGCAGGATGTTGAGGAGGATCGTACCGCGGGCATCACCACGACGGTCGTCCGGCTCGGGGTGCGGGGGGTGGTCCTCTGGAGTGGGGTGTGGTGGGCGGTGGCGACCGCGTGCTTCGCGCTCCTCAGCCCGCTCGTTGCGGCGGTGAACGCGATCACGGGCGCAGTTCTCCTCCTGGCCCTCTACCGCAACCCCACCCCAGCAACCGCGCACTCCCTGTACAGGTGGTCCATCGCCTTCCCCTACGTCGCGGGGACCATAGCCGGGGTGCAGCTCGTCGCGGCGCTCAGCCTGGGCCTGTGGCCGTGAAGCGGATAGTGGTCGTGGGCGGGGGTATCGGGGGACTCGCGACTGCCGCCCTGCTCGGACGGGCGGGGCACCGGGTTACGCTGCTTGAAGCCGCTTCCTATC
>CADDYV010000023.1 GCA_902810695.1 Actinomycetota bacterium | reverse complement strand
CTGATAGGCGGGCCGATGTACGATCCGCTTTACTCAAGGCTTACAGAATTCGAGCAGCGCGAGGGTGTCAGAGTTGAGGTGGTGGCGGCGCTTCCCCATCCCAAGTTGAACGAACGCATAGAAGAGGAGTTTGGCTCGGGGATTGCGGACTACGACCTGATCTCCACCCACACCAAGTACGCGCCCAGCCAACGTCGCTGGCTCACTCCGCTGAATGATGATCTCGACGCAGCGGAGCTAGAGAACTTCGCTCCTGAAACCCTCGCTATCGCCCGCATAGAAGGTCTTCTCTACGGCCTGCCGCGCAACCTGGACGTGAAGCTCCTCTACTACCGCACCGATCTGCTGGACGCTCCACCGGCCACCTGGGAAGAGCTGCGAGAGAAGGCGATCGGGCTCAAGAAAGACGACCTCTACGGCTTCGTCTTCCCCGGCAAAGAGAGCGGTCTCTTCGGACACTTCTTCGAGCTGCACGCCATGGCCGGGGGTACGATGTTCGAGAAAGAAGGACCGCCTGCACCGAGCTTCAACGATGAGGCAGGAAGGTGGGCGCTCACGCTGCTCAAGGACCTCTACGAGCAGGCAGCACCAAAGGAAACTCCCAACTGGCACTACGACGAGGTGGCAGCCTGCTTCAGGGAAGGCAGAGCCGCTATGTCTACTGACTGGCCCGGTGGCTTCTACACCTACGAAGACCCCCACAAAAGCGCGGTAGCGGGGCGCTACGATGTCTCGCTCTACCCGGAAGGGCGGGCCGGGCGCTTCATCTACTCCAGTTCGCACACCTTCGCCATCCCCCAGACGGTGCGGGATCGCCCGGCAGCACTTGCCCTCTTACGCTTTCTGACTTCCAGAGAGTCACAGGCTTACGAAGCGAGGTTGGGGACGCTGCCCGCAAGAAGTGACGCCCTGCAGGATGCCCGCGCCGAAGCCGGAGAGGGTACGCTCGCGCACCGCAGATGGAAATTACTAGAAGAGGCGCGGAGATCGGCGCTCATCCCGCCCAAACACGAGAACTATCCGCAGGTAGAGGATGCCATCTGGCAGGGCATCCGCGAGGCGCTTCTAGGAAACAAAAGCGTCGAGGAAGCTCTCTGCCAAACCGAAGAGAGCGCCAGACGTGCAGCCACGGGAGATTAAAGGCCCACAACCTGCTGCATCTCCCGGCTTCCGCTTCTACTTCAGCCAGTGCTCTACCAGCGGCCCTTCTTTCCCGAAGACGGGGTCTGCATCGGGCAGGGGCACTTTGCGGATGTTCTCCAGGACCTCGGGACGCTCTCCGGGCTCTCCGGTGCGCAGGTCCCAGGTCTGGCCACGCGGGTATGCTCCGACCACCCGGAAGCCGCCACTGGAGCCCACGTTGCGGTGTCCTACCCCGGCGGGGATCACGACCACATCCCCCGCTTCTACCTCTACGGTAATTCCCGATTCGCCGCCGAAGGTCAGGCGCGCCCCGCCCCCTGCGACGCCGAGTACCTCGTGGGCGGTGCTGTGATAGTGGTGGTAGGGGAAGACGCCGTCTACCCAGCTTCCGCCCCACCCGTTCTGGGCGAATAACTCTTTCATTTCCGAGGTGAGATCCCCACTCGAGGATAGCGCCCCAGGATAGATCAGCAAGGGAAGCGTGGGGTTGTTGGGGATGGCGCCGTCGTCCTCGAAAAGATGTGTCTGGACCTCTACATCCTGCGGTTTCTGGCTCATCTGGCTCTGCCTCCTCGGTAAGCGGCTAGCTCTTTTGCGCCCACTCAAGAAAATTCTTGTACAGCCTCAGTCCCGCCCGGCTGCTCTTCTCGGGATGGAACTGTACCGCCACCAGGTTTTCCCGGCCCGCCACCGCGCAAAACAAACCCCCGTAGTCGGTCTGGCCGAGAAGGTCTCCGGGCTCTCCAGGCTTTGGGTAGTAGGAGTGGACGTAGTAGAAGAACTCTCCGTCGAGCCCCGCGAGGACCGGATGTTCCCGCACGAGCCCGAGCCGGTTCCAGCCCATGTGCGGCACCTTCAGGACACCGGTCTTGAAACGCACCACCCTGCCAGACAGGATGCCGAGCCCCTCCGCTCCGGGAGACTCCTCGGAGCCTTCGAACAATACCTGCAACCCCACGCACACGCCGAGAAACGGTTTCCCGGAAACATACGCCTCCCGGCACGCACCGTCCATCCCTCTCTCCCGGAGCTTGTTTACGCAGTCGCCGAACGCTCCGACGCCCGGCAGGACGACGGCGTCCGCCGCGAGCACCCGCTCCGGGTCCGGCGTAAGCTCCACCTGCGCCCCGACCTTCTTCAGAGCGCGGGTAACGGAGAGGGTGTTGCCCGCGTCGTAGTCCACGACGGCTACCTTCAGCTTCTCAGCCACTCGCCGCCTCTCCTTCGTCTTCCCGGGGCAGAAGATCCAGGCTCGCAAGCTCCGCTGCTAGTGCCTCATGCCCCCTGAATACCACCCCGGTAAAGCCGAGTTCGCACGCGGCCTGCACATTGGCCTCGGAGTCGTCCACGAACAGCGACGAGCGTGGCGATATCCCGGTCCGCTCCACGAGCCTCTCGTATATGGCGTGGTCCGGCTTCGCCACCTTCTCCTCGCCGGAGACCATGATCTCCTCGAACCACCCGAGGAAGCCGTACCTCTTTCTAGCGATGCCGAAGGTCTCCGCCGACCAGTTCGTCAGGGCGTACAGCGGCACGCCCCGCTCGCGCAGGGATTCGAGCAGCCGCACGCTCCCGCAGATGGGACCACCCAGCATCTCGTCCCACCGCGTGTGGTACGCTTCGATCTGGTCCTTATACCCCGGATACCGCGCGCAGAGTTCCCGGATCGCCTCGTCGAACGGGCGCCCCAGGTCGAGTTCGCGGTTCCACTCCGATGTGCACACCGTCTGCAGAAAGCGCTCCATCTCCCGCTCGCTGTCAAACATCTTCCGGTAGAGATGCCTGGGATCCCAGTCTATGAGCACGCCGCCCAGGTCGAAGACCGCCGTCTCGATGCCACGGGAGCTAATCAATGACCCCTTTCGTAGAAGCGCTGCCGCTGGAGCGGGGTGAGGTCCCCTCGCGCAGGGCAACAGCCAGGGCTTTTACGCCCGATTCGACCTTGTGGTGGGCGTTTTCGCCGTAGTGGCAGTTGAGGTGCAGAGTGAAGCGTCCGTATTGGGTGAAGGCGCGCAGAAACTCCGGGAAAAGCTCCACATCGAAGGTTCCAATCTTCTCGGGCATCTCACCCAGGTTGCAGGTGAGGTGGCTGCGCCCCCCGAGGTCTACGACGGCGGTAGAGAGAGCTTCTATCAGGGGGGCCGAGGCGTCGGCGAAGCGCACCAGAGACGAGCGGTCGCCCAGGGCTTCGTCGAAGGCTCTACCCAGTATCAGCCCCGTGTCCTCGACGGTGTGGTGGTCGTCCACCCAGGTATCGCCCTTGGCTTCTATCTCCAGATCTATTCCTGAATGGTGCGCCAGCAGGTGCAGGATGTGGTCGAAGAAGCCCACGCCGGTCGAGACCTCTGCCCTTCCCTTGCCGTCGATATCCAGGCTCACTCTCACAAAGGTCTCTCCTGTCTTCCGCTCCGCTCTCCCGCTGCGCGCCAAAGCTTTACGCTCCTTCCTTAAAGCTCCATCGAGAAGTGGTAGGCGGTGATCTTCAGGTTCTCCCGGAAATAGAATTTGTGCGCCTCGTATCTCTGGACGCCGGAGTCCAGGTGAAACTGCTCGCATCCGTTCTTCCTGGCCTCCTCCACGAGCCAGTCGAAGAGCAGCTTGCCGTAGCCCTTCGAACGAACACTCCCATCGGTCACCAAGTCATCAACGTAGAGGTGCCTGCCGCGGTGCAGGTACTCGGAGATCCTGAACCCCGCCACGCTTCTGACCCCTTCCCCTTCCACGACTGCCGCCAGCCGATAGCCGTCCTTCCGCATCCGTCTCACCATCTCCAGATACTCCTCTTTGGCAAGATGCGAGCGTAGCTGTTTCATCACCCCGAAGGTCGCCGCTATCTCCTGGTCGGTGGAGATCTCTCTTACCTCGGCCAGTACCACGCTACTCCTTACCCAACCGCACGGCCACACTCCCGGCGTGGTTCTCGAAGCCTTCCAGAAGGGCGAGTCGCTCGACGTGCGGCCCCAGTCTTTCCAGTGCTTCCCGGGTGTATCGGACATAGTTGGTGCGGGCGGTGAAGTCGTGGGTACCGAGAGCCGAGGCCCAGGCTGCCGTGCCGCCGGTGGGCAGGGCGTGTGAGGGTCCGGCAGCGTAGTCGCTCAGCGCCACCGGGCTGAAGTCGCCGACGGCGAGCAGGCCGACGGAGTCGATATCCCGGGTTACGGCCTCCGTATCTTCGGAGATGACGTGCGCGTGCTCGGGGGCGTAGTGGTTTGTGATCTCCACCGCCTGCGACATGTCGCGCACCCGGACGAGGGTTATATGCTCCGCGCTCTCCCCGGGGAGCAGGGGCTCGACGCCTCTGATCAGCCCTTCGATCGGAGTCAGCAGGATCGCCGAGGCCCCGGAGAGATGTTCGGCCTGGGCCATCAGGTCGCGGGCCACCCGTTCCGGGAGGGCGCTCGCGTCGGCGATCACGACGATCTCGCTCGGCCCCTGCGGGGCGTCTATTCCGACCACACCGAACACTTCGAGCTTGGCCGCCGTAACATAGTCGTTGCCGGGGCCGACGATCTTGCTTACAGGCGGAATGCTCTGAGTGCCGTAGGCCATCGCGCCTACAGCCTGCGCGCCGCCCACCCGGTAGATCTCCTCTAACCCCAGAAGGTGAGCGACGGCGAGCACCCACCTGCTCACCCTCCCGTCCGGCCCCGGCGGGGCGCAGACGCAGATATTCTCTACCCCAGCCACCTGCGCCGGGACCGCCGCCATCACCAGCGTGCTCGGGTAAGCGCCGTGGCCGCCGGGAACGTAGATGCCGGCCCTCCGTACCGGACGCACCCGCTGCCCGAGCGTGGCCCCATCGCGCCGGACCTCCCAGCTCCGGTCCATCTCCTGCTCGTGGAAGAAGCGCACGTTCTCTATCGCTACGCGGAACGAGTCTTCGATCTCCGGCGCGAGCGACCCGGCGGCTCGCGCCATCTCTTCTTGAGGGACGCGCAGTGGATCCGGGCGAACCCCGTCGAAGCGCTCGGTATACTTCAGCAGCGCCTCGTCGCCGCGCTCGCGCACGTCGGCTACGATCTTGCGGGCGGCGTCACGGATCTCCGGGGAGAGGAATCCCCCGGGACGACGCAGTTTCTCTGCGACTTCCTTCGGAGCTCTGTCGCGGGCATCGAGGACTCTAACCAATAGAGACTCCGCTTCTCTCAATAGCCTCCACGAGCGCGACGATCTCGGCGTTGCGCAGGCGGTAGGAGCCGCGGTTGGAGATCAGGCGCGCGGTGGAGGTCGAGATCTCATCCAGAACCACCAGATGGTTCTCCCGCAGCGTCGTCCCGGTGGCGGTGAGGTCCACGATGCACTCGGCGAGCCCGACCAGCGGCGCGAGCTCGACCGAGCCGTGCAGTGCGATGACCTCGGCCTGCCGCCCCATCTCCTCGAAGTAGCGCTGGGTGGTTCGCGGGAACTTGGTCGCCACGCGCACGACCTCGGAGTGGGAGATCCTCTGCTGCATCCTCTCCGCCTCGCGCTCCGGCGCGGCCAGAACCATCCGGCAGAAACCGGTTCCGAGGTCCTTGAGCTCTATTACGTTCGGCTCCTGCTCCTCCAGAACGTCTTTGCCCACGATGCCTATATCCGCCGCCCCGTACTCCACGAACACCGGCACATCCGACGGGCGGCTCAGGATGAACTCCGCATCCGCCTCGCGGTAGACGAGCCTGCGCCCGTTCCCCCGCAGAGCCTCAACCGAAAATCCAGCCGCTTCGAGCGCCCGCAGGGCGTCACCGAAGATCGCGCCTTTCGGAACCGCCACGCGCAGCCCGCTCACGAAAGCACCTTCCACGCGATTTCGTCCACCGAAACCAGCTCGAAGTCCCCGATCCGGCCATCTTCCACGCGGGCCAGCTTCAGCCTGTCTTCCTGAGCGGGGTAGCAGACCCAGGAAGCATCCACCGCACGGGCGTACGCGGCGGTCTTCTCAGGCGGCAGGTCCTCCGCGAGCTGCAGCACGGGCACGCCGGACTGTCTCAATAGGTTCGCGCTCCTGGTCGCCTCGACGGACCCGCCAACGAGAACGAGCAGGGGCTCGGGATCTTTCTCCGGCAGCACGGAGAGCAGGCGTTCGAGGGAGATGGCGAATCCGGTGGCGGGCAATGGCCTGCCGAAGCGTTCGAGCAGGTTATCGTAGCGGCCGCCGCTCGCGACGGTGAAGCCGAGGCCGGGAGAGTAGGCCTCGTAGACGGCGCCGGTGTAATAGTTGTAGCGGCCGATCAGACCGAGGTCCAGGATGACGGCCTCAAGACAGCCGTATGCTTCGAGGTGATCGAGGATACCCCGCAGGTTTTCGAGCGCCTGCCGCGCCTTGCCCTCCTCCGCGTACTTCCCGGCCCTCTCCAGCACGGAGCCGTCCGCCGCGGGGCCGACGATCCGGGGTATCTCCCGCGCTCCGGCGGCTGCCTCATCCGGGAGCGCGTCCGCGAACGCGTCTACTTTAGCCAGGTCCTTGGCGGCGAGCGCCGAAAGCAATTCTGTTGCGGCTTCGGGGGCACGCCTCTGCAGGTATCCTTCGTAGAAGGCCGTCTGGCCGAGCACGACCGCGAAGTCCTCTCTGGCGCGCAGGTCCAGAGCCTCGAAGACATCTACCAGCAGGGCTACGGCTCCTGCGTCCTCGGCGGGACTGGTGGACCCGACTACCTCGACCCCGGCTTGGTGGAACTCCGCGCTCTGTCCCCTCCCGACCCGCGTCCGGCGGTAGACGGGAAGGCTGTAGGAGAGCTTGTACGGCGGGGGGCTGTTGCGCAAGCGCTGGGAGACCAGGCGCGCTATGGGGGCGGTCATCTCGGGCCTGAGCATCAACATCTGGTTGTCCGCGTCGAAGAGCTTGAAGGAGGTGTCCCGCAGACGGGGCTCCTCTATTACTTCTGAGTATTCGAGGGCGGGTGTGATCACCTCCCGAAACCCCCACGCCCGAAACCGCTCCCGGACCTTATCCTGGACCTCCAGAAGCCGTACAGACTCTGGCGGCAGGACGTCCCGCGTCCCCGGCGTCGTCGCGAACTTTCCCTGCAGTCTCAACTCCATAAGAGAGGCTATCTTAACCTATGCGGGAAGCATTCACTTCTCCCGCCAGAGCAAAAATTATCTGTCACCCCGGATCTCGGTTACAGCCGGCTTGAAGAAGAGGTCCAGAAGCCAGTCGGCGGCGATGCGGGCGCGGTTCTGGGGGCTCTCGGTCTTGTAGAGGTAGGTCGCCCGCCAGAACAGGGCAGCCAGAAACCCGCTGAACCTGATGCCCATAACCTCGTCCACGGCGAAACGGCTCCCCAACTCGACGAGCTGTCCCATCGCCCTGTACTCGAAAGGCTCGGGCTCCCGTCCATCCATGACGGCGAGGACGTTTCTGGCGACCGCCCTGCCCTCCTGTACGGCGGCCTGCGCGTTGGGCGGTACCGGGTTTCCGTTCTTGTCCACGTTGGCCGCGCAGTCGCCGATGGCCCATATGTTCTCGTAGCCGGCCACCCGCATGCAGGGGTCGGTCGTCAAGCCCTTGCGCTCGTCGTAGGGAAGTCCCAGGGCTTCGAGCTTCCCGCTCGCGCGGGCGCCCGCGGTCCAGATGACGTTTTCGCTTGCGATCTCATGCCCATCAGCCAGGATCACTCTGTCTTTAGTAACCTCTTTGGCTCTGACGTTGTTTAAAACTTCGATCTGCAGGTCCGCCAGCTTCTTGCGCGCCGCGCGCCTGAGAACTGGGTCGAGTTCCTTGAGGATCTCCCTGTGGCTCTCGACCAGCACGATCCGGACCCGACTCGGCTTTATGTTCGGGTAATCTGAGGGTAGAACGTCGTGGACCAGGGCGTGCAACTCCGAGGCCGTCTCCACTCCGGTCGCCCCGCCGCCGATGACTACGAAGGTGAGTTTGGAGTCTGGAACCTCACCGCGGGCCAGGGTTGCCTCCTCGTACCGCTCTATCACCCGGTTGCGGATCTCCTCCGCGGTGCGGATCCCCTTCATGCTTATGCAGTGCTCCTGCACTCCGGGTATCCCGAAGTAGGCCGGCTCCCCGCCCAGAGCGATGATGAGCTGGTCGTAGGGAAACTCCTGCCCGTCGGCCCTGACGGTCTGTCTCTCCGGATCCAGGCCCTCGACCTCGGCCCGCCGGAAGCTCGCACCTAGTGCTATGAGCGAACGCCGCAAAGGTTGGGCGATGTTCCTGGTCTCGGTGTCGCTGCTGATGACCGTCGCCAGCATCGGCCAGAAGGTGAAGTAGTTCTCCCGCGAGATGAGCATGACCCCCACGTCATCCCGGTGCCTGGTGAGCCTGCACAGTGTTTTGGCTGCCGTGTAGCCGCCAAATCCTCCACCCAGTACGAGTACCTTGTTCGGAAAATCAACGTAGGGTGCTCGTTCCCACGGCTCGTATCTGGGGTGCGGCCTGACCAGCCTCCGCCGCAGGTACTCCGCTCCCGCAATCCCACTGCCGAGGGCAATAGCCCGCTTGAAAGCCTTCTTCATCGCAACGCTCCCTGCTCTATTTTCGCTCGCTCGCATTATTCCATACAGGCGCATTTCTATTCTCCGGGTGGGAACTGCCGGACTCTTGAGCTAGCATTGATCTCCATGAATACACAAAAAGACGCTCTGCAGCTTTTGAAGGAACGCCTCGCGACGATCTCGGACATAGACGCCGCTATGGCAGTACTCACCTGGGACCAGCAGACATACATGCCCGCGGGCGGCATCGCTGGACGCTCCGAACAGCTTGCCACCCTGAGCCAGATCTCCCACGAGATGCTCGTCTCCGACGAGACGGGGAAACTACTGGAGTCCGCGGGAGAGCCCGCATCCGGCTCCGAAGACGCCGCCATAATTCGCCTCGCCCGGCGCGACTACGAGCGGGCCACCCGGCTTCCCGCCCGGCTGGTTTCGGAGATATCGCGCACCCGCTCGGTCGCGCAGGGTGCCTGGGAGAAAGCAAGAGCCGACTCCGACTGGGGCTCTTTCGCTTCTCACCTGGAGAAGATGGTATCTCTCCAGCGCGAGGCCGCCGAGCATCTGGGATATGAGGACCATCCCTATGACGCCCTGCTCGACGCCTACGAGCCCGGAGAGAAGAAGGCGCACCTGGACCATATGTTCGCCGGGTTGAAGGAAACGCTCGTGCCCATGATCAAAAGCCTCCCCACAGATGAGGATCGCGAGGCTCCGTTGCACGGCAACTTCGGCGAGAGAAAGCAGGAGGAATTCAGTACGGCGGTGATATCCGCCTTCGGCTACGACTGGGAGCGCGGGCGCCAGGACCGCGTCGCGCACCCGTTCTGCATCAGCTTCGGAAGCCCCGGCGATGTCCGCATCACGACGCGCTTCGACCCGGAATGGTTCTCCTACCACTTCTTCGCGACGCTGCACGAGGCCGGGCACGCTCTCTACGAGCAGGGAGTGAACCCCGCCTACTCGCGCACCCCGCTCTCCGGCGGCGTCTCGATGGGCGTACACGAGTCCCAGTCGCGGCTCTGGGAGAACCTCGTCGGCCGCTCCCGTCCCTTCTGGACCTTCTACTACCCGAAGCTGCAGGCGACGTTCCCCGAAGCCTTCGGGGAAGTAGACTTCGAGAGCTTCTACCGGGCAACCAACGCCGCCTACCCTTCGGAGATAAGGACCGAAGCCGACGAGCTGACCTACAACATGCACATCCTGCTCCGCTACGAGCTGGAGACCTCGCTCCTCGAAGAAAAACTCTCCGTAGCCGAGTTGCCCGAGGTCTGGAACGCGAAGATGCAGCAGTACCTCAGCATCACCCCCAAAAACGAAGCCAGAGGAGTTCTGCAAGACGTTCACTGGGCCGCGGGACTCTTCGGGTACTTCCCGACCTACACTTTAGGCAACGTCCTCTCGGCGCAGGTCTTCGACGCCGCCGTCGGCGCGCACCCGGAGATCCCGGAAGACATAGAGCGTGGCAAGTTCGACACCCTGCGCGGCTGGCTGCAGGAAAACCTCTACCGCCACGGCAGCCTGTACGAGCCGCAAGACCTGATAGAGCGCACCACCGGCAAACCGCTGGATACCGCACCTTATCTCAATTACCTCAAGGCAAAGTTCGGAGAGCTCTACGATCTGGCATGATTTCCGACCTGGATAACTTCGAGCCTGCTACCTCCGGGCAGTGAAACTCACTCCCGAAACCCTCGAAGCCTGCTACCGGCAGGGAGCCTTCCCGATGGCCGACGGGTTCGGGAACGTGGGGTTCTACCGCTCCGATCCGCGGGCGGTTCTGGAGCTTGATAGGCTGCACGTCTCCAGGTCGCTGGGGCGTGTTTTGCGCAAAGGGGTCTACGAAGTGCGGGTAGACGAGGACTTCGAGGCGGTGATACGGGGCTGCGCCGACCGTCCTGAAACCTGGATTAACGAGGAGATCATCGAGGCTTTCGTGGAGTTTCACCGCGAGGGCAAGGCGCACAGCGTCGAGGCGTATAAGGACGACGAGCTTGCCGGCGGGCTCTACGGGGTAACTCTGGGAGCGGCGTTCATGGGCGAGTCCATGTTCAGCCGGAGGCGCGACGCCTCGAAGGTCTGCCTGGTGCACCTGGTGGAGCGGCTCAAGGAGCGGGGATACGTGCTCCTCGACTGCCAGATACAGAACGACCATCTCGCCCGGATGGGGGCGGTGGAGATCCCAGAGTACGAATACCTGCGCCGGCTGGATGAGGCCTTGCAAATGCAGAGAACCTTCGTCTGAGGACGGGATGCTCGACTGGCGTGGTAAGCTAGCAGTATGGATAACAGGTACCTGAAGCTAGAGTGGCGGCCGGAGCTGGAGCGTCCGGTTTTGATCTGCGCTTTTACCGGCTGGAATGATGCGGCGGAGGCGGCGAGTGTCGCGGCGAGCACGCTCGGGACCTCTTGGGGAGCACAGCGGTTCGGCAGCTTCGACTCCGAGGAGTTCTTCGACTTCCAGGCAACGAGGCCCCAGATCCGGCTGGTAGAAGGCGTTACCCGCGAGATCGAATGGCCCGAGAACGTCCTGTGGGCCACAGACCGCAGCGTCGAGGTTGCCGGAGGGCGGGGCGCGGTGTTGCTCTCCGGCCCGGAGCCGAATTTCCGGTGGCGCTCCTTCTCGGAGGCGCTGGTAGGGCTTTCGAAGGAACTTGGCGTGGAGCTCGTCGTGACTCTGGGAGCCCTGCTCGCCGACGTCCCTCACTCGCGTCCGGTCTCGGTCGCCGCCAACGCCCAGGACCCGTCCCTGGTCGAGGACCTCGGGCTTTCCTCATCCGCCTACGAAGGCCCGACCGGGATAACCGGCGTTCTACACCGGCTGTGCGCGGATGCGGGGCTGCCGTCGGTCAGCTTTTGGGCTTCGATCCCGCACTATCTCCCCTCTGTGCCCTCGGCTCCGGGTGCTCTGGCCCTGCTGGAGAGCGTCTCGGGGCTGCTCGGCGTCGAGGTGGATACCTCGCAACTGGAGAAGACTGCCAGCGATTACCAGGAGCAGGTCTCCGCCGCCGTCTCCAGGGACTCTGACCTCGCCTCCTACGTGCGGATGCTCGAAGAACGCTTCGACTCCCAGGCTTCGCAGGATACGGCGAACATCCCTTCC
This sequence comes from Actinomycetota bacterium, assembly GCA_902810695.1. Lineage (GTDB taxonomy): Bacteria > Actinomycetota > Rubrobacteria > Rubrobacterales > Rubrobacteraceae > CADDYV01. The sequence goes on along the minus strand of CADDYV010000023.1, from coordinate 39,981 downwards.
GGCGACGAACTCGCCCAGGAACTGGAGAACTTCCTCCGCAACCAGCGCGGCGAAGGCCCGGAAGGTAGCTCCGGGCACTAGGAGATCACCGGCAGGTTCTTTTTACCGGGCTTGCCGAGCGCGGCGTTGAGGCTGCCGGACTTGTAGCCCGAGAGGTCCAGCGTAACGTAGAGAAACCCCGCGTCCCTGAGCTCGGCGGAGATATCCTCCCTCATGCCGAACGCCCGCTCCATCTCTTCCTGGCCGACTTCCAGGCGTGCGATCTCCCCGTGATGCCTTACGCGCACCTGCCTGAAGCCCCGCGAGCGCAAAAACTCCTCGGCTCGCGCCACCTGGCGGAGCTTTTCAGGCGTTATCTCCTGCCCGTAGGGGAACCGGCTGGAAAGACACGCGAGCGCGGGCTTGTCCCACATCGGGAGCCCCAGATGATTCGCGATCCGACGCACCTCTTCCTTGCTGACGCCGGCCTGCGAGAGCGGTGAGACGACGCCCAGCTCCTTCGCCGCCTGCCTTCCGGGACGGTAGTCGCCCTCATCGTCAACATTCGCCCCGTCCACGATGCACCCGTAGTCGCGCTCCCCGGCGAGTTTTTCCAGGTCCGAGTAGAGCGTGCTCTTGCAGAAGTAGCAGCGGTTCGAGGGGTTTCTGGCGTAGTCCGGGTTATCCAGTTCGCGGGTGTTTATGATTAGGTGCTCGACCCCGAGCGATTCGGCGAAATTTTTGGCTAAGTCCAGCTCGGATGGCAGGTAGGTTTCGTTGTTCGAGGTTACGGCGAGGACCTTCTCTTTGGGCAGCGCCCGGGCCGCGATCGCCAGCGCCAGCGACGAGTCTACCCCGCCCGAGAATGCCACCAGCGCGCTCCCGTAGGGAGCTATGATGGCTTCGAGCTCTTCGATTCTCTGCTCGATGGCCTGCGTGGAGAGCGCCTCCATTACATCCTCCTCATATGATTTTCTGCAAGAACCTGCCCGTCACGTAGGGCTTCCCTCTCTAACGTTGTACCGCATCCGCCGGAACCATTCGATCACTTCCTCCGCATTCTTATCCGGCGGGAACACGGGGTAGAAGACGTGCTCGATCACCCCGTCGCGGATTATGAGCGTGAGCCGCCTGATAAGCTCCATGCCCTCGACCTCGAAGGTTGGTAGCTCCAGCGCCGCGGCAAAATCCAGCTTCTCGTCGCTCAGCAGGTCAAAAGGCAGGCGCAAACGCCCCTTCGCCTCCCGCTGGTAGTCCGTATCCTGGGCGCTGAGGCCGAATACCCGCGCTCCGAGCGCCTGCAGTTCCGCGTGGTGGTCCCGGAAAGCGCACGACTGCGGCGTGCATCCGCGCGCACCGGGGATATCATCCCACCCCGCAGGAAGCTCGTACCCCGGTCTGCCGGTGAGCGGATAGCAGTAGACGACCGTCCAGCCAGAAAGCTCCGAGAGATCCACCGGTGCACCAGCCGTGGAAGGCAGCGTCACCTGCGGCAACCTCATGCCCGGCAGGTGGTCGCACGCACCATCGTCCTCCGGGACCGGAAGGTTCTTCGGAAGTTCGTGGAAATCTTTGGCTCCTGGCATAACTCTCTACGCCTTCTCGAGCACGATAGCGGCGTTGTGCCCCCCGACTCCGAGGTTGGCGCACAGCGCGACCTCCAGCTCCGGGGCCTTGCGCGGCTCGTCCACGACGTAATCCAGCTTCGCGCAGTCGGCGGCGAGTTCCTTCAGGTTTCGCATCGGGGGTACGACTCCCTCCTTCAGGGCGAGGGCGCAGACGGCGGATTCTATTGCCCCGGTTGCCCCCATCGAGTGTCCCAGCGTGGATTTCGTCGCCGAGACCATCGCGTTCGGGTTGATATCGTACATAGCCCTCGACTCCGGGCCATCTCCGGCGGGCGTGCCAGCGCCGTGGGGGTTTATGTAGCCCACCCTCTCGCCCTCCATCCCGGCATCTTTCAGGGCGAGCTGCATCGCGCGCAGGATGCCGCGTCCCTCCTTATCCGGGTCGGCGACGCTGTAGGCGTCGGTGGTGCGCCCGACGCCGGTTATCTTTGCGTAGGGCTCCACGCCGCGCCGATCGGCGGATTCGGCGCTCTCCAGGATAAAGACTGCCGAGCCCTCGGCGATGACGAAGCCCGAGTGGTCTTTGTCGTAGGGGCGGCAGGCCCCTTCGGGATCGTCGTTGCTGTGGCTCATCGCCCGCATCGCGGTGAAGCCGGCCACCATTACCGGGGTGATGACGGCGTCGGTGGAACCGCAGATCACCACATCGGCGTCGCCGCGCCGAATGATGTCGTAGCCGAGCCCCATCGTGTCCGTCCCGCAAGCGCAGGCCAGAGCCGGGGTAGCCGAGGGACCCTGCACGCCGAGCTGGATGGCGACGTGGGCGGCGGCGGAGTTGGGCATTATCTTGGTTACCACGAAGGGGTTGACCCGGTTTGGTCCCTTCGTGTCCATCGTATACTGCGTCTCTCCCATGCTGGCGACCCCGCCGATGCCGCTGCCAAGGATCAAGCCGACCCGCTCAGAGTTGCTCTCCAGCTCCCCCCAGGCTCCGGCGTCTTCCAGGGCGAGCTTCGTGGAGGCGAGGCCAAGCTGGGCGAAGCGATCGGTCCTTGGGACGAGCTTGCGGCTCATGAAGTCTCTGGGATCGAAGTCCGTGCACTCGGCGGCGATCCGCACGCTGAAGTCCGAGGCGTCGAAGAGGGTTATGGGGCCGACCCCGCTCTCTCCGGCCAGAAGCGAGCTCCAGAACGTTTCCCGCCCCACCCCGATCGGGCTGACGACTCCTATTCCGGTTATATATGCCGCCGGACGATCGTTGTTCATCTCATCCTCCAAAACAGCATGGTAAGCGCAAATCTTAGCATCCCAACCAGTGTCTTACTCAGCTAAAGTTTGAGGCGCTTCCTGCCGATAACGCTAGCGTACGCTCCAGATGCAAGAGAGGAATAACTGTTATGACACGCTGGGTTCTGGCCTTCGTCGGCGACGGCGCACAGCACAACTACGAACACGCGAAAAGGACCGGGGAGTTCTGGGTAACCTCGAACCGCACGCCCATCCGCCAGGCAAAACCGGGAGATAAGGCGCTCTTGTACCTCGCCGGAGAAGGCTTCGTCGCCGAGGCCACGGTTGTCTCTCAGGCTCGCAAGCCCTACCACAAAGTTGTGTGGGCGTCCAAAACCCCGCCCTCGTTCGGTCTCTCCATCGGAGAGATCCGGACCTTCGCTTCGCCGGTAAGCTACGAGTTCCCGAAGAAGGGACCTCACCCGGTTCTCGGCTTCCACCCTTACGCGCTGAGAGGCGGATTTCTGAAGATAACCGAAGAAGGCTTCGATGACGTGCTTCTCAAGGCTGCCGCAGGAACCCTGGATTCAGCAGCAGGATGCTACCCTTCAGCGGTTCCCGATAAGGGTCTGTAAAACGGGCCATTCCCTACCGGGAAACCTTGTTGTGCTATAAACACTGGTGATGATCCCGGAGGATGAGCTTTGATCTTCTACGGCGCTTTGGCCCTGTTTCTGGCGAACTTCGTGCTCGGAGTCCTGGTACAACTGCAAATCGTGGATACAAAGCCGTTTCGCTGGGTTCATCATGCGCTCTTCTTCGCGGTCTTCGTCTCGGCGATTCTGGCGGTGGCGGTCGGGTTTTTGGAGGAGGCGCCGTACCGCTGGGCGCTTTTGCCCGTTCTGCCGCTGTTCGCCCTCTTGCCCAGAATAAGGGCGGGCACGGCGGGGCACGCAGCACTGGCTTTTACGGCCCTGATCTTTTACGCAACCGGACTGGTCTGGACGCTCTAGGAGGGAACTCTCAGGTGGAACTTCTCGAAGCGATAAAACGCCGCAGGACGACAAACGGCCCTTTCCTGCCCGACCCCGTGAGCAAGGAACACCAGCGGCTTCTGGTCCGGGCCGCAGGGATGGCGCCCTCGCACTTCAACAGCCAGCCGTGGCGCTTCGTCCTGATAGACGACCGCAGCGTCATAGAGGAGATCGCGCGCATCAGCGGCGAGAGCATGGCCCGCGCCTTCGAAGAGGGAACCTTCTGGAAACGCTACCGGCCCTACTTCCGGTTCTCTGAGGAGGAGATGGAGCGTAGGCGCGACGGCATCTTCATAGACCAGATGCCTTCGGTTTTGAAGCCTTTTCGAAAGCAGATCTTCTCCAACACCGCCGGGGCGCTGATGAACCGGTTCGGGGTCCCGAAGACCCTGGGCAACGACAACCGAAAGCTCGTCGCCGGAAGTCCTCTTATCCTCGCGGTGCTTTTGGACAAGGCCGAGTACCGGCCCGGAGAGCTCTCCGGCTTCTACTCTATCTTCGGGATGGGCGCGGCGATAGAGAACATCTGGCTTCTGACGACCGAGCTTGGCATGGGCATCCAGTTCATCTCCTTCCCGATGGAAGTCCCCGCGTACTGGAAGGAGATCCAGGATCTCCTCGAAGTCCCGGACGACCTGGAGCTTATGGCGCTCTACCGCCTCGGATACGTCCCCCCAGATAAACGCCGCCCGACGATAGACTGGCAGAGCCGCCAGCGCAAACGCCTCTCCCAGTACGTTTTCCGCAACAGTTGCGCCACCCCCGAGCCCGACGAGGAAATGGAACCCGCATCCCGGTGAGCGCCAACCCGAAAATCCTCTCCGTAGCCACGGCCCTTCCCCCGCACCGGCTCGGCCAGGAAGACATCAAAACCTTCGCGCGGAGCATGTTCTCCTCTGGTCACCGGGACATCGAGCGCCTGATGCCCGTCTTCGACAATGTGCGGATCGAAAACCGCTACTTCTGCGTCCCGCTGGAGTGGTTCGAGCGGGAGCACACCTTCCCGGAGAAGAACTCCCTCTATATCGAGAATGCCCTCTCCCTCTCCGAGAAGGCCGCGAGGCGGGCGCTGGACAGGGCCGGAGCGGAGCCGGAGGACGTGGGAGCCATCTTCTTCGTCTCGACGAGCGGCATAGCGACGCCCTCGCTGGACTCGAAGCTCATCTTCAACCTGGGGCTCTCGGAGCACACCCGGCGGTTTCCCTCTTACGGGCTCGGCTGCGCGGGCGGGGCGGCGGGGCTCTCGCGCGCCGCGGATCACGTACGGGTCTACCCGGACAAGCTCGCGCTCCTGATAGGGGTCGAGCTCTGCGGCCTCACCTTCCAGCGCGGCGACCTCTCGAAAGCCAACCTCATCTCCACCAGCCTCTTCGCCGACGGCGCGGCGGCAGTGCTGCTCGGAGACGGAGAAGGACCGGAGGTTATCGGGAGCCGCAGCACCACCTGGCCCGGCACCGAGGACGTGATGGGGTGGGACCTCATCGAGACTGGCCTCAAAGTACAGCTCTCCAAGAGCGTGCCCGTCATCGTGCGCGAGAAGCTGCGCGAGGATCTCGAAGGCGCCTGCGCCTCTCTGGGCCTCGACTTCGAGGACCTCTCCCATTTCATCATTCACCCCGGCGGAGCCAAGGTTTTAGACGCCTTCGAGGAGGTGCTGGGAATGGAGCCCGGCGGCCTTGTCTACTCGCGCTCCATCCTGAGCGACTACGGAAACATGTCCAGCGTGACCGTGCTCTTCATCCTGGAACGGTTCCTCGAAAGCGAGAACTTCGAGCGAGGTGATATCGGGGTCCTCACGGCGATGGGACCGGGGTTCTCGGCGGAGCACGTCTTCTTCAGATGCTGAGGGTGGCAGCAGGCGTCGCCCTCGTCGCGCTCCAGCGTATTCTGGAGCTGAAGCTCTCCCGCCGCAACGAGCGCACCCTGAGATCTCGCGGTGCCATCGAGCGCGGGAAGGGCCACTACCCTATTATGGTCGCCACGCACACGCTCTGGCTGCTCTCCACTCTCGTAGAGGGGGCACTGCGCGGACACAAGAAAGCGCAGCCGCTCCCGCTCGCCGCGTTTCTTCTGGCGCAGCCCCTGCGCTACTGGGCCATCTTCTCTCTGAAAGAGAGGTGGAACACCAGGATACTCGTCGTACCCGGCGAGAAGCTCGTCAAGACGGGTCCGTACAAGTACATCAAGCACCCGAACTACCTCGCGGTGGCGGTTGAGATCTTCAGCTTCCCTCTCATCTTCGGGGCGCGAATTACCGCCGTCGTCTTCTCGATAATCAACGCGGCGCTTCTCCGGGTGAGGATCCGCGAAGAGAACAGGGCGCTCGCAGAACTGGCGAAGCACCGGTAAGATAGCCGGAGAACTGGGCGTGGACGTTTAGAAAATTCGAGGAGGCCCCTCTTGCTGGACCTGAAATACATTCGCGAGAACGTCGAAGCCGTCAAGGAGAACTGCAAGAACCGGGGCGTCGAGGCCGACGTGGGCCTCGTCGTGGAGCTTGCCGACCGGCGGTCGGCTTTGATCTCCGAACTCAACGAGCTGCGCCACGAACAAAACCAGATGGCGAAGTCCATCGGCAGGGAGCGCGACGAGGAGGCGCGCCAGAAGCTCATCGAAGAGTCGCGCGCCATGAAGGAGCGTATCCCGAAAAAGGAAGACGAGCTCGCAGAGATCGAGAGGCGGCTGCGCGAGGAGCAGCTAAACATCCCCAACATGACGCACCCAGACGCCCCGATCGGCAAGGATGACACCGAGAACGTCGAGATAAGGCGCTGGGGCGAGGTCCCGCAGTTCGAGTTCGAGGCCCGAGATCACGTGGAGATCGGCGAGAGCCTGAAGCTCATAGACTTCGACGCCGGGGCGAAGACGACCGGCAGCAAGTTCTACTTCCTGCGGGGAGACGCCGTGCTCCTGGAACTCGGGCTCGTGCGCTACGCGCTGGATGCGCTCATAGAGCGCGGGTACGAGCCGGCGATCACACCCGACCTGGCGAGGGACGAGGCGCTGGTCGGAACCGGTTTCATCCCGCGAGGACCGGAGACCCAGATCTACTCTGTCGAGAACACCGATCTCTCGCTCATCGCGACCGCTGAGATCACACTAGCCGGACAGCTCGCCGACGAGATCCTTCAGGAAGACGACCTTCCCCTGCGTTTCGCCGGGCTCTCGCACTGCTTCCGCACCGAGGCTGGCTCTCACGGGAGGGCCAGCCGCGGCCTCTACCGCGTCCACCAGTTCACCAAGGTCGAGATGTTCGCGTTCACGACACCGGAGCAGTCGGATGCGATGCACGAAGAGATGCTCGCCGTAGAGGAGGATATCTTCCAGGGGCTCGGTATCCCCTACCGCGTGGTGGACATCTGCACCGGCGACCTCGGCGGCGCGGCATACCGCAAGTACGACCTCGAAGCCTGGATGCCGGGCCGGGGCGACTACGGCGAGGTTACGAGCACTTCCAACACCACCGACTACCAGGCCCGCCGCCTCGCCATCCGGTACCGCCCGGAAGGCAGCCGTCCGCAGCTTCTGCACACCCTCAACGGCACCGCTATCGCCGTAAGCCGGGCCCTGATATCACTGCTAGAAAACTACCAGCAGGAAGACGGCTCGGTGAAAATCCCCGACGTGCTGGTTCCGTACGTCGGCAAGAAGGAGATCCAACCAGCCAGATAGGCTGATAGTTTGCCCCTACGAACTCTCAGGCAGGACGCAGACCTTGAGCCCCGCGCCCTCGCTGTGCGCGCTCCAGGCGTCCTCGAAGCGGTCCAGGGGTATGCGGTGCGTTACTATGGTCTCCCAGTCTATCCGGCCGGATCCCAGCAGGGCCAGCGAGCGTTCCATCGTGAAGGGGTTGGTGTAGGTGCCGCGGATGGTCAGCTCGCGCCTGAAGATGTCGTACGGCCTGACGGCTACCTCGGCCTCGGGTGGGGCCACACCCACCCACACCACCGTCCCACCGGGTTTAACGGCCTCCACCGCATCCCGCATCGTCCCAGAACGACCGACGCACTCGAATACCTTATCGGCCATTCCTTCCGAGACCGATTCCGGCTCCACGGGTTCGGCGCCGACTTTGCGGACGTGATCCCGCCTCTCCCGGCTGGGCTCGCTGACGAGGACCTCGGACGCCCCCGCCGCCACGAGTAGCGCGGCGCAGAGAACGCCTATCGGCCCGGCCCCGAGAACCAGCGCTCGCTCTCCCGGACGCAGGTCCCCCAGGTCCACCGCGTGCAGCGTGCAGGCCAGGGGTTCGGTCAGCGCGGCGGCCTCCGGGGGCAATCCTTCCGGGACCCTGTAAGCCTGCGGCGCGGGCAGCACCGCGAACTCGGAGAGCCCGCCGTTCAGGGTAACCCCGAGGGCCTGCGGGTTCTCGCAGAGGTGCGGACGCGAGCTGTGGCAGAACTCGCAGGTGCGGCACGGGATGTTGGGGTCCACTACGACCCGCTCACCCACGCTGAAGCCCTCTACATCCGGTCCTACCTCCACGATGGTTCCGGCGAACTCGTGGCCGATGGTTACGCCGGGCCGCGCGAAAGGGTACTCGCCAGAGGCGATGTGCAGATCCGTCCCGCACAACCCCGAAGCCTCGACCCGGACCTTCAACTCGTCGGATCCCGGCGAAGGCACGTTGCGAGACTCGACCTCTACTCCCTCTCTGCCGGGCCAGACCACGCTAACGCTCAAATTCAACCACCTCTTTCTACGAACCCGGCACGACGACCGGCTTGACGTTCGCCGGGTCTTTGCCGGAAGCCTGCAGCGCCTCTTCCGTGTCGTCGAGCCCGTAGTGACTGGTGGCGAAGTCGTCCAGGCTCACCTTTCCCGAGGAGACAAGCCCTATGGCCGTCGGGTAGGTGTTGGCGTAGCGGAAGGTGCCGGTCAGTGTGATCTCCTTGCTCTGGATGTAGGAGAGCGGGATGCTCGTCTCCTCTCCCGGTCCCATGCCCACCACGACCGCCATCCCCGCCGGACGGATGCAGCGGATGCCGTCCTTGAGAGCCGCCGGGTTGCCGGAACACTCGATCAGGGCGTCCACCTCCACTCCCGCATCCGGGAGCGGCTCGTTGGCGACGTTGATCGCGCGCGTCGCGCCGCTTCTGCGGGCTATCTCCAGGCGCTCTTCGGAGACGTCTGTGATCGTGGCTTCCGTCGCTCCGAAAGCCAGGGCCACCCGCATCGCCAGGAGCCCTATCGGACCGGCCCCCGTAACCAGGACGTGCTCGCCGCCTCTTATCCTCGCCTTCCAGGAAGCCCAGATCCCCACCGACAGCGGTTCCATCAGCGCCCCGACCTCGTCGCTCATCGAGTCGGGAAGCCTGAAGGCGAAGTCCTCGTGGATGGTTACGTAGTTGGCGAAGGCGCCGTCGATCGGCGGGGTCGCGAAAAAGCGAACGTCGGGACAGAGGTTGTAGCGCCCGGCGCGGCACTCGCGGCAGCGTCCGCAGGGAACCCCCGGCTCCAGCGTTACTCTCTCGCCCACCTCGTGTTTGGTAACCTCGTTCCCCAAGTCTACGACTACGCCGGAGGACTCGTGGCCCAGGATCAGGGGCTTCTCGACGACGAAGGAGCCGATTCTGCCGTGCTCGTAGTAGTGAACGTCCGAGCCGCACACCCCTACGGCCTTTATCTCCACCAGGACCTCTTTCGGGTCGGGTTCCGGGACCGGCCTCTCCTCCAGCCTTATATCGTGCGTGCCGTGCATGACGGCGGCCCGGTTGCGCACGGTTCTCTCCTTTCTCCACAATTATCTCCAGTTCTAGATTCTTACCTCTCTCCTCCGAAGAAGGTGCTCCAGGGCATATCGAGCGGCTTGTCGAGGGCGACTACCTCGTGCAGGTGGCGCAGCAGCGGAAAGTCTTTCTCTCTGATGATCCCACGCCCGGCGAGCTTCGGCAGGGCCTCTCCGACGACCCTGATGGCCGCCACCCCCTCCAGCGTTACCCCCTTCATCCGCTCGTTCTGCACCTCCGAGAACGGTACGCCCGCACCCACGTACCTTCCCGCCCTCACGTTGCGCCCGCCCATGCTGGTCACGAACATGTCCCCTACGCCGGCCAACCCGTAAGGCGTCTGCGGCTTGCCGCCCATCAGCGCCATGAACTGCCCCAACTCCCGCGTTGCCTGCCCGAAGAGCGCCGCCCCGTAGTTGTAGTTGCGGTAGCGGCCCTCCGACTCACCCTTCCGATCCAGTATGCCCTCCATAAAGCCTGCCCCGAAGGCGTAGCAGTTCTTGGCCGCCGCGCACACCTCGACGCCCACAAAATCCGTGTCGGTCCAGACGTGGTAGTAGGGAGTGCGGAAGAGGGAAGCCAGCTTCTTCAGGATGTCCGCCTCGTGGCCCGTGAACACCACGCAGGTATCCCTGTGCACCGCCACCTCACCGGCGATGGACGGTCCGGCGACGGCAGACCAGGAGACCTGATCTCGCACCTCCTCCGGCACCTCTTCGGCCAGCACCTCGGGCAGGATGCGCAGGTCGCCGTTATCTGCGGCTTCCAGCCCCTTGGTGATGGAGAGCACCATCATACCCGGCTTCAAAAGCGAGGCGAACTGCCTCCCAGCCCACCTCACCCCGAAAGAGTTTACCCCGCTCATGGCTACCTCGGCGCCCTCAAAAGCCTCCTCAGCTTCCTCTAGCTGGTAGGCGCGCACGCCTTCGGGAACCTTGAGATCGAGGTTGGGATGTACGCCGGAATCCTGGATAGAGTCAATGATGTCGCGGTCGAGGTGGGTTCCGACCAGTCGCACCTCGTGGCCGTTTTCCGAGAGCGGGAAGGTGAGCGCCGTGGCCATTACGCCAGCGCCCAGAACGGCTACGCGCGCCACTACCGCCACCGCCGCCGGGTCAGCGCATCTCTATATTCAGCCATTTCGCCTCCTTACTGCCACCTATATTCTCACCTCCGGGGCCTTTTCGGTCGCATCGCCGAGCGCCGGAAACAGCGGACAGAGTTGCGGGTAGAGCCTGCGGTATACATCCTCGTAGAGCCGGTCGTAGAAGGCGTGTCTGCGGTCGTCCGGCTCGTAGGTTCTTCCTTCGGCGGACATGGCTCCCGCTGCCTCGCGCAGATCGCGGTACGCTCCGGTTGCAGCGGCGGCGAAGATCCCCGCTCCCAGGCAGGTGGTCTCGACTTCCCGACAGACCGTTACGTTTCTCCCCGTTATGTCCGCCTCGATCTGGCAGAAAAGCGGACTCCGCGAGCCGCCCCCCATCGCCGCGTACTTCTCGATGGGTTGCCCGAGGCCCTTCTCCATGCCGTCGGTGCACAGGCGCTGCTCGAAGGCGAGCCCCTCCAGGATCGCCCGGTAGACGTGCGCCTTGGTATGGCGCCCGCGCAGGCCGAAGACCACGCCGCTCGCGCGCGGGTCCCAGTACGGGGTCGAGCAGGCCCCGAGATACGGCAGCACCATCAAACCCTCGGCTCCGGGCGGCAGCTTGGCCGCCGCCACCTCCAGGACTTCTTCGTCGCTCAGGCCGAGCCTCAGAGAGGCCGCGTCCACGCCGCCGTAATTCTCCACGAACCAGCTTATGGTGTACGTGCCGCTCCTGAGCAGGGTCTCCAGCGTGTAGGTTCCCGCAATGGGTCCCCCGAGGGTCCGGAACTCCCTGCCCCAAACGTAGCGGTCGCTATAGGTGCCGGAGACGATGGCGGTTCCCAGGTTCAAATAAGCCTTGCCTGGACGCGTAACGTCTGCTCCCAGACCGGCCGTCTGTCCGTCGCCCGCGCCGCCGACCACCGGCAGACCCTCCGGAAGCTCGGTCTCGTTCGCAGCTTCGGCGGAGAGCTCGCCCATTACTTCACCGGGCGGCACAATCTCGGGCAACTGCTCCCTGCTCAGGCCGATCTCTTGCAGCAGGCTGTCCGCCCAGTCGAAGCTCTCCATATCCACTATTCCCAGGGTGTCCGCGCTGGACCAACTCGTGCACCAGCGTCCGGTGAGCTTCCCCACCAGGAAGCTGTGGGCATCGAGGACCCGCGCGGCCCTGTCGAGTATCTCGGGTTCGTTGTTCCGGAGCCACAGGAGCTTGTAGAAAGCGGGGGTGACATCCGGGGGTTTGCCCGTGATGCGGTGCACCTCTTCGGAGCCGTAGCGTTCGATCTCTTTTCCCGCCCGCTCGTCGAGCCAGAGGATCGCGGGCCTCAGCGGTTTTCCCTCCTCATCGGTGCAGACGAAGCTCTCCCGCTGGTGCGTGATCCCGATAGCTCGAATGCGACGAGGGTCTACTTTGGAAGCCGCCTCTTCGAGCGCCTGTCTGGTCGAGCGCCACCAGTCCTCGGCGTCCTGCTCGTGCCAGCCGCTGTGCGGCATAGACAACGCAAACTTCGCCCTTCCTTCGGCGATCTCTCGCCCCTGCAAGTCCCACACAACGGCTTTGGTAGCCGTCGTCGAGCAGTCTATCCCTATAACGCAATCCGCTGATGTCATCTCAAGCTACTCTCCGGTAACCGCACCTAAAGTCAGACCCCGCACCAGATAACGTCTCACGGCGAGTCCCACAACCACCATCGGCAGCGCCACGACCGTGCCGATAGCCGTGAGCTGGCCCCAGTTCACCCCGGTCTGCGTGATGAGCTGCGAGGCGGCCACCGGAAGCGTCTGGCTTCCCGGCCCGGTGAAGGTTACGGCGAAGGCGTAGTCGTTCCAGGCGAACACGAGGCAGAGGATGGCGGTAGTTACGATCCCCGGAGCGGTGAGTGGCAAGGCAATGCGCCAGAAAGTCTGAAAGCGGGTGGCGCCATCCACCCGGGCTGCCTCCTCGATGCCCGGAGGCAAATCGGCGAAGAAGGCGTTCATGATCCAGATCGCAAACGGCAAATTGAAGCTCAGGTAGGCGATGATGAGAGCCCAGATCGTGTTGATCAGGTGCAGAAAAGTAAAGCCGATAAAGAACGGCAGGATCACGGCTGCTATCGGGGCCATCCGCGTCGAGATGATCCAGAACGCCAGGTGCCTTTTGCCCCGGAAGTTGCTGCGGGCGAGCCCGTATCCGGCGAAGCATCCTAAAGTAGTAGCGATGATCGTCGAGATGCCCGCGGCGAGGACGCTGCTGCGCATATAGCTCAGTAGGTTGTTGCCACCGAAGAACAGGCTGGAGTAATTCGCCAGGGTAGGCTTGAAAACGACCAGCGGTGTGGTCGAGAGAACATCTGTGGTTGACTTGAAGGAAGAGAGCAACATCCAGCCGATCGGCACGATCGTCCAGAGGAGCACGACCAGCAAGAGGATGTAGAGGATGATCTTGCTGCCTGTGTTCTTCTTCATCCTGCCAGCCCCCTCTCTCTGAGTATTCTCGTAAACAGGTTCGCGACCAGGATAGAGACCGCGAGCATGACCAGGCCGATGGCCGCCGCGTATCCCAGGTGCAAGAAGCGGAAGGCAACCTCGTAGAGCCTCATGGGGATTATCTTGGTCGCGTTGGCCGGGCCGCCGTCGGTCGCCTGCCAGATAATCGAGAAGTAGCGCAGCGCGTCCATCGAGCGGATCAAAAGCGCCACGATGATGATGCCGGATATCGAGGGCAGGATAATATGCCAGAGCCTCTGCGGGTAGCTGGCCCCGTCAACCCTGGCGGCTTCGATCACCTGCGGCTGTATGGAGACCAGCCCGGCGAGCGTGATCAGGGCGATGAGCGGCGTCCACTCCCAGACGTCCATCAGCACGACAGCCACGAACGCGGACACTTTCCCGCCCAGTATGTTCCCTGTGAATATCCCGGTCTCCCTCAAGACCCAGGAGTAGAGGCCGTAGGTGGGATTGACCAGGAACCTGCCCAAAAGCCCCACGATCACCGGCGCCACGAACATCGGGATCAGGATTATAGAAAGCGCAAGGTTCCTTCCCCACACGACCTCGTGAACCAGCAGGGCAATGGCGATGCCCAGGATCATCTCCAGCCCTACCGTCGCCACGAAGTAGATCGCCATGACCAGCCATCCGCTCCACACGTTGGAGTCGGAGAACATGCGTGCCCAGTTGCCGAGCCCCAGCCAGCGGGACGTGATGCCGGCGCCGCCGAGAAGCGTCACGTTGTTGAGGCTCATCCAGAGTATGTATAGAAGCGGCAGGATCGAGATGACCGCGAGTATCACCAGAGCCGGGAGCATCATCCGGGCTTCGAAAGAGGAGATCCAACGCTCCCGACCTCTCTTCTTGCCGGGACTCCTGGCGGGTTTCAGATTTTGCCGCCGGACATCCACGGGCTCAGACTGCACTGGGGGCTCCTTTCGTCGTCTGATCCACGCCGCGCTTCGCGTCGTGCATCGCCTCTTCCGGGCTCTTGCCGCCCGCCAGCATCTGCGAGAGGTTGGTGTAGATGACGGCGTCGCACTGGTTCCAGGATGGGGTCTTGGGGCGCAGCCCGATGTTCTGGGGTTCCCACGCCTTGAGCGCGGCGTGAGCAGTGAGTATGTTCGGCATCTTCGTGGGCGGCGTCTCGTTCTTCTTGACCTGGGGTAGCTGGTAGACAGACTTCCGGGTCGGCGTCCCTCCGCCCACGCTGCTCTTGAGGTCCATGAGCTGAGCCTGGGGCGAGGTAGACCAGACAACGAATAGCCAGGCCGCCTTCTGCTCCTCTTCAGTGGCCCAGCGGTTGACCCCGACCCCAGTTCCGCCGTAGTGGTTGGCGCTCCTGGCGGGCCCCGTAGGTAGCACCGAGAACCAGACCTTGCCTTCCAGGCCGCCCGGTACCCACCACGCTGCGGCGTCCTCGTGCCAGCACGGGCACATCGCGATCTCCCCGGCGCCGAAAGCCTCGGAGAGATCGTTCCAGTCCCAACTGGTGCTGCCGGGGTGCGCGATGTCTATGAGCTTCTTGTAGAAGGCGGCGGCCCGGATCGCCTCAGGCCTGTCGAGCGTGCAGGGCCCAGGGTTCGTGGCGCCGAACCGCCCGACCTTGTACCCGTTCTCGAAGAAGTCCCCGCCATATGCCCACAACACATTCGCGAAGTCGTCCGTCAGAGAGGTAAACTGCTTTGCCTGATGGCCGGTGCCGTAGGCCACCTCGGTGGCGTTCTCGTTGAACCACCTGGCCATCTTGTAGTATTGCTCCCACGTAACCTTTTCCGAAGGGGTCGGGTCGAAGCCGAGATCCCGCTTCATCCTGTCGTGATACTTCTTGAAGAGGTCACTGCGGTAGCACCAGATTATGGTCGGACAGTCGTAGGGGAGCGTCAGCAATGCTCCGTTGAAGCGCCCGGCGGCGTCCAGTTGGGTGGAGATAAAGTCCTCCAGGCCCTTGGGCACTGACGGCAGGCTGTCGTCGTTCATGAACTTTGTGAGATCCACGAGCCCGTTGTGCAGCGGAGCCATTATGTTGTAGGGGTCGGCGTAGACGACCGGGTACTGCCCCGTGCGGGACCCGAAGTCCAGCGCGACTTTCTGCTGCACCGCGGTCAATTCTAGCTGCGAAATCCTCACGTCAATGCCGGTAAGATCCTTGAACGGCTTGAGGTTGGCGGCGATAGCCGAGGTCGGTGAGGTGTTCTCCGAGATGAAGTTGATGGTCATCCCGCTGAACTGCTTCCACTTGCTGCTGCCCGCGGCTTTCGCAACCCCTGAGTTCGCGCTGCTTCCGCATCCCGCAGCCCCGAAGAGAACGGCCCCGGCGGCTCCCGCTCCGGCGAGCTTCAGGAAGTCTCCGCGGCTCAGCTTACCGAACATACTCAACCTCCCGCTGCTCACTTTGCTCCGGCGCATCACCCGGCAATCCTTTTACGCCTGGACACTTCATCTACTTGACCGCCCCGCTGGTAAGCCCGCGCACGAGTTGTTTCTGGGTGAGCCATCCCACGACAACCGGCACGGCGATAGCCAGGGTGGTGAACGCGGATAGCTGGGCCCAGAACTGCCCGCGGGAGGTCTGCTGGGCAGCAACCGCTACCGAAAGGGGCTCCCACTTGATGGCCGTGAAGGAGACGCTGAAGAGAAACTCGTTCCAGGCGAAGATCACACAGAGCATCGCCGTGGCCGCGAGCCCGGCGCGCGTTAGCGGTATGACTATCCTCCAGAGCATCCCCCAGAGCGACACCCCATCCACCTGCGCCGCCTCCAGGATGCCCTTCGGCAGATCTTTTATGAACTGGTACATCATCCACACGACTATCGGGGTGTTCATACCGGTAAACACGATAATGAGCACCCAGGGCGTATCCAGCAGCCGCAGCTCCCTGAATATGACGAACAGCGGCACCATCACCGCAACCGGCGGCAGCGCCTTGGTCGTGATGAACCAGAAGACTATGCCCTCGTTGCGCCTGTTCTGGTAGTAGCTTAGCGCGAACGCCGCGGGCACTCCCAGGAGCAGGCTGAGTATCGTCGAGACCCCCACCATGAAAACCGAGTGGAAGAACGGAGCCCAGAAGCTCTCCAGGGCTCCCCTGTATTCATCCAGGGTCGGGGAGAAGAAAATCTTCGGCGGCATCGCGTAGGCGTCGGCCTCGGTCTTGAAGCTGGTTACGATGAGCCAGAAGATAGGCCCGAAGATAACTATTACTGCCAGGTACAGGACGATGTTTTGCAGGTAGTGGCCCCACGGGGTCCTTTTTCTCTGCTTCGGCGTTGCCGGTACGCTGCTCACGCTAGTCCTCCTTCGCTACGGCGTTCATCGTCCTCAGCAGGAGAGTGAGGATGAGGAGCGTTATGATCAGGGTCGCAACCCCGATAGCGGAGGCCGCCCCCACCTGCCAGCCCACGAGCCCGGTCTGGTAGACGAGGTACGGCAGGTTCATCGAGCTGTTGCCGGGACCGCCCGCGGTGGAGACGTAGATCTCACCGAAAATCTGCAGTATGAAGAGGCTCCCGAGCAGGATGACCACCCGGTAGTACGGCAGCAGGTGCGGAAGCTCGATGTAGCGGAATATCCTGATCCTGTTGCACCCGTCGAGCTGGGCCGCCTCTATCTCGTCTTCCGAGATGGCCTGAAGCCCGGCGAGCAGAACCAGCATGAAAAGCGGCTCCCACTCCCAGGCGACCATCGTGGCGATCATGATGAGCGGGTAGTGCGCCATCGGGTCGAAGTTATTTACTCCGACCAGATTAGCGAAGTACGTAACCAGTCCGAAGCTGGGGTTGAACAGCTCGTTCTTCCAGATGAGCCCGGTAACAGTGGGCATTATGAAGAAGGGCGTAACCAAAAGCGTCTGGATGAGGCTCTTGCCGTAAAAATCCCTGTTCAAAAGCAGCGCCAGCCCCAGACCAACCAGGCAGCATAACGCGAGCGCGAGGAAAGACAGGATCAGGGTCTGCACCAGTATCACCCCGAACTCACCCGAGAAGATCTGCTGCGCATAGTTTCCGAAGCCGATAAACTGTCTGCCGAGGTCGGGTCGGATCAGGGTCCACGACTGGAAGCTCAGGTATATGGTCAGAAGAAACGGAACCTGGGTGATTATCCCGACCACCACCAGGCCGGGGTACAGCAGCGTACGTCTCTCCCTGGCCGGAGATCCCGGGGCTTTACGTGGCCTGAACCTACGGTTGGCCCCGCCTACTGCCTGTTCAGAAACTCTGGTATCCACCGGCCTCCTCCCCGGTACGTGTGCTACCCGATAAGCTCGGGCTAGCTGCTACTTCTTTTTCAGATAGCCGCCCTGCTTGATGGCCGCAAGCACCTCCTGCTGCGACTCTTGGGCGAACCGGTCAACGCTGATGCTCCCGGCGAGCAGGGCCGCGAGATATCTCCCGACCGCATCGCCGAAGTCCTGGAACTCCGGGATCTCCACGTACTGGATGCCCGTGTACGGGACGGGGTCTTTGGTCGGGTGGGTAGGGTCGGCTTTGTTTATGGACTTGATCTCGATGCCGGCCCAGGGCTTGTTCCTGTAAGGCGTGCTCTGGTATGTGTAGTAGCGCGTGCCGGGCGGGACCCGCTCCCAGCCCAGCTTTCGCCCCACCAGATCCAGGTATTGCTTGCTCGTCGCCCACTTGATGAACTCGAAGGCCGCGTCCTTGTTCCGGCTGGAGGACTCTATCGCCAGTGCCCACGACCACAGCCAGTGCGCGCCGTGAGGGGTAACCGCGGTGGGCCCGTAGGCAAAGCCGACCTTGTCGGCGACATCTGAGGACTTGGGGTCGCTGATATAGCCCGCCGCCGAGGTCGCGTCGTACCATATGGCCCCTTTGCCTCCGGCAAAGGCGGTCTCGCACTCGGGGAAGTTGTCCGAGGTGGCCCCTGGCTGGCCGTACTTCCGTACCAGGGTGGTGTAGACCTGGGCCGCCTTCTTGACCTGGGGCGAGGTGAGCTGCGGTTCCCAGTTCATGTTGAACCAGCGTCCGCCGTACGTGTTGATAAACGTGTCGAAAGGCGCCATATTCGCGCCCCACCCCGGCTCCCCGCGCAGGATAATGCCGTGAACGCCATTGCCGGAGCCGTTGAGCTTCTTCGCAAAGCGGCTGACCTGATCCCACGTGGGGTGCTCCGGCATCTTCAGCCCGGCTTTCTTGAACAGATCCTTCCGGTAGAAGAGCATCGAGCTCTCGGCGTAGAACGGGATCGCGAAGATCTGGCCCTTGCGCGAAAGGAGCGCCCGGATGGGCTTCAGCACATCTCCGAGGTCGTACTTATCGCGCTCTTGGCTGCTCATCCGCGAGAAGAATTGATCCAGCGGAACTATCCACCTGTATCTGGCCCAGATCGGCACGTCGTAGCTGCCGATGGTTACGATGTCGAAGTCGCCGGCGTTCATCGCCACATCCTGGGTAACCTTCTGGCGCAGGTTGTTCTCCGGCAGCGTCAGAAACCTGACCTTGATGCCGGTCTTCCTCGTGAAGTCGCCCACCAGACCTTCCATGTCCGTCATCTGGGAGTTGCTGACCGTGGCGACCGTAACCGTACTCCCGGCCAAATCTTTTTTGGAAACGCTGCCCGCCGCACTACCGCCGCACGCCGATAATAGAGGCATCGCCGAGGAACCAGCGGCGATCGCACCCCCCAGCTTTAGAAACTCTCTGCGCGTGAACCCCACGCTCCTCGGCTTATCTCTACCGGTTGACCCCGCGGCACTCCCACCCACTCGTAATCTCCTTTCCAAGCGCACCCAGCATAGCTTGGCACGCTGTACACGTCAAGCGCGAGACTTTTGCACAAATGTGCAAAAATGGGGCTTTAAATCTGGCTTCCAGTACGAACCCCGGCTAGTTTGAACTATACGATGCTAAACTTCTGCACGTGTTACACAAAAATCGCACATTTCTGGGCCGGAAAATATGGTGGGGGCCGACATTTTCAGCCGCGTGCTAGCGAGGAAAGCGGGAGGACACTGAGTTGGAACAGCGACGCCGCTCCGCGTTATCCGAGGATGAGTTGCTGCTTTTCGCCGAAGTGGCGCAACTCTACTACGTCAAGGACTTGACGCAGGAGCAGATCGCACAGCGCATAGGAACCTCCAGGTCCAACGTCTCGCGCATGTTGAAAGAAGCGCGCAGGCAGGGGATGGTGGAGATAAGGATCCACTCCCCACTCCGAACCGTACCCGGTCTGCAAGAGGAACTCGCTGCACGGCTGGGTTTGCGCGAGTGTCTTGTTCTGGCCGACCTGGATCCAAGTTCCCCGATCTTCGAGGCCACCGACACGCCTGGCAGGGTGGCGGCTCTGGCTGCGCGCTACCTGCAGGAGAACATCGCCGAAGGTGACATCGTGGGTCTCGGCTGGAGCAGCACGGTCTACCGCGTCGTACACAGCAGATTCTTGCGGGAGAAGAGGGATGTAACCGTGGTCCAGATGATGGGCAGCATCGGCGGTTCCATACCCGACCTCGATGGTGTGGCTATCACCGCGCACCTGGCAGACGTGCTGGGGGCGAACGCGCACTACCTGCACGCGCCCATGCTCGTTACGGACGCAGCGGTGCGAAACGGCCTCCTGCGCGATTTGCACATCCGCAAAACCCTGGAGGTAGCCCGGCGGGCAAACATCATGGTGGCCGGAGTCGGCGCCATAAACCGGGACTCCGGGCAGTACAGGACAGGATACCTGAGTGATGCGGACCTGGATTACATTCGGGAGCAGGGAGCGGTCGTGGACATCTGCGGCTCGTATTTCTCGCGTAACGGGTCCCCGGTCCCGCTCGAGATGAACGAGCGCACGATAGCCACAGGGTTCGAAGACATGAAACGCATACCGACCCGCATCGGGGTGAGTTCCGGGGCGCACAAGCCCCTGGCAAACATCGGCGCGGCACGCTCGGGCCTGATCAACGTCCTGATCACAGACGAGGACACGGCCAGGAGGATGCTGGACTTACTCAAAAGCGAAGGCTCCGCAATTTCTCCGGCGAGCGGCAAATCATAGAGCTTCGCAAAACAGCTCTTGCCCTAATGCAAGGGTTATACTGATCCGGATGGATGAGCGCACCCGCATAAGACTGACGAAATATTCCACCAAGGCTGGTTGAGCGTCGAAGTTCGCTCCGGGGGACCTGGAGCAGGCTTTGCAGGGACTCGTACCAGCTGGAGAGGACGGCCTGAGTAGCGGGATAGAGACCCGCGACGATGCAGGCTACATCCCGTTCGGTGGCGGTCTGCTGCTGCAATCGGTGGACTTCTTCACGCCCATCGTGGACGATCCCTACCGCTTCGGCCAGATCGCCGCGGCCAACGCCTTCTCGGACATCTACGCGATGGGCGGCGAACCGCTGACGGCGATGAACCTGGTAGCCTTCCCCTGCTCACTCGATCTGGGCATCCTGCGTGATATCCTCGCCGGCGGGCTCTCCAAGATAGAGGAGTCCGGGGCGAAGCTCTGCGGCGGACACTCGGTCCAGGATGAGGAGCCCAAGTACGGCCTCTCCGTTACCGGGTGGGTCGAGCAAAACGAGGTGATCCGCAACGCCGGAGCACGAGCAGGCGACGCGCTGGTTCTGAGCAAGCCCCTGGGCTTCGGCATCCTGACCACCGCGCTCAAGCGGGATCTCCTCTCCGAAGCGGAGATAGAAGAAGCAGTCAAGACCGCCATACTCCTGAACAAAGGGGCCAGAGATGCGATGCAGCAAGTGGGCGTCTCATCGGCAACAGACGTTACCGGCTACGGGCTCCTCGGGCATCTCTCCGAGATGCTCGAAGCAAGCGGCGTCGGCGCCGTCCTGCACCTGAGCGCGGTCCCGGTCTGGGACCGGGTATCATCCCTGGCCGCAGAAGGTTGCTACCCGGGCGGCCTCAAGAACAACCAGGAGTTCCTGAAAGAAAAAGTATTCCCGGACGGTGTAAAGCAGGGAGATCTCCTTCCTCTCTACGACCCGCAGACCAGCGGCGGACTACTCGTGTCCGTGCCCGGCAACAGGGCAAAAGACCTCATCCATGCCATGAAAGAGCACTCCGTGCAGGGCGCAATCATAGGCGAACTCACCGAAGAGACGGGAATCCGAATAACGCCCTGATCCCTACCTCTTGACAAACCTCTCGCCTGCAATAATATATTTAGCCAGCTAAATGCTTTTGTACCTGCAGGAGTGCACTGTGAGTTGGAGCATAGAGACCGAGAATAACTGGCTGGTTGGTGGATGAGGCAGACGAGCGACATCCGGGAGATGACCGGTTACGCGCTGGCGAAGGTCTGCAAGGCGCACCGGAGCAGCGTAGGGGAGCTTCTGGGGAGGATCGGGCTGCAC
Organism: Actinomycetota bacterium; assembly: GCA_902810695.1. Classification (GTDB taxonomy): domain Bacteria; phylum Actinomycetota; class Rubrobacteria; order Rubrobacterales; family Rubrobacteraceae; genus CADDYV01. Next base: position 18,570 of record CADDYV010000023.1, on the reverse strand, counting down.
GCCGGGCAGGAGATGGTTCTGGTCGAGCTGTGGCGTCAGGATAGGCTGCGCGTCTGCGAGCTGGCCGGACGTCTGGGTGTAGAACCTCCCACGGCGACCAGGATGATCCAGCGCCTCGAAGGTTGCGGACTCGTGGTTCGCCAGCGGGATCCGGACGACGCCAGGAGTTTTCGGGTAAGCCTCACCGAGAAGGGCAGGAGCCTGGAGGAATCCGTAACCCGGTGCTGGAACGAAGTTGAGGAAAAAGCCTTCGCGGGTATAAGTCAGGAGGAGTGTCGGGGACTGCGAGATCTCCTCACGCGAATTCGGAACAATCTGGAAACTGGAATGGGGTAAGGAAGCGATGGAAAGGATGGTATCTCCATGAGAGACCTGGCTCTGCTGGCGCTACGGGCGACGACCGGCTCGCTGATGGCGGGCCACGGGGCGCAGAAGCTCTTCGGATGGTTCGAAGGTCCGGGAGTCGAAGGGACCGAAGCGATGATGGAGTCGCTCAAGCTGAAACCTTCGCGTCCCTGGGCTGTTCTGGGCGGCGCCTCGGAGTTCGGCGGCGGTGTTCTGACGCTGCTGGGACTGCTAGATCCGCTCGGTCCAGTCGGGATCGCGGGTGCTATGGCGATGGCTACGAGGACCGTCCACTGGGACAAGCCCATCTGGGCAACCGCGGGCGGCGCGGAGCTTCCGGTTACCAACTTCGCCATCGCCTCGGCCCTCATGCTGTCTGGTCCCGGAAAATATTCCCTGGACCACGCGCTCGGCATCCGGCTCCCGCGCTGGATCGGGATGCTGGGATTGCTGATCGCGCTCTACTCGGTTGCCCGCGCCACCCAGGAAGAGCTGGAAGAAGCGAAAGAGGAGTCTGCGGAGGAAGGAGCCCAGGAGTAGATGGCAGCCAGGGATCAGAGCCGGATTATTCCCGAGGATTACCAGGACCTTCTCGACACCACTGCTCTGGTGCACGTGGCAACGCTGGGGCCCCAGGGAGAGCCGCAGAGCAACCCGGTCTGGTTCGACTGGGATGGCGAGCACGTCAAATTCAGCCAGACCAAGACCCGACAGAAGTACCGCAACGTCATGCGCGAGCCCAAGATCGCAATGTCCGTCGTGGACCCGGAGAATCCCTACCGCTACCTGGAGATTCGAGGCACCGTCGAAGGCATCGAGGAGGATCCGGACAACGCTTTCATAAACGCGATGGCGAGGAAATACCTGGGCATGGACGAGTACCCCTACCACCAGCCCGGCGACGAGCGGGTAATCGTCTATGTCAGGCCGCAACATACCACCCACATGGGCTAACGGCATGGGTTCCACGGCGAGGTTCGTCGGCCTGAACCACGTCGCTCTCGAGGTCGGCGATATCCAAGAAGCCCTCGACTTTTACGGGCGGCTCTTCGAGTTGAGGCTGCGTGGCCGCAGCGAGCGGATGGCGTTCATTGACGCCGGCGACCAGTTCATCGCCCTCTCGGAGGGCCGCACCCAGCCGCCGGACAAGCACAGGCACATGGGGCTCGTGGTAGACGACCGCAAGGCCCTGCGCCGGGCCCTCGAACAGACCGAAGCGAAGATCCTTCCCGGCAGGGGCCTCGACTTCCTCGACCCCTGGGGCAATCACTGGCAGGTCGTCGAGTACGCAGACATCCAGTTCACCAAGGCTCCGCACGTGCTGGACGGCATGGGGCTCAGCAACCTGGAAAAATCCGAGAAAGCTCTTGAAGAACTGAGGTCGAAGGGTATGGCTCCAGGGCAAACATCCGGGACGGAGGAGAAGTAAGTTGACCCCGCAAACCACCGGAATACACCACGTTACGGCCATCGCCGGAGCCCCCCAGCGCAACCTGGACTTTTACGCGGGTATTCTCGGCCTGCGACTGATAAAGAAGACCGTCAACTTCGACGATCCGGGGACCTACCACCTCTACTACGGCGACGGCGCGGGCAATCCCGGCAGCATCATGACCTTCTTTCCCTGGCCCGATGCTCCTCGGGGACGGGTGGGAGCGGGACAGCTCACCGCCACCTCTTTCTCCATCCCGGCAGAATCCCTGGGATACTGGACCGAGCGCCTGATCGAGCACGGCATACCGTTCGAGAAACCCTCTCAGCGGTCCGACGAGACGGTTCTGGCCTTCAGCGATCCCGACGGTCTGCCCCTGGAGCTCGTCGCGGCGACAAACGACGGACGCGAGGGGTGGCGGGATGGTCCCGTTCTCCCGGAGCACGCCATTCGCGGTTTCCACCACGTTACCCTCCTGGAACACGACCCCGCTCCCACCACAAAGCTCCTGAGAGACACTCTAGGCTTCCGGCAAAGCGGAGAAGACGGAGACCGTCAGCGATTCGAGGCTGGAGATGGCGGGGCGGGGAACACGGTAGATGTGCTGACCAGCGCAGATGCCAGACGCGGCTCGTTAGGGGTTGGCACGGTGCATCACGTCGCCTACCGGGTGCCGGACGAGGAAATCCAGCTAGCGTTGCGAGAGGAGATCTCCGGTCTCGGCTACGACGTAACGTCGGTTCTGGACCGCAACTACTTCCGTTCGATCTACTTTCGGGAACCGGGCGGTGTTCTCTTCGAGATCGCAACCGACCCGCCGGGTTTCGCCGTGGACGAGGACCTGTCCCACCTCGGAGAGAGCCTCAAGCTCCCACCCTGGCTCGAACCGCAGCGGGAGAGGTTGGAAAACGCGCTTCCCCGGCTTCAAATACCAGCTGCGAAGAGGTGATCAGCTCAATTGCCCGAGATGCTACAATCTCTGGACGCGGCTTCTCGGCCAGGATGTATAAACGTGGGTATCAGAACAGGGAGACTAATTTGGCAGAAGGCAAGAAGGGGTTGTTCAAGGAGATCTGCTCTCAGAAGCGCGGGGTAAACACGCGGGTTCTGGAGCAGACTATCGCACTGGCGGTTGAGATCGCGCGCGAGGGAAGGGAAGGGCGCAAGATCGGGACGCTTTTTGTGGTCGGTGATTCGGATGAGGTTCTCAGGCGTTCGAGGGCTTTGATCCTGGACCCTCTCTACGGGCACGAGGACGACCGCAAGCACATCGGCGACCCGAATGTTCGCGAGACGATCAAGGAGCTCGCCCAGCTCGACGGGGCTTTCGTGGTTTCGGACGAAGGCGTAACCCTCTCGGCGGCGCGTTACATAGACACCACCACGGTGAATGTAGACCTCCCGCTGGGGCTCGGCAGCCGCCACATGGCCGCCGCATCCATCTCGCGGCAGACCAGGGCCGTCGCGGTAGCCGTCTCGGAGAGCTCGATAGTCAGGGTATTCGACGACGGTGAGATCATCTCGGAGATCCTACCCGAGTTCTGGATGCTCGACGGCTACCGCTCCCACCTGGAAGGCCAGATCTTCACCCGCACCGAAGACGAAATCACGGTGATCGGCCGCTCCGAGTAAGCCTCCGCCAGACGGGAGGAATATACATGTCGAATATAGGCAGGCCCCCGTGCGACGAGGGAGTCGTAAGATCCAGTAAGGCCGCAGCGCCTTGCACGCCATCCTCTGGTCCGTGGGTCCTGGCGGCGACGATCCTGGGTTCGAGCATGGCATTCATAGACGGCACGGTCGTGAATGTGGCGCTGCCCGCGTTGCAGCAGAACCTCGGCGCCACCGCCCGGGACGCCCAGTGGATCGTCGAGTCATATGCCCTGCTGCTCTCCGCCCTGATCCTGGTAGGTGGTTCCCTGGGTGACCATCTGGGGCGCAGGCGCATCTACGCCGCAGGGATCGCGCTTTTCGCGGTAGCCTCCTTGCTCTGCGGTCTCGCGAGGGATCCAGGGCAGCTCATCGCGGCGAGAGCCCTGCAAGGAGTCGGTGGAGCGATGCTCGTGCCGGGGTCGCTGGCGATCATCGGCGCGTCTTTCGATGAGGATAGACGCGGCAAGGCCATAGGAACCTGGTCGGGGTTCTCGGGGATCACCTCGGCCCTGGGTCCGGTCCTGGGTGGTTTTCTTATAGATCAATTCTCCTGGCGGGCGGCTTTCTTCATCAATGTGCCGCTTGCTGTTGTGGTACTCGCGCTCGTCTTCCGGCACGTGCCGGAGAGCCGTGACCCCGATGCCCGCAGGATCGATGTGCCGGGCGCCGTCTTCGCGACGGTCGGCCTCGGCGGGATCGTCTACGGCATGACCGAGTCATCCAGGGCGGGCTTCGGGACAATCCCGGTCATCCTCTCCCTGCTCGTCGGGATAGCGGCCTTGCTGGCGTTCGTCCTCATCGAGCGCAGAAGCCGGGAACCCATGATGCCTCTCTCGCTGTTTCGTTCCAGGAACTTCGCCGGAGCGAACCTTCTGACGTTATTTTTGTACGCGGGCCTGGGCGGGGCGCTCTATTTTTTGCCCTTCGACCTGATACAGGTGCACGGCTACTCGGCCACCGCCGCCGGGAGCGCCTTCCTGCCGTTCGTGGTTATCACCTTCCTGCTCTCCAGGTGGGCCGGAGGGCTCGTTACCCGCTACGGGGCGCGGCTGCCGCTTATTATCGGTCCGATCGTCGCGGCGGTGGGGTTCGTGCTGTTCGCGCTTCCGGGGACCGGGGGCTCGTACTGGACGACGTTCTTCCCGGCGGTGGTGGTGATGGGATTGGGTATGTCTTTCGTGATAGCCCCGCTGACCACCACGGCGATGAACTCGGTGGAAGGCAGCCACTCGGGACTGGCCTCCGGCGTCAACAACGCTGTGAGCCGCACGGCGGGGGTGCTGGCCATAGCTGTGATCGGGGTTTTCGTCTTCGCCGCTTTCTCGAGCATGCTGGACTCCCGCCTGTCAAGCCTGGATCTCCCGCCCAAAGCCCAGGCAACCCTGCAGTCCGAGAAGGGAGATCTGGGCGCCGCGCATGTTCCGGAAGGTCTCGGGGTGAAGAAGTCCGCAGCAGTGAAAGGGGCGATCGCAGAGTCATTCGTCGCGGGTTTCAGGGTGGCGATGTTCGTGGCGGCTGCGCTGGCCCTGGCAAGCGCGCTCACCTCCGCGATCATGGTAGAAGGCAAAGGCCATCTAAGAAGCTCCGAACACGCGGGTCGGGCCGAGAGCAACCTGGCATAAGATTTCTTCCTTGCCGGACTCCGTTTTGTTTGTATATCTAACCTGAGCAGGTGAAGCGAGGAACCGGGAGGTACATGCCCAGGAAAAAGCTCGGCAGGATGAAGGTCAGGGTGCCGGATGAAGAGACAACCCGAAAGTATTTGCTGTGGTTGTCCGGGCGAGAGTTGCATTACGAGCCGGAGATCCTGCCCAAGATCCGCTCCGACTCCCTGTTCGGCAACGACCGTCCGCTGGAGCTTGAGGTAGGCTGCGGCAGCGGCGAGTTCCTCTGCTCCCTGGCCAGAGAGCATCCCGAGGTGAACTTCGTCGGGATAGACAGGCATCGGAAGTCGCTGTACAAAGCCATCGAAGAGGCTTCGGGGAAGGCGCTGGAGAATATTCTGTTCATAGGTGCCGACTTCAGGTTCGTCTATCCGCTGCTCTCCGACGAGTCGCTGCAGGCAATCCACCTGCGCTTCCCGGACCCCGGTGCGAAAGCCAGAGAGCGCAGGAAGAGGCTCTTCTCGAAACGCTTCGTTGACGAGGCGCACCGGGCACTGGTACCCGGCGGACGGCTGGTGCTGATCACCGACGACGAAGACTACTTCGAGCAGGCGCTAGCCACGGTCGAGGAAGACGGAAGGTGGAAGAAAGAGAGCGGGCAGGGCCGTCCCGCCGACTCCGAAGGCAACGCCCGGTCGAGGTTCGAGCGCATGTGGGAACAGCGCGGCAGGCAGGCTTTCTGGCTGGAGCTGACCAAGAGTTCCACCGTCGGATAGTATAGAGCTTTTGCCTCAAACCCTGAGAAACCTCTCCACGGCGGAGAGAAGCTCCTCGACCTTCTCGTCGGCGTCTTCGCCATGCTCTATGGAGCGGCGTACGCAGTGCTCGGTATGATCCTTGAGGAGCATCATCCCCACCTTCTCGGACGCGGAGATGAAGCTGGCTATCTGGGTGAGTATGTCAACGCAGTAATCTTCTTCTTCGACCATTCGCTGCACCCCTCGCACCTGCCCCTCTATGCGCCGCAAACGATTCAGGATCTTCTCCTTATCCTGCGCCTTTATGTAGCCGTGGGCGGTCTTCTCAAGATTCTCCATCTTCTCAGATCATCTCCTTCTTTGGGATTCATCGAAGGCATTTTACTATACCCCCACGCCCTATTTTGGGTATATAGTCTTCATCCTTGCGATCCAGCAGTTGCAAAGCTGGGCTACCAGGCCCGGCGCAGTATCTTCAGTGCCTCGTCTGCCCGCTCTCCGAACTCCGTGGCTACCGGTTCCAGGTCCTCCTCGGGCATCCCGGTCTCGCGCAACCGGCCGGGCAGGTCCAGCTCTTTGACTAGAGCCGCGATGCGCTCCGGCGGTTCGCCGCCGAGGGCCTCGGATAGCTTCTCCCACTTCTCTTCCGGAATATGCTCTCTCGCTACTTCCAGGCTTGGCGCGAGGGTAACGCAGGAAGTAATGCCGTGCGGGATGTCGTAGCTCGCCCCGATCCTGCGCCCCAAAGCGTGCGAGAGGCCCATTGGAGTATTCAGGGGAGCGAAGTACGCCAGCCAGGCGGCGAGTTGCAGTTCCAGGCGGATCCCGGTGTTATCGGGTTCCCGTTTCGAGCGGGGCAGGTAATTCATAAGCCGTTTCGCTCCTTCGAGGCCCGTTACGTCGGTGATCGGGTGCTCCCGGCCGTACAAAAATCCCTCGACCGCGTGGTCCAGCGCCCGGATTCCGGTCGAGAGCCAGAGCCTCTCCGGGGTAGCGAGCGTCAGATCGGGGTCCAGGATCACAACCGGCGGGACTGCTCTCGGGTCCGCGAACCCGCTCTTGTGTCCGGCTGCCTCGTCTGTAACCCCGATCAGGTGCGCCCACTCCGCCGCCGAGAGCGTGGTCGTGATGGCAACCTGCGCCGGATACCCGAGCTTCACGGCGACGGCTTTGGTCCCGTCTATCACGCTCCCGCCGCCGAAGCTCACGAGCAAATCCGCCCCGGCATCGCCCGCCTGCTCCGCCGCGTTCTCGACGGCGCTGCCCGGCGTGTGCTGGCCCATACCGGCGAACGTCCCCGCGTGCTTCTCACCGAGCAGACCTTCGACGCGGCGCACGAGATCCGTCCTCTCGCTCAGGGTGCGCCCGGTGATAATAAAAGCCCGGCTGTACGATCCAGTTTCGTTTTCCAGATGCTTCACGCTTCCTGCACCGAAGTGCACCCGGCGCGTAGGCAGGAAGCTGTGGGTCCCGATCCTCATGTTTTAGATTCTACAGTTTCCAAATTCGGTTTGCGGCGGGCAGGGCTGATTTGCTACATCCACATCTCCCGGCTCCGGGCAATCTCCAGAGCCCGGGCTATGGCGCGCGCCTTGTTGCAGCTCTCCTCGTACTCCAGCTTGGGCACGGAATCGGCGACGACGCCTCCGCCCGCCTGGAAGTAGGCGACCCCATCCTTGAGCAGGGCGGTGCGAAGCGTTATGCAGGTATCCAGACGCCCGTCCACCCCGTAGTAGCCCATCGCGCCGGCGTAGGGACCGCGGCGGGTGGGTTCGAGCTCGTCTATGATCTCCATCGCCCGGATCTTGGGCGCTCCGGAGACGGTCCCGGCGGGAAACGCGGCAGCAAGGGCGTCCAGGGCGGTCAGGCCCTCTCTCAAATTTCCCTCGACCGTGGAGACTATGTGCATCACGTGCGAGTAACGCTCTATGCGCATGAAATCCGAAACCTCGACCGAGCCGATATCGCTGACCCGACCCAGATCGTTGCGCCCGAGGTCCACGAGCATTACATGCTCCGCCCGCTCCTTCTCGTCGGCCAGAAGCTCCTCGGCCAGAGCAGCGTCTTCTTCCGGAGTTGCCCCACGCCTGCGCGTCCCGGCGACGGGCCGGGTCATCGCCCGGCGTCCCTCGACCCGCACCAGCGGCTCCGGCGAAGCCCCGACGAGCGCGAGGTCCCCGAACTTGAGGTAAGTCATGTATGGCGAAGGGTTTACGGTACGCAGACCCCGGTAGAGAAGCAGCGGGTCGAGATCCCCGATCTCCGCCTCAAACCTCTGGGAAGGTACGATCTGGAACGCATCCCCCGCCCGGATGTACTCCTTGGCCCTCTCGACGGCTTCCTCGTACCGTTCGCGGCTGCAGTTCGAGGATATCTCTGCCTCTCCAGCACCGCCGTCCAGGAGCCCCCGGTGCGAGAGCGGTGTGGCGATTCTCTCGGAGACCCGTCGCACGTCATCAGCCGCCCGGCGGTAGGCGGCGGCGAACCCCTCGCTACCGATATCATGCAGGCTGGAAGCATCTACCAGCGATATCACGAGCACCTTGTGACGCAGGTGGTCGAAGACGACCAGCGTGTCCGTGATCGCAAAATACGCCTCCGGGACGTTCAGATCGTCCGGCGGAGCGTCCGGCAGACGCTCCAGGTAGCGCACGGCGTCGTAGGAGAAGTAGCCGACCGCACCCCCGACGAAAGCCGGCAGGTTCGGCAGGGGAGCAACGCTCTTTCTACCCACTACTTGCGCCAGCCCCCGGAACGGGTCCTTCGCCGCGAACTCTCGCGCCCCGTCAGCGTCCACGACCGTATACGTGCCATCCCGGTAGGAGAGTGTACGCTTGGGGTCGAACCCGAGGAAAGAGTATCGCCCGAACCTCTCGGCGGACTCGGCGCTCTCCAGCAAGAAAACATTATTCTCTCCGGAGAACTTGAGCGTGGTAGAGATGGGAGTTTCGAGGTCCCCGATAAACTCCGCGTAGACCGGTACCACGTCGTACCGGCGGGCAAGCGTGCGCGCCTCAGCGAGCGTCGGGATGAGGTTCATCCTAGCCGTGCCGCTCACGCAAGACCCGCCCCACGTCTTCTATGCTCACGCTGCGCTCCTCCAGCAAAACCAGCAGGTGGTAGACGAGGTCTGCAGCTTCTTCGGCGATCCTCTCGTCCTCCAACGCGGCCACAACCAGCTCGACCGCCTCCTCGCCGACCTTCTGCGCTACCCTCCCCGTCCCCCGCCCGATAAGCTCCGCCGTGTACGAGCCCTCCGGCATATCCTGGTGGCGCTGGGCTATCGTCCCGGCAAGCTCGCGCACCATCGCTCCGAAGTCTCCTTCCGCCCTGAACTCGCCGACAGCCACGCCCACGCCTTTGCCCGCGAGCGTCTTGAAGAAGCAGCTCTTCTCCCCGGTGTGGCAAGCTGGTCCGCGCGGCTCGACCTTGTACAAGAGGGTGTCTCCGTCGCAGTCTATCCGCACCTCTACCACTCTCTGGGTGTTGCCGCTGGTCGCGCCCTTGCGCCACAACTCGTTGCGGGAGCGGGAGTAGTAGTGCGCTTCGCCGGATTCCAGCGTCCTCTCGACGGCCTCCCGGTTCGCGTAGGCAAGCATCAAGGTTTCGCCGGTATGAACGTCCTGGGCGATCACGGGAACGAGTCCCTGCTGGTCGAAATTTACGTTGTCCGTCGCGGAACTCATAGAGCCATGCCACCTCTCACCGCCAACTCCCTTTCAAAATCTCTGACTAGATTTTACCTGCGAACCGGTATTCCGGACTCTGCCAGGCGTTCTTTTACCCCGGCTATGCTCCATTCTCCGAAGTGGAAGATGCTCGCAGCGAGGACCGCGCTCGCTCCTGCTTCCACGGCAGCGACCATGTGGTCGGGATGGCCCGCTCCGCCGGAGGCGATGATCGGAATGTTCGTTCTCTCCGCGACGACGGATATCAGGTCCAGATCATAGCCGGTCGCCATCCCGTCGGAGTCCATGCTGTTGAGGACGAACTCCCCCGCTCCCCGCTTCTCCCCCTCGACGAGCCACTCCAGCGCATCCCTGCCAGTGTTCACCCGCCCGCCGTTGAGGTACACCTCCCAGCCGCTGCCGGCCCCGCGCCGTTTAGCGTCCACGCTCAGGACCACGCACTGGCTCCCGAAACGTTCGGCTCCCTTATTCATGAGATCGGGGTTCTTCACGGCGGCGCTGTTTATGGAGACCTTGTCGGCCCCGGCGCGGAGCATGGCGCGCATGTCCTCGACCGTCCTCACGCCGCCCCCGATGGTGTAGGGAATAAACACTTCCTCGGCGGCGCGCCTGGCCAGTTCCGTGGCGGTGGCGCGTCGCTCGTGGGAGGCGGTGATGTCGTAGAAGACGATCTCATCCGCGCCCTCGTGGTCGTAGAGGGCGGCAAGCTCCACCGGGTCTCCGGCGTCGCGCAGGTCTTTGAACTTCGTCCCTTTCACGACCCTGCCCGCTGCCACGTCCAGGCACGGGATTATGCGGATGCAGAGGCCCATGCTAGGCGTAGGGAATCCCCGCCGCGCGGCATTCCTCGGCGATCCGGTCATAAAGCGCACCGCTCGCGGGCAGGAGCACCGAGCCCTGGCTCCCGCTCCCCACGATGATCGAACCGTCCCGGCCCTTCCAGTGGCGGTAGACCGCGTAAGCCGCGAGCGTCCCCTCCACCAGACCCATGACCCGGTCCAGCTCCGCGTGCGAGAGCTCCAGGGTTATGTCTATCTTCGAGACGTCCACGTTCTCCGGCGACTGAAGATCCGCGGAGAGGTTACCGGTCCTGAGACGCAGGCCCGGCGTGTTCCAGAGGATCCCGACCGCGTCTTTCAGCGCCCGCGCCCGGCTCTCCTTGTTGCCTTTGCGAAATTTCGGCTCTTCTATCTCCTTCAACCTCTGCAAGACGTTGCCGTTCCCCTGGCTCTGCTCGAAGGATATTACCTTCAGCGTCGCCATCGAGTCCACCTCGACGACCACGCTCTGGTCGCGGTCTCCGTGAAAGGGAAAGTCGGTATACTCGACCCCGACCTCTTCCAGTGCCGCGAGCAACTCCTCGGAGCGGGTCTCTCCGCCGAATATCTTGCGGCTCGCCGAGTACGCCGGCAGCGAAACCCTGGAGAGGATGCGCTCGACGCTGCGAGTCCCGCGCTCGTTGGGGACCAGAAGCGGCGCATCTACCCCGACGATGATCTCATGGTGCTCCGCATCGTAGCCCTCGACTGCCTCCGCTATCTCTTCCACGGTAGCGGCGAAGGTGTTCGCGATTATGTTGCCCCGCTCATCCAGCGCCACCAGGCAGGACATCTTCTCCTTCGCCTCTCCCGGCCTCCAGGCCAGCGCGCAGCCAACGAACCTCAACTCCGCCCTCCATTCTCGGCAACCACGCCCGCAACCTCCTCGCAAACCTCTCGGCAAACCCTCTCGTCCGCGTGCTCCACCATCACCCGAACGACCGGCTCCGTTCCGCTCGGCCTGAGCAGGATGCGCCCCTCGCTCCCCAGCCTTCTCTCGGCATCGGCAACCGCCTGCTGGACGATCTCCGAAGATGATACAGACTTCGCGACGGCCAGTTCTCCGACGTCCACGTTGATCAGGGTCTGCGGGTAAACCTCCATGACCTCCGCAAGCTCCGAGAGACGCTTACCGCTGCGTGCCATCACGTCCAGAAGCGCCAGCGCAGTAACGAGCCCGTCTCCGGTCGTAGCATACTCGGAGAGGATGACGTGGCCCGACTGCTCTCCTCCCACCGAAGCCCCGGACCGCAACATCGCCTCCGCAACGTGCCTGTCTCCCACCGGTGTAACCTCGTACGGGATGCCCATAGAATCCATCGCCTTGAAGAACCCCAGATTGCTCATCACCGTCACCACCACGCTGCCTTCGAGTCTGCCGCGCTCGCTGAGATCCCGGGCCAGTATCGCGATAATTCTGTCCCCATCCACGATGCTTCCCCGATCGTCCACCGCCAGAACCCGGTCTGCATCCCCATCGAAGGCAAAGGCCACATCGTACCCCGAAGCGTCGAGCTTCTCGATGTGCGTCGAGCCGCATCCGGCGTTGATGTTCGTCCCGTCGGGCTCGCTCCCGACCACGGTGAGATCCGTGCCGGCCCTCTCGAAAGCCATCGGGGCTACCTCGCAGGCAGCCCCGTTTGCGCAGTCCAGCAGAACCTTCATACCGGACACTTGAGGCTGCAGGCGTCTCAAAACATCCTCTACGTATAACCTGGCGGCGTCGCTAACCGGCTCCACGGTGCCCACGCCGTCTCCTGTAGGACGCTCCAGGCTTGCCTCCGAAACCAGCTTCTCCAACTCGCGTTCTCTTTCGGCGGGGAGCTTCTGACCTTCGCCGGAGAAGAATTTGATGCCGTTATCCGGGTAGGGGTTGTGAGAGGCGCTCACCACTCCGGCAACCGCCGCGCCGAGCTTAGGGGCCAGAGCCGCCACACCCGGCGTCGTCAGGACCCCGATATCCAGTACTCTGGCTCCGCCGCTCGCCGCACCTGCGGCGAGAGCAGCCGAGAGCATGCCGCCAGAGATGCGCGTATCGCGCCCGATGAGGATAGGACCTCCGAACAGCCGGGCGGCGGCAAGGCCGAGGCTCAGAGTGTGTTCGGGCAGGAGGCTCTTGTTGGCAACCCCGCGCACCCCGTCGGTTCCGAATGTGATCTCCATTCTCTCCAAGTGAATCTCCCAAGCAAACAGGCCCCTTGTATAGTAGAGGGGCCTGTCCGAAGTTACAAAAAGTTTGGCCTTATCGCTTGGAGAACTGCGGGCGCTTGCGGGCCTTCTTGAGACCGTACTTCTTGCGCTCGACCGCGCGGGCGTCGCGGGTTAGCAACCCCGCCTCCTTCAGCTCGCCCCTGGCCTGCTGGGACTCCTCCGCTAGCGCACGCGCGATGCCGTGCCGGATGGCGTCGGCCTGACCGGTAGGTCCGCCGCCCGAAACCTCCACGACCACGTCGTAACGCTGCGCCGACTCCAGCAGCTCCAGCGGAGCCCTCACGGAGACCTGGTGGCTCGGGCGCGGGAAGTACTCCCTGTAATCCTGGCCGTTCACCGTAATATTGCCGTCTCCCGGCAACAGCCTGACCCGCGCCACCGCGGTCTTGCGTCTTCCAGTCGCCCTGTAGAGCGCCTCTGCCATCTTCACCTCACCTCGTAGGGTTGCGGGTTCTGAGCGGCGTGCGGATGCTCGGGACCCGCGTAGATCTTCAACTTCCTGAGCTGCTGGCGGGCAAGCCGGGTCTTCGGCATCATGCCCCGGACGGCGATCCTGATGATTTCTTCCGGCCGCCGCGCGAGCATCTGCTCGTAGCTGCGCTCCTTGAGCCCACCCGGATAGCCCGTGTGCCAGCGGTACACCTTCTGCTCGGCCTTCTTGCCGGTAACGACTATCTTCTCCGCATTCACCACCACGACGAAGTCGCCGGTATCAACATGCGGGGTGTACTGCGGCTTCCTCTTGCCGCGCAGGAGCGTGGCGATCTCCGTCGCCAGCCGCCCCAGAGTCTGCCCTTCGGCGTCTATCACGTACCACTTCCGTTCGACCGTACCCGGCCGCGCCATGTAACTCTTCATCTTCCTCCGGAGTCTCTACAGCGATCTTTGAAGGTTCTCAAACGCGACAAATAGTAGCATATACCTACAATGAGGTCAGGAGAAAAAGTAAAGCCCCCGCGCCGCTCCCGACGCAGGGGCGGTAGTGTGTTCCCATCTAATCCCAGACGAGCGAGCCTGCGCTCTGGTATTCGGTTACCCGCGTCTCGAAGAAGTTTTTCTCTTTGGCGAGATCCATCGTCTCGCTCATCCAGGGGAACGGGTTGCGCGAGCGGTACTGGGCGGGAAGCCCTATCCGCTTGAGCCTGCGGTCGGCGATGTAGCCGACGTACTCGCGGAAGAGGTCAGCATTCAGGCCGAGCACGCCCTCTGGGAGACAGGCACGGGCATAGGCCAGCTCGTACTCGACGGCCCGCCGCACCATCTCCACAAGCTCCTGCCTCAAGCCCGGCGTCCAGGCTTCGGGGTTCTCCTCTTTGATGGTGTTGATGAGGTCTATACCGAAGTTGAGGTGGACCGTCTCGTCTCTAAGGATGTACTGGAACTGCTCGCCGATGCCGGTCATCCGGTTCTGGCGGTGGAAGGAGAGGATCATCACAAACCCCGAGTAGAAGAAGATCCCTTCCATTATCACGTAGAAGCCGACGAGGTTCTTGATGAACTCCTGGATGCCCTCGACCGTCTCGGTGGTGAAGCCCTCTCTCATGACGGCCTCGGTGAGCGACATCACGAACTCGTCTTTGCCCCGGATGGAGTCTACCTCGTTGTACATGTTGAAGACCTCGCGCCCGTCGAGGCCGAGCGACTCCACGATGTAGTGGAAGGCGTGGGTGTGGACGGCCTCCTCGAACGCCTGCCGCAAGAGGTACTGGCGCGCCTCGGGGTTGGTGATGTGCTCGAAGATGGAGAGCACGATGTTGTTACCGACCAGGCTCTCGCCGGTGGAGAAGAACCCCAGGTTGCGCATGATGACCAGCCGCTCGGCGTCGGTGAGCCCATCATCGGAATCCCAGAGCGAGATGTCCTTCTGCATCGGCACCTCGGAGGGCAGCCAGTTGTTGGCGCAGCCGTTGAGGTAGTGCTCCCAGGCCCACTCGTACTTCAGGGGCCAGAGCTGGTTGACATCCACGGCCCGGCAGTTGAGGAGCTGTTTGTCTTCGACGTTGATCCGCTTGCTCAGGTCGTAGGGCTGCTCGCCTCCGCCGTTGCAGCACTGGGACATAAAGTTCCCTCCTATTCTCTACTGGCAGGCTTCGCACTCGATGTCGTCGGGGGAGCAGGTCTCTCCCCGCACAGGTTCAGAAGGCGCGCTGTTTGCCTCTTCCACCGCGACGCGGCTTGAGGCCGAGACGCTCTTCATCCAGCGCGGCTGGATACCCCGCTTGTTGATGTCCATGCTCGATTTCTCGACACCCGTGGCTCCCCGGCTGCGCAGGTAGTAGGTCGTCTTGAGGCCCTTGCGCCAGGCGTTGAGGTACATCTCGGAGAGAAGCCTTCCGCTCGGCCTGGCGAGGTACAGGTTCAGCGACTGGCTCATGTCGAGCCACTTCTGGCGCCGGCTCGCGCAGTCAACGATCCAGCCAGGGTCTATCTCGAACGCCGTGAGATAGAGCTTCTTGAGGTCCTCCGGCACGCGCTCTATCTCCTGCACCGAGCCGTCGAAGTACTTGAGGTCCTCTAGCATCTCCTCGTCCCACAGGCCGCGCTTCTTGAGATCGTTCACCAGGTACTCGTTGACGATGGTGAAGTCTCCTGAGAGGTTGCTCTTCACGAACAGGTTGGAATATACCGGCTCGATGGACTGGTAGACGCCGGTGATGTTCGAGATGGTCGCCGTTGGCGCTATGGCCATGACGTTAGAGTTCCTCATCCCGTGCTCCGCAACCGCCCGGCGCACCGGCTCCCAGTCGAGGGTTGCGGAGCGGTCCATATCCACCGGCATGCCGCGCTCTTCTTCCAGCAGGTCTATGGTGTCTATGGGCAAAAGTCCCCGGCTCCACTTCGAGCCCGCATAGCTCTGGTAGGTGCCGCGCTCGGCGGCGAGATCCGTGGAGGCGAGGATGGCATGGTAGGAGATGAGCTCCATCGAGTAGTCGGCGAAGCGTACGGCCTCCTCGCTCGCGAAGCTGATGCGCTGCTCGAAGAGCGCGTCCTGGAAGCCCATGATCCCGAGCCCCACCGGACGATGGCGCAGGTTGGCGGTCCTGGCTTCCGGGGTCGGGTAGAAGTTGATGTCCACCACGTTGTCCAGCATCCGCACCGCCGTCTTCACGGTCTCGGCCAGCATCTCCTCGTCGAGTCCGTAGGCGTCGGTGTGCGCGCCGAGGTTGAGCGAGCAGAGGTTGCAGACGGCGGTCTCCTCCGCACTGGTGTTCAGCAGGATCTCGGTGCACAGGTTCGAGCTGTGGACGACGCCCACGTGGTCCTGCGGCGAGCGGATGTTGGAGGGGTCTTTGAAGGTGATCCAGGGGTGCCCCGTCTCGAAGAGCATCGAGAGCATCTTCTTCCACAGAGAGGCTGCCTCGACCCGCTTGAACTGCCTGAGCTTCCCTTCCTCGGCCATCCGCTCGTACTCGACGTAGCGCTCCTCGAAAGCGCGCCCGTAGAGGTCGTGCAGGTCGGAGACCTCGTTCGGGGAGAACAGCGTCCACTCGCCGCCCTCGATCACGCGCTTGATGAACAGGTCCGGGATCCAGTTGGCGGTGTTCATATCATGCGTCCGCCGCCGCTCGTCGCCGGTGTTCTTCCTCAGTTCCAGGAAGTCCTCGATGTCCAGGTGCCAGGTCTCCAGGTAGGAGCACGCCGCGCCCTTACGCTTGCCGCCCTGGTTCACGGCGACAGCCGTGTCGTTGACGATCTTGAGGAACGGGATGACGCCCTGGCTCTTGCCCCCGGTTCCCTTGATAAGCGAGCCCGTCGCCCGGATGCGCGTCCAGTCGTTGCCCAGGCCCCCGGCCCACTTGCTGAGCTTCGCGTTATCCGAGATGGCCTTGAAGATGCCTTCCAAGTCATCCGAGACGGTCGTGAGGTAGCACGAGGAGAGCTGCGGGTGCAGCGTGCCGGAGTTGAAGAGGGTGGGTGTCGCGGAGACGACCCGGAAGGTAGAGAGCATCTCGTAGAACTCGACGGCCCGCTCCTCACGATTATCCTCGCGCAGCGCCAGGCCCATCGCAACCCGCATCCAGAAGTACTGCGGGCACTCGATGCGCTTGTCGTCGGCCTGTATCAGATACCGGTCGTAGATGGTCTGCAACCCCAGGTAGGTGAACGTATCGTCGCGCTCGGGCTTGAGTGCCTGCGAGATCTTGTCGAGATCGAAGTTCAAAAGCTCCGCGTCCAGCCGCTCGGCCGCAACACCTTTTTCGAGATACGCCTCGAACCGTTCGCGGTAGGCGCGCTCGAACCCTTCCTCGGCGGGCATCTCGCCCCAGGCTTCGCGGTAGATGATCCCGAGCAGCAACCGGGTAGCGGCGGTGTTGTAGGCGGGTTCGACCTCGATGAAGGAGCGGGCGGCCAGCACCATGGCCCGCTGCAATTGCTGTGGCGTTATGCCGCTGTACAGCGATCCCAGGGTCTCATCCAGGATCCGCTGCGGGTCCACGTTATCAAGGCCCCGGCAGGCGTCCTCTATCCTGCGCTTTACGCGCCACGCCTCGACGACGCCCTCGCTCCCGTCCTCGTTGCGTACCCGGATGGACGGCTGCTCTCCGCCGGGCTCGCCCCGGAACATCCGCGCCTTGTTGTGCTCCTCGCGGTAGACGATGTAGCGGCGGGCAACCCGGTAGTTGCCGTCCCGCATCAACTGCTCCTCGACGAGGTCCTGGATCGTCTCCACCTCGACGGCGTCCTCGTCGGGGAGGCGTGATATCACAGCCGCCGTCGTTCGCTCTACCTCCTCGCGCAGCTCCGCGTCGAGCTTCGCCTCCCTGGAGAGCCCGCGCTCCGCCCGGAAAGCGTTGGCTATCGCGCGCGATATCCTCCCCGCATCGAAGGCAACTATCCTGCCGTCTCGCTTTTTTACCTGCGTCTCTCTGGTAATCACCGCTCCCCTTTCGCTCGTTTCACCCCGCTGGCGTCTGTAATGAGAGAGGATTTGCCTGGAGGATATGCGGGCCACCGGCCAGACCGCCCGCAGGCGATATCGCCGCTGACGATATCCACTTCTCGCAACCTGCCTCTCCCTCGAAGGCTACAGCCACTCTCCGCACCACAGGTACGGCCCGCTGGCAGGTCTTCGGGCTCGCGGGCTACCTACTCGCCGCCGCTTCCCGGCCCTTCACGACCAGTGCTCCGATGCGGCTTTCGTTCCCGCTCACCGCTGCGGGGCAGCTCCGGACTCTCACCGGATTCCCTCTTGCGACGCCGGTCCTCAGAGACTCCAGCGAACCAGCGGATGCAGTAATTATCCAGACGCCTCTTTCCACTGTCAACAGCGAATCGAGAAAAGTCCTGCAAAATGATCATCTTTTGCTTTTCATACGCCAGGAAATTGCAGGACCGGATGTTTTGTGAAGTCTCTTTTGGATCTCCGAGGCGGGATTATCTGCGTCTCCCCGGTGCGCAGTATACATAGTTCTGCAGTGCGAACAGCAGCCCGAGTACGTTATGGACGTGGTTCTTTGCCGTGCCAACGCTGAAGTTCAGGAAATTTGTCGAAAATGGTACAAATGGAGGATGTGTCCTGAGACATCAGAGAGGTATGCTGATCTAATTACATAATCCCAGGGCAAGGGAGCTATACAAATGAGAAGAATAGGCGTACTCATCTTCGGCGTGTTCGTGGCGGCTGCAGTCGCGTGGTTACTGACAGGGAGCAGTGCTGGTCCCGCCAGAGCCGCCTTTCCAGGACATAACGGCAGGATCGTCCTCTCTCGCTGCCCGACGGGGTACTGCCAGCTGTTCACCGTAAAGCCCGATGGCTCCAGTCCCAAGCAGCTAACTGCGACGACCTCCGGCTACGACTACTCTCCAGCCTACTCCGCCAAAGGCGGCAGGATCGTCTACATCCACGAAGACGCCAGCGGCAACACAGACATCTACTCCATCTCCGCCACCGGAGGAACGCCGAAGCAGATCACCAACACCGCCGTAGACGAGTATGATCCTGCTCTTTCACCTAACGGCAAGAGAATCGCCTACGACGCCTCCGACGGCACTAACGAGGAGATCTACACCATCCCCGCAGGTGGCGGCACCCCAACCAAGATCACGGACAACAACCAA
>CADDYV010000022.1 GCA_902810695.1 Actinomycetota bacterium | reverse complement strand
ATCCGGCAAAAGCGCCCAGGAAGATCATGGCTACTCCGAAGAGATCTGGCATGATACGCCATCCCAGAGGGTCGTTGCCCAGGATGATTATCCCTACTGCGATGATGAACTTCCCTAGTGGCGGATGAACGTCGAAGAACGGTTTACCCTGCAGATAATCCCACGCGAACTTCGGGAAGTAGACCTCATCCCACATCCTCGTATCTGGATAGCCGAGATGGTAGAGGCGGGCGACAATCCCGAGCACAACCGCCGCGAGCGCCACAGCAACGAGCACCCGATAAGCCCACGAGGTCTTATAATTCGCAGTAGTTCTCGTACGGATCACGTTTCTCTTCTCGCTGCGCAACTCCCGCGCACTTCTAAACTGACAAAACCAACGCTCTGAGATTTCGGCGCACAGCAAAATCAAATTATAGCCATGTAGATCAGGGACTCTGTTGTAGCAGACAGAAATTGTGGTTGCGCTGCATAGTTAGAAATATTCCTGCCCGTTTGCTAAACTTTCCGCTTGCCGGGGGCGTAGTTCAGTTGGTTAGAACGCCGGCCTGTCACGCCGGAGGCCGCGGGTTCGAGTCCCGTCGCTCCCGCCCCCGCGAGGCGGGATAGCTCAGTCGGTAGAGCACGTGACTGAAAATCACGGTGTCCCCGGTTCGATTCCGGGTCCCGCCACTCTGAATCCCCTGCAAACGGACGGTTTTGAGCCACCCGCTTTCGTCGGCGAAAGGCCGCTACCACATCTTTACCACAACCAGGTTTGCTGCCCTACTGCTGCCACGCCCTGAACTTTTATGCTCTCAGGAGAGTTTGCGAGTAAGTAACTCATTGAGGCGGGCGGCCTGGCGGTCTGCTTGATCGAGGAGTGCCCGAGCACCTCCTCGACGGTCTTGAGGTCCTCGTCGTTCTCGAACATTAAAGAGGCGAGGGTGTGGCGCAGGTCGTAGAGCCGGATGTCGGGTAGATCGGCTCTCTTTCGGTGATAAAGATGGGTTTGCCCTAACCGATCAAAAACTATTTTTACAAATTTTTCTCGAGAACGCTATAGTTTCCCCTCCTTTGTGCCGATAACTTAATTGGAACCGAAAGGGCAAACCCGTCGTGAGGCGGGGACGCAAAACCAGGGGCCTCCAGCGCGAGGTAGCCGGTTGCCGAAGAGAGGGGGTAATACGCGTGAAGAAGTTCGTTACGTTCACTGTACTCGCCGTACTTCCAGGTATGGCTTTAATTTTGGTGCTGGCCAGCACTGTGATGGCAGGGGTAGCTTCCGCTGCAACCATCAACGTCAATCCAGGAGACGATCTGGACGCTAAAGCCAACGCCGCGGGACCGGGAGACACCATCCTGGTGCACGCCTCTCCGAAGGCTACTCCCCAGAACCCTACGACGTACGTAATAGACAACAAGATCAAGCTGGAGAGAAACCAGTCGCTCGTGGGCGATTCTGGCACGAGCACGAAGGTTGGACCAGCGATCAAGCCGCACCCCGTAGTCCGGGTGGTCCTTGCCTCCGGCGCGAACCAGAACGCCCTGATCCGGCCCGAGGCCAGAGGGCAACGTATCCGCATCTCCTGGCTCGAACTCGACGCCAAGGGAGTCAACCAGGGCATCACTGCCATCGCCGCGGGTTCCGGCTTGCACATGGATCATCTGTACGTTCACGGAGCGGCAGGCTCCGGCATAGGGCAGGCGCAGGGCGTACTCTTGGACAGCGAGCTTGCCCACAACGGCCGGGACGCTTCCAAGGTAGGGGGCACAGCAGCAGGGATCAAGTGCAACTACGCCTGTGAGGTCAACCGTGTCGTAACGCACAACAACGGCGGCAATGGTGCGTGGTGTGATGTAGGCTGCCAGTCCGAGGCGGCGCGCACCCACGGCTTCTGGGTTCATAGCACCGTAGCTTATGGCAACAGCCGCCACGGGATCTTCTACGAGAACTCTCCGAAGCCGGATTTGAACCCTGGTGATAACGTCAAGGCGCTCATAGAACACAACCGAGTCTACGGCAACGCCTATAGCGGTATCTCTGTCTCCGACTCGGCGCACGGGACGGTCCGTTACAACGTACTGGGCCGGAGCATGTCGGGCCGGAGTATGCACGACGGGAGCAATGACGGCATCGAGCTGCACGCTTCGGGTGATCCTTCACGCGGGACGCAGCACGACGCCACCGTCGTGAACAACATCTTGCACGGGGAGAACATCGTCGCTACTGGTCAGGATGGCGGTTGCGGCTGGCACGGCAACGTTTGTTCCTCGAATACTTCGAAATAATAACCGTCCGTCAAGAAGCCCTGGGCCTTAGCGAACACTAAGGTCCAGGGCTATTGCGGTTGCTTTCAGAGGAAAACCCCTGACCCACCACCTGCTGGCAGGTAGCAAAAGAGGTAAGAAGTGGAGCGCGCTGACCGCGTAACCCAGAGAGTGCGCTGCGAGCACAGGATTGCGGGTCCCACCAACTCTGTTTTCCGGCGGGGGACTGGAACTTCTTGACGATAGCCGGGCTTTGGTTGTGGATGTGGCTGGTACTACCGAAGACCTGACGGTCGGGCAACTCGTGTCTCTTTCGGCGAGGTCATTGACATCTTTGGGAACTGGATTTGAGGCCGTCCCAAAGCGTTCACATTCCAGGGTCCGATTCGGCGTAGAATCTTCAGTGTGGATGGCGCCAGGAAAGAAGCGATCGCCTTTGAGGCTTCACTGCTTCTGGCGGCTTTTTTCCTCGGGACCAATCCTGTGGCGGTCAAGTACGTCGTGGCTCACGTCCCGCCGCTGTTCTTTGTTGCCCTCCGCTTTACCCTGGCCGGGGTGTTGCTCTGGCTGGTGCTGCGTTTCGTAAAACCGGAAAGCAGACCCAGGGGGAGAGACCTCTGGGAGATGGCCGCCGTGGGGGCTGCCGGCGTCGGGCTGAACAACACGCTTTTTACCCTGGGCGTGAGCATGACCTCCGCCTCCGAGACGGCCCTTATCTACGCAACTCCGCCGCTCTGGGGGATGCTTTTGGGCTTCGTGCTCGGGCTGGAACGTCCCGCCTTGAAGGGTGTGCTCGGGGTGGCTCTCGCACTGGTAGGGGTAGCGGTCGTCGTTTATGGCGGCCTGGGTAGTGGCGATTCCAGCCTGAGTGGGGATCTCCTGGTTATGGGAGGGGCAATCTGCTGGGGTTCCTATACCGTGCTCGGTATGCGACTGCTGCGCAGGTATCCACCCCTGGCCGTAGCCTCCTACACCACGTTTTTCGGAGGGCTCGTCGTCTCCCCGATCGCCCTCTGGGAGCTGACAAATATACATGGGCTATCCACAGAATGGTCGGTGTGGAGCGCCTTCGCCTACTCGGCAATCTTGGTCGCCGCCTACGGGTTTTTTGCCTGGCAGCGCGGGGTGTCGCGCCTGGGAGCCAACCAGGTGCTCGTCTACCAGTACCTCGTAACCCTGATCGGGGTCGTATCCAGCGTCGTACTGCTCGGAGAAGCCCTGACCATAAACAAAATTTTGGGAGGTGCGATCATCCTCGCCGGCGTCTACCTCGCTCGACGCCAGTAAGAGAACCTGACCGCTGAATCTCTCGTAAAAATTTAATCAAAATTCGCGCCATATCAAGATATATCGTGATATACTGCGATCGTTTAAAGCTCCGTGCGGGCAGCTTTCGATAGCGAGACTCGCCGGGCGGATGGTTTAGCGGAGAGGAAGGAGTGTGGCGAGATGATGGGGCTGTGCAGAGCTGGCTATATCGGCAGGAGGCGTTCTGGTGGTCCGTCGTTTCCGGTAGTGGCTGTGGTCGGGCTGCTGTTTCTGTTGTTCTTGTCTGGTCCGATGTTCTTCCACTTCTTCCCGGCGCTCTTCCTTTTCGGCTGGCTGGCCTTTCTGGTGATCGGGCCGGTGATCAGGGCTTCGGCCAGAGGGGTAGCCTCTCTTTCGGAGCGGAGTTTCCGGCAATCGAATGAAAAGGAGCGCAAGGAAAAGGAGATTCTCGAGGCGTTGGGGCGGCACGGTGAGATCACCGCTGCGCAGGCGGCGCTTGAGACGTCGCTGAGCGTCGCCGAAGCGGACCAGATACTCGGCGATCTGGCGAAAAGCGGATACATAGAAGTGCGCGCCCGCGAGGGCAGGCTGGCGTACGCGCTCTGGGATCACGACCGCAGGGAGCTTACAGACTGAGGCTTATCGAAAGGAGTTGGATTAGTCATGTTCGGACCACAGATGAAGGGCTTTTTCGGGTGGGGGCATCGCGGACGCGGCTGGGAATTTGACCCGAGGCGCGGGCGTGTCTTCGAGAAGGGGGATCTCAAGTACGTGCTCCTGGATCTGTTGGAAGACAAGCCCTCGCACGGCTATGAGTTGATCCGGGCTCTGGAGGAACGTTTCCGGGGCTTCTACTCGCCCAGTCCGGGCTCGGTCTACCCGACGTTGCAGCTTCTCGAAGACCTGGGATATGTCACCCTAACCCAGCGGGACGGCAAGAAGATCTACACGATAACCGACGAGGGGCGTAAATTCCTCGTGGAGCATCGTGAGTCCGTCAAGGACATCTGGGACCGCGCGGGCGGGGGATGGGACCTTGAGTTCGCCAGAGAGATGCAGGAGATAAGATACGAGCTAAAGCGTGCCGGCAAGCTCTTTGGGAGCCAGATGCGGACTGGGAGGGTGGACCGGGAGAAGCTGCGCCGGATCAAAGAGGTCATCGTGAACGCGGCGCGAAGCGTGGAGGACATCCTGGAAGAGCGCGAAGAAGGCGGTGGAGGAACCCGCGCTTAAGGCAGTCCTTACCAGGTTTGCCAGCGCCTCGGTCTGACCCGCACGGGAACCGAGTAGGATCGGGCGAAGCCCTCCGGGTCTAGCCCGATCCTTGCTATTCCTTCCCGGTACTTTTCGAGGTACTCGGGAACCCCGGTGGCCGGCGGGAAATCTTCGAGTATTTCGGCTTCACCCTCCACCCTCACCACGTCGGCTCCGTATCTGCTGGAGTTCAGGTTGAGCGCCACGCGCGGGTTGCCGCTGATATTTCGCAGCTTCTGGCGGTCTGGTGGGGAGTAGATCAGGAAGCTCTCGCCGTCCCACAGGAACCACACGGGCACCGGCTGCGGCTGACCATCCCGGCGCACCGTAGTAATCCAGGCGCTCTCTTCTTCGCGCAACCGCTTCTGGACCCTGGTGTTGATCGCAGTATCTGGCATGGCGGCTGGCTGTTTCCTACGCTGCTCCGGCGTCTCTCAGGATTTCATCCGCGTGGGTTTCGGGGGAGACGTTCGGGTAGACTTTGGCGATTCTGCCGTCCGCGCCGAGCAGGAAAGTTACGCGCCTGGCCTTGCCCCGATCTCCCAGCACTCCCAGCGACGATGCCACCTTTCCACCCTCGTCGCTGAGCAGCGGGAAGTTGAGATTGTATTTCTCACGGAACTTCCTGTGCGACTCGGGAGAGTCGAGCGAGACCCCGTAGACTCGAATTCCGGCTTGCCGGTAGTCATCCATGCGGTCCCTGAAGGCGCAGGCTTCCTTGGTGCAGCCTGGGGTGTCATCCTTGGGGTAGAAGTAGAGGATGGTCGGCTGGCCCTTCAAGTCGCCCGTGGAGAGCGTCTTGCCTTCTTCGGTAAGAAGGCTGAGCGGCGGCAGGTTCTGGCCCTGGAGTGGCATCTCGGTCAAGTCTTATCTCCCTTCTCTCGCTACTTTTACAGGAAGGATTTTGCCCGCAACGAGATCAATTTACTCCCGGCGGCGGTCGAGCGGCACGAGGATCGCCGAAGCCGCGAGGAGGAGGGCGCAGAGGTAGAAGGCGGTATCGAAGTTGCTGCCCTCGATCACAAGCCCGAAAACGAGGGCCCCGAAGCCTGTCCCGCTGTCGAAGGCGGCGTTCCACAGCGCGCTCGCCAGCCCGTACTCCGCTTTCGGGACCCGCGACATCATCAGGATCAGGGTCGCGTTCTCTATCGCCCCGAGTCCCGCCCCGAACAGTAGCGACCCGATAAGAAGTCCCGCCGTACTCCAGGAGAGTGCGGCCATCCCGAGTGTCCCCGCAGCGAGGGAGGGCAGGATAAGCTTTCTGACATCGCGGCGGTCGCCGAACCTTCCGGCCCACCAGCGGGTTGCGGTGGAAGCAGCACCGATGATGAGAAGCGCGCCGGTTGCGGAGAATATCCCAGGTCCGGGCCGGGCGATGGGCAGGAAGGTTACGATCACCCCCGCCGTCATCGTCGTGGCGGAGAACAGGAGGAAGGTTCGCAGAAGCGGGCCTCGCCTGAGCCCCGCGAAGAATCCGGTCTTCTCACCGGGACCGGCGGCGGATACCGACCGGATACCCAGGGCGAAGACAAACCCGACGAGCGTTGCGGCTCCGCCCAGCAGGAAGGTTACGCCGTAGCCGGAGTGCTCCACCAGCCACAGCCCTAAAGAGTTGCAGAAGATGGTGGGCAGGGTGATGGCGACACCCAGCAACCCCATAGCCTCGCCCCGGCGTTCGGCTGGAGCGAGCTCGACGATCAAAACCGAGAACAATACCGTAACGATCCCGAATCCCACCCCTCTTACCAGCGTAACCGCGAGCAGGGGAGCGAGTGTGTGGACGAATGGGTAGGCGAAGATCGGGATTCCCAGGAGCAAGAGGCCCGCGGCGAAGATTGGACGGTATCCGAAGCGGTGTATCGCGCGGGGCATCTGGATCTGGGTGAGCACCGTCGAGAACATGAACGCGGCGGTGGCGAGCCCTGCCCCCGTATTCCCGCCTCCGCTCTGCTCCGCGTAGAGGGGAACAACCGGCAACAAAAGCTGAAAACCGAAAAAAGAAGCGAGGGCGGCGAGGGTCAGAAGGATCACCGGATAGCTGAGCAACGTATCCCGCCCGGCCTCCGTGGATGTGCGCCCGTCTGCTCTCACCGGGATTACTCTACCCTGAGAACCCTCGTATGTCCCGCAAAAATTTCAATCCGGGAAGCCGAAGAGGCGTTGCGGGCCATTAATGAACGTTCGGGAGACGTTATCCCGGTTTTTGGCCGGTATCGGCGCAAACATGACTCTCGCATGACTTTCGGCACATGTAGAAAAGGACGTTACGCGGTAGCATTCAAATAGTTGATCACTACCAACTATTGCGGAATATTACCTTGCAAACGAAGACAAAGGGCTATCTGGGGGATGGAAGGTTGATCTCGGCTGCTCGTAAAGCCGGTGGGATAAGACCCCGGGGCTGGTTTGCCCGGGTATCGCCCGAAGCCCGCCGCGGCGCGCTCTTTATGAGAATGGTCGGCCTCCTCTACGTCGCGACGACCTACGCGGTGTACCTCTTCGGCGAGCGGAAGTTCGGCATCTGGCCCGTAACGCTCGTGTTCGCGGCCATCGTGGTGCTGTGGAGAATCATGGGCTGGGAGCGGGAAGACGTTGCTGGCCTCCGGATACTCGCGGTCCCGGCGTTCGCGCTGACCTCGTTCATGGCGGTCCACTTCACCGGCGTCGGGCTCTCCGTGGGGTTTTTCTGCGTCTCGGTTGCCAACGGGGTGTTCTTGTTCGGGTTCCGCGGAGGAGTAGCGTATTCGGTGGCGATCCTGGCCCTCCTCTTCGGCGATATATGGTGGGCGAAGCCGGAGATGGGCGTGGTGCAGGCGCTGGAGGAGACGGCTCCCTGGAGCGGGACTTTCGCGTTCGTGCTCGGGATGTGCACCATGGCGGTAGAGGCCGTAAAGAAACAGATGCAGACGCAAGACCTCCTTGCCGAGCTTGAAGAGGCACACGCGGAGCTGAAACGCTACGCCGAGCAGGTCCGGGAGCTGGCGATATCCGAGGAGCGTAACCGGATGGCGCGCGAGATCCACGACGCCGTCGGCCATTACCTGACGGTGGTTAACGTGCAACTGGAGGCGGCGAGCAAGCTCCTGGACCGCGACCCGGAACGGGCCCGCGAGGCCGTGGCGCGGGCGAAAAGCTCCGCCAGCGCGGCCCTCTCCGAAGCCCGGCGCTCGGTGCGGGCGCTCAAACCTGTGGCGGTGGAGGGAGCGGACGGCGCGGGAGCCCTGGCCGCTCTCGCAAGAGAGTTCGGAGGCGGGGGAGTGGCGGTCTCCTTCGACGTTTCCGGGAAAGAAATCCCTCTGCGCCCGGAGACGAAGCTGATCCTCTACCGCGGTCTGCAGGAAGGGCTGACGAACGCTGTGAAGCATTCCGGTGCGAGTAAAATCCAGGCAGAACTGATGTTCGAGGGCTCAGAAGTGCGTCTTGTGGTAGCAGATAATGGATGCGGCGCCCCGGAGGGCAGCTTCAAAGATCGCGGGTTCGGGATCACGGGACTGGGGGAGAGGGTAGCTGCTGCGGGAGGAAGCATGAAGGCGGAAAATGCGCTCGAAGGCGGTTTCAGGCTGGAGGTCGAGCTTCCGGTGAAGACGTATGGGTAATCCGGTGCGGGTTATGATCGTCGAGGACCAGGCGCTCATGCGCCAGGGGTTGCATACCCTGCTGGACCTCGAAGAAGGGGTGGAGGTGGTGGGCGAAGCGGCCAACGGAGTAGAGGCGCTGGAGCGCATCCCCGAGCTGCGGCCCGAGGTGGCGCTGGTAGACGTGCGGATGCCTGGAATGGATGGGATCACGCTGATAGAACGCCTCGCCAGCGAGTACCCGCAGATAGCCCCCATCATTCTGACCACTTTCGATGATGACGAGTACGTATTTCACGGGCTCAGGGCTGGGGCGCGGGGATACATACTCAAAGACACCCCCTCGGAGGAACTGGCCGCAGCAATCCAGAAGGTTCATCAGGGGGAGGCTGTTCTGGACGGCCCGATCACGGCCAAAGTCATTACCGAGCTGGGGCGGCTCTCCAGGGCTCCCGGCGGTCCACAGCCTCATCCCGAAGCCCTCTCCGAGCGGGAGATGGACGTACTCAGGTTGGTCGCCTCGGGTGCCTCCAACCGCGAGATAGCGAGACAGCTCTACATCACGGAAGGCACCGTCAAGAACCACATCTCCAACGTCCTCAAGAAGCTGGGCTTCAGGGACCGCACCCAGGCGGCGCTCTACGCGGTGGAGCGGGGTTGGATCTACCTTCCGTGAGTCCAGGGCGTGTGACGGCGGACATAATCGTTTCTGTGCAAAAGGTCCGACTTTCGCCGGATGCGGCGGAAACTTCTTCGGCGCAATATTCAGGAGAACAAAACTTCTATCTCGGGAGGGATGAGAGATGTCTGGAGCTCTAGGCGTAGCTGCGGTAGCCGTTCTGATCGTGTTCGGGATCTACCGCCGGTTGCGGAGGACCATCGGCAGGCAGCCGGTACAGCCGGGACGGTTCCTTTTCAGGGCGGGCCTGTTCGCTGTGATCGGTGCGTTGATTCTGGTTCCGGTGGCGGCAAAACCGCTGGATCTTGGCGGAGCAGCAGCGGGCCTTGCGGTGGGCGCGGCGCTCGCCTTCTTCGGTATCAGGCACACCAGGTTCGAGAAGGCCGCGGAAGGCGCTTACTTCGTACCGAACCTCTACATCGGGCTCCTCGTCTTCGCTCTCTTTATCGGGCGGCTCGTCTACAGGTTGTTCGGGATTTACTCCCAGGGCGGGTTCTCCGGCAGTGGGAACGCGGCAAATAGCATGTCTTTCCAGAACGTTCACGACCCGATCACACTGGGCCTGCTCCTGGTGTTCTTTAGCTACTACATTTTCTACTACCTGGGAATAGTCTGGCTGAGCAGGAAGGACATTCACGCTGCCAGCTAGGACTTTCTTCCTCTAGATAAATCCGACTTTCGACCGAGGTCCGTCCGGTTGCCTGAAGCTAGCATACGCTCGTATCGGAGCAACCGAAAGGAGACGGAGATGACGACAACCGCCAAACCCGCCGCACCACCGCGTCCGGGGCTCTGGCTCAGGATGTCCGTGGGAGCGGGCAACTCCTTGCAGCTCGCCGGGATCGTAGTCGGCGGCGCGTTTCTGTACCTGGCGGCGAATGTGCAGAGCGCAAGCGGGGTACGGGTCGCCATGATGCTCTTCGGCTTCGTCATGATCTACGACTGCTGCCACGCTATCGCCCACTGGGCAGTCGGCAGGCTCGCGGGCATTCGCTTCCGCGGCTATGGCTTGCGCGGCACCGACCATCCCGAGACCTACCCGCCGGGAGTACGCCAGATCATGGCCGCCATGCCGTTCTTTACGGCGATGACCGAAAAGAGGAGCATGAATATGGCGAGCCCGCTCTCCAGAGCCCTCATGTTCGCCGCGGGCGAGACCTCGACGACGGTTTTCTCTATCCTCGCGGGTCTCTATGCCTGGCAGAGCGACACCCCTGGGGGGTTTACTCTCTTCGTGGTGATGGTGGTTTGGAGCCTGGCGGCAACCGTGGCCACGGCCATCACCCCTCGCGGCGACTACGCCAAGGCCATCAAGGTTCTGAGGGTTCAAAGGTAGGAACCGCAAAGCTGACCGGGATCATGGGGCATGTCCGTGCCCCACGGTTTCTCTCCTGGTGAAGCGAACGAAATTTCGAGCATAATCGGTCTTTTGGCCGATGGGGACGTATTTTCTGGGATAATCTAACCACGTTTCCGCAAAGAATTTTCCTGAAAGGAGAGATTCTCTGGACCCTCGGGCAGGAGCGTGATGCTCGCTCGGGAACCGTCTTTGGCTGATTTCGCCGGGAGGCTGTCGTGATAATCGTGACAACAGAAGAGATAGCGGGACACCGGATCGTGGAGAGCAAGGGAGAGATCTTCGGACTGGTGGTGCGCAGCAGGGGGTTGGGCGGCAACGTCATGGCAGGGCTGCGCTCTCTGGCCGGGGGTGAGATCTCCGAATACACCCAGCTTCTGGAGGACACCCGCCGCCAGGTGGTGGACTGGATGGTCAAGAATGCCCAGGCGATGGGGGCAAACGCCGTGGTCAGGATGCAGTTCGACTCCTCGGAGATCGGACAGACGATGAGCGAGATCGTCGCCTACGGAACAGCCGTCGTGGTGGAGCCCGAAGGGTAGCAGGATATGCTCCGGCGGGCCTTGCTGGTTATCGGAGTCTTATGTCTGGTCGGGGGAGTGTATCTACTGCTGGCGAACGGACCGGTGGCTGGTGCCGGGTATCTGATCGCGATCGGGGGCCTGCTCACCGCGGGCATCCTCTTCGAGCGCAGACGCTACCGCGCCCGGGTAGACCGGGAGAGAAGCGGCTGGCAGCGCACCGGCGAGCGCTTCGTTGACCCGACTAGCGGCAAGTTGATGGAGGTCCGCTACAATCCCGAGACCGGCGAGCGCGACTATGTGGAGGTAGAAGAGACAGGACCGGATGGTCTCGAAGAGAAGAAGTAGCCCCGCGCCCGGTGGTCAAATAAACTTGTGAAAAGCCATATGACGGAGAAAAACCCCGAAACGGATCGGAAACCGCAGGAGATCGAACGCGGCCGCGATGTCGAGCGCACGATCTACTTCAGCGACGCGGTGATAGCCATCGCGATCACGCTGCTCGCCCTGGAGCTGAAGCTGCCGCAGAACCTGGCTTCCGGAGAGCTCTTGCAGCACCTGATCGGCCTGCTACCCATGCTCTATACGTTCCTGATCAGCTTCTGGGTCATCGCGGCTTACTGGATGGCGCACCACCGCATCTTCAACTACATAAGGGGCTACGACGGCGGGCTGCTCAGGATCAACTTCCTGTTCCTGATGTGGATCGTGCTGGTGCCGTTCTCGTCGTCACTGATCGGCGAGTACGGCGACCTCCAGCTTCCGTTCGTGATCTACGTGTCGCACCTGATCCTCGCCAGCCTCACCCTCACTTGGCTGGGCCGGCATGCCTCGCAGAATCCGCACCTGATGCAGCCGGGCGTGGACCCGCAGGCCGTCCGCCGGTATGGTACTCGCCGTCTGTGGCTGATGCTCGCGGTCTTCGCGCTCGCTATCGGCGTCTCCTTTTTCGACACCGGTACGGCGGAGTACACCTTGCTGCTCCTGGTCGTCGCGCGGCCCGAGACTCTGAGGCGCATTATCTTCCGCAAAGGCACATGACTTTGGTGGGAGCTTTTATCTCCCCAAAATCGGCCTTTTGTCCGATGCCAGAGTATCCCTTCGCGGGGTAATCTTCGGGTTGCGACTACAAAATCTACATCTTCAGGAGGTTGGAATTTGAGAATGGCTACACCGACCGGCAATGAGCGGGTTCGGGATTATCCGGAGGAAGCCGTGATCCGGATAGAGGGTTTGCGCAAGTCCTACGGCAAGGTTATAGCCGTGGACGGCGTGGACCTCGAGGTGCGCCGGGGAGAGGTCTTCGGCATCCTCGGTCCCAACGGCGCGGGTAAGACGACGACGCTGGAGATGATCGAGGGTCTGAGAAAACCCGACTCCGGTGAGATCGAGGTCGCCGGCTACGACGCGGTCAGGGAGACCGAGAAGCTGAAGAAGATCGTCGGCGTCCAGCTCCAGACCACTGCGCTCTTCGACTACCTCTCCATCGAGGAGACGCTGGGACTCTTCGCGGATCTCTACGGCGCAGACAGCTCGCCGGAGCGCATCAGGAAGCTTCTGGAGATGGTCTCTCTCACCGAGAAGGCGAAGGCCCGCGTGGACCAGCTCTCCGGCGGCCAGCAGCAGAGGCTCTCGATGGCGCTCGCGCTGGTAAACGACCCGAAGGTGGTCTTCCTGGACGAACCGACGACCGGGCTTGATCCGCAGGCCCGGCGCAACATGTGGGATCTGGTGCGCGACATCCAGCGCCAGGACCGCACGGTCGTCCTCACGACGCACTACATGGAGGAGGCCGAGGAACTCTGCGACCGGGTCGCAGTGATGGACCACGGCAAAATCCTGGTCTGCGATACGCCGCTGGCCCTCATCCGGTCCCTCGACGTGGATGCCACGGTGCTCGTTACCGTCGAGGGAGACCTTGACGGCACCCTGGAGCAACTGCCCGGCGTGGATAACGTCGAGCGTGAGGATAATGAAGTACGGCTCCGTACCAGGAGCACCCAGGAAACCATAACCGGACTGATGGGACTCGCGGCGGAGCGCGGGGTGCGCCTGCACAACCTCTCGGTCCGCAGCGCCAACCTCGAAGACGTGTTCATCTCCTATACGGGAAGGAGCCTGCGCGAGTAATGAAATCATTCGTCTCCATGGTAAAAGCCAACCTCAAGATGCAGGTGCGCAACCGCACCGCGCTCTTCTGGCTTCTAGCTTTCCCGGCGATCTTTATCCTGATCTTCGGGTTTCTGTTCGGAAAGAACTCCGATTTCACGGCCACGGTCGGCGTGATAAACGGCCACTCGACGCCCATCGCCAAAGAGATGACCAAAGCGATGAACAAGTCGAGCTTCTTCCACGTGAACTACGCCGCAAGCAAGAAGGAAGAGCTACAGAAGCTCAGGCAGGGCAATATAGACGCCGTCCTGGTCTTCCCTAAAAACGTCTCTCCCGGCCAGACCTTGCAGGTGAAGTCCTACGTGGACAAATCCAAGCTCTCCACTTCCCAGGCCGTCTCTGCTGCGATCAACCAAGTCGCCCAGCAGTTCAACCAGGGCGCGAATAAGGGACCGAAGCTCGTCGCGGTGAGCACCCAGAGTGTCCAGAGCCATCACCTGCGCTACGTGGACTACCTGGTGCCCGGCTTCGTGGGCATGAGCATCATGCAGAACGGTATCCTGGGCCTCTCCGCGGCGTTCGTCACCCTGCGTGAGAGAGGGGTTTTGCGAAGGATCCGGGTTACGCCGTTCCCGCTTTTGAGCTTCATCGCAGCCCGCATAGTTTCCAACCTGATCGTGGTCCTCTGCCAGGTGGCGATCCTGCTCGGAATGGCCAAGGCGGTCTTCAACCTCCAGGTCGGTGGCAACGTCGCAGACGTTGCCCTGAACGTAGCCATCTTCGCCATCCTGGGCGCACTCGCCTTCCTGACGCTGGGGTTCTTCGTGGCCGGGATATCGCGCAAGGTCGAGAACGCGAACACTTTAGGGAACCTCATAACCTTCCCCATGCTCTTCCTCGCAGGCGTCTTCTACCCGCTGGATCAGTCGCCCACCTGGCTGCAGGACATCGCCAAAGTCCTGCCCCTCTCCTACCTCGCCGACGGACTCCGGCAGAGCATGGTCTACGGCACCTCCGTAACCCACCTCTGGGTAGACGCCCTCGCTCTCATCATAACCGCCATAGTCGGCATGTTCCTCGCCGTCCGATTCTTCCGCTGGGAGCCCAGAGCTAACTGATAACGCCCCTCCCAACCCGCCTGCCGGCGTGACCCGCGCCGGCATATTTGTATGTGCGTTCACAAATGTTGTAAAAACAAAAGTTGAAAATGCAAGTTTTCTGCGTATACTTCTTGCGGTTGCAATTTTTAATTTTTGGAGAGGAAGAAGATGTTAGAGGACCGGCAGCGAGAAGAGATTTTATACGGCGAGGACGCGTTATTGAGGCCGCTGGCGCTGGCGTTCAAACGGACGGTAGGGGCGATTGAGCGCGAGACCGGGGTTCACGCGATGAAGTGGTTTTGCCTGGCGATGCTCGAGCGCAACGACGGCATAAGCCAGGGTGAGATAAGCCAGTCGCACGAGATAGACCCGTCCCGGATCACCAGGATGGCGAAGTCTCTGGAGAGCGAAGGTTTGATCCGGCGCGAGCGCGACACGGAGGATAACCGGGTAGTCAGGATGTACCTGACCGATGAGGGACGGAAAATGCTCGAAAAGCTGCCGGACTTGGATGAAAGTTTCGGGAACAGGGTTCAGAAGGTCTTGAGCAAAGAGGAGCTTGAGGAGTTGCGAAGGCTGCTCGGGCTTCTGGCAGAAGCGATGGCTGAATAGGTTTTCAAAGAGAGGATTCTGAGAAATGAAAGGTTTTATAGAGCAAGGAGAGGTGAGAAGATGGCCCGCTTGAGGGAGCCCGGCACTCGGGCGACGGTCCTGGCGATAGCGGGGCTGATGCTCGCGATGTTCCTGGTCGCGTTGGACCAGACCATCGTGGGGACCGCGCTGCCCAAGATCATCGCCGACCTCAAAGGCTTCGACAAGTACTCGTGGGTTACGACCTCCTACCTTCTGGCCTCCACCGCCACGATACCGGTCATCGGGAAGTTCGGCGACATCTACGGCCGCAAGTGGTTCATCGTCTCGGGGATCGTCGTTTTCCTTATCGGGAGTGCGCTCTCCGGGGCGGCGTGGGGGATGAACGAGCTTATCATCTTCCGCGGCGTGCAGGGGCTGGGGGCGGGTATGATCTTCGCCAACGCCTTCACCTCCATCGCAGACATTTTCCCCGACCCCGCGCGCAGGGCCCGCTATCAGGGTATCTTCTTCGGCGTGTTCGCGCTCTCCAGCGTGATCGGACCCGCTCTTGGGGGTTGGATCACGGACAACATCTCCTGGCGGTGGGTGTTCTACGTCAACATCCCGCTGGGACTCCTCTCCCTGATTGTTATTCCGTTCGTGCTTCCCCAGAGCAGTCACCGGCGCAGGGCCGTAATTGATTATCTCGGGGCCGCTACCATAACCGCGGCGGTAATCTCACTGCTCCTGGCGCTCTCCTGGGTTGGCGAGGGCTACGACTGGAGCGCCGATAGGGTGGTTGCGGGTCTGATCGTCGCAGGCATTCTTCTGGCGGCTTTCATCCCGGTGGAACTGAGGGCCAAGGAGCCCGTCATCCCGCTCTCGCTGTTCAAGAGCCGGGTCTTTACCTCGGCGGCGCTCTTGATGTTCCTGGTCGGTCTGGGGATGTTCGGCGTCATCCTCTACGTGCCGCTCTTCGTGCAGGGCGTCCTGGGACAGACTGCTACCGGTTCAGGGACCATCCTCACCCCGCTCGTACTCACCATGACCGGTACGGGAATCATCGTCGGGCAGATAGTCTCACGGGTCAGGCGCGTCAAGCCGTTCATGATCCTGGGCACCATAATCGTCTCCATCGGCGTCTACCTGCTGACTACCCTCGACGTCAACTCCAGCCAGGCGACCGTAGCTCTTTTCCTGATCGTCGTGGGAATAGGGCTCGGACCGATCATGCCGACCGCCACTCTCTCGGTGCAGAGTACGGTCGAGAAGAGGATACTCGGGGTTGCCACCTCCGCGACACAGTTTATCCGCTCGCTAGGCTCAACGGTGGGCACGGCGGTCGTCGGCTCGCTCGTTACCTCGGGCTACTCCGACAAACTGGCGAAGAACGCCCCGGCGCAGGCTCCGCACCGGCTGGTGAACGCCCTGCAGAACCCGCAGGCGCTGGTCAGTGACCAGGCGAGAAGGGCGCTCTCCCGCGCCGTCTCCGCCTTCCCCGGCGGCGAGCAGCTTCTGGCGCAGGTGATACAGGTGGCGCGCCACGCGCTCTCGGACTCCCTGCACAACGGCTTCGTCTTCACGCTCTTCGCTCTCCTGCTCACCATCTTCGCGGCGCTCCTGATGAAGAACATCCGCCTCGAAGAGCCGGGAGCGGCGATGTCCGCCGCGCCGCAGCCAGCCTCTGACGAAAAACAGAGGGCACTGCTTACTGGCGTGGCGCTGGAGTATCTCGCCCGGAAGGTGGAGAATGCCAACGGCGAAGCCCCGAATTTGATCTCCGCCGCCTCCAGACTGGTTCCCGAAGATGGAAGCTCGGACAAGGAACGTGCCCGGCTCGCCGCAAACGAGGTGATCCGACCCCTCGCCCTGCAAGCCCTGCTCTCCGGCATGCAGCGCAACGGAAAGCCCGGAGGTTTGAAAAACGGCGCAGAAGAGAATGGAAGTGTGGCGCCCGGGGTGCAGGAGGCTTTGTAGCCGGATAGAGCTTCGCTTCTCGCGGATCTCCGAAGGAAGGCGATAGTGACCTCTGCGCAGGTGCCAACTACGGAAAGCCGAAAGTGGATCGTACTCTCTGCGATCTCCATCGGGACCTTTATCAGCACGCTCGGCGGCAGCATCGTCAATATTTCCCTGCCACCGATCGCGAAGGATTTCGGGGTCGGGATATCGGACATCGAGTGGATCGTGGTGGCCTACCTGCTCGTCGCGGGCAGCCTGCTGCTCACCTTCGGGCGGCTGGGTGACATCTTCGGCTACAAGAGGGTATATGTAGGCGGCTTCGCGCTCTTCACCGCAGCGGGCACCCTGTGCGGGATCGCGCAGAGCGTCGGAGAGCTTACCGCCCTGAGGGTCGCGCAGGGCGTGGGTTACGCCATGATACAGGCCGTCGGCCCGGCGATAGTTACCGCGGCTTTCCCGCCCACCGAGCGGGGCAAAGCTCTGGGCTTGAACGCCGTGAGCGTCTCCGTGGGACTCTCGCTGGGGCCTACTCTGGGTGGCATCCTGACCGAGTGGTTCTCATGGCGCTGGATCTTCTTCGTAAACTTGCCCATCGGATTGTTCGGGGTGATCTGGGCTCTAAAGGTGCTCTCTCCCGGCGGGCGCAGGGGCAGCCAGCGCCTCGATGTTCCCGGCGCTCTTCTGGCAGGTCTGGGGCTTCTATCCCTGCTTCTGGCCGTGATCGAGGGTAAAGACTGGGGATGGGGGAGCGCGCGCGTCCTTTTACTCTTCGCCGCCTTCGCAATGCTCGGGGTCTCCTTCGTCGCAGTCGAGTTGCAGAAGCGCCAGCCGATGTTCGACCTCCGCCTCTTCGCCATCCGCAACTTTTCGGTCGGCAGCCTCAGCCTGCTCGTGATCTTCGTAGGGCTGTTCATAGCGACGTTTCTGATGCCGTTCTACCTCCAGCGCGGGCAGAGCTACTCGGTGCTCGAAGCCGGGCTGCTCTTCACGCCGCTCTCCCTGAGCACCCTGATAGTCGCGCCGTTCAGCGGGGCACTCTCCGACCGGATAGGAAGCAGATTTCTGGAGACCGCAGGACTGGCGATTACCGCTCTGGGGCTCTTCTCGCTCACCAGCGTGGACGCGCACACAGGCGGCTGGAGCCTCATCTGGAGATTCGCCACGATCGGGTTCGGGCTCGGAGTCTTCAGCAGCCCCAACCAGAGTTCCATCCTAGGCTCAGTGCCCAGACCGCGCCTGGGAACAGCCTCCGGGACCGTCGCCCAGATGCGTATAACGGGACAGGTCTTCGGAGTGGCCGCAGGAGGTGCGATCCTCGCCAGCCGCATCCCGGTGCATATCAAGGAACTCAGCCGGAGCTTGTCTCCTCCTATCGCTCACCGCGACGCCCTCATCCTCTCTATCCACGACGCCCTGTATTTCGCGGTTGCGGTCTGCGCTCTGGGCGTTATCGCCAGCCTGGTGCGTGGTAAGAAAGCCCCGCGAAAAGGACGAGAGGCCGCCCGCCGGAACGGTGTATCCGATGAGGAGGAACTGCTCGCCGGTGTAACCCTGGCGTACGCCGCCCGCAGGATAGAGGAGGCCAACGGAGACTCACCGAACCTGATCCAGGCCGCCTCCGAACTCGTCGAGTCCAGCGGAGAGACTTCGCGGCGGGAGGATCTGGCGAAGAAAGCCGGAGAGGAGATCCTCAAGCCTCTATCTTTCAGGTTACTGAGGAGTTACCTCTCGAACAAGCAGAAAGCTGCACCCGAAAGAGAAGGGGAGGAAAGAGATTGACGAAATACGTGGTTGGAGGAGTCGGCGCGCTGCTCGGCGTCCTGGGAGGGCTGTGGCTGATGCTCGCGCCCTTCGCCCAGGGCTACCAGCCCTCGGGTGCAAACTGGGCTGACGCCACCAAAACAGACTTCTGGACCGGTATCGCTCTGATCCTGGTCTCCCTGGTGGGACTCATCATGTACGCCCTGAGCCTGGTCGGAGAATTGAGGGCGCGCGGAATAATCGAGAAACGCGCCAAACCCGAACCTCCGCAGGTTCAAAGTCAGGAGGTTGCTGGCGGCCAGGACAACAACATCGAGCAGGTGCTCCTGCCGCTGGTTACGGCCATGCTCAGGGACATGCAGCAACAACGCGGACAGAGCCAATCAAGGGCAGCCGAGAGGGAGGAAGGCGAAAGCTCCTGACTCTATCCCGGATGCCTGAAGATCTGCTCCCGCAGATCTTCCTACAGGCTACCCGACTGGCGCATCATGCCGCCGTCTACGAAGTAGGTGCTGCCGGTAATGTAGGAGGCGGCGTCCGAGGCGAGAAACGTCGCGAGCGATGCCACGTCCTCGGGCTGGCCGATACGGCCCAGCGGTATCTCGCCTAGCAACTCCTTCATCTGCTCGGGGTTTTCTTTGAGGTTCCGGTTGATCGGGGTCTCGATGGCGCCGGGGCCGATGTTGTTGACCGTGATGCCGTGTGGCGCGAGCTCTACGGCTATGGTACGCATCAGCATCTTCAGACCCCCTTTGGCCGCGCAGTAGGGGGCGTTGGTGGGCATGGTTATCTCTTCGTGTATCGAGGAGATGTTGATGATGCGCCCGCCATCGCCCTGGGAGACCATCTGTTTGGCCGCCTCCTGGCAGCACAGCCACACCCCGGTGAGGTTCACGGAGATCACCTTCTCCCACAGTTCCAGCGGCGTCTCCAGAAATGGCACCTTCTCCTCGATGCCAGCGTTGTTCACCATGATGTCCAGCCGCCCGAACTCCTCGACGGTCTTCTGGATGAGGCTTTTGATGTCCTCCGGTTTGGATACGTCGGCCTGGACGGAGATCGCCCTGGCCCCGACCTTCTCGATCTCCTGGACTGCCTCTTTTGCCTCGTCGGGGTGGCTGCGGTAGTCTACGGTAACCGAAGCTCCCTCTTTGCCGAAGGCCATCGCGATGGCTTTGCCGATCCCCAGCGAGGAGCCTGTGACGATGGCGACCTTGTTCTCCAGCTGCATCAGCCCTCCTTTTTATCGTTAGCGAGCACTGCGTCCAGGTAGAGCGCCGCCGACCACGAGAAGAAGTCCGAGCCGTGCCCTTCTCCGGAGACGGGATCGAAATATTCGTGGAAGCCCTCCTGCTCGCAGAGATCAGTGATAGTCTGCCGCAGGTGCTCGGCCTGCTTGTCGTAGCCGTAACGCCTGAGCCCGTTCATCAGAAACCAGTTTATGTTGATCCAGACCGGACCCCGCCAATATTGCACCGGCGAGAACCCGAAGCCGTGCATGTCGTAGCTGGGCAGGGGTGTTACGTTTTTGTCGGAGAGATAGAACCCGGCGTTCTCCAGCGCGTCAACCATCTGCTCGGCCTGTTTCGCTTCCGGGATTCCGGCGTAGAGGGGCGAGAAGTTGGCCGTGAAGTAGACCCGGATAGGGTAGTTCTGCTGGAGATCGTAGTCGAGGTAGACACCGTGCTTCTCGTCCCAGAGTTTCTGGTTTATGGCCTGGGCGGTCTTCTGTGATCGCTGCGCGTGCGGGGAAGGATCTTCGCCCAGGATGCGTGC
Organism: Actinomycetota bacterium; assembly: GCA_902810695.1. Lineage (GTDB taxonomy): Bacteria > Actinomycetota > Rubrobacteria > Rubrobacterales > Rubrobacteraceae > CADDYV01. The sequence continues at coordinate 32,005 of CADDYV010000022.1, read as the reverse complement.
GATCTCCGCCAGATCTTCACAGGACTTGCACAGCAGCGTGTTGAAGAGCACATCCTGCACGAGAAACGGACAATCTTCGCGGATACGGGCCTCATCGTACTCGCGGTCGGCGAAGAACCTCACCAGCCAGGCGAAGCGGTCGTAAGCCGCGCTGGTCGGCCTGTCGGCGGGCGAGACTGTATGGGTGTCGGCGCGCTTGTACTTCGGGATCTCACTCGGGCGGAGCTGCAACCGCTGCATGATGGCGTCCCACATCGGGGAGTTGTCCATCCCGCTCTCCCACGGATGCCGGATGTAGACGAGTCCTTCGTCTTCGGAATCTCTATCGCGGTAGAGGTACTCGTGCCAGGCAGAAAGGTGTGGGTAGGAGTATTCGAGAAACCTCCGGGCCTTCTCCTCGTCTGCGGCGTGACGGTAGACGTACAGGACGGCGGTGGCGTGGACCGGTGGCAGGACGACGCCGCTGGTCTTGCGGTCTTTGGGGGCGTCGGGGCTCTCCTGGGCGTGCCAGAAGCCGGGGCCGGGGAAGTAGCCGCCGAAATGCGGGTTGAATACGATCTGGGGCAGAAGCCCGTTCTTCCACTGGCTCTCGAAGAGGTGCGAGAGTTCCTGAATCGCCCGGTTGGTGTCGTAGTGGGCGTAGCCGATGGCGATCAGGGCCGAGTCCCAAGACCACTGGTGGGGGTAGAGCCTGGGACCGGGCATCGTGTACTCCCCGGTCCAGTTGAACTCCAGAACCTTCTTCGCCTGGTGGATCAGGTTGTTCTCATTCTGCGACATGCAGGTAGCTCCTTCCCCGATTTTTATATGCGAGGCCAACAGGCATTTTACGCGCGTTCTTGGCAGCGTGCGGAGAGAGGGATGGTCCCGGCTCACGTCTGCGAGGCGTTTGGGATGGGCGCCTTGCTTGCTTCCCTCACGCGCAGGATCAGGAGCGTCAGGCTCACCAGCGCCACTGCCAGGCTCAGAAGCTCAACGATGGACCAGCCGATGATTCCTGGGCTGCTCAGGCTGTTGAAGGTGTCCCACAGGGCGTGCAGGATTACCGCCGTAACGAATGCTCCGACGACGCGCCAGTTCAGCACCGGACGCCCGGCCTTCGCCCGCTCGCGCCACAACACGGCGCACACCAGCCCTGTCCAGGCGGCGTGTCCGGCGGGAGACATCAAGCCGCGTACCAGGAGCACGCTGTCGAGCACACCGAGATTCCCTCCGGAGCGGAGCAGGGTGACGAACCCGTAGCCCATCGTCTCCAGAGCTGCGAAACCCATCGCCGTGGCGACGCCGAGCACTATCCCGTCAGCCTCCGAGCGATACCGGCACAGAAGGTAGAAAACCACGGGGACGATGAGCTTGGCGGCTTCCTCGATCAAACCAACCCCCAGCAACGGCACGAAGCCCAGGTTCAGGAGCACCCGGTACTCCAGAGATCCGGCCACAACCGTCCCCACGACCCCGCCCCACAGAAAGCACACGAAGAGCGAAGGGAGAGAAACCTCCCAGTCGGGGAGCCGCTCATATAGGTAGGTGGTGAAGCTCACGGGGACGAGAAAGGCCCCGAGCAGGATGACCGAGGGAACATAATTCGGGTTTCCGGTGCTCACGAGCGCGCGCTCGACGAGGTAGAGCAACACCAGACCGCTCGCGAAGATCTGGAACCACCTGCGCCTGATGAGACCCACCCGTTCCTCCACGGCTGATTTAGTGGATAACGCTCTGCGGGTAGTATAGTCTCCCGCTATTTTCCCGGCCTGAAAATCTCTTCTGGTTCTTACCTGACCCTGATGGGTTTTTTGAGCCTGATCCGGAGCGTCGGGTAGAGAATCGCGGCCAGCGGTATGGGCAGCCAGAAGTTGAAGATCCGGTAGCCGAGGACGGGTATCGTGGCGTCGGAGCCCACGCCGAGCAGGGCGAGAGTGGCGAGCACGGTCGTCTCGAAAACCCCTATGCCTCCGGGCGTCAGCGGCAGCGCGGCTACCGCGGTGGCGATTCCGTAGGCCGCGAGAATCTCGACGGTTCCAGCCGGCACCCCGAAAGCGTGGAACATCACGATGAGGCACAGCGCGTCGAAGCCCCAGTAGCCGAGGGCCAGCGCGGCGAGCGAGGCCGCTTCGCCGGGACGATTTCGAACCTCCCTGCGCGCCGCCCGGATCTCCCCCCGCACCTGCTCCACCAGCCTGCCGGCGCGCTCGTTGGCCTCTCTCCGGGATCGCCTGCGCCGCAATATCCGCCATACGAGGAAGATCACACGCCCCAGTGCCCGCCGGATGGGTCGCGGGTTTCTGTGGGCGATGTAGCTTCCGATCAGGAGAACTAGCGTAAAAAGCAGAGCCACCAGCGCGGCGCCGGAGCCCACGGGTCCATGCTTGTGACGCGCGAGAATGTAGATGAGGCTGCCGGTCAGGAGCAGGCCCAGCGCGCCGTAGGCGAGGGCCGTAGCCGCCGCGAGCGCCAGCCCTATCCTCTGCGGTGTCAACCTCCGGTTTTTGAGCGCCCTGAACGTAACAGCCGCTGCCGCCGCGCCACCACCGGGGAGAACATGGGATGCCCCAAGCCCGGAGAGCGTGAGCCGCAGCATGAACCAGAACCCGATACCGGCCCTGCGCCTGGCCCTCAGAGAAGTCCTACTTCTCACCGCAAGAGCTACCGAACGCCCGGCCAGTTCCGAGTAGCATATGTCGCTCAGAGCCTCGGAGACAAAGGCAATAGCAACCAGCACGGGAGCGGCGTGCAGGGCGAGCTGGGCGGAGTGCTTCAGGCCCGGCAGGCGAGGCAGGATCAAATGCAGCGCGATCCCGATGGATACGAGGTAGATGACGTTGCGCAGTATCCCGCGTACCGGACGCACCTCAGGCTCCCCCGAAGTTCTCTCGAAACCGCGCGAAACTTTGCATCCTGCACAAAGATAGCAGCTTCGACAGGGAAGGTTAGGACGAGTTTTCTTTAGAGCACGTTTTTACTTTTCGGGCGCGTGTATCATCTCTAACGTGGACGCGCTGCTGGCTGGAGGCATTTTCGTGGTTACCTTGGCCTTCGTCCTCACGCGCCCGAAAAACGTGGGAGAGGCGTGGTGGGCAGCCCTTGGCGGCGCGGCGGTTCTGGTTCTGGGGCTGGTATCTCTGCGGCAGGCTGGCGGCATCCTGCTAAAAACCCAGGACGCCCTCGTGTTTCTGGTCGGCATGATGGCCTTGAGCGCCGTGGCGGAGAAGGCGGGATTCTTCGAGTGGGCGGCGGCGATGGCTTCCCGCGCCGGGGGCGGAAGCGTCAGCAGGCTCTACGCTTTCGTTTTCCTGGTCGGCACGATCGTTACGGCGGCCCTCTCGCTCGACTCCACGGCCATCGTGCTCACACCGGTGGTGTACGTGATGGTGGCCCGGCTGCGCCTGAGACCGCTTCCGTTTATGTTCGCCTGCACCTACACAGCCAACACCGCCTCACTCTTCTTGCCTGTCTCGAACCTGACCAACCTTCTCGTCTACAACGCTTTCGGCTTTGGGTTTGTGCGGTTCACCATCATAATGTTTCTGCCCGCCATCCTGGCCATAGTAGTTAACGCCCTGGCTTTCTTCTGGATTTTTCGTCGGGATCTCACGGGACACTACGAGCACAAACCCGCGATGTTCATCCCGGAAAACCCGACGTTTTTCCGGCTGGCGGCGACCGGCGTGGGAGTGGTGCTGCTGGGGTTTTTCGTGGCGTCGGCTCTCGGGGTCCAGATCGGGGTTGTGGCGCTCATCGGGGGGATAGTCGTGGTCGCGGCGGCGAGAGCGCGGCGCTGGATCAGTCTGCGCGAGGTGGCGGGCTCTGTTTCGTGGGGGCTCATAGTCCTGGTGGTGGGGCTGTTTCTGGTGGTGCAGGGTGTGGAGAACGCCGGGCTCGCGGGGATGGTTCACCGGGCATTCGAGGCGGCCGCTCCGGGGAACGACTTGTCGCAGATCCTCAGCGTGGCGGCGGGGACCGCGCTGGGTGCGAATCTCATCAACAACGTCCCGATGACGGTGGTGGCGCTCGACGGACTCTCCGGCGGAGTGTTGCATCCCGCCTCGGCCTACGCGACCCTGCTCGGGACCAACATCGGACCGAACCTCACCGTAGTGGGCTCGCTGGCTACCCTGATCTGGCTCTCCATCATCCGCGGGCGGGGAATGGAGGTTACGGCGAAGGACTACCTCAAGGTGGGGGTGATCGCTACTCCCGTGATCCTTCTCGCTGCGGCTCTGGGGCTCTGGATATCGCTGCGGATTTTCGGCGTTTGAAGGGGTAAACTCGTAACATGCGCTCCTTGATATGCGTCGAAGAACGGGACTGGGAGAGGGTAATCCGGGGCGCCGCCCGCTACCTGAAGGGTGGAGAGGTGATACTGGCGCACACCATAGACGAACGCGCCTCGCGTGGCTACGACCTCTCGATGCTCGGCTTGCTCGGGAGGCGCCCCCGGTCTCCGGAGGAGATAGCGCACGCTGCCAAGACCGCCGCCGAGGGGCTCTTGAGCAGCGCCGGGTCCCTCCTCGACGAGCTATGTCCCGACATCACCACGGAGATGCTCGTCCTGCAAGGGATTCCAGAACAAGAGCTCGTAAGGGTGGTCCGGGAGCACGAGGTTGGGGTTGTATTTGTCGGACGCGGGGCGCAGGAATCCGGTGCTCCAGCAACGGTGTCGGGAGTTCTGCGGGAGTGGCGGTGGAACAGGCCCGGAGATCTGGACGGCTTCTATCTCGAAGATGGAACCGAGGTCCGCTTCCCGCCGCACCGGGCACGCGAGGTCCAGAGTGTTGCCCGCCAGGGGATGCAGGTGGCGGCTACAGGGGAGTGGCACGGTCGTCACCTCCACGCCCATGTTGTCCAGGATCCTTCCAGCGGCGCTTCCACGGAAGCGCATAAACCGCCGGGACACGGACCCAGGAAGCATCACCTGGGACACACGGCCCGGTTCGTCACCGACCACGTGGGCTGCGACGTGGTGATTCTGGTCTGATCCCTTCTGCCTCGTAAAATTGAGCCGTTCCTGAAAACGAGTCTTGGAGGGAGATATGCGCGTGGTTGTTGTGGACCCGGAGTCAACGGGGCGCCTGGCTATCCGGGAGGTTGAGGAGCCCGCGCCAGCGCCTTCAGAAGCCCTGGTGCGGGTTGCGGCATTCTCGCTGAACCGGGGTGAGGTGCGCCAGGTGGCGAGCACTGCCGAAGCCGGATTTCGACCGGGGTGGGATCTCGCCGGGACGGTCGAGCGCGCGGCGGATGATGGTTCCGGACCGCCAGCCGGTTCGCGGGTGGTGGGGTTTCTTTCATCCGGCGGGTGGGCGGAGCTTGCCGCCGTACCGACTGACGCTCTCGCCGTCCTGCCGGATGGTGTGTCCTTCGAGCAGGCGGCGACGTTGCCGGTCGCGGGCTTGACGGCGCTCTACGCGCTGGAGAAAGGTGGAAACCTGCTCGGACGCACGGTCCTCGTAACCGGCGCCTCGGGCGGAGCAGGATACTTCGCCATCCAGCTCGCCCGCCAATCCGGAGCGCGGGTGGTGGCTCTGATCCGCCGCCCGGAGCACGAGTCTCTGATCCGTGAGGCCGGTGCGCATGAGGTCGCTATCGGAGAAGGCGCATCCGCCGCGCGGGAGTACGGCCCGTACCACCTCGTGCTGGAGTCGCTGGGCGGGGAGATCCTGGGAGATGTTCTGGGCATGCTCGCTCCAGAAGGGACCTGCGTGACGTTCGGGATCTCCGCTTCCACCGAGGCCACCTTCGACATCAGGAGCTTCTACGGCACCGGCGGCGCGAGGCTCTACGGGTTCATACTCTTCCACGAAGTCCGCGCAAACCCCGCTTCCGACGGCCTCGACCGGCTAGCGCACCTGGTGGCGGAGGGGAGGCTTCACACGCATATTGGGCTGGATGATTCCTGGAACAACATCGGAAAAGCCGCCCAAGACCTTCTCGACCGGCGCTACACCGGCAAAGCCGTGCTTCGTATCGAGTAAGATCCCGGCATGTCTCGTAGTTCTGCGTAAGGAGTGCCTTTGAACGCAAAACCTGCTTTTCGAGCGACCGTTGATGAGGCAGCAGCGAAACTCCCCGATCCGGACGAGGGTTCGCTGCGCTTCGCGACGCTACTGAGGCGAGGGAGTCTCCTCGTAGAGCTTTATGCTCCCCGGGGAGGGGATCCACAAACCCCGCACAGGCAAGATGAAGTGTACGTAATTGTTTCGGGGAGTGGATACTTCTTCAACGGTGAAGATCGCCACCCGTTCGGTCCGGGTGATGTGCTGTTCGTGCCCGCTGGCGTACCGCACCGCTTCGAAGACTTCACCGACGATTTTCAGACGTGGGTTATCTTCTACGGCCCCGATGGCGGCGAACAGGTCGAGTAGTGCAGGCTCCGCAAAACCTCGGTTCGAAATTAATTGGCATACCGGATCTCCGGTGTAGCAGTCAGGCTAGACTTTGGCTGTGCTCTTACAGTCACTCGTAACGGCCTCTGGGACAGGCGGCCCTGTTCTGCTGTAATCTTCCCTCGGAGATCCGTTTTATAAGGCTAGAGACCTAGCTTCTCGCTGATTCTTTCCCGATCGAACCCGATTATGACCTCACCGTCTATGACGGTGGTGGGGGTGGCTTGAGAGTTCATCTTCACCATCTCCTGCATCGCCTCGAGGTCGGTGCGGATGTTTTTCTCCGTGAACTCGATACCTCTCTGAGATAGAAACTCCATCTCCTGGCGGCAGGCGCCTCAACCGGGCTGATGGTAGACGATTACCTCATGCTCGGCCATCTGTTGCCTCCTGACAGTAGCTTGCACCAATGTTCCTACCCCGCTCCCATTTAAGTTACACTCAAGGCGATGTTTGGCGTGAGGAGACTCGGTCCCAGATTGCGGCGGCGAGGGTATCTGGGGGTATGGGATCCAACCGGCGGCGAGGCGCGCGAGGGGAGCGGCCTTCCCATCGAAGCGGGGAAGGAGGAGATCCGCATCCTGGCGCGCCTGGACGGGGAGGAGACACAGGAGATCCCGCTGGAGAAGCTCGAATCCGCCCTGGAGGAGGCGGAGGCGATCTGGATAGATCTGCTGCGGCCTCAAGAGCAGTCCAATACGCTTCTTGAGGAAGTGCTCTATCTCAATCCTCTTACCGTGGAAGACTGTCTCTCGCCTCTGCGGATGCCCAAGGTGGACGTGTTCTCCGGTGGTGGAGCATTCGTGGCGGCGTTCGCCGCGCAGACCGAGAGGGAGGAGTGGAACCAGCTCAGAGCAGTCGAGGTGGATCTGGTGGTGGGCGAGAACTATCTGGTTACGGTACGCGACTGTCCGGTCTCCGAGGTCCAGGAGAGGCTGCAAAAGAGGTTGGGATCTCCGCTTTCGGAGAACAGCAGTGGAGAGGAGCTTCTCTACGAGGCTCTGGATGCGCTCGTGGACGGGCACCTGCCCGCGCTGGTCGGGATCGCCGAAGTCGCCGAGGAGCTCGAAGGAGCCCTCGATCCCACGAACCAGCGGGCTTCGATAGGTGCTCTGGAGAATCTGATCTCTCTGAAGAGGGATCTGCAGGCGTTCCGGCGGCTGGCGGTCGCCCAGCAGGAGATCATCCGCCGTCTCGGACGCGCCTCGCCGCTGCGCGACTACCTATCTGATGCAGCGGACAACCAGCGTGAGGCCGTGGACATGGCCGATGCCACCCGCGACTACGTGGATGGTGCTATCGAGGCCTACCGGATGCGTCGGGACGAGCGAACGGAGGTCGGTATCCGGCGGCTTACCGTGCTGGCGGCGCTCTTCGCCCCGCTCTCGCTTTTGGCCGGGATCTACGGGGTCAACTTCAAGCACCTTCCCGGTGCTGGCGACCCTGCGGGCTTCTGGGTCTTCATTGGGGTGCAGGTCGTGTTCGTCGTGGTGGCGGCCATATTTTTACACCGGCGCGGGCTGCTCTAGGAAGCGGCCAACTCTTACTCCTTCCGCTATACTTCGGGCCATGCTGGGGGTCTTTTTCGTCCTGCTGGGATACATCCTGGGTTCCGTCCCGACGGGGCTTCTCGCGGGATGGAGCCGCGGCGTGGACGTGAGAAAGGTCGGTAGCGGGAACATCGGGACGGCCAACGTCCTGCGTAGCGCGGGGAAGCTGGCCGCCGTTCTGACGCTGCTCGGAGACATGCTCAAAGGGATGATCCCGGTCGCTCTCGCGCGTGTTTTTACCGGCAACCTCTGGATTCCCGCCGCCGTCGCCCTCGCCGCGGTCGTCGGGCACTGCTGGCCCATCTTCCTGCGCTTCAAGGGCGGCAAGGGTGTCGCAACGGGAGCGGGGACGAGCATAGCCCTCGCCCCGCCGGTGGGATTGGGGATGTTCGCCTTGTGGTGGATCGTGACCTTCGTCTTCCGCTACACCTCGCTCGCCGCCATCGTCGTCACGGTGGTAACCCCGATAGCGTTCTGGCTCACCGGGCAACCGCTGCCCTACGTGCTCTACACGATCGTCGGCGGCATCCTGGTGTTGTGGCGGCACCGGGAGAATGCGCGCGCCCTGATCAAGGGTACCGAGCGCAAGGTCGGACAGAAAGCCGGGGGAAGATGAGCAGCACGTTGCGCGAGCAGTACCGGGGAAAGGCGATCCTGCTGACCGGCGGGACGGGGTTTCTCGGGACGGCGCTGATCGAGAAGATCCTGCGCAGCCTGCCCGACCTGAAGCGGCTCTATCTCCTGGCGCGTCCCTCGCGCAACAAGAGCGCGGAAGAGAGGTTCAGAGAGGACGTCTTCGGCTCGGCAGCCTTCGCGGGGCTCAGGGAGAAGTTCGGAGATGCGTTCGAGGAACTTGTATCCGGGAAGGTAAGGGTACTGGAAGGCGACGTCTACGCGCCGTCGCTCGGTCTGGAGCGTGATGCGTTGGACGAACTCTCGCGCGAGGTGGACGTGGTGGTCCACGCCGCCGCCTCGGTCATCTTCGACTCGCCGCTCGACGCCGCCCTGAACGCGAACGTCCGGGGGACCCTGAACCTGCTCTCGCTGGCCCGTGAGTGGGAGAGGAAGCCGCTGTTCATGCACGTCTCCACGGCATATGTCGCCGGGATCTCCGCGTCCTTCGTCCGGGAAGAGCTGCCGGGGGAGATATCGCCGAACGGAACCCTGCTCGATCCTCAAGAGGAGATAGCCTCTCTTGAGGCCGTGATCGAGGAGGTGGACCTGGCTTCGCGCGAGCGGTCGCTCATGAGGCGTTTCGATACCGAGGCTCGCAGAGAGCTCGGGATGGTCGGCGCCGAGGATGAGGTGGCCGAGAGGGCGGACCAGCTGCGGAGAGCCTGGATGCGCGAGCGGCTCGTCGAGCGCGGGACGAGCCGGGCCCGGGAGCTTGGCTGGCACGACGTCTACACCTTTACCAAGTCGCTGGCCGAGCGGATGGTGCTCAGAGAGAGGGGGGATCTGCCGCTCATCATCCTGCGTCCAGCGATTATCGAGAGCAGCTTCCGCGAGCCTTACCCCGGTTGGATCCAGGGCTCCAAGATGGCCGACCCCCTGATCATGGCCTATGCCAAGGGCATCCTGCGCGAATTTCCCGGCGACCCGGAGAGCCTGGTAGACCTCGTCCCGGTGGATCACGTCGTAAACGCGGTCCTGGCCGCAGCCGTCCGGCGTCCGAGAGAGCCAGAGGTCTTCCACGTTGCCTCCAGCGACAGAAATCCCCTGCGCTACCGGCAGCTCTACGACTACGTGAGAAGCTACTTTATCAAGAACCCCCTGAAAGGCTCCGGGGGGCGTCCGATCGTACCCCCCGAGTGGGACTTCCCTGGCCGCCGGAGCGTCGAGATGCGGTTGAGGGCGGAGCTGGTCGGCTTGAAGGTCGCATCCGAAGTGCTCTCCCGCCTCCCGGAGGGGCACATGGTCACCGATGCGCGCGGCAGGATCGTCCGGGCCGAGAAGCGCGCCCGGATGAGCCTCTACTACAGCCGCATCTACGGCGGATACGCCACCATATCCTCGACGTTCTCCACCGCCCGCACGCAGGAACTCTACGAGACCCTGGCTCCGGAAGATAAGCAAGAATTTCCGTTCGACATCGCGGCGGTAGACTGGAGAGGGTGGCTGCAGGGCGCCCATCTGCCCTCCATAACGACCAAGCCGGGCCGCAGGGCGCGTAGGCGGGTTTCTGAGGAGAAGCCGGGAGAGGTGGCTGCGATCTTCGACGTGGACGGCACGCTCGTCGGCTCGAACGTCGTCTCCTACTACGCTTGGCTCAGGATGCACGAGATGCCGGCTGCGGCGCGTCCGCTCTGGATCGCCGCATTCTTGCCGAAGATTCCTTACTACTGGGCGCTGGACAAGCTCAGCCGGGCGCACTTCAACCGGGCCTTCTACAAGAACTACCGGGGCTGGAAGCCCGCCCGCGCCCGGCGGCTTGGACTGGAGAGCTTTCCCGGCTTCACCCTGGAGCGCATCTACCCGGATGCCCTCGCCAGGCTGCGCGAGCACAAGGAGAAAGGCCACCGCATCGTGCTTCTCTCCGGAGCGCTGGATTTCCTTCTGGAGCCGTTCGAGGATGTCGCCGACGACGTGCTATGCGCACGGCTCGCCGAGGAGGACGGGACCTATACCGGCGAGCTCTCCGGCGCTCCCGTGGCGGGAGAGGCGCGCGCCCGTATGCTCGCCTCCTTCGCCCGCAAGCGCAACGTGGACCTCTCGCGCTCCTACGCCTACGCCGACTCCATCTCCGACCTGCCGATGCTCGAAGCCGTCGGCAATCCGGTGGCCGTGAACCCCGACCGCAGGCTTGAAGCTGCGGCGGAGAAGCGCGGGTGGCGGATCCAGCGCTGGCGCAAAAACGGCCCCGCTTCCTAGGCTATGCTCGCTTTGCGATACAGAAGGTCCGTGCCGCGCTATCTCTTGATGCGCGCCGCCGCGAAGCGGGTGAAAGGTCTGAGCACGAGCCACCTCGCCCCGCTGCAACTCGAAGAGGTACCCGAGCCGTATATCCCCGCTCCAGGGTGGGTGCGGGTCAAACCCTTGCTCGCGGGCATCTGCGGCTCGGATCTCGCCACGCTGCACGCCGAAAGCTCGCCTTATTTCTCCCCGATCACCTCCCCGCCATTCGTCATGGGACACGAGATCGTCGGCACGCTGGCAGAGGGTGCTGAGGGTTTCGCCGCAGGCCAGAGGGTCGTGGTGGAACCGGCCCTGGGCTGCGAGGTGCGCGGGATAGATCCGCCGTGCCGCTACTGTGCGACGGGTCATTATGCCCTGTGCTTGAACGTTATGCGAGGTTCGATCTCCCCCGGCGTCCAGACCGGGTTCTGCCGCGACACAGGGGGCGGCTGGTCAAAGGGGACCCTGGTTGCCCACCGCTCCCAGCTCCACCGCGTTCCCGAGGCGCTCCCCGACGAGGCGGCAGTCGCGATAGAGCCCCTGGCCTGCGCCATCCACGCCGCACTAAAACTGGACCCGCAGCCGGACGAGACCACACTGGTTCTGGGAGCCGGGAGCATCGGACTGCTGGTGGTCGGGGCCTTGAGGGAGCTTACTGGCGCGGGGCGCATCGTGTGCGTCGCCAAGCACGAAAGGCAGAAAAAAGAGGCGAGACGGCTCGGGGCGGACGAGGTAGTTCATCCAAAAGAGACCTATGGAGAGCTTCCGCGGATGCTCGGCACGGAGAGCCTTGCGACCGATATCGGGCGTCCCGTGGTGCCCGGCGGGGCGGATAAGACCTTCGAGTGCGTCGGCGCACCGGGCACCATCGAGGATGCGATCCGGCTGACCCGTCCGGGCGGCGAGGTGGCGCTGGTCGGGATGCCCGGCGTGAGGAGTTGCCTGGACCTTACGCCGCTCTGGCACAAGGAAGTCTCGCTCGCGGGGACCTACGCCTACGGCGTCGAGGAGTACCGGGGAGAGCGCGTAAAGAGCTTCGAGCTGGCGCTCAGGATAGCCCCCGCCCTCAAGCTCCACACGCTTATCGGCCCGCTCTTTCGCCTCGAAGAGTACCGCGAGGGTATCGCCGCCGCAGAAGGCGCGGGTAGAGCCGGAAGCGTGAAGATCGCCTTCGATCTGAGATGAAATTCGAGACCTTTTAGCTAACGAAGGGAGAGAGTCATATGAGTCGTCCGGGCTTTACGATTACGCTGGAGAAAAATAGCCCCCCGATGATGTTCAACGCAGGCGACGGGTTCCACTACGAGAAGCTGCCGGAGGGGACGCGCGTGATCTACCCTCCCGGACCGCTCAACCCTCTTGCTGATCCCAACGTCGCCATCGAGCGGGCGCTTCTGGAGCCGATGGGGATGGAGCCGCTGCACGAGCTTTTGCACCCCGGCATGAAGCTCACCATCGCCTTCGACGACATCTCGATTCCGCTGCCGCCGATGCAGAAGCCGGACATCCGCCAGCTCGTGATCGAGAAGGTGCTGGAGAAGGCTTACGCGAAGGGGGTCGAGGACATCCACCTCATAGCTGCCCTGGGCCTCCACCGCCGGATGACCCGGGCGGAGCTTGCGCACTGCCTGGGCAAGAAGATCGTGGACCGCTTCTACCCCAACCGGCTCTACAACTACGACGCCGAGGACGAGGAGAACAACGTCGTTATCGGGAAGACAGAGCATGGGGAGGAGGTGAGCGTCAGCCGCCGGGTCGCCGAGAGCGATCTGCTCGTCTACGTCAATATAAACTTCATCTCGATGGACGGCGGCCACAAGTCGGTCCACACCGGACTCTCGCCCTACTCCTCCATCCGGCATCACCACAACCCCAGGACACTGGAGAACACCCGCTCCCTGATGGACCCGCCCAACTCCGCGATGCACGGCTCGTTGAACCGCATGGGCAAGATCTTCGACGAGAACGTTAAGGTCTTCCACATCGAGAGCACCCTGAACAACGCGGCCTTCCCACCCGTCTTCGACTTCATGGCGAAGCCCGAGCACGAATGGAGTGTCGTAACGAAGGCCAACTTCCTCGCCAATCACAAGGCCACCTCCGCGATGCCCCGGAAGGTGGCGCGGCGCATCTTCCACTCCATCCGGGCGCCGCACGGGATGACGAGCGTCCAGGCTGGGGCGACCGACCCGGTGCACGAGGAGACCTTGAAGAACTGCTACAGGCAGCAACTCGTCCCGGTCGAGGGGCAGTCGGACGTGTTGATTATGGGTGTACCCTACCTCGGGCCGTATAACGTGGGTTCGATCATGAACCCTCTCCTCGTCCAGAACATGCTCCTCGGCTATATGTTCAACCTCTACAGGGGCAAGCCGCTCGTCCGGGAGGGCGGGGTGGTCATCGGGACCCACCCGGTATCCAACGAGTTTCACAAGGTGCACCACCCTTCCTATATAGACCTCTACAACGAGGTTCTGCCCGAAACCACGGATCTGCACGAGATCGCAGCCCGCTACGAAGAGAAGTATGCCTACGATCCCTGGTACCGCACGCTCTACCGCCACTCCTATGCCTACCACGGCGCGCACCCGTTCACCGTCCTCTACTGGGTCGCACACGCCCTGGACTACGTTGGCAAAACCATCTTCGTCGGCGGGGACCCCGAGACGACTTCTCGCATGGGCTACGAGCGGGCGGACACCGTGGCCGACGCCCTGGAGAGGGCGAAAGACGTCGTGGGCCCGAACCCGAGCGTAACCTACATGCACATCCCACCGCTGTTTATGTGCGAGGTGAGCTAGGAAAGACGGGTTTTCCGGGCCGGTCGCCGGGAGCCCTTGCGCGGGGCCCGGGCTCTGGTACTATCTTTTCGTAGGGAAAGGTAATGGAAAGGAGAGGCTGCATGGTCCAGCCTACAGGGGAGTCTGCTGTTGGAAGGGAAGATCGTACGCCCGTAGGTACGGTTCATGTCTTCGATCCAAACCCGCTGAACTGGCTTTTTGTTACATGGAACACCATGGAGGAGCCGGTGCGCACCGACGAACGGGGCCGGATCGTGGGTGCGTGCATGGAGGATTCCCACTGGGAGGGGAGTACCCTCGTCGTGAAGGTGCGCGAGGGCATTCGCTTCCAGGACAGCGAGACGCTGGATGCCCACAGCCTCAGGCGCGCTTTTGATGAGGTCCAGAAATGGAAGGCTCCGCATCCGCCGGGAACGTACCTCAACTTCCATCCCGACACCACCGTGGAGGTGCCCGACGACTACACCATCAGGTTCAACTTTCCAGAACCGGACGGCCTCGCCCTGGCGAAGTTCCGCGGCTTCCACGTCCCCTCGACGCGCTTCTGGGAGGAGGAAGGGTTCGGTTACCGCAAGCTCGGCAGCGGCGAGGGGCACTGGTGAGTGATAGACGCTCCGGGCCCGTGGGGCTCGGGACCATTCATCCTCGCCGAGGGCTACTCCACGCTGGATAACGAGATCGCACTCGTCGAGGCAGAGCCGTTCACCTGTACGTGGCTGAACAGAGACCAGCCGCGCAGCGACCGCCTGATCCTCGAAGCGAACACCGACTACTGGAACAAAGAGCGGGGACCCAGGCTGGAGAGGGTTATCTACGTCAACGACATAAGCCCCGCCGAGGCGCTGGATAAAGTCTGTGACACCGAGGGAGAGGTGGATATCGTCTCCGAGGTCCCGCCCGCCTCCGCAGAGCGGGTGGAGAGCTCCGAATATGCGCACCTGGTCGCAGTGGATGCTCTGCGCGTCGTCTCTGGGCTCATCAACCGCAACGTCAGCTTCATGGGCGAGGTGCGCGTGCGTCGGGCGCTCAACCTCGCCGTGGACCGCGACCGCCTCATAAACGAGGTGTTCGCCGGATACGCCCACCCCGTCGCCGCGCTGGCCCCGCCGTACTCCGGCGGCATGACGGATGATAGAGAGCCCTACCCGCACGATCCCGAACAGGCGCGGCGGCTGCTCACCGAGGCTGGATGGCCCGAGGACCGCGCGCTCCGGCTGGCGATCACGAGCGACGTGGACGCGGTAGGGAGGCGGATGGCCGAGGACTTCCGCGACTCGTTGGGCATCGCGGTGGAGCTGATTGAGATCCCCGACGAGGAGCTTCTCGCCGCGCAGCACGCGCTGGTGGAGAAGAACCTGCCGCTGCCGTTCGACGTTCTGGCGCACGCCTGGTTCGACCTCGCCGCTGGCTACCCACCGGGGGTAATACACCGCGAGTACTTCCACTCCGGCGGAGCGTTTCGTGCCGGCCCGACCATCCCGGAGTTCGAGGATCTACTCGCCAGGTCTTTGGTGGAGACCGACGCGAACAAACTGGGCGAGTTGGGGAAGCAGATAGACCGGCTCGTCTACGATGAGGCACTGAGCGTCTTCCTGTGCTGCCCGCAGGCGCTCTACGCCGTGAACAACCACGTCAAGTTCAATGGCTACGCCACCACGCTGGAGCTTGCCGAGACCGAGGTGGATGAGGGGCACTGGTCGCGGCGCAACGGGTGATTAGAGAAAGGAGGAGAATTAGGTGTGATAACGCTCGAAGAGGCGCAGAGGGTCATCTCTGCCGCCCAGCAGAAGGCGCGTGAGATCGGGCAGCCCATGGACATCGCCGTGGTAGACGCGGGCGGCAACCTGAAGGCGTTCGCGCGGATGGACGGAGGATTCATCGGGAGCATAGACATCTCGATCAACAAAGCCTTCACCGCTATCGCCTTTGAAACGCAAACGAAAGATCTCGGCGAGCAGGCGCAGGCTGGAGAACCGCTCTTCGGCATCAACACGACAAATAGCGGTCGGGTTGTGATCTTCGCAGGAGGCATCCCGCTCGAACGTGATGGAGCGGTCGTAGGGGCGATCGGCGTCAGCACCGGCACGGTCGAGCAGGATCAGGAGGTCGCCGAGGCAGGCGCCGCAGCTTTCTAAAATCACCGATGTTTGGTCACAGAGTTCACGGGATCGGAGGTGGTGCCCCTGAAGTGCGATCAGGGTTTCTAGCAGGGTGGGAATGCAGGCAGACGGGATGTTCCCGGAAACCAACTAAAGGAGGATAACCTTTATGGCCGACAACAGGGTAGTTGTGTACAAGGGGCCCGGCGAGGTAGCGGTAGAGCCCATTGATTACCCGAAGCTAGAGGTTCCTGAAGACGTTGCTAGGGCGATGGGGATGAGCAAGGAAGCTCCCCACGCCGTTATCCTCAAGATCGTCTCGACGAACATCTGCGGCTCGGACCAGCACATGGTACGCGGCAGGACGACCGCGCCTGTAGGGCAGACGCTGGGGCATGAGATCACGGGCGAAGTCGTCGAGAAGGGCAACGACGTACAGTTCGTGGACATCGGCGACATCTGCTCGGTACCGTTCAATATCGCCTGCGGGCGCTGCCGTAACTGCAACGAGGGAAAGACGGGCATATGCCTGAACGTCAACCCGGCGCGGGCAGGCTCGGCGTACGGCTACGTGGACATGGGTGGTTGGATCGGCGGCCAGGCCGAGTACGTGATGGTTCCCTTCGCGGACTTCAACCTCCTGAAATTCCCCGACAGGGATCAGGCGCTGGAGAAGATCCTGGACCTCACGATGCTCTCGGACATCTTCCCCACCGGATACCACGGCGCGTATAGCGCGGGCGTAACCACGGGCTCGACGGTCTACGTGGCTGGCGCGGGGCCGGTCGGGCTCGCCGCGGCCTATTCGGCTCATTTGCTCGGAGCGGCGGTCGTCATCGTGGGCGACCTTAACGAAGAGCGTCTGGCGCAGGCGAGATCCTTCGGTTGCGAGACCGTAAACGTGGGCGAGGATACTCCGCTCGAAGAACAGATCGCCGACATCGTCGGTGAGCCGGAAGTAGACTGCGCGGTTGATGCAGTCGGTTTCGAGGCAAGCGGACATGGGCGGGGTGCGCAGGAAGCTCCCGCGACGGTACTGAACGCCATCCAGACGGTAACCCGCGCGGGTGGCCGGCTCGGCATTCCGGGCCTCTACGTAACCGGCGACCCCGGCGCGTCGGATCCGGATGCCCAGGAGGGGACGCTGAAGATCCGCTTCGGCCTCGGCTGGGCCAAGAGCCACGTCTTCTTCACCGGACAGTGCCCGGTCAAGAGGTACAACCGCGGCCTGATGATGAGCATCCTGCACGACAAGGCGCACATCGCGGATGCTGTCAATGCCACCGTCATCTCTCTGGACGACGCCCCGCAGGGCTACAAGGACTTCGACAAGGGAGCGGCCAAGAAGTTCGTGCTCAACCCGCACGGCATGATCCCCAACGCCTAGGAGAGACAACCGCGCAGGCCCCGGAAGGTCCGGGGAATTCAAGGGGCAAGGGGTCGGGGCCCATCCCGGCCCCTCTTGTACCAGCGGTTTTCTCTACCGCTTCGGGGTATATGGTCTTTACTCGCGAAAAAAGGTACGCGAGTGAGCGTGGCGGACTTGGCTAGGTGCTTCGCTGGACGCTATAACCGATGTCCTGGAGCTGCGCGAGCAACCGTAGCTCCGCCAGCTCAGCGTCTTCGCCAACGTACTTCAAGGGGACGCTCATGGTTTGCTCACCATCGTTGCCGCTGAAGTGGATCTCTATCGCTTCGTCACCGCGCGCTACGGTTGCCTCGGGGTAGCGGGCGACATTCGGCAACCCCATTAATCTCATCTGCCAGGATCCTTCCTGTAGCCGAACAGGTGCTCGAAAGACTCGTTTACAAGTAAATGTTAGCATTATTTATTACTTTTGCGTCGTGCTTCGCATTTTTCGGAGAGCCAGCTAGAGAATCTTGAACCGGAGCAGGAGAGCCAGCGTAGCAAGACAAACCAGGGCGAGGAACAGGTAGGTGAGCGCGTCGCTCTGCAGATCCGCGAGAAAACCTGCGAGCGGGGATCCGGCGGCAGAACCCAGGGCCCAGGTGAAGTTCACGGCGCCGAAGACGAGCGCCTGATCCACACCAACTTTCGCGGCGTCTTTGGAGAACAGAGCCGTGCCAGGTGTCAGGGAAGCGTTGAAGGCTGCAGCGGCGAGCACGACGAGCGGTGATATCAGCCACGGGCTTCCTGCCCAGGGCAACGCGAGCAGGATAAGAATAGAGCCGAGCAGACCCGTGTAGACGGGACCACGATACCCGCTGCGGTCGGACCACCGTCCCAGCAGTGGATGGGCGGCGGCCTCGGCGGCGGAGGCGATCAGGAAAACGGCGCCTACCGCTGCCGCGCTCCACCCGAACCCGCTGAGGTCGAGCGGGATCAGCACGGTCAGAGAGCTGAAGATCAGAGGTGATATCGTTATGAGCCAGAGGCTGCCCGCGAACCGTATTCTGAAAAGCCCCCGGAACATCTCCGAAAACGTATGGCCGGTTTCGGGTTGCGGCGCGGGTTCCAGGGCGGCCCAGACCAGGATTCCGGCTCCCGCGGCGGCCATCGCGGTGAAGGCGAGCGGGACCCCGGCGGCGACGGCGGCACTTCCGAGAGCCGGACCGAGCAGGGCGCCGACGACCGCCGCGCTGAGCATCGTCCCTACGAATTCTCCCCGCCGCTCCTCCGGCGCGCGGTAGGCGAGCCAGGTAAACGCCGCAACCCAAGAGAGCGCGCTCCCGAATCCCTCTCCGAAGCGCGCCAGGATGAGCGCGTACGGCCCGCCCGCGAACCCGAACGCCAGGCTGGTGGCCGAGAAGATCGCAAGCCCCCCGAGCGCCGTCGGCTTTACCCCGGCCCGGAAAGCCAGGTATCCGCCGGGAACGGAACCGGCGAGCACCCCGGCCCCGAAAGCTCCGCTCAAGAACCCCACGGCAGACTTGGAGAGGCCGAACTCTTCGCTGTAGTAGGGGATGAGCGGGACCAGCGCGGCGTAGAAGACCGTGTCTACCAGAACTATCGCGCAGGTGAGGAGCAGCAGACGGCGCACGGGCGCTATTCTAACCCGCCGGAGCGAGGGAGTGGAATGCTAATATAGACGCCATGAAGATGAGCTTTCACGGGATCGGCGGCGTCCTTACCGGGTGGCTGGCCTGGAAGCGGCGCAATCGGGCGAACAAGGTATGCTTCATGCTCTCGGTCGCGCTCGCGGCAATCGTAACCGGCTCCTACGTGTGGGCCGTCACCCACCCGGCTCCGGGAGACTTCGCCCGCTACATCGTCTTCAACTGGATCTGGGGCCTGTGCGCCATCGGTCTGATTTTCGGGATGGCCGAGTACAGGACGAGTCCGCTGAGGAAAAACCGCGAACCCGGACACCTTGTTATCCTGCTCTACCTGGGCGCGCTGCTCATCGTCACCCGTATGTTGAACATGGTCCTCTTCCACGGTTGACTGGTTTGGTCCGGGCCCTGCTCTTCGACCTCGATGGCACGCTCGCCGAGACCGACCCGCTGCACCTGCTGGCGTGGAACGAGGTTTTCAAACCTCACGGCGTCGAGGTGGACGAAAAACTCTACCAGCAACGCATAGTCGGGCGTACCACGGCGGAGATCGTCCGCACCTTCCTGCCAGACATCTCTCCGCAGGAAAGCGAGGCGATCGGCGATGCGAAAGAGCGCAGCTTCCGGGAGCTCACGCCGAAGCTCGAACCACTGCCGGGTCTTACGGGGTTCCTCAGAGAGACCCGCAGACGCGACCTGAGCCTCGGGCTGGTCACCAACGCTCCGGAAGAGAATGTTCAGAGCGTGCTGCAAGCTCTACTTCTTGAGAAAACCTTCGATCTCGCGGTGCTCGCGAGCGACGTGGGCGTGGGCAAACCCGACCCGACGCCCTACCGGAAGGCAATAAAGTCTCTGGGGGTCGAGCCGGAAGAGGCTCTCGCTTTCGAGGACTCGCCGACCGGGATATCCTCGGCAACCACCGCAGGTATACCGACTGTCGGGGTAGCCTCTGCCGGCAACCCCGAGAGGCTGAGGGAGAGCGGAGCCTTCCTGACCGTGCGGGACTTTACGGACCCGGCGCTCTACGATCTCCTGGACCGCTAGGGGCGCACCTCTACCATCAGTGCCGCCGGGGTTTCTTCGAGAGGGATCACGAGGTCCCCGTTCTCCGTGCGCCGGTCCGCATCCGCGCCGTTTACCGAGACGCCCTGCGGTTGGAAGTCCAGTCCCCGAAGCTCTACCAGGACGCTGCGCCGGTCCGGGACGAAGTCCCCCTCGCGCGCCCCGATACCTACCGTAACTCCGTCGCCGGAACGCTCGCAGGAGATGTTGCGCCGCGCGTACTCCCCTTCCTCGTAGCCGAAGCCCTCGCCCGCATCCTCATACAACTCCGACTCGCCTGCACCTTCCGAGGGGTAGAGCAGGAAGGTTATCGGGTCCGCCGGGCGCTCGCCGGTGTGGTTTACCTCCGGTCCCAGCGGTATGGCGTGGTTGGATCTGACGTAGATGGCGGGCTCGCCCAGTGGCGCGTGGGCCAGGATGTGGGCCGGTCCCTCGAACCTCTCGCCGCTCCAGTAGTGTAACCAGGTCCCTTCCGGCAGGTAGACGTGCCGGTGCTCGATACCGGGGCGTGTGATCGGGGCGATGAGCAGGGAGTTGCCGAGCAAAAACTCGTCGTCCGTCGCGTAGGTCGCTTCGTCTGCGGGATACTCGAAGAGCAGGGGGCGCAGGATCGGGGCTCCGGTGCGGTGGCACTCCTCGAAGAGCGTGTAGAGGTAGGGCAAAAGCCGGTAGCGCAGCTTTATCATCTCGCGGCACACCGACTCGTAGGGCTCGCCGAAAGCCCAGGGCTCCTGGTGGCGGGTGTCCTTCGCCGAATGGTTACGGCAGAAGGGCTGGAAGACGCCGAACTCGGTGAAGCGGGCGAGAAGCTCACCGTCGCAGTCGCCGCCGAAGCCCCCAATGTCGACCCCGGCCCAGGCAACTCCCGAAAGTCCCATGTTCTGCAATTGGGGCATGCTCATCCACAGGTGCTCCCACCACGAGGAGTTATCCCCGGTCCACTGCATCGCGTGGCGCTGTACCCCGGCGTACCCGGAACGCGTTATGACGAACGGACGCTCATCCGGCCTGTGCTTCAGGAGACCTTCACGCGCGGCGCGGGCCATGAGCGTGCCGTAGACGTTGTGGATCTCACCGTGATATACGGGGTCGCCACCACCAGGGTGCACCACGTCAGGCGGCATCGTGGACTGCTTGGGTATGTTCAGCGAAGGCTCGTTCATGTCGCACCAGATCCCGGCCACACCCTCATCCAGGAGCACCCGGTGGTTCTCTCCCCACCACTCCCTTACCTTCGGGTCCATGAAGTCCGGGAAGGCACATATCCCCGGCCACACCGCGTTGCGGTACTCTGTGCCCTCGCGCGTCTGGCAGAAGAATCCGCGGTCGCGTCCCTCGGTGTAGATTGGGTAGTTCTCGTCCACCTTCACGCCAGGGTCCACGATGGTAACGACCCGAAAGCCCTGCTCTCTCAGTTCGGAGACGGTCTTGCCAGGTTGGGTGAAGCTCTCCCTGTTCCAGGTGAAGACCCTAAAACCGTCCATGTAGTCTATGTCCAGGTAGAGCACGTCGCAGGGGATGTCGCGCTCCCGGAACTCGCAGGCCACGTCCTTGAGCCTCTTCTCGCTGCCGTAGCTCCAGCGACTCTGCTGGTAGCCCAAAGCCCACAGCGGCGGCATCGGCGTATGTCCCGTAAGCTCGGTGTAGCGGGCGAGGACCTCGCGCGGCGTGGGGCCGCAGAAGACGTAGTAGACGAGGTTTCCACCCTCGGCCCCGTAGTAGGCGACATCCGGCCTCTCTTTGGCCAGATCGAACTCCGAGCGGTGGGTGTTATCGAAGAGGAGGCCGTAGGCCCGGCCATCCTTGAGCGAGAGGACGAACGGGATGGAGGAGTAGAGGTTGTTGAGGGAGGCGGTGTGTCCCAGCGGCGGGTCCACGTTCCAGAAGATCTGGTGCGAGCCCGTCTTCTCCAGCCCGCTGGTGCGCTCCCCGCAGCCGAAGAACCGCTCGCCCGCCTCGCGCCGCTTGTACATCCTGACCGGCGGTCCAAGGAGGCTCTCGGATCTCTTGCCAACGCCCATCCCTAGCTTCTCGTTATCCGCGGCGAAGATGTTGCCCGAAGCATCGGCGAAGCCTATCCTCAGCGGGTCGAGCGAGAGGCGGGCCGCGCCTGCCTCTGTCGAGAGCGTGATGCTACCTTCTGTCTCCTCGATCCCGGCCTTGACGGGCTCCCAATCGTTTTTCTCGACGGCGTACGAGCCGTACTCTGGCGGGTGGCCCTCCGGGAACATCCCGACCCGGAAGAGATCCGGAGCGAGAGCGGTGACTTCCACGGTCGCCGTCCCCGACTTCAAACGCACGCTCCGGTCGCTGCGCTCCACCGGCTTCGCCGCGCCGAGCGGTTCGTAACCCTCGCCCGTCTCCGGCGGCATCTCGAATGCTTCGGTCAAAGATCCTCCTTCTTATCCGATTTTTGACTGCGCCCGGGAGGAAGCCGCGAATCTATGCGATAAGCAACTTCTCCTTCTCGACAGAAGACAGCCTAGAACTCTACATCTCTCCCTATGTCTTGCTCGATGGCCCGGTCGTAGACGAGACGGGCGGCGGCGATGTCTTCGAGGGCGATGCCCTGACTGGCAAAGAGCGTTATGTCCTCCGGTCCCCGGCGACCCTGCACCTGTCCGGCGACGACCTGGCCGAGCTCGTAGACGGCTTCGGGCAGGATCACACCCGTCTCCAGCGGGCGCATGAGGCTTCCGGCTTCGAGCCCCAACTCCTCGCGCGAGTCCACGCACACGAAGCTCGCGCGCCTTACGACCTCGCGGTCTATCTCGCTCTTGAACAGGAAGTTGGACCCGGCGGCGTTCACGTGGGCGCCGGGACTGAGCCACTCGCCCATCAGCACGGGCTCCGGCGAGGAGGTTATCGTGACGACGATATCCTGGGCGGCGGGCTCTTCTGGGGAGTGGGTGGTCTCTATCTCCATACCCAGCAGCTCTCCCATCTTGTCCGCGAACAGCTTGCGCGACTCCTCGGTGCGGCTGTAGACGATCACGCGCTCCAGCTTCCGGACATAGGCTATAGCCTCGAGTTGGCTCTCGGCCTGCCACCCAGCTCCGTAGAGTCCCAGAGTGGTCGCGTCCTCGCGGGCGAGATATTTCGTCGCGATGCCGCTCGCCGCGCCGGTGCGCATCTGGCCGAGTCTGTCCGATTGCATGATGGAGAGTAGCTCGCCCGTCTCGGAGTCGAAGAGCATGGTGTAGAAGCGGGCGCCGGAGCGCGAGATAGAGTACGCCTTGAGGCCAGTGGCCCCGATATCCGGCGCCCCGGCGAACATGACGTTTAGCCCCCCGGTGGGGAGCATGACCCGCCTTCGGGCGTGGTTGGTGGCCCTTCCTTCGGCCTGGGCGCGCAGGACCTCCTCCACAGCATCCAGGGTGGCGGGCATGTCCAGAAGGCTCTCGACTTCGGCTTCGGTCAGCAGCAAGGGCATAGCCTCTCCTTTCTGTGGTATATCGGCCCGCCTGCTAAAATTCCCGGAGTTGTGCGGGTTCTGGTTATAGACAATTACGACTCCTTTACCTTCAACCTGGTCCAGTATCTCGGTGAGCTCGGGGCCGAGGTCCTCGTGCGGCGCAACGACGAGGTTACACCCCAGGAGGCTCTAAAGCTCCGCCCGGATAGGATAGTCGTCTCGCCGGGGCCGTGCACGCCGAACGAGGCGGGGGTCTCCCTGAAACTGATCGAAGAGGTCTCCGAAGAGATCCCGATCCTCGGCGTGTGCCTGGGACACCAGGCGATAGGCCAGGCTTTCGGAGCGAAGGTGGTGCGCGGCGAGCCGGTTCACGGAAAGACCGCGCGGATACACCACGATGGCACCGGCGTCTACGCCGGGCTGGAGCAGGGGTTCGTCGCCACCCGCTACCACTCGCTCGTCATAGAGCCGGGGAGCGTGCCCGGATGCCTGGCCGTAACCTCGCGCACCGAGGACGGTGTGATCATGGGCGTCAGGCACAGGGAGTACCCTGTCGAGGGCGTCCAGTTCCACCCCGAGAGCGTGCTGACCGGAAGCGGCAAGGCCCTTCTTCGAAATTTCCTGGGTATTTGATGCTGCGCGAGACGCTACGCAAGGTCGCCATTGGGGAGATCCTCTCCGAGGGGGAGGCCGAGCGCGCGCTGGAGATCGTCATGGAAGGGACCGCGCCCGCTGCGGCAACGGCTGCTCTCCTGACGGCCCTGCGGGTGAGGGGTGAGACGGTGCCGGAGATCGTGGGCTTCGCGCGGGCGATGCGCCGCTTCGCGCAGAGCGTGAAGGCTCCCCCCGACGTGGTGGACACTTGCGGCACCGGCGGGGACGCGAAGGGTACGATCAACGTCTCCACCGCCGCGGCTTTCGTGGCGCGGGGGGCGGGGGCCAGGATCGCCAAGCACGGCAACCGTGCCGCCACCAGCCGCTCGGGCTCCGCCGACGTGCTCGAAGCCCTGGGCGCCGAGATAGATCTGAGCCCTGAGCAGGTCGGCAGGTGCATCGCGCAGACCGGGGTGGGCTTCATGTTCGCCCGTACACACCATCCGGCGATGAGGTACGTCGCTCCCGTGCGGGCGGAGCTGCCGTTCCGCACCATCTTCAATCTGCTCGGTCCTCTGACCAACCCCGCCGGGGCGAAGCGGCAGCTCGTCGGGGTCTTCGACGGGGCCTACGTGCGGCCCGTGGCGGACGCCCTGGCAGAGCTGGGAGCGGAGCGCGCGCTGGTGGTACACGGAACGGACGGGATGGATGAGATCACGGTTACCGGCCCCACCTTCGTTGCCGAGGTAAAGGATGGCGAGATCGAGGACTACGAGATCACACCCGAAAACCTCGGTCTCGCCCGCCACTCTCCGGACGGCCTGCTCGGCGGCGACGCCCACCTGAACGCCCGCGTACTCAAAGACGTCCTCTCCGGTAAGGAGAGAGGAGCCGCGAGGGACATAATCCTGCTTAACGCCGGGGCCGCCATCTACGTGGCGTCTCTGGCGGAGAGCGTGAAAGAGGGCGTAGGGCTCGCCAGGGAGTCTGTTGACTCCGGCGCTGCGCGGGAGGCTTTGGAGAACTTCGTCAGGACGACCCGGCATCTGGCCGGAATCGGGAGTACGACGTGAAGAAGAGCGCGACAGTGCTGGACGAGCTTGCCGCGGCCGCGAAGACGAGAGCGGAGCAACTGCGGAGGAGCGCCTCACTTGATATCCTCTACAGGCAGGCGATATCGTTCGAGAAGCGCCCCTTCGCCGAGGCGCTGAGAACACCGGGCCTCTCGGTGATCGCCGAGATAAAGCGCGCCTCGCCGTCGGCGGGAGACATCCGGGAGATAGACCCGGCACAGTGGGCCGACCGCTACGAGCAGGAGGGCGCCCGTTGCCTCTCGGTCCTTACCGAACCTTCGCGCTTCAGGGGGTCTCTCTTGGACCTCGACGCTGCGAGGGAGAAGGTTGGCCTTCCGGTCTTGAGGAAGGACTTCACCGTGGATGAGGCGCAGGTTCTCGAAGCCGGGACGCGGGCCGATGCGGTCCTGCTCATAGTGGCGCTCTTCGAGCCAGGAGAGCTGGCCCGCTACATCTCCCTTGCGGAAGAGATCGGGCTGGCCCCGCTCGTGGAGGTCCACGACGAAAGAGAGACGGATGCCGCGCTCGAAGCCGGCGCGAAGATAGTCGGCGTCAACAACCGCAACCTCAAGGACTTCTCCGTGGACCTCGCAACCACGGAGAAGCTCGCCCCCCGTCTCGGCGGCGTTACGCTCATCGCCGAGAGCGGCGTGGGATCTATGGCGGACGCCCGGAGGCTGCGTGACGCCGGGGCCGACGCGGTACTGGTAGGCGAAGCGGCGATGCGCGATCCCTCGCTCGTCGCCAGGCTCTCCAGGATGCCCTGGTAGGTTGAAGAGCGCACCGTTTCTCGTGGCACGATAGCCTCGAAGGAGGATGCACACTGCGCGGGAAGATCCCGCCATGTCTCTATGTCTTTTGGAAAGGTTGGTTGCAGCTTGGCGATACGCGAGGTGGTCAGAGAGGACGGTCTGGTGGGCGTCTTATTTCGCCCGGCCGGGACCGGAGTGAGACCAGGGGTATTGGTCCTGGGCGGGTCGGAGGGAGGGTTGCCGGAAGGAAGCGCCGCGGCACTCGCGGAGCAGGGGTTCGTCGCGCTGGCGCTCGCTTATTTCGGCAACGGCCTGCTGCCCCGCGAGTTGGTCGAGATACCTTTGGAGTACTTTGCCGGGGCCATAAGGTTGCTGAGATCTCGCCGCGAGGTCAGCCCTGAGCGTATCGCCGTGCTCGGTGGTTCCAAGGGAGGAGAGCTGGCGTTGCTTCTCGGCGCAACCTACCCGGAGGATGTCGGCGCGGTCGTGGGCTACGTGCCAAGTTCGATCGTCTACCAGGGGATATCTTTCGAGCCCTGGTACTCTGGCTCACGCTCCTCGTGGACGCTCGGCGGAGAACCGCTGCCGTTCGTGGACGGCTGGTTCCGCCCCTCTGAACTGGTGGATTGGAGAACCTACCCGCTTCCGGTGTGGCCTTTCTTTGGTCTCCTGCCCCTGCCCAACTACCCCTTCTCCCTGGTGCGCTCCTACGAGCGCCCGCTCGGCGAGGATGGGGCTGCAGTCTCCGCGGCTACCATCCCGGTGGAGAGGATACGGGGTCCGGTTATGCTCATCTCCGGCGCAAAGGACCGGATGTGGCCCTCGGCGCGTCTTTCGGAGATGGCGATCGAACGCCTCGGAAGGCATGAGCATCCCTTCTACTACGAGCACCTGTGCTACGAAGATGCGGGGCATATGATCTTTCCTTACGTCTACGACAGACTCCGCCTTCCACCTTTCCTCGATCCGGGCGGGACCGGAAAGGCGGATCGCGCAGCAAACGCGGACTCGTGGCCGAGAGTGCTCCGCTTCCTGGAGCAATACTTTGTCTAGAGAGAAGGTGGGGTGTCTTCACCGCCCGGTGGGGAGTACAATCTCGCCCACGATGGTCAGAGTAAAGGTCTGCGGCATAACCACCCCCGAAGATGCCCGCTTGGCAGCCAGCGCGGGCGCGGACGCCATAGGTCTAATCTTCGCCGAAAGCCCGCGCAGGATAGGGGTAAAGCAGGCGCGAAGAATAGCCGATGTGCTGCCGGAAGGCCTCTCGAAGGTCGGGGTATTCGTGAACTCGGAACCTCAAGAGATCCTGGAGGTCGCGGAGGCGGTCGGGCTAGACTACGCCCAGCTTCACGGCGATGAGGCGCCGGATGTGGTAGAAGCTCTGCAGAGTTGTGGGCTCGGGGTCATAAAGGCGCTGCGGGTGCGGGATGCGGATTCCCTGGCGGCGATGGACGGGTACGGGGCGGACTTCTTCCTGCTCGACTCCTACAGCGAGCGGGTGCGGGGGGGTAGCGGAGAGCGGTTCGACTGGGCTCTGGCGAAGGCGATGAAAGGTTGTGTTAACATTTTCGTTTCGGGGGGGCTCACGCCGGAGAACGTGCGGGAGGCGGTCGAGTTCCTGCGTCCCTACGGCGTAGATGCCTCAAGCTCCCTGGAAGATGCGCCCGGAAAAAAGAACGGCGAGCGGGTCCGGAGGTTCGTAAGTGCAGCAAAAGGTTACTGAGGGGAGGGCCGGATACTTCGGTCGCTACGGGGGCCGGTACGTGCCGGAGACCCTGATCCACGCGCTCGAAGAACTCGAAGAGGCTTACGAACGCTACAAAGCGGACCCCGAGTTCGTCGAGGAGTTGGACGGCCTCGCGCGGGACTTCGTCGGGCGTCCGACGCCGCTGATGTTCGCTGGCAGGCTCACCAAAAAGTGGGGCGGGGCGAACGTGTGGTTCAAGCGGGAGGACCTGGCGCACACCGGGGCGCACAAGATCAACAACACTCTGGGCCAGATCCTGCTCGCCGACCGGATGGGCAAGGAGCGCATCATCGCCGAGACCGGCGCGGGCCAGCACGGGGTCGCGACCGCCACCGTCGCGGCTCTCTACGGCAAGAAGTGCGTGGTGTACATGGGCGAGGAGGATACCCGCCGCCAGCGCCTGAACGTGGTCAGGATGCAGCTGCTCGGCGCCGAGGTCGTGCCGGTAAAGAGCGGTTCCCGGACGCTGAAGGACGCGGTGAACGAGGCGATCCGGGACTGGGTAGCGAACGTCGAGGACACGCACTACATCATCGGGAGCGTCGTGGGACCGAGCCCTTACCCCAGGATCGTACGCGACTTTCAGGCGGTGATCGGGCGCGAGATAGAGCTGCAGGCCCGCGAGCGTTTCGGCGGCGACCCGGATGCCATCGTCGCCTGTGTCGGCGCTGGGTCCAACGCCATCGGAGCGTTTTACCCGTTCATCGGGCGCGGGAACGTCAAACTCATCGGGGTCGAGGCGGCGGGCAGGGGTCTCGCGAGCGGAGAGCACGGGGCTTCACTCGCAGAGGGAAAGCTCGGTGTCCTGCATGGGGCTCTCAGCTACGTGTTGCAGACCGAGGGAGGCCAGATCCGGGAGGCCCACTCGGTCTCTGCCGGGCTCGACTATCCGGCGACGGGTCCGGAGCACGCCTACCTCAAGGACTCCGGGCTCGCCGAGTACGCGAGCGCGACCGACGAGGAGGCACTGGAGGCGTTCCAGATGTGCTCGCGCCTGGAAGGAATAATCCCGGCGCTGGAGACGGCGCACGCCATCTACCACGCGGAGAAGGTGGCGAAAGAACTCGGCCCCGGCAAAAACCTCGTCATCAACCTCTCGGGACGGGGTGACAAGGACGTGGACGAAGCGGCGAGGGCTCTGGGCATTGAGCGGTAGCGAGAGACTGAGAGCGGCGTTCTCGGGCGGTCGGGTCGCGCTGATCCCGTACCTCACCGCAGGCTTTCCGACGCTCGACGGAGCCCGGAAAGTTGGGGAGGCGTACCTGGAAGCCGGGGCGGATGTCATCGAGATAGGCGTCCCGTTCTCCGATCCTCTGGCGGATGGGCCGACCATCCAGGACACCACCGCGAAAGCCCTCGAAAACGGCGCTGATCTCGACTACTGCCTGCAGCTCGCTTCCGGGTTCGCGGATCGCGCGCCCGTCGTGTTCCTCGTCTACTACAACATCATTCATGCCCGCGGCGTGGAAAAATTCCTCGAAGAGTCGGCGGGCGCGGGCATTACGGGGTTTGTGATCCCGGATCTCCCGGTTGATGAGGCCGCCGCGTTCTGCGAGCTGGCTGCGCAGAAAGGGGTGGCGGTTTGTCCACTCGCCGCTCCGACTTCCACGGACGAGCGGCTGGAGGCCGTAGGCCGGGCGGCGACCGGCTTTGTCTACTGCGTCTCGGTGGCGGGGGTTACCGGGGTTAGGGAGAAGCTTCCGCCGGGAGCGGTGTCGCTGCTGCGGCGGGTGCGGGCGAAGACCCCGGCGCCAGTTGCGCTGGGGTTCGGCATCGGGACTCCGGAGGCCGCTGCGGAAGCGGCGGGTGAGGCGGATGGGATCATTATCGGGAGCAAGCTCATGCGGCTCGTCTCCGAGGAAGGGCCGGAAAGGGCGGGAGAGTGGCTACGTGAGGTGAAGCGCGCCATCTCCACGGAGAAGGCGGGGGCGGGTCATTAGGAACTGGCTCAGCAAGCGGCGGGAGTATTCCCGGAGTACACCCGAGACCGAGAGCGGCCTCGGACAGATCAACAACGGCGTCTTCACCAAGTGCGAGAGCTGCAAGGAGCCGGTCTACGAGAAGGATCTCCGGGCGCGTTTCAACGTCTGTCCCAACTGCGAGCATCACTTCCCGCTCTCCGCGCCGGAGCGCATCCGGCTCCTCGTGGACTCGGGTAGCTTCGTCGAGTCGAACCGGGATGTTTCGGCTTCGGATGTACTCTCGTTCGAGGGTTATGAGAAGCGGCTGAAGAAGGCGCGCGAGAAGACGGGGCTCGAGGACGCCATCGTGAGCGGTGTTGGCAAGATCGGGGGGCACCGGGTGGCCCTGGCCGTCATGGACTTCCGGTTCATCGGGGGCTCGATGGGCGGCGTGGTCGGGGAGCGGGTGGCGCGCACCATAGAAGAGGCCCGCTCGGGGGAACTGCCGCTCGTAGTCGTCTCGTCCTCGGGGGGCGCGCGGATGCAGGAGGGGATCTACTCCCTGATGCAGATGGCGAAGACCAGCGTCGCCCTCTCGCGCTATCTCGACGGGTCGCAACCGTACGTCTCCATCCTCACGGACCCGACCTTCGGCGGGGTAACCGCGTCCTTCGCAACGGCGGCGGATGTGATCCTGGCCGAGCCGGGAGCGAGGATCGGGTTTGCGGGACCGCGTGTCATAGAAGGGGCGACCAAGGAGAAGCTGCCCGAAGGCTTCCAGGCGGCGGAGTTCCAGCGCGAGCACGGGATGGTTGACAGGATCGTCCACCGGCTGGCTTTGCGGGTGGATCTGGAGAGGCTTCTGGGGTTGCTCTCGTGATCCTGGACTTCGAGCGCCCGATAAAGGAGCTTGAGGACCGCATCCGCGAGCTGCAACGGCTGGCGGGCTCCAGCGAGGGGCTGCAGGGGGAGATATCCCAGCTAGAAGACGCGCTCGCAGCGGCCAAGAAACGCATCTACACCAACCTGACTCCCTACCAGCGGGTCCAGATATCACGCCACTCCGACCGTCCCAACTTCCGCGCCTACCGCGACGCCTTGACCGAGGATTTCTACGAGCTATCCGGAGACCGGGCTTTCGGCGACGACCCGGCGATCCGGGGCGGTTTTGCGAAGCTCAAAGGCGGCCAGAGCGTCATGCTCGTGGGTCACGACAAGGGCCGGGACGTGAAAAGCCGCGTCAGAGGGAACTTCGGCATGGCCCACCCGGAGGGCTACCGCAAGGTGGAGAGGTTCTACAGGCTCGCCGCCAAGTTCGGGCTGCCGGTAGTCGCGCTAGTGGATACGCCAGGAGCCTTTGCCGGACGCAAGGCGGAAGAGAGGGGGCAGGCGTGGGCGATATCCTCAGACCTTCTGGCGCTGGCCCGCTCGCCGGTGCCGGTGATCTCCGTGATAATCGGAGAGGGAGGCTCCGGCGGCGCTCTGGCGATGTGCCTCGCCGACTACGTGGGGATGCTGGAGAACTCCTACCTCTCGGTGATAGCCCCGGAGTCGTGCGCCTCGATCATCTTCCGCGACCCCTCGCGCGCGGACGAGGCTGCCGAGGCTCTGAAGCTGACGGCGAGAGACCTCAAAGAGCGCGCCGTCATAGACGAGGTCATCCCCGAGCCTCTGGGCGGCGCGCACAACGATCCCGAAGCTGCCATCGAGTCCGTCGGCAAGACCCTGGAGAGGGTGATATCCGGCCTCAAAGACGCGAAGCCCGACCTGCTCGTGGACGCGCGATACGAACGCTACCGGAAGCTCGGCTCCCACGCCTCCGAGGTCGGAAAAACGAAAACCTGACGAAACCTACTCCCCGATAACCGCGTCGGCTTCGATCTCGACCAGCCACTCTGGGTCCGCGAACCGGACGACCTGCGCCACCGTGGTCGCGGGCCGTATCTCTCCGAAGAACTCCCCGTGCACCCGGCCCACGCTCTCCCAGTCCTCTATGCGCACCAGGAGTATGCGAGTTCGTACGACCTCTCCGAGAGAGGCTCCCAGGGCTTCCAACGCCTCGCGGATTATCTCCAGACACCGCCACGCCTGAGCCGGAGCATCCCCCAGAGAGACGGTCTTCCCGTCCGGTCCCAGCGGCGCCGTGCCCGCAACCGAGATAAAATTGCCCGCCCGAACCGCCCGTGAGCTTCCCAGCCGGGGCTCCCACGGAGAGCCCGACGAAACCCTCTGCCGGTTACCACTCACCACCATCTCCCAGAACTCTCTTTCGCGAGCCATGCTCGTGAGCGTGGTTGCGCCCGATGAGGCCAGCAGTCCTCACGAGCTGCTTCGGTTCTCTAACCGAAGAACGTCTGGAGCACCTGGTAGAGGTCGTCGGGGACGGTTTTGGTCTCGGCGGTTGCCTCGTCCAGCGAGACGGTTACGATGTCGTTGCCGCGCAGGGCGACCATCTGGCCCCACTCGCCGTTTTTGACCGCCTCGGCGGCCCGGATGCCGTAGCGGGTGGAGAGAATGCGGTCGAAGGCAGTGGGCGTGCCGCCGCGCTGGAGGTGCCCCAGGACGACGTGGCGGGTGTCTATGCCGGTGCGCTCCTTGATCTCCCCGGCCAGCGTCTCCCCGATGCCGCCGAGCCTCACGTGGCCGAACTCGTCACGCTCGGCGTTCTGGGTGATGTAGTCCTCGGAGAGTACAACGCCTTCGCTCACGGCGACGATACCC